>UQLC01000016.1 GCA_900541795.1 uncultured Collinsella sp. | reverse complement strand
ATCGAAACACATCTCCACCGTTCCTTCAACTGGGGAAATGCCGCCCCCGGGGCCCGCGAGGGGCCTCGGGGGCGTTCGGGTAGCTGCGGGAACGTCCTATTTGCTCAATGTGTTCGGCTGAGATCGGAAATCAACTCATTCTGTAAGCATCGGATTTCGCAAGCGCCGCAGGGACAAACCGTGAGAAACTATTTAGCGTTTATGGAGCGTATACGATGGGAGCGATGCCTTGGATAAGAACGAGCTGCAAAAGCGTATGGAACAGGCCATCCGCCTGACGGCACCTGGTCAGCCGATCCGCACCGCCCTCGACATGATCATCGCCGGTCACCTGGGCGCCCTTATCTGCGTCGGCGACACCGAAAACGTGCTCGCTGCCGGTAACGACGGCTTCCCGCTCAACATTTCGTTCACCTCGAACCGTCTGTTCGAGCTCTCCAAGATGGACGGTGCCATCGTCATCGACGGTGACCTCACCCAGATCCTGCGCGCCAACTTCCACCTCAATCCCGATCCCTCGCTTGCCACGAGCGAGACAGGTATGCGTCACCGCACCGCCGCTCGCATGTCGGTGCTCACGGATGCCATCGTGATCTCGGTCTCGGCCCGTCGTGCCGTTGTCAACGTGTATGTTCACGGCAAGAGCTACGAGATCCAGCCCGTTACCACCATCATGAGCTCGGTCAACCAGCTCGTCGCCACGCTCCAGACTACCCGTCAGTCGCTCGATCGCTCCCTGCTGCGCCTGACGGCCCTCGAGCTCGACGACTACGTTACGCTCGCCGACATTACCGGTATTTTCTCGAGCTTCGAGATCATGCAGCAGGCAAAGACCGAGCTTAAGGATTGCATTGTCAAGCTGGGCAACCAGGGCAAGCTCGTGCAGATGCAGCTCGAGCAGCTCGCCGGCTCCAGTATGGATACCGAGTATGACCTGATGATCCGCGACTACGCGAGCGATTCCTCCGAGGCAAACGCCGAGAAGATTCGTGCAGAGCTCGCTCGCATGACGCCTAAGGACCTGTCCGATCCGCAGCATGTGGCGGCGGTTCTGGGCTACGACGACCTGGACGAGGACTCCGTCATGACGCCGCTGGGCCTGCGCACGCTTTCGCGCGTGTCCGTCGTGCGCGACGGCGTGGCCGAGAAGATTGTCGACGAGTACGGCTCGCTGCAGGAGCTCATGGATGACATCAGCGAGGACCCGGAGCGCCTAGGCGACTTTGGCGTTAACAACCCTGCCATTCTTGCGGACTCGCTGTACCGCATGAAGGGCACCAAACAGGGGAACGCATAATGGCGCCCGTATGCGCCGTGGTCGTTGCCGGTGGCAGCGGCCAGCGCTTTGGTAACCCCGGTGGCAAACAGCTCGTCAATGTAGCGGGCCGTCCGCTCATGAGCTGGTCCATCCGCGCATTTGATCGGAGCGACAAGGTCGGCCACATCGTGGTGGTGTGTCCTGCCGAGCGTCGTGCCGAAATGCGCCGCCTGGCCATCGACCCGTTCGACTATGACACGCCCATCAGCTTTGCCGATGCCGGCAATACCCGTCAGGATTCCACCCGTGCCGGCGTGCATGCGGTTCCGGCAGGCTTTGAATACGTCGCCATTCACGATGGCGCTCGTCCGCTCATTACGACTGAGGCCATCGACCATGCTATCGACGTGCTCGTGAGCGACCGTGCCCTCGATGGTGTCGTGTGCGGCCAGCCCGCCATCGACACACTCAAGATTGTCGATGGCGACAACATCGTCGAGACGCCGCCACGCGAGCTGTACTGGGCCGCGCAGACGCCGCAGATCTTTAGCGTCGACGTCATGAAGCGCGCCCACACCGCAGCCATCGCCGATGGGTTTATCGGGACCGACGATTCTTCGCTGGTCGAGCGCATGGGTGGGCATGTCCGCTGCGTCCAGAGCCCACGCGACAACCTTAAGGTGACGGTACCCGAGGACTTGCGTCCCGTAACCGCGATTCTGCTCGGTCGCATGGCCGAGGGAGAGGACCTTCCCCATGTTCAGTAACCTGCGCATTGGACACGGCTATGACGTTCACCGTCTGGTGGAGGGTCGTCGATGTATTATCGGCGGGGTCGACATTCCCTACGAGCGCGGTCTGCTGGGCCACTCGGATGCCGATGTGCTCGCGCACGCCTTGGCCGACGCCATTTTGGGCGCCTGCCGCGGGGGAGACATCGGCAAACTGTTCCCCGACACCGATCCTGCCTATGAGGGCGCCGACTCGATGGTGCTGCTCGCTCGCGTGATGGACTATGCGCGCGAGCTGGGCTTTGAGTTTGTCGATGCCGACTGCACCATTGCCTGCCAGCAGCCCAAAATCACCCCGCACCGCGATGCCATACGCGCCAACCTTGCCCGTGCTCTGGGCGTTGACGTCGAAAACGTGGGCGTCGCCGCCACTACGACCGAAAAGCTCGGCTGGGAAGGCCAAGGCGAGGGGATCGGCGCCTGGGCCGTCTGCCTGCTACAGAAAACCGTTAAGGAGTAACGAATGCGTATCTACAACAGCGCTACCCATAAAAAGGAAGAGTTCCAGCCCATCGAGTCCGGCAAGGTCCGCATGTACGTGTGCGGCCCCACGGTCTACGACAACATCCACATCGGCAACGCCCGCACGTTCATCAGCTTTGACGTGATTCGTCGCTGGCTCATCGCGAGCGGCTACGAGGTCACGTTCGCCCAGAACCTCACCGATGTCGATGACAAGATCATCAAGCGCGCCAACGAGCAAGGCCGTACGGCTGCCGAGGTCGCGACGGAGTTCTCCGACAAGTTCATCGGCGTCATGCGCGCCGCCAACGTGCTCGATCCCGATGTGCGCCCCCGCGCTACCAAAGAGATCGGCCCCATGATCGCCATGATCAAGACGCTTATCGAGCAGGGCCACGCCTACGCCGCCGATAACGGCGATGTGTACTTTGCCGTGCGCAGCGATCCCAACTACGGTCAGGTCTCGGGCCGCAACATCGATGACCTTATGGTGGGCGCGCGCATCGAGGAGAACGAGGACAAGAACGACCCGCTCGACTTTGCCCTGTGGAAGGCCGCCAAGCCCGGCGAGCCCAGCTGGCCGAGCCCCTGGGGCGAGGGCCGTCCCGGCTGGCACACCGAGTGCGCCGCCATGGTGCACCGCTACCTGGGCACCCCGATTGACATCCACGGCGGCGGCTCCGACCTTGCCTTCCCGCATCACGAAAACGAGTGCGCCCAGGCCACCTGCGCCTGGCACCAGGGCTTCTCCAACACCTGGATGCACACGGGCATGCTGCTGGTTGACGGCGAGAAGATGTCCAAGTCGCTCGGTAACTTCTTTACGCTGGCCGAGGTGCTCGAGCAGCACTCTGCCGCGGCTCTGCGCCTGCTGATGCTGCAGACGAGCTATCGCTCGCCGCTCGACTTCTCTTGGGAGCGCCTGGAGGGTGCCGAGAACTCGCTCACGCGTATCGCCGGCACGGTCGAGAACCTGCGCTGGGCTGCAAGCCACGCGACGGCCGACGCCGATGAGGCTGCCGCCGAGGCGTTTGTCGCCAAGGCCGCCGAGACCCGTGCCGCCTTTAAGGAGTGCATGGACGACGACTTTAACACCGCCGGTGCCATGGGTGCCGTCTTTGGCTTTGTGACCGAGTGCAACCAGTACCTGGAGCAGGCGGGCGAAGCTGCCGACAAGGCCGCCGCGCTTGCCGCCGCCGACACGCTGGCCGAGTTGCTCGATACGTTTGGCGTTGAGCTTCCCGAGCCCAAGGTCGAGCTGCCGCTGGGCCTGCTGGGCGTTGCCGCCGGCCTGGTCGCCTACACGGGTGACGACGTGGACGAGGCCGCTGCCAAGATTCTCGAGGCCCGCGCCGAGGCCCGCGCCGCCAAGAACTGGGATCTGGCCGATGCCATCCGCGACCAGCTCAAGGACCTGGGCCTCACCATTGAGGATACCGCCGCCGGCACCCGTATCAAATCTCTCTAATCCCCGCGGGTTTCCCAAGCACCCGACCTTGCCGTTCAAACCGTCGCTCGCGTACTCAAGTACGCGTCGCTCCTCTTTCACGGCAATCTCGGGCACTTGGAAAACCCGTACCGACCGCTTGAGCTATTCGTCTTAAGCGGTCGCTTCTTTTGTCCTGTTTGAAAAGTATTTAAAGGAGGCCGTTTTATGGCCGACAATCGCAAGCGTGCACCGCGTGGAGGCAAGCAGGCTGCTTCTGGCTCGCGTCCGATTCGCCGTAATGACCGCGCTGCCGCTCCCAAGGGTCAGCGCGAGCGCACCCAAGCAGCGCGTCCGCAGCGCGAGCGTGGCCGCGACAACGTTCAGGCTCCCAAGGGCGAGTTTATCGAAGGCCGTCGTGCTGCCGCCGAGGCGCTACGCACCGGTTTTCCCATCAAGTGCGCGCTCATCGCCGAGGGCGGGGAGCGCGATGCTGCCCTGTCGCGTTTGGTCGATGACCTCAACGCTTCGGGTGTCCGCATTAAGTACGTGCCGCGTGCACAGCTCGATGCGCTGTCGAGCCATGGCGCTCACCAGGGCATCGCACTCGAGGTAGGCAACTTCCCCTATGCCGATGTCGCCGATATTCTCGACCGCGCGGGCGACGGTCCGGCGCTTGTCGTGGTGCTCGACCACGTGACCGACGACGGTAACTTTGGCGCCATCGTGCGCTCCGCCGAGGTCGTGGGCGCGGCCGGTGTCATCATTGCCAACAAGCGCGCCGCCGGTGTGACCGTTGGCAGCTACAAGACTTCTGCCGGTGCTGTCATGCACCTGCCTATCGCACAGGTTCCCAATATCGCCCGTGCGCTCGATGACCTCAAGGCCGCTGGCTTTTGGGTGGGCGGTGCCTCCGAGCACGCCGAGGGCAGCTGCTGGGATGCTCCCTTCGAGGGCCGCGTGGCGCTCGTCATGGGCTCCGAGGGCGACGGCATCTCGCGCCTGGTGCTCGAGAAATGCGACTTTTTGACCAAGCTTCCCCAGCGCGGCATGACCGAGAGTCTCAACGTGGCCCAGGCGACCACCGCGCTGTGCTTTGAGTGGCTGCGCCGCAATGCCGGCGAGCTCATGGGGGAGGAGTAGCGCATGTCCAAGAAGAACCGCGCCAAGTCCAAGGCCAAGCGCTTTGGCGAGGGCTCGGCCAAGCCGATTGTTTCGGCCGCGACCTATGGTGTGGGCGGCAATGCGTTTGCGCAGGCCATCGCCGACCCAGTCTCGACGGTGCACTCCAATAAGCCCGAGCTGCTGGTGGTCGACGGCTACAACGTGATCCACTGCACGCCGCGCTACGAAAAGCTCGTCTACGACCATTCCGACGATCCGTATTCCAGCGACGTTCACGATATGGCGCGCACCGCCCTCATCAACGACGTTGCCGCGTTTGCCCAAGGCCGCTACGAGGCCGTAATCGTGTTTGACGGCGCGGGCAATATCTCCAGCGAGCGCCCCAACCTGCCGGCCCGTGGCGTGCGCATCGAGTTTTCGCCGACGGGCGTCTCTGCCGATACCGTGGTGCAGAAGCTCTGCATCGAGGCACGCGAGGAAGGCCGCGCGTGCTCCGTGGTGTCGAGTGACGGCACGATCCAGGCCGTCGTCATGGGCAAGGGCGTCACGCGCATCTCGAGCCGTATGCTGGTGGACGAGATCAAACAGATCGATAACGACGTTCACGAGGCCGAGGAAGCCCCGCAGATCAAGATGACCCTGGGCAGTCGCCTGAGCCCCGATGCCCTGGCCAAGCTCAAGGCTCTGCGCGGGAGGTAGGGGAGTTGGCGGAGCGATGCTGTCTCGCTAACTCCATTCAGCGATGTCGATCATTCTTTCGAGGCGCCATGTTAGCGCCTCTTTTAGATAAGGCAGTCTCGCTGTAAGAGCGTCGTTTTTGGACAGGATTTCGATTGCCTCGTCAACGAAACCCTCGAGCTTGTCGTCGTCAAACCAGCCCATGTCCTCGACGAGCAGCATTTGTTTTGCGGGGCTTGAATGAAACTGCGCGCTGGTAAAACTGTGCTCTCCTGCCTGAAGCTCCTCTAGAGAAACGTTGCACCAGAGCGATGAGCCCGAATCGAAGATGGGGGCAGGTCTGCAGGCTAGCGTGTTGACGTTTCGCACAAGGCCAAAGTTACGCCAATGACGATCATAGTTGGCGATGATGTCGTCGCACACGATCATGCGGTCAAGGGCATCCTTGACGCCTGTTACCCCGAGCTTCTCGCAGTTTGCTACATATCGCTCGTAGTCGGTTAGTCTTTCATCTGCGTTTGCGTACTGGTTTACATAGAACGCAGGGACATACTCTTCTTCATCAGTTAAGAAGACATCGCATATACTCAGGGCGGAAGTGCCCGTGCCCTCGATCGAGTAAGGCACATAATCGCAGGCGTTTAGGATGCGACGATGGAGCGCGGTCGCTACCAGCTCGTTATATGGTTCTTGGTTCAGGTGCGCTCCTGCCTTATGCAGAATTCGACGCCCACCCTCGCATGTCCAATACTTCTGAAGGTTGCCGTCCGAGGTGTTATCGGGCTTTGCGGCGGCTGCTTTGCCCTCTGGTGCGAAGGGTGCGATGGACAGAGAGACGTCGTCAAAAGCATTATTGAAGAAGTTAATATCCTCCCACGCGAGACCGGAATCTTGGGGTCTAATCCAATACTGGTCGGATAGGGAGAGGCCGAGATTTCGCTGGATGAGTTCGTCGGGAACATCGACTGCTGCTTCTGCCAACAGGGATGCAAGCCCAATGCGCGCGAGCGGGATACCGCGGCCTCGCCACCAAATGCGGAAAGAGTCGAGCGACACGGGACTATTGGGGCCAAGTACTCCAATAGGGGCGTGGGTATAATCGATGTCGGCACCGATGTGGGTAAAGTCTTTTCGCGATGTGCTGTAGACCAGCTGGGCGACTTCGTGCGTGCGGTTCATGAGGGTAAACGTAATCTCGCTTTTTCCATGGCCTCGACGGGGGCGTCCCCCCGCTTTGGTCACGGAGCGGAGTCGTGCGTTGACACTGTCTTTGTCGATGAGCCATACACCAGACGCCTTGCGTGCCTCAAGTGCTCCGTTTTTTATGAGCTCCTGCACCCTGCGCGGGGTGATGTCGAGTAGCTCTGCAGCTTCCTTCGTGGTCAACATCGTGAAACCCTTCGCCAGAACGAATAGTTTTATCTTCTTCATTGTAATAAAAACTATTCGTTCTGACGAATAGTTTTAAGATTGAGGGCGAACTGACAGAAATGGACGGGCGTGGTACCTGTTGTTGCTGGATTTTGCATATTTGTATAACGCCGTGCGGCCAGTTGCGCCTCGTCAGCAATTCCTTTATTCTTAATTGGCTTCGCGCGAAAGCGCCAAGTGTGCCAGTGTGGCGCAACGGTAGCGCAACTGATTTGTAATCAGTGGGTTGCAGGTTCGATTCCTGTCACTGGCTCCATGAGAGTTTCGGGCTCTGTTCCCTTGTGGGACAGGGCCCGTTTCTATTTATGTCGATAAGTCAGCGTGTTTGGCGCCAACCAAGCTTCAGGTTTGTCTCGATCCGTAACACGAGTGGGCTGAAGACCCTCCTTATAGTTACAGATCGAAACATTGCCAAGGGAAGGCCGATAACATCTCGATCCGTAACACGAAGAGGCTGAAAACCGTTCTTACTGTTACAGAATGAGACGTAAGCGGGGGTTTCTGCGAAACATCTCGATCTGTAACAGATAGGGGAGGAATAACCCTCTTACTGTTACAGGTCGAGACATAGGCCGGGGCGAGGTTGGTCATCGTCATCGAGCGTGGATTATCGGACACACGAGCGTGGAAAATCTTCCGCCTAGTGAATGAGCGTGGATAATCTGCCACTTTGGATTCGATGGCACGGCAAAGTGGGAGATTATCCACGCTCGATTTCAAACGGAAGAAAATCCACGCTCGATTTTGCCTGGGAAGAGCAATCTTCTGTCTGGGCAGCCCCGATCTCGACCTATATATAGGTGCAAATAAGCTGGTATCGAAGTTCGATACTGAAGGTGTACTCCACTACAGCAAAGTGTTACCTTGGGAAACGTCACCTCAGTATCCAAAACCACTGTCCTTCATATCCAAACTCAATAAAACCGCAGGTCACGGCTATATAGATACGCCCGGCACCGTGTATCTAGAGGTTTTCGTTGACAGCCCCCAAGGTGGCATCGTATTATCTTCTTCGTTCGCGGGGGCGGCGGTCCAAAAGACCAAAGGACCTGCGGATACTTGAACGATTGGGAGTTTGCCCGAGTGGTTAATGGGGACGGGCTGTAAACCCGTTGGCTCTGCCTACATAGGTTCGAATCCTATAGCTCCCACCCGTCAAGTGCCTGTATAGCTCAGTCGGTAGAGCACTTCGTTGGTAACGAAGAGGTCACCAGTTCAAGTCTGGTTGCAGGCTCCATCCGGCGGTGTAGCTCAGTTGGTTAGAGCACACGGTTCATACCCGTGGCGTCACTGGTTCGAATCCAGTCACCGCTACCATAGGTAACACGGTGGCTTCTCAATAGTATGTTGAGAGGCCACTATGGTATAAAGGCAAAGTCCCGTCCGGGGACGACCTGTTAAGAGGAGGGCTTTATGGCCAAAGAGAAGTTTGAGCGCACTAAGCCGCATGTTAACATCGGCACCATTGGTCACGTCGACCACGGCAAGACCACGCTGACCGCTGCCATCACCAAGGTTCTCTCCGAGACCGAGGGCTGCAAGGCTGACTTCACTGCGTTCGAGAACATCGACAAGGCTCCCGAGGAGCGCGAGCGCGGCATTACGATTTCCGTCTCCCACGTTGAGTACGAGACCGCTGCCCGTCACTACGCTCACGTTGACTGCCCGGGCCACGCTGACTACGTCAAGAACATGATCTCCGGCGCTGCTCAGATGGACGGCGCTATCCTGGTCATCGCTGCTACCGACGGCCCCATGGCTCAGACCCGCGAGCACATCCTGCTCGCCCGTCAGGTCGGCGTTCCCTACATCGTCGTCTTCCTGAACAAGTGCGACATGGTCGACGATGACGAGCTCATCGACCTCGTCGAGATGGAGACCCGTGAGCTCCTCTCCGAGTACGATTTCCCCGGCGACGACATCCCCGTCATCCGTGGCTCCGCTCTGGGCGCTCTCGAGGGCGACGCCAAGTGGATGGACGCCATTCGCGAGCTCATGAAGGCCGTCGACGAGTACATCCCGACGCCTGCTCGTAACAACGACCTCCCGTTCCTGATGGCCGTTGAGGACGTTATGACCATCTCCGGCCGTGGTACCGTTGCTACTGGCCGTGTCGAGCGCGGTGAGCTCAAGCTCAACGAGCCCGTCGAGATCGTCGGCATCAAGGATACCCAGAACACCGTCGTTACCGGTATCGAGATGTTCCGTAAGTCCATGGACTTCTGCGAGGCTGGCGACAACGTCGGTCTGCTGCTCCGCGGCATCAAGCGCGAGGACATCGAGCGCGGCCAGGTTCTCTGCAAGCCCGGTTCGGTTACCCCGCACACCAAGTTCACCGGTGAGATCTACGTTCTGACCAAGGAGGAGGGCGGCCGTCACACCCCGTTCTTCGATGGTTATCGTCCTCAGTTCTACTTCCGTACCACCGACGTTACCGGTACGGTCAAGCTCCCCGAGGGCACCGAGATGGCTATGCCTGGTGACCACATCACCATCGAGGGCGACCTCATCCACCCGATCGCCATGGAGGAGGGCCTGCGCTTCGCTATCCGCGAGGGTGGCCACACCGTCGGTTCGGGCATCGTCTCCACGATCATTGAGTAAATTAGCTCTTTGATATAGCTGACTTAGAGAACCCGGCACTTATATGGGTGCCGGGTTCTTTTCTGCAATGGATATTGAGCCGTTGCTGGTGTCGAGAGGATCGACAATGGTCCTGGATGCACCGTCGATTAGATCTCGATGGCTTCATTGATGTGTTCCAAATATGAATGGATCCACCGAGAACCAATTGACTCGAGGTTTTCATTGACAGCACTTACGTGGAGCTGATAAAGTAACAACTCGTGCCCGTACGGGGCGGAAATGAAAGGTTCAGGATACATGCGTACTCTAGTTACTCTTGCGTGCACTGAGTGCAAGCGCCGCAACTATACGACCACCAAGAACAAGTCGACCATGCCTGATCGTATGGAGATCAAGAAGTATTGCCCCTGGTGCCGTCACCACACGCTGCACAAAGAGACTCGCTAGTCTCTAGTCACATACGCCAGTAGTTCAATTGGTAGAGCATCGGTCTCCAAAACCGAGTGTTGAGGGTTCGAGTCCTTCCTGGCGTGCCAGTCATTATTCCGTAAGCTCCCAATTGGGGGCTTACGGTTTACTCATGTATAAGCGCATTGCGCGGAGGTAACCCAAATGGCCAACAAGAAGAACAAGAAGAAGGCTCAGCAGCAGGCGCCTGCCAACAACGCTGCCGCCAACTCCAAGGTTGAGGCCAAGAAGGCCGTTGCCAAGAAGAACGAGAAGGCTGCGAAGTCCAAGAAGAACGAGAAGCCTGGTTTCTTCGCCCGCACCAAGAAGTATTTCGCTTCGGTCAAGTCCGAGATGAAGCGTGTCACGTGGCCCGATAAGAAGGAGCTCGTGAACTACTCGGTCGTCGTTTGCGCTTCTCTGATCGTCGTCGGCGTCGTCATCGCTCTGCTCGATGCTGGCTTTGGCGAGGCTCTTGCTCTGTTCTCTGGATTGAGGGGCTAAACCATGTCTAAGCGTTGGTACGTCGTTCACACTTACTCTGGATACGAGAACCGTGTTAAGTCCGATCTCGAGCATCGAATCGAGACTATGGGCATGCAGGACCGTATCTTTGATATCGAGATTCCTATGGAGCGTGTCACCGAGATTAAAGAGGGTGGCAAGCGTGAGACCAAGGATTCCAAGATTTTCCCGGGTTATGTCCTTGTCCGCATGGAGATGGATGACGATGCTTGGACGTGTGTTCGTAACACGCCTGGCGTCACCGGTTTCCTAGGCGGCAACGGCAAGCCCGCTCCGCTTTCCCGCGACGAGTACAACAAGATGACTCGTCGTCCCGGTAAGGGCGATTCGCCCAAGCGCACCTCGGTTGATATTGAGGTCGGTACGTCCGTCCGCGTCACCGATGGCCCGCTTACCGACTTTGATGGCAAGGTCTCCGAGGTTAACACCGAGGCTGGCAAGCTCAAGGTCACACTGATGATCTTTGGCCGCGAGACGCCGGTCGAGCTCGACTTTAACCAGGTCGCTGTCATCGCTTAAGTTTTCGTCCGTTCGCGCGAGCGTGCTTCTTCTGTGACTGCTCATCTCAGGAGTGCTTCTAACACGTGCGTGCTTACGATATAGCAAGTACTTCACACTCGTGATTCGAAAGGAATGACCATGGCTGAGAAGAAGGTTGCCAACGTCATTAAGCTCCAGATTCCTGCTGGTGCAGCAAACCCTGCTCCTCCCGTCGGCCCCGCCCTGGGCGCTGCTGGCGTGAACATCATGCAGTTCTGCCAGGCCTTTAACGCCGAGACGCAGGACAAGAAGGGTGACATCATCCCCGTTGAGATCTCTGTCTACGAGGACAAGTCCTTCTCCTTCATCACCAAGACCCCGCCGGCGGCTCACCTTATCAAGAAGGAGCTGAACCTCAAGTCTGGTTCCGCTAAGCCCCAGGCTGACAAGGTTGGTCAGCTCTCCCAGGAGCAGCTCACCAAGATCGCCGAGATCAAGATGCCGGACCTCAATGCCAACGACATTGACGCCGCCAAGAAGATCATCGCCGGTACCGCCCGTTCCATGGGCGTCACCATCGCTGAGTAGCGATTTCTTATGGTAACGGCGGGTGCTCCGACCGGGGCGCCCGTTAAATGTGTGCAATAGGGCACACGATACGATGTGGGAGGGCTCACGCCCGTTTAACCACAGGAGGTAATGCACATGGCTAAGCATGGTAAGAGCTATAACGCCGCTGCCGAGAAGATCGACCGCGCCACGCTCTACACCCCCCTTCAGGCTGCCAAGCTCATCAAGGAGCTCGACACCGCCAAGTTCGACGAGACCGTCGAGGCTCACTTCCGTCTGGGCATCGATACTCGTAAGGCTGACCAGAACATCCGTGGTTCCATCTCCCTGCCCCACGGCACCGGCAAGACCGTTCGTGTTGCCGTCTTCGCCGAGGGCGAGAAGGCCCGTGAGGCTGAGGCTGCCGGCGCCGACATCATCGGTTCCGACGAGCTCGTCGCCCAGATTCAGAAGGGCGAGATCAACTTCGACGCCGCTATCGCTACGCCGAACATGATGGCCAAGGTTGGCCGCATCGGTAAGATCCTTGGTCCCCGTGGCCTCATGCCGAACCCCAAGCTCGGCACCGTGACCATGGACGTCGCCAAGATGGTCTCCGAGCTCAAGGCTGGCCGCGTTGAGTACCGCGCCGACCGCTACGGCATCTGCCACGTGCCCCTGGGCAAGAAGTCCTTCTCTGAGCAGCAGCTCGTCGAGAACTACGCTGCCCTGTACACCGAGATTCTGCGCGTCAAGCCCTCTTCTGCTAAGGGCAAGTACGTCAAGTCCATCTCCGTGTCTTCCACCATGGGCCCTGGCGTCAAGGTCGATCCCGCTGTCCAGCGTGACTTCCTGGCTGAGTAACTGCTAGTTACTGCCTGAGTACAGCAAGCATTGCTAAAGAAACCCGGTTCTGCCTTGTGCAGGACCGGGTTTCTTGCTATCGCGTCAAAAGCACCATAAAGGGGACAGTGTCCCCTTTATGGTGGTTACCAGGGTGTTCTGGCTGTTGAAGACTCGATGGCTTCGTGGCGTTTGAGCTCGCGGCGCATGGTTTGTGAGTTGAGCCAAGCTGCTTGCCAGCCGCGGATGGGGTAGTGCGTCTGGTCGAGCTCAAACTGCGTATAGCCGCAGGCGTTGATGATCGTCGTTCCACACACATGCTGACGCTCGCGCTGAAAATCGCAACCGTAGCTTTGGTGCACATGCCCGTGCACCATGTAGTCGGGATTCCAGGATTCGAGTGCTGTGTTAAAACACTCGAATCCTCGATGCGGCAGATCGTCCAGATCACCCATACCGGCGGCGGGTGCATGGGTAAGCAGAATGTCGCACCCGCCGACCATCCTAACCTTACGCGACAGCTTACGCATGCGCTTGGACATCTCGCGTTCGGTGTACATGTTGGCGCCGTCGCGATAACGCATGGACCCGCCAAGGCCCGCAATGCGAATCCCTCGGTACGTGTACACGCTGTCCTCTACGCAGATACATCCACCCGGTGCATGACGTGCGTAGCGGTCATCGTGATTGCCGCGCACGTAGATGAGCGGTTTGTTGATGACCGTAACCAAAAACTCAAGATAGTCCGGGTCCAGATCGCCGGCGGACAAAATCAGGTCGACGCCCTCAAAGCGTTCCTTGCGAAAGCACTCCCAAAGGCATCGTTCTTCGGTATCGGCTATGGCAAGGATTTTCATAGGGCAGGGACTTTCGGCTCATCGTCGAGCTGCGGAATGGTGCCTACCACGTTATCCGCCAGCCAATTCATCTCGACAATCTGCGTGCTCGGCAGCGGAGGGAAGCCTTCGATCTGTACCACGCCGTTCTGACTGTGGAGCTCGCCGCCAAAGGGGTTGATGGATCCCTCGACAATGCCGTTGCGGAGCAACTGCACGAGTTTGCGCGTCTGGTAGGGTAGGCCCGGAGCGTAACGGATGTCGATAACGCCGGAGCTCATGCCGTACCAGTAGTTGACGGCGCGCACTTGGTTGTCATCGCTGGTCTCGTCCCACGTGCCGTGCAGAAGGCTGCGAACGATGAGCTCGTAGTAACGGCCCCAGTTCCATACCGGCATGGCGATGCCGGTAACCTTGCCATCGACCAGGCGGTGGAGTCCGTAGGCCGTAGGGTCTTCGAGCGACTTTGACATGTCAGCGCCGGTCATGACGCTCACGCCTTCGCGGCACATGGCCTCGGCGAGACCGCCGGCGGGCACATCGCCCCAGGTGAGGATAATTTGCGCGCGGGGGTCGAGCAGCGAGGCACCGATGGCAAAGGCATTGATCTCGCTGAGCGCGCCGGATGCGAAGACCGACGCGTGGTAGCCGATGCGATGGTTGTCCGCCATGCTGGCGGCAAGGGCGCCCAGGAGGAACTTGGCCTCGTACATCTTGCCAAAGTACGAACGGACGCTTTGGTGGGGAAGGCCGATAGAGCAGTTAAGGAACCGAACCTGGGGATACTCAACGGCAGCTCTGAGCGTGTATTCCATCAGGCGGTGCGAGGTCGAGAAGATGACGTTGTCTCCATGTTTGACAGCCGTTTCCACGGCGGCGTAGAACACGTCCGGATCGTGACAGTCTTCGAACGCCTCGGTGCGCACGATACCGTCAAAGTGCTCATCGAGATACTGACGTCCTTGGTCGTGCAGACTGTCCCAGCTCGACGCCGCACAGGGGAACTCATGGATAAAGGCGATACGCAGGGGGTTGGCCGCCGAATAGACAGTCTTGCCCATAAAGAAGTTGAGCACGCCGGAGGTGGACTTGGCGGGCGACTCCTCCTCATCGACGCTCGGCGCTTCGACAAGATCGACCTTGTCCTCGTCGTTTTTGCCGGCAATGACCAGCTCGCGCCAAATCTTGCACAGGCGGTTTACGACGATATCCGTCGGCGTATCCAGCAGGCGGTCCTGGTTGTACACATTGAGGTAGACGAGCATGGCGTCGGCGGGCGTAATGTCCAGGTGGTCGCCGCCTGCGCGAAGGTAGGCGCGCTTAAAGAGCAGGAAGGTGTGGCGCAGGTAGTCGACCTTTTTCCGCGGCCATTTTTCGATAAGGTTCCGACCGAGCATCTTGGCGAGCGTCTCGTAGCTTCCCTCACGCGAGAACTCGATTTCGTATAGGGGGCAGACGCGCCAAAACGCGCAGAATTCACCGTACAGGCGGCTTTCGACGGAATCCCATGTGCCGGGGTAGAGACGGGTGACCCTGGCCGAAACCGTTGGAGCGTCCAGGAATTTGAGGACACTGACGCGTTTGTTGCCTTCCTGGACATAGAACCGATGCATGAACTCGGTGACGATGATGAGATCGCGATAGCCCTCGGTTACCTGGATGTCGTAGAGGTTGGACCACTTGCGGGCGAACTCAGTGTTAAACGGCAGCAGGGGCATAAAGTTGCATGAAAAGGCGGACTGACGGCCTTTGGTGACTGTGCCGACGACCATTTCGAGCGGAATATCCCTTAGGCCGACATTCTCTCGCTGACCTAAGGGGAGCTGGGCAACGAGGCTGTCGAGGTCCGTAAGGTACGGGTGCTCGCTTTGGCTGATGGCGCGACGGCGTCCCTGCTCGCCGCGCTTGCGTGCTTGACGATAGGCCTCTTCCATGATGTTGCTCCCTTAGTCGTTTAAACAACTATATGAACCATGGTACCACGAATGAAAACCACCACAAAGGTGCCTGTCCCTTTTTGGCGGGTTAGGCGATGATGGGGGCGATGGCGCGGATGCAGGCGTCGGCAGCGGTGAAAGTGGTGCTGTCGTCGCTGACGATAAAGATGATCTTTCCTTTGATGCCAAAGTCGCCGATTTCGCTAAAGAGTACGTAGGGCTCCTTGTCAAAGCCCGAGATGGGAAGCACGGCGGCCTTGGTGGCGCTGGTCAGCTCGTCTGCCAGCACGTCAAGGGAAGCCCACTTGGACGTGTCCTTTACGGCAACGGGCACGGCCACGCGCCCAAAGGGCATCAAATGCACGAGTGTGTTCTTGGAAATGTTGGAGTTGGGCACAATGATGGTCTGTCCACAGGCATCCTCAATCGTTGTATGGCGCCAAGTGATGTCTTGGACCACGCCGGATACGCCGCCGACCTCGATATTGTCGCCGGGCTTGATGATGCCCATAAAGGTCACCTGCATGCCGCCGATAAGGTTTGACAGCGTGTCCTGAAAGCCGAGCGAAATGGCGATGCCGCCGACGCCAAGAGCGGCAACGAGGGCGTTTGCGTTAATGCCAAAGCAGTTGTCGAGGATAAAGCTGCCGCCGATCATCCAGATGACGGCCCGCGCGATGTTGATGAAGATACTCGATGCCGGAAGCGGGTTATCGTCTCGGTTAAGCAGATGGTTCAGGGTCTTGGATACGACCTTGGCGGCGACGGCGGTGCCTATCGCCAAGATGACGGCCCAGATGATGTTGTGGACCCACCGTTGCTCAAAGAAATGAAGAATCGGCTCAAACAATTCCATGTAGGGAAAACCTCCTAATGATCGTCCAACCATGATACCCACCAAGAAGCCCGTCCGATCACATCGGACGGGCCGATAACTTGAGATGGGGCGGTCGCGGTGGCGTAAGCTGGGGCGCCGGCGAGCACGCCGGTAAGGAGTGCGGCGGTCAAGCAAGACGGGGAAGAGGTCTTTTCATGGCAGTTTCCTTAGTCCTTAGCCAGAATGTCTGGTTGAATATCGGATTATCGACATAATATGCGAAAACCGCCGCAAGGGCGCTTGTCCCTTAGCGGCGGTTTTGACGTTTGCGCAGATAAAACCTGCCAAAATAAACCTGTCCCTTTTTGGTAGGTTTAGCTTAGCAGCATGCGGTCGTTGGCGAGCTCGCCGCCCGAGACCTCCTCGAATTTCTGCAGCAGGTCGGCCACGGTGAGCGACTTCTTCTCATCGCCCGCCACGTCGTAGATCACATGGCCCTCGTGCATCATGATCAGACGGTTGCCCAGACGGATGGCGTCGTTCATGTTGTGCGTGACCATGAGCGTGGTCAGGTGGTTCTCGTCGACGATCTCCTCGGTCAGGTTGAGCACCTTAGAGGCCGTCTTGGGGTCGAGGGCCGCAGTGTGCTCGTCGAGCAGCAGCAGGCGCGGCCTGGTGAGCGTGGCCATCAGCAGGGTGAGTGCCTGGCGCTGGCCGCCCGAGAGCAGGCCGACCTTGGCGTTGAGACGCGTGTCCAGACCAAGGTCCAGGCGCTTGAGCAGCTCAACGTACTCATCTTTCTCGGCCTTGGTGACGCCCCACGAAAGGCCGCGACGCTGGCCGCGACGCTTGGCGAGGGCCAGGTTCTCGGCGATTTGCATGTCGGCAGCGGTACCGCGCATGGGGTCCTGAAACACGCGGCCCAGGTACTTGGCGCGCTGCGACTCGCTCAGGCGCGAGATGTCGGTGCCGTCGAGCTCAATAACGCCCGAATCGAGCGGGTACACGCCGGCGATCATGTTGAGCAGCGTGGACTTGCCGGCGCCATTGCCGCCGATCACGGTTACAAAGTCGCCGTCATTCAGGGTGAGGTCGACGCCGGTGAGCGCGCGCTTCTCGGTGACGGTGCCCTTGTTAAAGGTCTTCTTGACGTGCGAGAGCTTAAGCATCTGCCTCATCCCCCTTCGTGTAGGAGCTGCGGAGCTTATAGCGCTCCCAAACCACGGGCACGCACAGGGCCACGGCGACGATCACGGCGGAGAGCAACTTCATGTCGTTGGCGTCCATGCCCAACTGCAGCACGATGGCGCGGATAAGGAAGTACACCACGGAGCCAAAGACGGCGGAGGCAAGACGGACGCTAAACTGCGTGAGGCCGCCGGGCAGCAGACGGCCGAGCACCTCACCGATAACAATGGCGGCAAGACCGATAACGATGGCACCGGTGCCCATACCAATGTCGGCATACTTCTGGCTCTGGCAGATAAGCGCGCCCGAAAGGCCGATGAGGGCGTTGGAGAGCACGAGGGCGATCATCTTGGTGGAGTTGGTGTTGACGCCCAGAGCGCGGATCATGTACTCGTTGTTGCCGGTGGCGCGCAGCGCCGAGCCGATCTCGGTGCCAAAGAACCAATACAGGATGGCAACGATAGCCACGGCGAGCAGGATGCCCAAGATGATGGCAACGGTGGACTGCGGCAGACCGGTCATATTGCTGACGGCCGAGAACACGGTGCCCTTGGCAAGAATTGGCGTATTGGACTTGCCCATGATGCGCAGGTTGATGGACCACAGGCTGATCTGGGTGAGGATTCCGGCGAGGATCGCGGGAATCTCGAAGACGGTGGTCAAAATGCCCGTGACGGCACCCGCGATGGCGCCGGCGCACATACCGGCCAGCACGGCGAGCAGCGGGTCGACGTTGTTATTGACGATGAGCACAGCGCAGACGCAGCCGCCGAGGGCAAAGCTGCCGTCGCAGGTCATATCGGGAATGTCGAGCAGGCGGAACGTGATAAACACGCCAAGCACCATAATGCCCCAGAGGACGCCCTGCGAAACGGCGCCCTGCAATGCAATGAGCATGCTTCATACCTCCTAGGATAGGGTGGACACGTGATTCACCATAATAGCGGTAACAATGCATAGAAGAGCTGCGGACAGACGTTTTGTTTTACCTGAAACAAGCAGGGCGGACGCCGGTCTACAGCGCCCGCCCCTGTGGCTCAGATATTGAATAACGCAGCTAAAGCGCGAGCACGGGCTCTAGACGCATGCCGCGTATAGCATTACGCGTCCAGAGCGGAAAGGTCGATGCCCAGGGCTTCGGCCATCTCGTCGTTCTTGACGACGACCAGGTCCTTGCTCGAGAGGTGCTTGATAGGCATGTCTTCGGGCTTGGCCTCGCCCTTCAGAATCTTGACGGCCATCTCGCCCGCGGCGTAGCCCAGATCCTCGTAATTGATGGAGAGGGTGAACAGGCCGCCGGCCATGCACATGCCCTCCTCGCCAGTCACGAAGGGAAGCTTGTTCTCCTTGCAGATCTGGCCCACCTGCGAGGCGCCCGCGGCGATGGTGTTGTCGGTGGGGGAGTACAGCGCGTCGACCTTGCCCACGGCAGACTCGACGACGGACTGAATCTCGTTGGAGCTCGAGACGGTGAAATCGGTGTACTCGAGGCCCAGCTTGTCGAGCTCCTTCTTGGCGGCCTTGATCTGGACGTCGGAGTTGGACTCGGCGGTGCAGTAGAGCAGGCCGACCTTTTTAACGTCGGGCAGGACCTTCTGCATCATCTCGAGCTGCTCGGCGACCGGGGTGAGGTCGGAAGCGCCCGTGACGTTGGTGCCGGGCTTGTCGTTGTCCTGGACCAGGCCGGAGGCGGCGTAGTCGGTGATGGCGCAGCCCACGATGGGGATATCGGCCGTGGCGCCGGCGGCAGCCTGCGCGGCGGGCGTGGCGATGGCATAAATCAGGTTGACGTTGTCGCCCACAAACTTGTCGGCAATGGACTTACACGTGGACTGGTCGTTCTGGGCGTTCTTCTGGTCGATCTTGACCTTAAGGCCGCTCTCCTTGATGGCCTTGACAAAGCCGTCGTTGGCGGCATCGAGTGCGGAATGCTCGGTGAGTTGCAGAACGCCGATGGTGTAGTCGGAACCGGCGGCAGCAGAGCCGGAACCAGAGTTGCCGCCGCATCCGGCGAGCGGGGCGAGCGCGAGCAGGCCGGCGGAGACCAGAAGGCTCCTGCGACTGATGGTGATGTCCTTCATATCATTACCCCCAGTATAAAAATGGCTGGAAACACTGCACTGGGACAAAGTGCAAGTGGAACTATAGTAGCGCTGATGTCCATTTTTACAACAGCCTGGCGGGTTTTTAATACAGAATCGGATGGGCGGTACGGGTAGTCGAATGGGCGGCGGAGGGTCTTATGCGGCGGAGGAGGCGTCGTCCTCCTCGTCGAGGGCGGCGAAGAGCTTCTTGCCGTCGAGGAGACGTGTGGTGACGTTTCTCATGCGACCAATCTCTACGGTGCGCAGCGTGTCATCGGCACCTCGGGCGTCATAGACCGTTCCCAGCAAATACGAGATGCCATCACGCTGCCTGATGGCAAAGGGGCGGAGTGTCATCCGTGCTACTTCGGTTTCGCCACGTGCCGTGACGCTCGAAATATCAAAACTCACCGTGGTTCCATGGTCGATGGCCTGCTCGACGAGCTCGCACGTGTCGATGCGCTTGATGGGCGTGCGTGTTGCCTTGGTAGCCTTGCTGCCTGCGCTCGGAACGGGTTCGGGTGTATCGAGGTAGCCGCGAACGTCGGCACTCGCCATGGCAACTAAGTGCTGCGCCATGCTCTTGCGGATAGCGATAGGCGTGGAGCGGTTGCGCATGACCATACCGTGGAGCCGGATGATCTCTTCATCGGTGAGCGGGCGGGTAAGAAGTTTGTAGCCCACGCCGCGTTTGTACTCAATTTCGTATCCGGCATGGCGAAGCGCGGAGATGGCGGTGTAGATGCTGCGCCGCGCCGCCGAGATGGGCATGCGGGCGGGGTCGTCGGGATGGGAGAGGCGCCGGATCAGCTCATCGGAAAGTATGGCCTTGTCTTCGCCGGTGTTTTCGCTCAAGAGCTGCAGGATGCGAACGGCGCGATAGGCTGCCATCGAGGCGGCGCCTCTCGTCGTGGTGTCGTAGGTTTCAACAGCGGCTTCGGTCATCGTGCCCACGTCCTTTCCGTTTTGGGTGGCGACGGTATGGAGCCTAGGACGCGGGGCTTTCCCAGGGGCGCAGGGCGCTCTGGGCGGTCGGTAGTCGTCGGCAAACGGCGGGTTGAGTTTTCAACAGCCCTACTCAACTGACCAAAAACTTGCCAAAAGCTTGACGGATGCTGTTGAAAAAAGCGTCTCTCGACCGATGTCGAGAGACGCTTGTGCGATGAGCGTTGGCGTGTGGCGACGCGAGCTAGCGTCCGACGATTAGAAGTCGGCGTTGCCCACGGTGCGCGGGTGCGGCAGGACGTCGCGGATGTTGCCCACGCCGGTCAGATACATGACCAAGCGCTCGAAGCCCAGACCGTAGCCGGCGTGCTTGCAGGAACCGTAGCGGCGCAGGTCAAGGTAGTACTTGTACTGCTCGGGATTCATGCCCAGGTCCTTGATGCGGGCCTCGAGCAGATCCAGGCGCTCCTCGCGCTGGGAGCCGCCGATAATCTCGCCGATACCGGGAACCAGGCAGTCGGCGGCGGCGACGGTCTTGCCGTCCTCGTTCATGCGCATGTAGAATGCCTTGATCTCAGCCGGGTAGTCGGTCACGAAGGTCGGGCGCTTAAAGTGCTCCTCGGTCAGGAAGCGTTCGTGCTCGGTTTGCAGGTCGATGCCCCAGCTCACGGGGTAGTCGAACTTGTGGCCGTCGGCGACTGCCTGCTCCAGGATCTCGACGGCCTCGGTGTAGGTAACGCGGGCAAAGTCGGAGTTGGCGACATGGTCCAGGCGCTCGAGCAGACCCTTGTCCACAAACTTGTTGAGCATATTGAGCTCGTCGGGGCAGGTGGCCATAACGTCCTTAAGGACGTACTTGAGCATGGCCTCGGCGTTGTCCATGTAGTCGTTAAGGTCGGCAAAGGCCATCTCGGGCTCGATCATCCAAAACTCGGCGGCGTGGCGCGTGGTGTTGGAGTTCTCGGCACGGAAGGTGGGGCCAAAGGTGTACACGTCGCCAAAGGCCATGGCAAAGTTCTCGGCATTGAGCTGGCCGGACACGGTGAGGCTTGCATGCTTGCCAAAGAAGTCCTGGCTCCAGTCGACCTCGCCGGACTCGGTGAGGGGCGGATTTTTGGGGTCGAGCGTGGTCACGCGGAACATCTCGCCGGCGCCCTCGCAGTCACTCGTGGTGATGATGGGGGTGTTGACGTAGACAAAGCCCTGCTCCTGGAAGAAGCGGTGGATGGCGGCAGCCGCGACAGAGCGGATGCGGAACACGGCGCGGAACAGGTTGGTGCGCGGACGCAGGTGCTGCTGGGTGCGCAGGAACTCGACGGTTGCGCGCTTCTTCTGCAGTGGGTAATCCGGGGCGCTGACGCCCTCGACCTCGATGGAGGTGGCAGAAAGCTCGAAAGGCTGGGGCGCATCGGGGGTCAGCTTGACGGTGCCGGTGCAAATGAGTGCGGCCGAGACGTTTTGATGGGCGATCTCGTCGTAGTTGTCGAGTGCCTCGCGGTTCATGACGACCTGCAGGTCGCGGAAGCAGCTGCCGTCGTTGAGCGTAACAAAGCCAAAGTTCTTCATGTCGCGGACGGACTTGACCCAGCCGGCGACGGTGACGGTCTGGCCGCCGAGCGACTCGGCATCGGCATAGAGCTGCGCGATTTTGGTGCGGTTCACGTATCCTCCCATAACGGTTGAATGATAGTTATCCATACAGTTCGATATTCTAGCAGCTCGGCTCATTTGGGCTATACAGATAAGGCATTGGCGGGATGGTTTTTCAAACGAAAAGCGCCCGCGGCCTAATGGTCGTGGGCGCTTGACGAGGTGCCTTTTGGCTGTGTGGCGCGGGGCCTGGCTACTTGGTCTTGGCAACCAGCAGCGGGTCGCCAAGCTTGACGAGCGGGTTGCCGCCGATAAGCGTTCCAGACTCGCCGACATGGTCGATGCTCTTAAGACGATCGAGCTCGGAGACGATGACGGTCACGATGTCCTCGTGACCAGCGGCCTTAATGGCCTCGCGGTCGAAGCTGATGAGCGGCTGGCCTGCCTTGACCACATCGCCCATCTCGACAAAGCGGGCAAAACCCTTGCCGTTCATTTCCACGGTGCCCAGGCCAACATGGATGAACACGCGCAGGCCGTCCTCGGTAATCATGCCGATGGAGTGGTTGGTGACAGTGGTGGCACCGATGCGGCCGTTGGCGGGCGCATAGATGGTGCCGGTAATGGGCTCGATGCCATAGCCCTGGCCAAGCATGCCCGAGGCGATCGTCTCGTCGGGAACCTCGTTCAGGTTGACGAGCACGCCGTTGACGGGGGCATAGATGACGCCTTCGCGGGTAGCGAAGCTTGCTGCGGGCGGAACGGACGCCTCGCCGGTCGAGGTGAAGGTGGACTTAAGCGAATCGAGCAGACCCATAGTTGCCTCCAACTTAAATAGGCGCATATCGCGCGTTTGGTTTGCCGGAAACGTTTCATATGTGTTTCGCGGCTTTGTCAACGCCCCTATTCTACGCTGCTCAAAGATACCTCTGAACTGGGATTATGTGATATATCAGTTGAAGGGAAACTTATTGCCGGAGTGTTTCTGCGCCACGGGTTCAAGTGGGGTACGCTTGAAGGCAAAAAACAAGGGCGCTTAATTTGCGCGAAGGGAGCACATATGATTGTCGAGAACCATGCGCTGTGGGGCGAGGAGCCGACCGAGGAATATCCGGCGACCTTTACGTATTTGGGTGCCGAGCCGCTGCCCGATAAACCGAATGGCCGCCGCCCTGCCGTGATTATCTGCGGCGGAGGTGCGTTTACGCATATCGCTCCGCATGAGCAGGATCCCGTGGCGTTTGCGTTTTTGGATCACGGTTACCAGGCCTTTGTGCTCAACTATGTCACGAGTTCTACGGGTGACGTGAGCTTTCCGCACCCCCAGGCAGATCTTGCCAAGATGGTCGCCACGGTGCGCGCCAACGCCGACGAGTGGCATGTCGATCCTAAGCGCGTGTGCGTCGTGGGCTTTTCTGCTGGCGGCATGATTTGCGCCTCGCTGGCAACACAGTGGAAGACCGGCCCCTTTGCGGCACTTGCCGGGGCGCGTCCGGACGACATTCGTCCCGATGCCGTGGTGCTGGGCTATCCATTGCTCGACTTTGCCTATGTGCGCGACATGCAGACGCGCGATCCGCGCATTGACTTGCGTGTGCCCAAGACGGGCGGCAAGACGGGGCGCGATTTGCTCAACGACTACCTGTCGATGGTGACGGGCGGCGAGGCAACTGACGAGCATCTGGCCGACATCTGCCCCACCACGCATGTTTCGCGTCAGATGCCACCGACCTTTGTGTGGGGCGTGTCCGACGACAAGACGGCGCCGATCGCGCAGGTCTACCCGTTTGCGCAGCGCATGGCCGAGGAGGGCGTTGCATGCGAGATGCACGTCTTCGACCAGGGTGGTCACGGCCTTTCGCTCGGCAACGCCAACACCGCGGTCGACAACGAGGACAAGCAGGTGGCGGTCCGCCCTTGGATTCGCCTAGCCTTCCGCTTCCTGGAGCGCCATCTGTAAGAGGACGGGCATCCCAGCCCTTCAATAACTTGCGGTGAAATAGTTCCTATCTGGGGCATCAACCAGTCCATCCAGGAACTATTCCACCGCAACTTCGTTTTTGATGTCCCGTTCGGAAACTGCATCCCAGTCCCCCCTTCAAGGTGGGACGCAGTTTCCCATAGGGCCTCGACTGGGAAAGTGCGTCCCGTTTCGAGTGGGGATTCCGGGATGCATTTTCCGTAAGAGGCCTGTTTGGGAAAACATATCCCGTTTCGAGCCAGAATTCTGGGATGTAGTTTCCCCGAGAGGCCTCATCGGGAAACTATGGCCCTGAACTCTCCTGCCTGTCCCCATTGCGCCAATTTGCTGATTGAACATCGTTGTGTGTTCGCGCTATCATGCATGGTTAAATTGGTTAGCCGTGGCAAACGGTTAGCCAAGGTGAACATAAATGCAACGCCCTGTGGGCGCCGGGGGAGGAACACGGACGTGAAGCTCGATACGCTCGAGATTGGAAAGGACGCCGTTGTCGCATCGGTGGCATCGGACGACCAGGCACTCCGACAGCATATTTTGGACATGGGCCTAACGCCGGGCACCGAAGTCACCATGATGAAGTACGCCCCCATGGGCGACCCGCTCGAGATTCGCCTGCGTGGCTACGAGTTGACGCTGCGCAAGGATGATGCCGCACGCATTGAGCTCGTGGATGTGCACGACACCGATACCGGTCCGCGCGCCAACGCCGCAATCGGAACGACGGAGCATCCGGCACTCGGCGAGGGGATGTATTCGCCCCGTGCGGCAAAAACGGCCGTGCCCGAGGGCGCACCGCTGCATTTTGCCCTCGCCGGCAACCAAAACTGCGGTAAGACCACGCTGTTCAACCAGCTTACGGGCTCCAACCAGCACGTCGGTAACTTTCCTGGCGTGACGGTCGACCGCAAGGACGGCACCATCCGTAACCATCCCGAGGCAAGCGTTACCGATCTGCCCGGCATTTACTCCCTGTCGCCGTACACGGGCGAAGAGATCGTCAGCCGCCAATTCATCTTGGACGAAAACCCCGACGCCATCATCGACATCATCGACGCCACCAACATCGAACGTAACCTGTACCTGACGCTGCAGCTTATGGAGCTCGACCGCCCCATGGTCATCGCGCTCAACATGATGGACGAGGTGACGGCCAACGGCGGCGCCGTGGACGTCAATCTGCTCGAGAGCCTGTTGGGCGTGCCTGTTGTTCCCATTAGCGCTGCCCGCAACGAGGGTATCGGCGAGCTGGTGGATCATGCCTTGCACGTGGCGCGGTTCCGCGAGCGCCCCGGTCGCCTGGACTTCTGTGCGCCCGATGGATCGGACGGCGGCGCACTGCATCGCTGCATCCACGGCATTGCCAACCTGATCGAGGACCATGCCGTGACGGCGCACATCCCGGTGCGCTTTGCGGCGACCAAGCTGGTTGAGGGCGACGAGCTGGTGACCGAGGCGCTTCACCTGGATCGCAACGAGCTCGACGCTATCGAGCACATCATTACCCAGATGGAGGGCGAGGCCGGCACCGACCGCCTGTCCGCGCTGGCCGATATGCGCTTTAGCTTTATCGGCGACGTGTGCGGGCGCTGCGTCGTCAAACCGCACGAAAGCCGCGAGCACGTGCGCTCCGTCAAGATCGACCGCATCCTGACGGGTCGCTACACGGCCATTCCGGCGTTCCTGGTGATCATGGGCCTCGTCTTTTGGCTGACGTTTGGCGTGATCGGCGCGGCGTTGCAGGGACTCATGGAGGACGGTATCGCTGCTATCATCGCCTCGGCCGATGCGGGCCTCAAGGCGTTCGGCACCAACGACGTGGTGCGCTCGCTGGCTGTCGACGGCGTGCTTACGGGCGTGGGCAGTGTGCTGACCTTCCTGCCGATTATCGTCGTGCTCTTCTTGTTCCTCTCCATTCTGGAAGACTCGGGCTACATGGCGCGCGTCGCCTTTGTCATGGATAAGGTGCTGCGTCGTTTTGGCCTGTCGGGCCGCAGCTTTGTACCCATGCTCGTCGGGTTTGGCTGCACCGTGCCGGCTATCATGTCGACCCGTACGCTCCCATCCGAGCACGACCGCAAGATGACGGTCATGCTCACGCCGTTCATGAGCTGCTCGGCCAAGTTGCCGGTCTATGGTCTGCTGTGCGGGGCGTTTTTCCCACAGGCGACGGTTCCCGCCATGGTCTCGCTCTATCTGATCGGCATTGCGGTTGGCTGTATCGCGGCTTTGGTACTCAACCGCACGGCATTTAAGGGCGACCCGGTGCCGTTTATCATGGAGCTGCCCAATTACCGCCTGCCGAGCGTCAAGACGACGGTGATGCTGGCATGGGATAAGGCCAAAGACTTTATTACCAAGGCCTTTACCATTATCTTTGCCGCTACCGTGGTCATCTGGTTCCTTCAGACGTTCGACATCCGCTTTAATGTGGTCGCCGATCAGTCGCAGAGTCTGCTTGCCGGTCTGGGTAGCATCATCGCGCCGGTGTTGACCCCGCTCGGTTTTGGCGACTGGCGCGCCTCGACGGCGCTCGTCACGGGACTCATCGCCAAGGAGAGCGTCATCTCGACGCTCACGGTGCTTTTGGGCGCGACCTCGCCCGCGGCACTGTCGACCATGTTTTCGCCGTTCACTGCCTATGTGTTCCTGGTCTTTACGCTGCTGTACCCGCCCTGTGTGGCAGCCATCGGCGCCGTCAAGAGCGAGCTGGGCGCGCGCTACGCCGTTGCCGTGTTCGCGTTTCAAGTGACGGTCGCCTGGATCGTGGCGTTTGTCGTGCATTCGGCGGGCATGTTGCTGGGGTTGGCTTAGTTATGAATTGACGGCGCAACCTCTGTGTATCGAATTGTTTTCGGCCCCGCATCTGTTGCTGACGGATGCGGGGCCGTTGCTATATAATCGCCTCCGCTCAAAATGATTGGAGACGTTATATATGAGTCAGGCAAGGCAAGACGGCATCACGCTCAGGCAGTGGCTCCCGCTCGTCGGGCTCACCTGCTGTGCGTTCGTGTTCAACACGTCGGAGTTTATGCCCATCGGCCTTTTGACTGATATCGCCGCGTCGTTCTCGCTCACCGAGGCCCAGGCGGGCATCATGATCTCGGTCTATGCCTGGGGCGTCATGCTGCTGTCGTTGCCGCTCATGGTGTTCGCTTCGCGTTTCGAGTTCAAGCGGATGCTGCTGGGCGTGCTCGCCGTGTTCTCGCTGGGCCAGTTCCTGTCCGCCTTGGCACCGACCTATCCCATCTTAGTCTGCGCGCGCCTGGTGGTTGCCTGCGCGCACGCCGTGTTCTGGTCGGTCGCCTCGATCATGGCGTCGCGCCTGGTTGACACACGCCACGGGGCGCTCGCTATCAGCATGATCGCCACGGGCTCTTCCATCGCACAGATCTTTGGCCTGCCGCTCGGTCGCGCCATTGGCTTGGCCGTGGGCTGGCGCATGACGTTTGCCGTGGTCGGAGCGCTGTCTGCTGTCGCGGTCGTCTACCAGGCCACGGTGTTCCCTGCCATGCCAGCGGGCGAGCGTTTTACGCTCAAGCAGCTGCCCGAGCTGCTCAAGAACCCGTTCCTCATCGCGCTCTACGCAGTCACGGTCTTCATGGCGACCGGCTATTACGCAAGCTACAGCTATATCGAGCCCTTCCTGGCGCAGGTCGCGCACGTCGATGCGGGCGCCATTACCATGACGTTGACGGCGTTTGGCTGCTCTGGTTTGCTCGGAAGCTGGCTGTTTGGCCGCCTGTTCGATGGGCATCGCTTCCCGTTCTTGGCTATCACGCTCTCCGGCGTGCCGGTGGCTCTGCTGCTCATGGGTCCGGCCGCATCGTCACTCGCTGCGGTTCTCGCTGTGTGCGCACTGTGGGGTTGCTGCGCCACGGCCTTTAACGTGGCGTTTCAGGCCGAGCTCATCAAGCACACGCCGGCAGATTCGTCGGCCGTCGCCATGTCGATCTTCTCGGGCCTGTTCAACCTCGGTATCGGCACGGGTACCGCGATCGGCGGAGCCGTGGTTTCGGGTCCCGGTATCGCCTGGATCGGCTTTGTGGGCGGGGCGATTGCCGTCGTGGGCGTTATCCTCGCCATCACGGTGATGTTCCCAGCCATCCGCCGCGCCAAGCCCGTCGCCTAGCCACGTCCCCTCATCAGTTGCGGTGGAATAGTTCCTGTTTAAGGCCTTTGAAGGCCCAAGCAGGAACTATTCCACCGCAACTTATTTTGGGGGAGGGGATACAAGCTGGGCATACAATGGATGTCGTTGTGTTGAGCTTACCGGGAGGTTGCTATGTGGGCATACGAGACGACGTTCTATCAGATCTATCCGCTGGGCTTTTGCGGGGCTCCGCGCGAAAACGCCGCGCCCGTTGCCGAGGATGAGCTCGCCCAGGTTGCCAACGCCGCGCCCAACCCCGATGCTCCTATCATGAAGGTCGCCCAATGGGCCGACTACATGCAGGAACTCGGCGTTGGCGCTGTGCTCATCAACCCACCGCTCGAATCTGATAGCCACGGCTACGATACACGCAGCCTGCGCCATATCGACCGTCGCCTGGGTGGGGACGCCGACTTTGCCGCCGTATGCGACACGCTGCATGCCCATGGCATCCGCGTGGTGCTCGATGCCGTCTTCAACCACGTCGGCCGCGGTTTTTGGGCCTTCCGCGATGTGCAGGAGCGCAAGTGGGACTCGCCGTACAAGGACTGGTTCCACATTAGCTTTGACGGCGATTCCTGCTATGGCGATGGCTTTTGGTACGAGGGCTGGGAAGGCCATTTTGAGCTTGTGAAGCTCAACCTGCAAAATCCCGCTGTGGTCGATTACCTGCTCGAGTCCGTGCGCCGCTGGGCCGAGGTCTTTGGCGTCGACGGCCTGCGCCTGGACGTTGCCTATATGCTCGACCGCGACTTTATGCGCCGCCTGCACGTCTTTACCCGTGAGCTCAAGCCCGACTTTGTGCTGATCGGCGAGACGCTCCACGGCGACTACAACCAAATCGTCAACGACGAGATGCTCGACTCGTGCACTAATTACGAGTGCTACAAGGGCCTGTATTCCAGCTTTAACTCGGTCAACATGTTCGAGATCGCCCATTCGTTGCACCGTCAGTTTGGCGGCGACCCTTGGTGCATCTACCGCGGCAAACATCTGCTTTCGTTTGTCGACAACCACGATGTGCCGCGCCTGGCAAGTATCCTCACCGACAAATCCTGCCTGCGTCCCGCCTACGGCATGCTCTTTGGTATGCCGGGCATTCCGTGCGTCTACTATGGCAGCGAGTGGGGGATTCCTGGCGAAAAGGGCGACCCCGATGGTGACTGGGCTCTGCGACCTGCGCTCGATGAGCCTGCGCCCAACGAGCTGACGGCGTTCATCACGCAGCTCGCACACCTTCGTTCGGCCGACGACGCGGCGGCCCGTGCTCTCAACTACGGTACCTATCGCAACGTGGTGATCCAGAACAAGCAGCTGCTGTTCGAGCGCGCCTGCGACGACGCGACGGTGCTCGTGGCGGTGAACGCCGTGGGCGAGCCTTACACCTTTGGCGCCGGCGAACTCAACGGCTCCTTCGTCGACTTGCTTGCCGACGATGCTCCCACGGTCGAGCTGACGGGCACCCTTGAACTTGCACCCTACGAGGTGCGCTATCTGTTGAGAGCCTAGCCCATGGCCGTGTCTGACGAGGACTATCAACATATTGAGCATGGGTTTGAGCCTGTGTTCGACCAGCGCTCGCGCGTTTTGGTGCTGGGGTCGTTTCCCTCGGTGCTCTCGCGTGCCAATGCCTTCTACTATGGCAATCCGCAGAACCGCTTTTGGCGTGTGATGGCCGCGTGCCTCGGTGTATCCGTGCCGTCCAACGAGGGCGATCCTTTGGCAAACGGTGAGCCCGCGACGCTCGATGCCTCCATTGCCGCCAAGCGGGCCATGCTGCTGAACGGCGGCGTGGCCCTGTGGGATGTGATCGAGAGCTGCGACATTAAGGGCTCGAGCGACGCCAGCATCAAAAACGTCGTTCCGGCACATATTGAGCGCATTACGGGCAATGCGCCTATTGAGCTGGTGGTGTGTAACGGAGGTACGGCGGGGCGCCTCTATAAGCGCTATCTAAAGGAGCGGACAGGCCTGCCCGCTGTCGTATTGCCGTCAACTAGTCCCGCTAACGCGGCTTGGCGTCTGGAACGTCTTGTTGAGCGTTGGCGCGAAGCCGTTGACTGGATCGCACGGTAGTCTAGATCCTTGATTGAGCATGGGTGCCGAGGCGTTTCATGATGGCATGCCAGATCGGTGTGGGCAGCGCGGGCCTGGCGCGCACCATGCCGTCGGCATCGACGCTACCGGCATTGCCGCCGCCAAGTCGCTGTGCATGCTCGACGGAGCAGCCCATGCGCACAGCGCCCACAAGCTTATCCATCGCTTCCGAAAATGGTCGGCGCAAGAGGCCCATGCGTGGGGAATGGCGAAGCGCCGCAATGCCGCTGCCAGCGCAAATGGCAACGCCGCCACACCACAATTGGTCATGGCGCTCACATGCCTTGTGCAGGCGAACGGCGGCCCCACGCGCCTGCTCAGTGCTCTCTTGTGCGGCTTGGATCACGGCATAGACACGCGTTCCCGTACTGCCAAAGCGCTCAAGCGCCTGCTCGATAGCAGTCAACGTCTCATCGTCAGCCATATTTTCAATGGCCAGCACGATGCCATCGGCAACGCCGTCGGCATTATCCGCCTTCAAGTCAACCGGGTGGGGGAGTACGGTGCCGGAAAACCGGGCATAGGCGGCGATGGCATCCTGCAGGTCCCAGAGCAAAAAATCAAGATCGGCGCTATTGGGAATACTGATATACGCAATGGTTTGCAGTGTCTTTGGTACGTCGCCACGCGCGGTCGTCTCCATGCCATCTCCTTTCCGGCTCGTTTCCGTTTAGGTTACACCGTCTGGCGGCGCCCCGCCGCGCTATCCTAGTGCAACCCTTACGAAAGGAACGCCATGCGTCTGCCCATGAATACCTCGCTTGCCACGCTCAAGCCCTCCGGCATCCGCCGGATTAACGCGCTCGCCGCCCAGCACCCGGGGTGCATCGCGCTTGCGCTTGGCGAGCCCGATTTTCCCACGCCCGATGTGATTAGCGCCGAGGTGACCGCCGCACTGGACCGCGGTGACACGCACTATCCGCCCAACAACGGTCGCCCCGCCCTGCGTGATGCACTGTCCAAATATATGGATGACGCGGGCCTGGCGTTTTCCGCCGATGAGGTCATCCTGACCGACGGTGCGACCGAGGCACTGTCGGCAACATTCATGGCTATGCTCAACCCCGGCGACGAGGTCATTATCCCCACGCCGGCCTTTGGCCTGTACGAGAGCATCGTCGTGGCCAACCACGCCAAAGCAGTCTTTTTGGATACGGAGCCTGCGCAATTTCAGATTGACGAGGATGCGCTTCGTGCTTGCGTGACGCCGGCGACCAAGGCCATCGTCATCTGCTCGCCCAACAATCCTACGGGCTGTATCCTCAACGCGGCTTCGCTTGACGCCGTGGCGCACGTGGCGGAGCAGACGGGCATCTACGTGGTCTGCGACGACGTATACAACCGCCTGGTTTATGTGGATGGCTACGAGCGCTTTGCCCAGCATCACCCGGAGCTTCGCGATCAGACGGTCGTCATCGAGAGCTTCTCCAAGCCCTGGGCCATGACCGGCTGGCGCCTGGGCTGGCTCGCAGCAGCGGCACCCGTCATCGCCGAGATCGCAAAAGCTCACCAATACCTAGTATCGAGCGCCGTCTCCTTCGAGATGGACGCCGCGGCCCGAGCCCTGACCGTCGACCCAACCCCCATGCTCAAAGTCTACCGAGCCCGTCGCGAACGCGTGCTCGCAGCTTTAGACGCCATGGGCCTCGACGTAGTAGAGCCCGCAGGAGCCTTCTACACTTTCCCGAGCATCAAAAAGTTCGGCCTAACCAGCGAGGGCTTCTGCATCAAAGCCATCAAAGAGGCCAACGTAGCCCTAGTCCCGGGCGACTGTTTCGGCACCGAAGGCCACATCCGCCTCAGCTACTGCGTCTCCGACGAAAACCTGGACGAAGGCCTAAATCGCCTGTCCACCTTCATTTCAACCTTATAGCCCAACGGGACGCAACACATCAGCCCACCGACATAAGGGTTATGCGTGGGGCGCGCCGGCCAACGGACACGAGGATTCGCAGCAAAGGCAACGTAGCTCCGGCCGGGAGGGGCAGGGCGAGTTTTCCGTAGATTCCGCACGAGCCGAAGGCCACTTAATGTGGCCTTCGTGCGAGCCCAGGACTTGATCGAGCGGAAAACTCGCCCTGCCCCTCCCGGTCGGAGCGTATGCAGGGTTTGTGTACGAATCCTCGCGCCCGTTGACCGACGCCGGGGTCCCCGCCATAATACTTTCGGTTCACGCACGAATCCGCTGCCAGAGACAGCCGGCGCAAACGGGTCTTACCCGCGAGCTTAATGGGACTTCCCGCCAGCCGAGGTGGTCGAGTAGATATGTCTTCTCGCCCCCGTCGCTCATGCAGCGCGGGGGCTTTCTTTTTGGACATGCCCCCGTCACGTCCTTGTGGCGGACCGTGCCCGGAAAGAATTCGAGGAGGTGTAATTCATGCCCCAGCAGTACAAAATCGACAAGGTTGCAGAGATCGAGTCCCGTATCGCCGAGAACGCCGGTCTGTTCGTCGTCAACTACAACGGTCTGACGGTTAAGCAGGCTCAGGAGCTGCGTCATCAGCTTCGCGAGTGCGGTGCCGAGATGAAGGTCTACAAGAACAACCTGGTCAAGATCGCTCTCAAGAACCAGGAGCAGCCCGAGCTCGACGAGATTCTCGCCGGCCCCGTCGCTTATGTGTTCTACGAGTCCGAGCCGGTCGAGGCCGCTAAGGCCCTTAAGGACTTCTCCGCTAAGTCCAAGGGCGTCCTTGAGATCAAGGGCGGTATCTCCGACGGCAAGGCCGTTTCCGCTGATGATGTTAAGGCTATCGCCGAGCTGCCCACCAAGGATCAGCTTCTCGGCCAGATCGCCGGTCTCATCTCCGGTTTCGCTCGCGACATCGCTGTCTGCGTCAACGGCGTTTCCTCTGGTCTCGCTCGTTCGATTCAGCAGGTCTCCGAGCAGAAGGCAGCCTAGTCGCTGTTTTCACCCGCGGCGGCAACGCCGCACCCCTGGCGCATTCGCGCCGTGTTTTAACTGATCTCCGTGCATTCGCACGGAAACCGAAAGGACTTAGAAATGGCTAAGCTTACCACCGATGAGATCATCGATGCTCTTAAGGAAATGACCCTTCTCGAGGCTTCCGAGCTCGTTAAGGCTATCGAGGACACCTTCGGCGTTTCCGCCGCTGCTCCTGCCGCTGTTGTCGCCGCTCCCGCTGCTGGCGCTGCTGAGGCCGAGGAGAAGACCGAGTTTGACGTCGTGCTCGAGGGCTTCGGCGACAACAAGATCCAGGTCATCAAGGCCGTCCGTGAGCTCACCAACCTTGGCCTGAAGGAGGCCAAGGAGGTCGTCGAGGGCGCTCCCAAGGCTGTTCTCGAGGGTGCCAAGAAGGAGGACGCCGAGGCTGCCAAGGAGAAGCTCGAGGCTGCTGGCGCTGCTGTCACCCTCAAGTAATCAGGCTTTCTCGCCAGATTTCTTTGCAGACGGGGTTCGCATTGCGAGCCCCGTCTTTTTTGTTTTTCGGTCCCTCGAGATCGGTTGCTTAAACTGCCATGTTCTGTGATTTGCGTCGTATCGGGTGTCCTGCCGTTGGGCAATAAAATTGCACCATTCGAGCAATAATTTGCGTTGACCTGCTGAAGAATTGTCTCTGCCTTGTAGCGACATATAGTTCCAGCGGTAAGATGTTTAAGTATCGCAATTTGGTCTGCGGCTGTGTGCCGCACGCATGGGGCGCTTTTGCGCCTGCGAAAGGATCTTTGAATAACATGAAGGCAATCATCCCCGCCGCCGGTCTTGGCACGCGTTTTCTGCCTGGCACCAAGTGCACGCCCAAAGAGATGCTGCCGGTGCTCGACAAGCCCGTCATTCAGTACGTCGTCGAGGAGGCGCTCGACCCCGAGGAAGTCGACGACGCCATCATCGTTACTTCTCCCGGCAAGCCCGAGCTGCTGAACTACTTCCAGCCCGATCGCTCGCTCGAGAACCTGCTGCGCGAGCGCGGCAAGAACGCCTATGCCGATGCCGTCGCCCACGCTGGCGGTATGCCGGTCGACTTCCGCTATCAGTACGAGCCCAAGGGCCTCGGCCATGCTATCCGCTCTGCTGCCGACGCCGTGGCAGGGGAGAACTTCCTGGTTCTTCTGGGCGACTACGTTGTGCCTAACCGCGACATCTGCGACAAGATGCTCGCCGTTTCCAAGGAGCACGGTGGCGCTTCGGTTATCGCCGTCGCTGCTTGCTCGCCCGAGGAAGTCAGCCGCTACGGCGTTATCGCCGGTGAGCGCGTCGGTTCGCTCGAGGGCGCCGAGGACGTTGCCGATGTAGAGCCGGGCGCTGTCTGGCGTATCGGCGGTCTGGTCGAGAAGCCCGCTCCCGAGGCGGCTCCGTCCAACCTGTACATTGTCGGCCGTTATCTGCTGAGCCCGCTGGTCATGGACCTGCTCGCTGATCAGCAGGCCGGCAAGGGCGGCGAGATTCAGCTCACCGACGCCATGGCCCGCTCGCTCGATCGCGAGGCTATGTACGCTGTCGTTATCGACCCGCTGTCGGGCTACGACACCGGCACCCCGTCTGGCTGGATGGCCACCAACGCCCTCATGGCCGCAAGCGATCCTCGCTTTGCCAGCGCCTTCTGGGACGCCATCGACGAGCGCGGCGGATTGATGCGCAAGTAAGCCTTCGGGCATCGACATTTACGGGCGCGGACCTCGGTTCGCGCCCGTTTTTTATAAGAGCTGCGATTGCCGGCTCTCTGTTCACAGAAAATATATGAACAGATGTTCGGTATACCACTATCTACCTGCGTGTTTTCTGTCGAAAAACTTTGCTACTCCAAAAACTCAATCGCGTCAAGGCTTTTCTTGCCCAACGGTCGGTACCTGATAAACTATTAGGTTGCGATAACTGGCGAAGCTATGCCTCGCCAACCCACCGAGCATTTCCGTGAAGGAGGAAAAACCTGGTGACCTACGCATACACTGCCACTGAGCGCAAGCGCGTCAGCTTCGGGAAAATCCCGGAGGCCATGGAGCTCCCCAACCTTATCTCTGTTCAAAGGGAATCCTTTGAGCGTTTTAAGGACGAGGGCCTTCGTGAGGCGTTCAAGGAATCCAGCCCCATCCAGAGCCAGAACCATGTTCTCGAGGTTACCTTCGGCGAGCATCAGTTCGGCGACCCTGCGCACACCGTCGAGGAGTGCCGCGAGAAGGACATGACCTATCAGGCCCCGCTCCTGACCGACGTCCGTCTCACCAACAAGGAGACCGGCGAGATCAAGGAGCAGCTCGTCTTTATGGGCGACTTCCCCATGATGACCGATCAGGGCACCTTCATCATCAACGGTACCGAGCGTATCGTCGTCTCGCAGCTCGTCCGTTCCCCGGGTGTGTACTACAGCTCCGAGATGGATTCGGGCAAGCAGATCTACAAGGCCCAGATCATCCCGTCCCGCGGTGCCTGGCTTGAGTTTGAGGTCGACAAGCGCGACCAGCTCATGGTCTCCATCGACCGTAAGCGTAAGCAGAGCGCCACGATGTTCCTGCGCGCCCTTGGCATCGCCGTCACCAACGACGACATCATCGAGCTGCTCGGCAACTCCGATGTGATTAAGCGCACCCTGGAGCGCGATACCGCTCTCACCCGCGAGGATGCCCTTATCGAGATCTACCGTCGCCTGCGCCCGGGCGAGCCTCCCACCGTGGACGCTTCCCGCAGCCTGCTCGAGGGCCTGCTCTTTAACCCGCAGCGCTACGATCTGGCCCGCGTCGGCCGTTACAAGGTCAACAAGAAGCTCAACCTCACCACCGAGGAAGAGGTCACGGTGCTCACCGACGAGGATATCGTCGCGACGCTGCGCTACCTGCTGTCCCTCGCTGCCGGCGAGCAGGGCTTCAAGGTCGACGACATCGACCACTTTGGCAACCGCCGCATCCGCACCGTCGGCGAGCTCGTCGCCAACCAGTTCCGTATCGGCATGAGCCGTATGGAGCGCGTCGTCCGTGAGCGCATGAGCTCCCAGGACATCGACGAGATCACCCCGCAGTCGCTCATCAACATCCGCCCGATCGTGGCCTCCATCAAGGAGTTCTTCGGTTCCTCGCAGCTCTCGCAGTTCATGGACCAGGCGAACCCCCTGACCGGTCTGACCCACAAGCGCCGTCTGTCCGCACTCGGCCCTGGCGGTCTTGCCGGCCACAAGTCGGGCTCCAGCCGCCGCACCAACGTGCCGACGGCCGTCCGCGACGTTCACAACTCGCACTACAGCCGCATGTGCCCGATCGAGACCCCCGAAGGCCCCAACATCGGCCTGATCGGCTCGCTCGCCCTCTACGCCCGCGTCAACGAGTACGGCTTCATCGAGGCCCCGTTCCGCCGCGTCGAGAACGGCGTTGCCACCGATCAGATCGACTGGATGACCGCTGACGAGGAAGAGAAGCACGTCATCGCGCCGGCCAACACGCCGCTCGATCCCAAGACCAACGAGTTCATCACGACCGATGCCGAGGGCAAGATCGTCCGTCCGCACACCGTGATCGCCCGTACCCGCGACTTCGACGGCTCCTTCGGCGCCCCCGCCGACGTGCCTGTCGAGGACGTCGACTACATGGACGTCTCGCCGCGTCAGATGCTCTCCGTCGCAGCCACGCTGATCCCGTTCCTTGAGCACGACGACGCCAAGCGTACGCTCATGGGCGCCAACATGCAGCGTCAGGCCGTGCCGCTGGTTCACCCTGCCGCTCCCTATGTCGGTACCGGCATGGAGCGTCGCGCCGCCCTGGACTCCGGCGAGGTCACCCTGGCCAAGAACGCCGGCGAGGTCATCTTTGCCGACGCCTCCAAGATCATCGTCAAGCATGCCGGCGGCATGGACGAGTATCACCTGGCCAAGTACCAGCGCTCCAACCAGTCCACCTGCATCAACCACCGTCCGCTTGTGCGCGTCGGTGACACCGTTGAGCAGGGCGAGCCTCTGGCCGACGGTCCTTCGACCGATCACGGCGAGCTCGCACTGGGCCAGAACCTCACCGTGGCCTACATGCCGTGGGAAGGCTTCAACTACGAGGACGGTATCGTCGTGTCCGAGCGCCTGGTGGCCGAGGACCTGCTGACGACCATCAATATCACCCGTCACGAGATCGACGCCCGCGACACCAAGCTCGGCCCCGAGGAGATCACCCGCGAGATCCCGAACCTCTCCGAGGACATGCTTGCCAACCTCGACGAGGACGGCATCATCCGCATCGGCGCCGAGGTCGGCCCTGGCGACATCCTGGTCGGCAAGGTCACGCCTAAGGGCGAGAGCGCTCTGACCGCCGAGGAGCGCCTGCTGCGCGCCATCTTCGGTGCCAAGGCCCACGACGTTCGCGACACCTCCCTTAAGATGCCTCACGGCGCTTACGGCCGCGTCATCGACGTCGTCCGCTTTAGCCGCGAGAACGGCGACGACCTGGCTCCCGGCGTCAACGAGCAGGTGCGCGTCTACGTCGCCCAGCGTCGTAAGATCCAGCAGGGCGATAAGATCGCCGGCCGCCACGGCAACAAGGGTGTTATCTGTAACGTTCTGCCGGTCGAGGACATGCCCTACATGGCTGACGGTACCCCGATCGACGTTATCCTCAACCCGCTGGGCGTTCCTTCGCGTATGAACGTCGGCCAGCTGCTCGAGTGCCACCTTGGCTGGGCTGCTGCCTGCGGTTGGGATACCGAGGATGCCGACTCCGACAAGTATGTCCCCGGTCCGTTCTTCACCGCGACGCCCGTCTTCGACGGCGCCAAGGAGGACGAGATCGCCGAGGTCATCCGTCGTGCCAACAAGAACATGCTCAACAAGGCCACCGCTGCCTTTGGCGATCACATGCGCCCCGAGTTTGTCACCCAGCTTGACGAGCGCGGCAAGACCCGCCTGTTCGACGGCCGCACCGGCGAGGAGTTCCGCGAGCCCATTACCGTGGGTACGTCCTACATCCTCAAGCTCGGCCACATGGTCGACGACAAGATCCACGCCCGTTCGACCGGCCCTTACAGCCTGGTTACCCAGCAGCCGCTGGGCGGCAAGGCTCAGTTCGGCGGCCAGCGCTTCGGCGAGATGGAAGTTTGGGCACTGTACGCATACGGTGCTTCCAACGTCCTGCAGGAGATCCTGACCGTCAAGTCCGACGATACCGTGGGCCGCGTCAAGACCTACGAGTCCATCGTCAAGGGCGAGAACGTTCCTGTCCCGGGTATCCCCGAGTCCTTCAAGGTTCTCGTCAAGGAGATTCGTTCCCTCGCACTGGACATCGAGCCCATGCACGATGCCGACGAGGACGCCTCCGCCCCTGTGACCGCCGAGGAGACCTCTGCCCTCGATGACCTGGCTGCGCTCGCCGGCGTTGACGCCGACGTCGAGGCCCAGGATGCCGAGACCGCCGAGGCACCCGAGGCTGTCGCCGCCACGACCACTGATAAGGAGTAGTTGACTGTGGCAGATTTCGAAGCTACTGATTTTGACTCGGTAAAGATCTCCCTTGCCTCCGCCGACCAGATCCGTTCCTGGTCGCACGGTGAGGTCAAGAAGCCGGAGACCATCAATTACCGTACCCTCAAGCCCGAGAAGGACGGCCTGTTCTGCGAGAAGATCTTCGGTCCCGCCAAGGACTGGGAGTGCTCCTGCGGCAAGTACAAGGGCATCCGCTTTAAGGGCATCGTCTGCGAGCGCTGCGGCGTCGAGGTCACCTCGGCCAAGGTGCGTCGCGACCGCATGGGCCACATCGAGCTCGCCGCTCCCGTGTCCCACATCTGGTACTTCAAGAGCCCCACGAGCTTCCCGATGAGCCGTATGCTCGACATCAAGTCCAAGGACCTCGAGAAGGTTCTGTACTTTGCCAGCTACATCATCACCGAGGTAGACTACGAGGCCCGCGAGGCCGACGCTGACGACCTGCGCGAGGAGCTCGCCGCCGATCTGGAAGAGATCGATGCCGAGTGCGCCCGCCAGATCGAGTCCCTCAAGGAGCAGGGCAACCCCGAGAACTTTGACGAGTTCTCCGACGAGGAGCCGCTGACCCCCGAGGAGATCGCCTCCGGCATCGTCGACATCGAGGAAGAGTGCAAGGACGAGAAGCAGCTCCGCACGGACGCCTTCAACGCCTTCATGAAGCTCACCGAGCGCGACCTCATCTCCGATGAGCCGCTGTTCCGCGAGATGACCCGTTACTACTCCATGTACTTCAAGGGTGGCATGGGTGCCGAGGCCGTCCGCGACCTGCTCGCTGCCATCGACCTTCCTTCCGAGGCCGAGAAGCTCAAGGCCATCATCGCCGACGAGGATTCCCAGAAGCAGAAGCGCGAGAAGGCCGTCAAGCGCCTTGAGGTCGTTGACGCCTTCCTGAAGGGCGGCAACGACCCCGCGAACATGATCCTGGACGTTATCCCGGTCATTCCGCCCGATCTGCGCCCGATGGTTCAGCTCGACGGCGGCCGCTTCGCCGCGTCCGACCTCAACGACCTGTATCGCCGCGTGATTAACCGTAACAACCGACTCAAGCGCCTGCTCGACCTGGATGCCCCCGCGATCATCGTGAACAACGAGAAGCGCATGCTCCAGGAGTCCGTGGACGCCCTGTTCGACAACGGCCGTCGTGGTCGCCCGGTCTCTGGCCGTGGCGGTCGCCCGCTCAAGTCGCTCGCCGAGGCCCTCAAGGGCAAGCAGGGTCGCTTCCGCCAGAACCTGCTGGGCAAGCGTGTCGACTACTCCGGCCGTTCGGTCATCGTTACCGACCCCAAGCTGCTACTGCACCAGTGCGGTCTGCCCAAGACCATGGCGCTGGAGCTCTTCAAGCCCTTCGTCATGAAGCGCCTGGTTGAGCTTGGCAAGGTCGAGAACATCAAGGGCGCCAAGCGCGCTATCGACCGCGGTGCCACCTTTGTGTGGGATATCCTCGAAGAGGTCATCGACGGCCGCGTCGTGCTGCTCAACCGTGCACCGACCCTGCACCGTCTGTCCATCCAGGCCTTTGAGCCGGTGCTGGTCGAGGGCAAGGCTATCCACCTGCACCCGCTGGTCTGCTCGCCCTTCAACGCCGACTTCGACGGCGACCAGATGTCTGTCCACGTGCCGCTGTCCAGCCAGGCTCAGGCCGAGGCCCGCGTGCTCATGCTCTCTGCGAACAACCTGCGCTCGCCGGCATCCGGCAAGCCGGTCAACATCCCCTCGCAGGACATGATCATCGGTGTGTACTACCTCACCCAGGTCCGCGAGGGTCTGCCGGGCGAGAACCACGTGTTCTCGAGCTTCGACGACGCGCTGCACGCCTATGACTGCCGCTCCGAGGTCGACATGCAGGCCAAGATCCAGGTCCGCGTGTCCGCTGCCGATGCCAACGTCATCAATGAGGACGGCACCCGTATCTTCCGCGTCAAGAACGGCAAGAACGAGTTTGTCGACTACGATGTCACCGGCAATAAGACCGCGCGCTTCGAGACCTCTATCGGCCGCATCATCTTCAACCGCCAGTGCCTGCCCGAAGACTATGAGTTCATGAACTACAAGATGGTCAAGGGCGACGTGGCCAAGCTGGTTGCCGACTGCTGCGATCGTTACCCCGAGGCCAAGGTCGGCCCGATCCTCGACGCCATCAAGTACTCCGGCTTCCACTACGCTACCCGCGCCGGCCTCACCATCTCGGTGTGGGACGCTCTCATCCCTGCCGAGAAGCAGGAGCTGCTCGACCGCGCCCAGGCCAACGTCGACCAGATCAACGAGTACTTCGAGGAGGGCTTCATCAACGAGACGGAGCGCCACATCGAAGTCGTTAACGAGTGGACCGCTTGTACCGACAAGGTTGCAGCGCTCATGCTCGATATGTTCGACGAGGAGAACCCGCTGTACATGATGGCCGACTCCGGCGCCCGTGGTTCTAAGACCCAGCTGCGTCAGCTCGGCGGCATGCGTGGCCTGATGGCAGACATGTCCGGCGAGACGATCGACCTTCCCATTAAGGCGAACTTCCGCGAGGGCCTGCTGCCGCTCGAGTACTTCATTTCGACCTACGGTGCCCGTAAGGGCCTGGTCGATACCGCATCCCACACCTCGGACTCTGGTTACCTGACCCGTCGTCTGGTCGATGTGGCCCAGGACGTCATCGTCCGCGAGGAGGACTGCGGTACGCACGAGGGCGTCACCTACAACCTCATCATCCCCGGTACCACCGACCTCAACACCGACCTCGTCGGCCGTTGCTTCATTGAGGACGTCGTGGCCCCCGATGGCACCGTGCTCTTTGAGCAGGACGGCTACATCGAGAAGGTCGCCGACATCCAGAAGATGGTCGATGCGGGCCTTAAGAAGGTCAAGCTTCGCGCGCTGCTCACCTGCCGCTCCAAGTACGGCGTGTGCCAGAAGTGCTACGGCTGGGATCTTTCCACCCGTCGTCCGGTCGCTATCGGTACTGCCGTCGGCATTATTGCCGCCCAGTCCATCGGCGAGCCCGGTACGCAGCTTACGATGCGTACCATTCACTCCGGCGGCGTCGCTGGCGTCGACGATATTACGCAGGGTCTGCCTACGGTCAGCCGTATGTTCGATATCGTCGGCAACGTCAACGAGAAGATCCTGGGCCGCGAGGCCGAGCTGGCTCCGTACTCCGGTCACCTCTCGATTAAGCCCGAGAAGTCCGAGTACGTGCTGACGCTCACCGACTCCGAGGATCACACCCGTGTCCTCGACGAGCGTCGCGTCCCCGCTTCGGTGCGCTTCATGCCTGAGATCGAGGACGGCTGCGAGGTTCGCGCCGGCGACCAGATCACCAAGGGCTTCGTCAACTTCCGCAACCTGCGCAAGCTGACCGACATCGAGTCGACGATGCACACCTTCGTCGAGAGCGTAAAGGACGTCTACACCAGCCAGGGCGTCGACCTGAACGACAAGCACATCGAGGTGCTCGCACGTCAGATGCTGCGTCGCGTTCAGATCACTAACCCCGGCGACTCCAAGTACCTGCTTGGTCAGTACGTTGACCGCTACGAGTTCGCCGACGAGGTCGAGCGCGTTGCCCGTCTGGGTGGTCAGGCTCCTGTGGCCGAGCCCGTCATCCTGGGTACGCTCAAGGTCGCGTCCAACATCGACTCCTGGCTGTCGAGCGCTTCGTTCATCCGTACCGCCGGCGTCCTTACCGAGGCTGCTATTGAGGGCAAGGTCGACCACCTGCTCGACCTTAAGTCCAACGTCATCGTCGGTAAGAAGATCCCGGCTGGTACCGGCCTCAAGCCGTACGCCAACGCCAAGCTGACGTATCGCACGGCCGACGGCTACGTGGACATCGACGGCCCGGCTTCGCCCAACGCCAAGTCGCTGCCCGAGTGGGCTCCTGTGGAGCTCAAGGACCTGGACGAGCAGCTCCCGCAGCAGCTCGACTGGGCCGGCTACGACGAGTTCGGTGGTGCTGACGGTTCGTTCACCCGCAACGGCCACACCATCTCCGCCGAGAAGGCTCGCCTGTACCTGTTCGACGACCTGGGCGTGTCGCAGCGCTGGACCAACAAGTTCAGCGAGGTCGGCATCGAGACGGTCGGCGACCTGGTCGGCAAGTCCGAGGAGGATCTGCTGCGCATCGATGGCATCGGTGCCAAGGCGATCGAGGAGCTCCGTGACGGCCTCGAGGCCCACGACCTGCTCTACATCCTCGAGAACAACGACGACGTTGCCGACGAGGAAGACCTCTCGCAGCTGCTGCAGATGGTCTTTAGCCCCGACGGTCCGGACGACATCCTGCTGGGCACCTCCGCCACGCCGACGCATCACGCCGACGCCGACGAGGAGCTCCTGGGCGCCCCGATCGACGACAAGAAGGCTCCCGCCAACGGCGCGATCAACGAGGACATGGCGTCCCTCGACGAGCTGCTCAACCAGCTCGTGGACACCGACGACGCCGAAGAGGCAAAGGACAACGACGAGGAGTAATTTCCTAGTACGTTAACCGTCCTTCCAAAGACCCGTTTCCCAACAGGGAAGCGGGTCTTTTTGTTAAAGAAAACCTGCCAAAAAGGGACAGGTATATTTTGGTAGGTTTTTCCTGCTTGAATTTGAAACATTTCGCCCGACAAGAGCGTATCTAAGGTGAGGGCCTCACCAAGAATTATTAACGTCACCGGGAGGTGATTATGGAAGAACAAGCATTTAGACAGGCGGTCGAGGATCACCGTGATGTCGTGTTTCGAATCGCATTGACGTACCTGCGCGATCGTGCCGATGCCGACGATGTTGCCCAAGATGTCTTTCTTAAGTTGCTTAAAAGCGATGGGCACTTTGAAAGTTGGGAACATCTTCGCCGCTGGCTTGTCCGGGTCACGATCAATGAATGCAAATCGCTCTTTCGAAAGCCATGGAGGCGTGTGGAGGATATTGAGAATCTGGCCGATTCGCTTTCGGCGGCGCAGGATGAGACCAAGGCGGTCCTGTCAGACGTTATGCGACTTCCGGAGCGATTCCGCGTTCCCATCGTGCTCTATTACTACCTGGGCTTTTCGACCTCAGAGATTGCCGAGTTGATGCATGTACCAGCCGCGACCGTTCGAACGCGTTTAGCTCGCGGTCGATCGAAGCTCAAATTCATCTTAGAGGAGGGCGACCGTGAAATCCAATCAAATCAAGCAGGCCTTCGAGTCCATCCAAGCCGATAGCGACCTTGCAGATCGCGTCCTAAATACCGCTGCGGGTGAGCCGCTTCATCGAAAGGGCCACGCGAAGCCTCTCTATGTTGCCGTAATCGGATGTCTTGCCGGAGTTTTGGCGACTGGAGGGGTCGCCTACGCCGTTGTCAATTCCGGCTATTTTGCCTCAGCCTGGGGAAACCACGGCAACGGGGATTCCATTACCTGGACCAACGGTGGCTCATCGGGGACTCAATATACCTACACCAGAGAGTTTGGTGACGGTATCGCGCCCCAAAGCCTGGAGGGCGCAGTCCAGAAGGTTGATCTGTCCGTCGAGGGTAATGGCTATACGCTCGATATCCATGAGATGGCTATTGACCAAAACGGCTGCGGAGCCGTGACGTTTACGTTGTCCAATCCAAATGGCGTTAACTACTACAAGCCGGCAGCAGAGACAGGCGAACTTGTTCTCTATGGTGAAGAAGAACAAGGCATCGGCACGCCCGACATGAACTTCGGCGAGGAATGGGCTGACACACGCTGCACCATTGATAAGGACACATCAAGCGATACTGTCATTAATGGCACGATGTACTTTGCTTCTTTGGATCGCGAGCGAGGTTTTCAACATGCGGTCACCTGGAATATCTCGTGGACCGAGGGCGAAGGCGAGGACGCGAAGCCGTTCGAGGCATCGACGCCCGAGTTTAGCGTTGGAGCGTACGTCGATACAAAGGAACTCCGCTCCGATGACTCGCCTCTCGAGATCAGCCCGTTTTCTATCCAGACACACATCGATGATTTGGGCATTGACGCAGTCACGAAGAAGTTGACGGTTACCTACAAGGATGGATCGGAGCAGATTATCGAAGATGACGACGCAGGGGCGTTCAACTTATATTTTTCTTATACGCGCAATAGCGGAGAGGACATCTGGGTGCCAACGAAGTTGATTGATGTCGACCAAGTGGTCTCAGTAACGCTTGAGGGCACGAGGTACACGTCAACAGGAGAGACCGAAACGGAAGAGTCCTTTACTATCGTCTATTCGTAAGGTCTGAGGCCGCTTCCTACTAGGGGAAGCGGCCTCTTTTGCGTTAAATGGAAACGCCGCCGATTTCCATGCGACAGATGAGAGCAGATTACCGCTGGAGCGCGACGTTTCCCCAGATAAAACCGATCAAAATAAACCTGTCCCTTTTTGGCAGGTAACGTTGCCCCGACGAGCACATCGGATTCCCGGTCCGGGCGGCCCGCTGTTTAAGTTTGTCGCGAGTTCCGCACGCAAAGGAAAGCACTTAATGTGCTTTCCGTCTTGCGCAG
>UQLC01000015.1 GCA_900541795.1 uncultured Collinsella sp. | reverse complement strand
GACGCCCATCAGGAACACGGCGTCGTAGCCCTCGTCGGCGACCTTGTCGGCGAGCGCGGTCATCTTCTTGCCGGTCTCGTAGAGCGCCTTGCCGTCCTCGAGATAGCCCTCCTGGTCGAAATGCATGATCTCGATCTTCTCGGTTTCCTTCATTTGTCTCTCCTTTCTGGGGTTGTCTCCACATCCCCCATGCCAACGGGCATCAAACCCGCTTACATTCCGTAACACTCGGCCGCTTTGGCCTTAAGCGCATTGACTGATTCTTCGTAGCCCTCTGCCTTGACCTCCATTTGCTTGGAGACGGCATCAAGATACGGGTGCACGTCCCATGACTTCAGACGCTCGGCGATCATTGCCGCAATCGTCTGGAAGAACACCAAATTGGGAATTGCGCTGAGCAGCGGAGCCACCTGAGGCACCGCAACCTCGTGAGCCCTACCCCTGGGATGGGCCGTGAGCAGCACCGTTTTTGTCGTAACGTTCGATAGCGCATCGGCGATATTCGCAAGACGCTCCGACCCCTGCGGATCGTCGACGATAAACACCAGATAGCCCGGAACGATCTGCATCTCGGGACCGTGAACGAACTCCTCGCCCTCGTGATGCATGGCAGGAATCTTGATGGTCTCGCTCAGCTTGAGCGCCGCCTCCTCGGCAACGCCGTAGTTGGGGCCGTTGCCGACGACCATGGCGGGCATGTGCTCAGAAAGCTCGAGCATGTGGTCTTGGACATATTCCTCGGCGGTCTTGCACATCACGGCATTGGCCTGGATAGCTTCGCGCAGGTCGTCAAGACGCTGGGCAACGCCTTTGGCGTCAACCGTTCCGCGCGCCTGACCGCCGTAAATACCAAAGAGCACCAGATACTCAACGAGAACCTCGACGCCCAGAGTTACAAAGTCCACCGACTCGACGCCCACACCGTAGTCAAGAACGATGTCAGCGTGTTCCTTGATGGGTGCCTCGACGTTTGCCGTGAGCGCAACTGCAGCCATATCGTGTGCGCGCATGTAATCGAGCGCCGCGATCGTATTGGTCGAATAACCACTCTGCGAGACGGCGATGTTGAGCGCATGCTGCGGATAGGTGTGTTCAAAATCGACGAAGGCCTCGGGCGTCACAACGGACACTTGCATCTGCAGCGCATCTTGCAGGTAATCGCGGGCGCAATCGGCGGCATGGCGCGACGAACCCGAAGCAACGATGCGCAGCGCGTCAAAAGAACCGGACTGGAAAATATCAACGAGCTGCGCTACCAGCTCAGACGAACGCTCGAGGTTCTCTCCCATACGCACATGGGCGAGTTGAACGTAATCGAGCATCTTCATCGTCTCACCTCGCAACAAATCATTAGTATTTGATACCAATCACGATTACAGGTTACGGCTTTTTGATACCTCTTTGTCGATTAATTTATTCCCTTCGGCGAACGGTCGATTTTGAGCCCTGTAAGGTTGTATATACAGCTGACCCAACGAATCAAAATTCCGTCAGCTTTTCAGCCCGTTATGCAAAAAAACCAGCTAGTACGTATAGGTATATCCACCCGCATCACCGCGGTTAAACGACTTGACGTACTCGATCGCCTGGCCGCTCGCATCGAAGCTCACGCACTCAAGCGTCAAGGCAAAATCGCCCTGCTCCAGTCCGAGCAGGCCGGCATCTCGTGCGCCCAGCGCTTCGATATCGAGCTTTTCCTGTGCCATGACCGGCTTTCGGCCCAACATCTCATAGGTCTCGTACAAACTGAAGACCGACACGTCAATATCTTCGATTGTGGGAAACAGCAGGCACGGGATGAACGCCGTCTCAATCGATACGGGGTCGCCGTTGACGCAGTTCAAACGCCGAATCGAATACAGCAAATCGTCCTCGGCGATGCCAAACAGGTTGGCATAATATGGGCCCGCATAACGCTTGGAACGCGCGAGGATGCGGACGGACGGCTCGCCACCCGAAGCACGAACCGATTCGCGAAAGCCTCCTGTTCGCTCGTACGCAACGGGCACTTTCTGTGCCACAAACGCGCCCTTTCCGCGGACGCGTCGAATCTGCCCACGCCGAACCAACTCATCGACAGCACTTCGGATGGTCAAGCGTGTCGTACCAAATTCCTCGGCGAGGTCTTTTTCGGACGGAATCATGGAACCCGTGGGATATATACCGCGCTCGATACGCTCCTCGATGCGGCGTCGAATGCGCATATAGACCGGGGTGGCATCTACTGTTTCAGCCATTGTTCACCTGCCACGCTCCTCATGCCGTTCTCTTCGCCGTTATCGGCAAAGCGGAACTTTGTGGGCAAAATCACCGACTTGCAATGCTCCACAAAACGCATGTCCTTATCCAATTCGATCGTGCTCTCATAGAACACCGGCGTTCCCTCTTCTTGCTGGAGCAGCTCGGCCTCTTCGGCGTTCAAACGCGAGATGGAGATATGCTCACGTCCATGCTCAACACGCACGCCACCTTCTTTGAGCAGGACATCGTAAAGGCTCTCGCACTCAAAATCGTGCTCGATAAGCGATGGGCACAGGGACAGGTTAACGTGAGCCGTCTCGATTGACGCCGGCTCGCCCTCAATAAGTCGAACGCGCTGCATGCGAAGCAAAGGAGCGCCTACAGACACCCCAAGCTTGTCGGCAAGCGCCTCATCCGCCTCGATGGTCCCGGTGGAAACCAGACGAGAAGAGGGGTGCAGGCCGGCAGTCCGCACAGCATCGGAAAAGTTATACGTTTCCTGGAAGATGTTCAGCGGCTTGGGAGGACACACATACGTACCCGATCCGCGTCGGCTCTCGAGCGTTCCACACGAGATGAGCCGCGTGATACCGGCGCGCAACGCCGTACGCGAAACGCCAATCTCTTCGCACAGCACGCGCTCGGCCGGTAGGCGATCACCGCCGGCAAGCTGATGGTGCTGGATATACCAAAGAATTCCCTCAACAGCACGATCTTTGGGGGGAATTGCATAAGATTCGCCTGCCATTGCACAGACTCCTCATTCAGAAACGTATGCCGCCAAAATTAGGCCAGCCCTCCCATGGCATCAAATTCGGCCTTGATCTTCTCGGCGACATTCCGATACGACTTATATAGACTTGAATCGCGTTTAACTTCGTCGGTCATAACGGGAATCTCTAATTTGGAAACCTCGTCTTTTCCCGTCTGAACCGCCACAACAACGCCCATACCAAGACACATATTACGCTTGGCAGCATTTATTTTCGCCGCCTTGGCGGGATTTACCAGGATACGCTGGGCAAATTCCTGTTTTGAGGCCACTTCCTCGGCCTCCGGATCGCCCGCCTCGGCTACTTCGCACTGCAACACGTCCGCATAGTCAAAAATCTTCGGCTCGCCGCCGCGCTGATGCACGGCCCACTTGCGACGCGTGGCATCCTGGTAGATAGCCGGCAAAAACGTAAACCGCGGCGGGTCCAAAATCGTATCCGTGATGGTAAACACATCGGGATCAAAGGCATCCTGCGGGTTTTTCTTCTTGAACAGCCCCATATCAGCCTCCCGTACTAGCATTAAACAACTCAAGCCGAATATAGCACCAATTTCAAGCTCATCCTTTAGTAGATCGGTGCGCGGCGTCTATGGCTCGCCCAGCGGAAGAGTTTACGGACGAGGGCCGGGGTGCCTGCTTTGTTTTGAGAGGTGGGCTTCGCGAACTTCTCAAAACAAAGCAGGCACCCCGGCCCCGCCGGCAAATAGCGGACGCTCCGCATGCAATCCATGCAAACAAACAAGTGCGCTTAACTATATTCGGTAAGGTCAAGCACACTGCCCTTCACGATAAGCGCCGGCTCCAGAACGACCTCTTCAGCACGTCTACCGCCCCTACCGGCAAGACGCTTGGACATGCAGCCAAAAGCATGCTCCGCAAGGACACTAGGATCTTGCTCAATCGCGGTCAGCGCTGGCTCAAAGAGAACGTCGGCGGCCGAGTTGTCATAGCTTACGACCGAGATATCGCCCGGGATGCTCTTCCCCATCTCGTGCAAGCGCTTGAGCAAACCGAGGGCAATGTTGTCCGAGCTTGCGAACACGGCAGTGGCGTCGGTTGCGAGCACCGCCTCCGAGGCCTCGTAGGCGCTCGGAATGTAATATTCGCTCTCAAACTCCAGGCGCGCGTCGATGGGCAGCCCCACCTCGCGCAGCGCGCGTTCGTAACCGGCGAGTCGTTTGCGACCCGTATTGGAGCGACGCGCGTTAACCAGACAGGCGATGCGGCGATGACCCTGCTCAATCAGATACCGCGTGGCCATGTAGCCGCCCATCTCGTGGTCGAACATCACCTTGTCGCACTCGAGCCCCTCAATGGCACGGTCGACCATCACGGCAGGGATAGGCAGATGGCTGACCTCTTCGCGCAGGGCACGGTCATCCGAGAACTCGTCGCCTACCACCAGGAAGACACCATCGACGCCGCGCGTCACCAGCTGGCGCAGCAGTTCCAAATCGTCATCGGCGCTTCCACCCGAGCTGGTAATAAAGAGCGCGTAACCGTCCTCGCGGCAGCGCTTTTCCAAGCTGCCGGCAAGCGAGGCAAAAAAGCGGCTCTCGATATTGGGAACGATAAGGCCCAGTGTGCGCGACTCGCGCATGACCAGGCTGCGCGCGATCTGGTTAGGAACATAGTGGTTGCGCGCCGCGACCTCCTTGATGCGCTTGCGGTTTTCTTCCGAGATGCGACAGGGCCGATTATTGAGTACAAGCGAAACCGACGAAGGGGAAAGCCCCACCTCCTGGGCGATCTGCTTGAGGGTGACTTTGTTGGCCATCTCGCTCCTTCCGGGTTTACGCGCAATCTCTTGAAAGTATAGCGACTGCCCATCTACCTCGGTGATAAACACTTTACCAATCCGGTGGACGGCTGTTTTATCGCCGTCAGCGCACCAAATCCGTCCAGGTGGGGTATATTGCAATCGATTGATGACAACAACCACCAAAAGGCGGATATTCGTATGCACGAGAACGACTTTTTTAACGAGGACCTGCTTTGCGCGCTCGCCGGCGTTGCCGGCGAGGACAACGTACTCATGAGCGAGCCCATGCGCGAGCACACCACGTTTAAGATCGGCGGCCCGGCCGACGTCTTTGTCACGCCCGATACTGAGCAGGGCCTCGTCGCCACGCTCGATACCTGCTATCGCTGCGACCTGCCGCTTACCATCGTGGGCAACGGCTCCGACCTGCTCGTCGGCGACAAGGGCATCCGTGGCGTCGTCGTGGCGCTGGGCGAAGGCCTCTCCGACATTACGGTCGACGGCACGCACGTCACGGCGGCGGCCGGCGCCTTGCTTTCCGATGTCGCCGCGGCGGCAGCCGAGGCCGGTCTCACCGGCATGGAGCCCATCTCGGGCATCCCCGGATCGGTCGGCGGCGCCTGCTACATGAACGCCGGTGCCTACGGTGCCTGCATGGCCGATGTGCTGGAGTCCGTGCGCGTCTACAAACCCGCTCGCCAGCTCGACGACGGCACCCGCGGCAGCGGCAATATCATCGAGTTCGATGTCGACGAGCTCAACCTGGATTATCGAAAGAGCCGCATCGCCGATGACGGCTTTATCGTGCTTTCGGCCACCTTCAATCTCGCCCCGGGCAACGCCGCGATGATCAAGGCCGACATGGACGACTACCGCCAGCGCCGCGAGGACAAGCAGCCGCTCGACATGCCGAGTGCCGGCTCCACTTTCAAGCGCCCCGAGGGTTACTTTGCCGGCAAACTCATCATGGATGCCGGCCTGCGAGGACACGCCGTTGGCGGCGCGCAGGTGAGCGAGAAGCACTGCGGCTTCATCGTCAACGCCGACCACGCCACCGCCGCCGATGTCGACGAACTCATCCGCCACATCCAGGCAACCGTCAAAGACCAATTCAACGTAGACCTAGAACCCGAAGTCCACCGAGTAGGCGAATTCCTTTAACAAAGAAGGCCCCTTTCGGGGCCTTCGCCATATTTATTCAGATAACCCAGTCCGGTGTGTCGCGCCCCGAACCCGGAAGGTCCGGGACCGCGGGCGAGGCATAAGGTTGGTCGCGAGTTCCGCACGCAAAGAAGGCCACTTAATGTGGCCTTCGTCTTGCGCAGGACTGTAGAGCAGGCAACCTTATGCCTCGCCCGCGGTCCCGGACCAACTTACTTCAAACCGCAGCTACGACAGCGCAATACCGCCAAGCCAGCCCCAACGCACGCCAGAGCCAGTGCCATAGAAGCTAATAAACGAATCGAGCGACTTAGACGTAATGGCACCCTCGTTGCTCATAACGATGCCGCCGCCAACGTAGATACCCACATGACCGTAGATAAGGCCCGGAGCACCCGTGCCGCTATGCGATGAGTCGGCCACGATCATGCCCACCTGCAGCGCCGAGCGGTCGGAGCTATAGCACCAGGCGTTAAACATGTCGCACGCATTGCCTCCAAAGTAGCCAACGCCGGCGTTACGGAAGACATTGGTGACCCACGCCGCGCACCAGTTCTGACCCGGCGAAGGCGTGGAGTAGCACGCGTTGACGACAGCCTGCTGCTTGCCCGAGCCGGCATTCTGCTGCGGAGTTCCGGGCGCGTACGATCCACCACCCGAGTAGGAATTGTTCTTGTTCGCGGCAGCCGCGGCAGCGGCAGCCTTCCTAGCGGCCTCCTCAGCCTGGGCGGCAGCGAGGATCTCGGAATCGCGCTGAGCCATGAGCTCCTTGACGTCGTCGGAAAGACCGTTCAGCACGGTCTGGACTTCTTGCTGCTTGGCCTGCATGTCCTGCATCTGGGCAGTCTGCTGGTCCTTGAGCTTCTCTAAGTCGGCCTTCTGCGACTCGAGCTCGGTCTTTTGCGCATCGAGCTCTTCCTGGATGGTCTGAATGTCCTCGATGGCGTCGCGGTCGCTCTTGTTGATCTTCTCAACGTAATGCGCGTTGGCGACGAGTTCCTCAAACGAGCCAGAGGCCAGCAGCAGCGACAGGATGTTCGTGCCGCCGGACTTGTAGCTGGCGGCCACGCGATCGGAAAGGTCGTTGCGCTTCTTCTTGAGCTCGGCCTTCTTTTCATCGATCTGGGCCTGCGTGTCGTCAATCTTGCCCTGGACATTCTCGATGTCGTTGAGGGTCTGGGCATTCTTGTTGGCCAGCGCCGCATACTCATTTGCGATGCTGTCGAGCTGGGCCTGAACCTCGTCGAGCTGGGCCTGGGCGGCATTCAGTTTATCGGTGGTTTCTTTGGAAGCCTCCGCCGCATGGGCGCGAGCGGGCAGGCCAAAAAGAACTGCCGCAGAAGCGGCGCCGAACAGGGCCTTGAGGGCAGTGCGGCGCGAGAGCTCCTGGGAAAGGATGGAATCGCTGTTTGGTGACATATGTACTCCGTTACATGCTTATTTATATGTCGCTCAACTCATACATATTAGCGTACATATGGCGCGTCCCAACGATTTCCACGAACGGCAGGAAACTGCAAGGTCAGCGGCTCGTAAGCAAATGCCAAAGATCAGGTTATGCGTACGCAAACTCTTCTATGAGCACGTTAGCACAATCCTCTGCTTTTCCTACAGCGCACGATTTGGGCGTCCCTGCCTGCGCTATACTCCCCTGAAGAAGTGTTCCTGATTCGATAGGAGACTACATGTCCAAAGCACTCGACCCCAAAGACACCTGTGTCCTCGTTACCGGTGGCGCCGGCTTTATCGGCTCGCACACCGTCGTTCAGCTGCTCGAGGGTGGCTACCAGGTCGTCATCGTCGATGATCTCTCCAACTCCAGCGCCGTCGCCGTCGACCGCGTCAAGACCATCGTGGGCGACGAGGCCGCCAAGAACCTCACCTTCTACGAGGCCAACGTGCTCGACCGCGATGCGATGAACAAGATCTTCGATACCCATCAGATCGACCGCGTCATCCACTTTGCCGGCTTTAAGGCCGTCGGCGAGTCGGTGAGCAAGCCCGTCGAGTACTACCACAACAACATCGAGAACACCCTGGTGCTCATCGACGTCATGCGCAACCATGGCTGCAAGTCCATCATCTTCTCGAGCTCCTCGACCGTCTACGGCGACCCGGACAACCCGCCCGTCACCGAGGAGGATCCTAAGAAGCCCGCGACCAACCCCTATGGTTGGACCAAGTGGATGATCGAGCAGATCCTTATGGACGTCCACACCGCCGACCCCGAGTGGGACGTCGTGTTACTCCGTTATTTCAATCCCATCGGCGCCCATCCGTCGGGCCTGATCGGCGAGGATCCCAAGGGCATCCCCAACAACCTGGTGCCCTATGTCGCCCAGGTCGCCGTGGGCAAGCTCGAGGCCGTTCAGGTCTTTGGCAACGACTACCCCACCCCCGACGGCACCGGCGTGCGCGATTACATCCACGTGTGCGATCTGGCATCTGGTCACGTGGCCGCCCTTAACTGGATGAACGGCAAGACCGGCGTCGAGATCTTTAACTTGGGCACCGGCACCGGCACCTCGGTACTCGAGGTCGTCGCCGCCTTCTCCAAGGCTTGTGGCAAGGAGCTGCCCTACGTGATCCGCGAGCGCCGCGCCGGCGACATCGCTGCCAACTGGTGCGATGCCTCCAAGGCCGAGCGCATGATGGGCTGGAAGGCCCAGTACGACATCGCGGACATGTGCCGCGATAGCTGGAACTGGCAGAGCCACAACCCCAACGGCTTCGCCGACGCCGAGTAGCACTCAACCGCGGTAGATTTCTAGGCATATTCCAAAATCTACGGGCCCCGGCCTCCAATGTGAGGTCGGGGCCTTTTAGGAGCTCGTTCTCGGGCTCGAGCTCGCGCATGCACTTGCGGCCGCCGCGACCGGGTGGTTGGTCAGCTCCTTCTTCCTGACCGTCACCCATCTTCCCAGGGTCTTCTCGTTGATGCCGAGGTCGGCTGCCACTTGGGCGATGGGCTTCCCCGACGCGGCGGCGAAGTCTGCGGCCTCGGCGCGGTACCCCGCTGTGTAGGAGGGCCCGTCTGCCATGACTGACACTCCTTTCTTTTTGGCGCTGAAACGATTATCGCCGCTCAACGCCATTCCTCTAAGTCAAGTGTCCTTGAATACGATACAGTTCAAATGGACGAGGAGAATCTGGCGCTCCTCTCGATGAGCCCGGAGAGGTCCCTGGTCGTCACCTTCCCCCGCGCGAACGCGAAGCGGACGGCGGCGAGCCATGTCCTCACCGCGCGTTCCATTTAGGGAGTCCTCGAGAAGTCGATCTCTCTGTGCGATAATCGAGCTATTGAGTCTCGCGAGTTTAGAGCTGGTGATATGCATTGAAAATCAAGATGAAAAACATCGGCAGGGTCGCTGAGGCCGATATCGAGATTAATGGTATTGCCGTGATCGCCGGGGAGAACGGGACGGGGAAAAGCACGGTTGGAAAAGCGCTTTATGCGGCCTTCAACAGCATGTCCGATTCGGAGAACAAAATCGACCGCATGAGGCGCAATAGTGTTGAGCGCGCCATCAGGAAGGCATATGTGGGAAGCCCTCTCGACTCCACGTCTCGCCACAGGCGAACTGCTGGAAGAATGAATAGTTTCATCGACAGGGTTTTTTCGGGCGAGTGCACGAGGGACGAGCTTATTGATGAGATAAAGGAGTATTACGGGGAGGAGATCTCCCGTGAGATCGAATCCGATTTCACAAATGGCGTAGCAGGAGTTGCCGATCAGATTATCGAGATCATGGATATCTCCGATGATGAGGTATTTCGTGCGATTGCGACAAACAGGTTCCGAAGCGAGTTCAACGGCCAGATCAATTCGGTTTTCGGCGAAGAGCCCGGGAAGGTCGAACTCCAGATAAAGGACGCATCTACGGTTTTCTCGGTTGCAAGTGACGAGGTGGCGGAGGTGCACGATAGGAGGGTTTTGCGATTCAGGGCGCATTATCTGGACGACCCGTTCCTGATCGATTCTCTCGGAGGACCCTACGGCCCCGCTTTTCGGTTCAAGCCCCTCCTTGGACACCAGGAGGAGCTGCGGCAAGATTTGATTCAGGCGACCATCCGTAACGATGACAGCGAGTCCTCGCTGTTCGAAGAGATCGCGAAGGAGCGACACCTGAAGGTTCTCATGGACAAGGTTTCCTCCTTATGTCCGGGGCATTTCGAGAGGAGCGAAAGTCGCGGTCACCTTACGTATCTCGAAGAGGGCTTCGCTCGGGGGTTGGAGCCTGGGAACCTTTCTGCTGGCTTGAAGACGTTCGCCATCATGAAGGTGCTCTTGAAGTCCGGCGCGCTAGATGCCGGAGGGACTATTATCCTCGATGAACCCGAGATTCATCTTCATCCTGCATGGCAGCTGGCCTTCGCCGAGATAATCGTGCTGCTCCAGAAAGAGCTCGGGATGCACGTCTTAATGAGCACCCATAGTCCATATTTCCTGAATGCGATCGAAGTGTATTCTAAGAAGCACGCTGTTGATGGATTGTGCTCATATTATCTTGCGGAGACCTGCACTGATGGACGCTCTCGCTTTGCCGATATAACCGGCTCGACTGAGGTCGCCTACGAGAAGCTGGCGGCTCCTTTTGATACGCTTGAGAGGGAGGAGTACGGCCTTGAGTAGCGACCTGTGCGCCTCCTGCCCTCATCCGAACTCTCCCGCGGTGCCAGATGGCAGCGATGGTTGCTCCCGTTGCAGGACCTGTATCCTAAGGGACTGCACGTCGACCATCTCCAAAACATCCAGAGACGGGAGCGTCTCTCTTGTGGATGACGATTTGCCTGTTGTCAATTTTGACTCTGTTAAAGAATGCTACTGCAAGAAGGTCAATAGGTGGATGCAACTCCCGCGCTCCGCCGATGCGCTGTATTGCGATCGGGAAACGTTATATCTAGTCGAATTTAAAAACGGCAGTCTGAAGGAGACGCTGGGGAAGAGGCTCAATCCCAAGGATGACGAAGAGCTTGGTATCAATCTTGGCCAAAGGGACGCCCTCATCGAGAAGTGCAAGGACAGCGTTTTGATCTGCTCGGACCTGTGGGGAAAGAGGACGAGATGGTTTCGCGAGCACTGCGTCTTTGTTTTGGTATACAACGAGGACAAGAACAAGACCGCGTTGAAGCGGGTTGCCAGCTCGATTAGGAAAAAAGCGCGTTTTGGGCTTCCTGACAAATTGAAAGGTTTTTGCGTGAAGGATGTCTTGACGCTAACCGAAAAGGAGTTTTCGACATCGCTCCTTTCAACTTGGCGAGACGCAGAAGAAATCGCGGAGGTCGACGCGTAGGAGACCGAAAAGCATCCGGTGGCTATTTGCTCCCGATATCGATCGTTCGTCTGCAGTCGGTTTTCTTTCCGCTGCGCCCGCCAGTTTGCGATGAGTCGCGCACCGTGTGAAGCTCAACACGGATGAAATACAAATATAATCCCCCCTTGCACTGTGTTGATAAATATTGCTCGTCGAACTCATCTGAACTGGGCTTTCTTGCATAGAACTGCCTGAACCTGAGCGTTTTCGGGTATCGCATTGCCCGATCGAGCACCATCGCGACCTTCTCAAGCTTGTCCTCGGGCGGACTCATAGCCACAGCCCCGCATGTCGTCCCGGTTGGAGCCGGGATGAGCCCTCAGGAAGCACTGCATGAAGTAGCGCATCCGGTTCACGGGCCCCAGCGGGTTCTGGCCGTCGGGAACGCCCTTGAGCAGCTTCGCGTTGTAGTGCTGGCTCTTCAGTGACAGATTGTTGACGGGAGCCGTGTGGCGCCCGGCTTCATGTCGTGGATGAGCGTGGAGCCGGGCGCCACACGGCTCCCGAACGTCGCCAAGGTCTTCGCCCTGCTTGTCTTGCCAAGGCCCTCCCGGATGAAGATTGAATTGCCTGGCTCATCGCAGCCGAGCGCGACACGGCCTCTACCCGAGACCATCATCTCTACACATAGCCCATCATTCGACAAGAACGCGCAGTTTGTCCTGCATAGGCGCATGGTGTCCCCCTCCGCCGCAAGAGGTGAGCAAAAGAGAGGCTCCCCTCGCCACTACCGGACAAAGGGACCTCTCTGGGGAAACACGCTATAAAACCTTCTTGCCGGGCGGTCGAGTACAGCACCGACGGCGTACCCGTGGAGACCTACCCAGAGCCCACGCCATTTCAAGTTTCTTGGTCTTCAACGCCACAATCCGATAATCATCCAGCCGTCGAAATGACCTCGTCACAGGCGGCAAGCATCTCCTCGTCATGAGTGACAACGATTACAATATGGTCTCTCTTAATTTCATGAAGCAATTTGATCAGCGCGCCTCGACTCTTCGCATCAAGTGCTGAGGTCGGTTCATCAAAAAGCATAACGTCCGGCGATTTCAACAGCTGTCTCACAATTGCAATCTTTTGCTTCTCGCCGCCGGACACCCCTCCTTTCCCGCCGTCAAGCATCGCCGTTGCCCCGTTCTCCACAGAAGCAACCATTTCGTCTAGCCCCAATATGACAAGCATCCGATTCAGCTTATCCATCTCGTAATCATCAGAAAGCAGCGTAAGATTATCGAGAATCGTCCCCTCAACGATAGGGGGTTCTTGCTCCGTAATGCTGACTCGACACCGCCGCAATGCATATCGATCGATGCAACGCTGTGACACCCCGTTGTAGCGAACGGCCCCTTCTGTGTCATCTGGATATAGCCCCAATATCACTGACAGCAGCGAGCTCTTCCCCGAACCATTCGGCCCCGAGATTCCATATAGCCGACCCCTGGAAAACGCGAGCCCCTCAATGCTTAACGCGACCCTTTCCGCCCCTGGATAACGTAGCTTGATGTTCTCTAGACGGATTTCCTCAATCGGACCAAGCGCCAATTTGCCATTCGCTTCCACCGGGACATCCCAAATTCTTTTCAGCCGCTCATAGCATACGCGATTAGTCTGGTAATCCCTTCCCCAGCCCAACAAATACTGTACCGCTGAGCTTAAGTTCGAATAATATCCAACAGCAGTCACGAGAAAACCAGGCAACAGTCTCCCGCCCATCACTTCAACCGCGCCCACAGCAAGAAGACATCCTTGAGCGGCGGAAGCGACCAACGCGTTGCCAAAGGTAAATCTAGACCCTACTTCCTGATTTGCTCTCATCGTTGGATAGAGCCCATTAAAAGCTTCGACCAGTACAGCGCGGGACCTATCGAACAAAGCATGTTTGCGGATGAAATCAACTTTCTCCAACTGATCTTGTAGACAGGAAAAAAACCTCGCGCTCTGCTCTTGTACGTCAAAACTTCTCTCAAACAGCCTTGCGCGTGAAACCGCATAAAAAGCGGCACTCGCTGCCGCAAGAACAAGGCAGACCACACTCAACTTGATATTCAGGCTACCGAGAACAAACAGGGCGGACAAAAGGGTGATAACGTTGCTTGAAACCCCCACAACCGAGTTGATTACGAAGATGACAAGGTCATTAGCGTCGTGATTGATTTGCTGGTTATAATACGACGCGTTGAAGCCCTCGAAGAATGCCTGGGGAAGGTGCTTCACGTGCTCAAGCGTATCCGCATTTAAGCCGAACCCCGCATGCGACTGAAGGTTGATGTACAGCATCTCTGAGCAATACACTAGTCCCGCTCGAACCGCTTGGACCGCAACCAAAATAAGGCAACAAACGAGAACGGCGGCAAGATCGGCGCTGGCCGGCATCGCCAATCGGTTTACCACTATGCCGGTAAGAAAGGGACCCGCAAGCGCAAGCAGCCCGACCAAAACTGTTACGACAAGATAGGCGTAGAATCGACCGCCCAGTATATATTTTCTACAGAGATTAAGCATCAGCCTCATTTTGCCCCGCACCCCGTTTTGCCGTATTCATCATCTGGGAGAGCAGCATTTTTTGCTCGGCATCATACCGGAAGGAAACGCAACGTTTCCCCTCACCGTTTAAGGCGTGGTTGGGGCACCCTCCCATGCACATGGGAAAAGCAAAGCACTCTTGGCATTCCGGGTCATCCGGCTCATATGCCATCCAGTTAATCATGTTCTTGCTCAACATTGGCGGCTCGAAAATAGTTCCGACCCTCCGCTCCTTCATTCCAATGTCATCCCAGCACTTATACAAATCTCCGACGGGATCAACCACGTACGAGTTGATTCCAACGGCGCAACATATCCCGAAATTCGTCCCACCAAAAGGTTGAACTTTGAAGCCCCGCGCAATTGCCCTTTTATAAAACTCAGTCTCCTCATACGAGAACTCTTTTACAGTAAAGCAGTGGCTGTCGTTCGCACATACCTGATTGATATCGTCAACAGGGGCTAAATAGAAGTGAACCTTATTCATCAGGCCATTTAGCTCGAGATAATCCAATAGCTCTTGAGCGGCCTCGATGTTGGTCTTGTCGACGTTGCTCCTTATCGAAATATCGATGATGTCGGCACACTCTTTGACGTTCTTGAGAATACGTTCGTATGTAGGGCTTCCGTCGTGAAGAATCCTTCTCGAATCGTGATCCGACTTCGATCCATCTATAGTCACTTGCGCGCTCGTCACACCACATGCCGCGAGCCTCCTTGCAACATCAGGCGTCAGCAGATAGCCATTTGTCACTATCGATGCGGAATATTCACACGTTGGCCCCACGACATCTTTCAGATCCGACGTAATCCGTTCGATCATCTTCATTCCGAGCAGAGGCTCGCCGCCGTACCATCCAACTGAGAGACTTGCGATACCAGGATAGTAATCTTTCACGAACTTGGAGAGCTGTGTCAAAACCTCCTCGCCCATCGTCGTGTACGCCTGTCCCTTTTCATAGCAGTAGGGACAGCAAAAGTTGCAAGCCATCGTTGGCGCAATGGTAAGGGACAGAGCAGTATTCGCAAAGCGCGCGGCGCGACTTTGCAACCTGATCTCCCCAAGCTCGTCCCTCTCCTCATTGACTAGGATGCCTCCCCTTATCAGCTCCGCGACAAGATCATCGGCATCCCGAACGTCCCCTTCTTGAATCCTTTTGAATTTCTGCGCGTATTCCGGATTTAACGACAGGATGCCGCCGGTTCGCGCATTCATGATAAGAAGACTTCCGTTATGTTCATGCACCACATTAAATTGCGACAGTTTCGCTTCGCACCATCTCCATTTCCAATCAAATCCATATCGACCCTCAGACGCTGCGCATACGCCAGCGCACTACCTTCTTCGATAAAAACTGCACGAAAGCAGCAATAGACATGCGAGCGACACGATGACCGCATGGCCGCATGCAGCCATCAGGACCGTCCCGCCGGCAGCCCCGCACGCCCTCATCCAATAAGCCATGTGAACCGGGGGTAAAACGGTTGGGAAACTCATCGCGATAACAAGGCCCGCGAACGTTGCGACCAGCAAGGCTCCCGACACAAGAGATCTGATCCTGAACACCTCATATGCAACCGCAACCATCAGCGTATAAGCGGCGTCTATAACGATATTCGACAGGAGTGCCGAGGTCACATTACCAACCGTAAGGCTGTCTAGACCGCTTCCGGAGCACACGGCAAAGACCGCAGCGACACCGAGAGTAAACACGATGTAGGGGCACAGCGTATACACTTCGCAAGCCAATGTCTTTGCCGCAAACAGCTGCCAGCTGCGGAAGCCCCGAGCAATCGAAACTCCCCTTGCCGACACGCTCGTCGCATCACCGAATAGCGTCCCCGCCACAACAACAGAGACGATTGGGAAGAACACCGTATGCGCCATGGAGACGACACTTAGCCAGGAAGAGATACCCGTTGGCCCAACCCCTATCGAGAAAAGATAGCCCGGATCGGCGGAAAAGCCAAAGAACTGGCCCTCTCCCCCTGCGGAGACCCATGCGCCGGACCCGGCAAACACATAAATCCCCGCGATGCCCAAATACATCAGCGCTATTATCACGGCGAGTTTCATTCTCCTTGCGCGGAACAGTTCCGCCCTGACCGACATCCCAAGATTCATCGAACCGCCGTCCTTACAAATAGCGAGACGAGCGCAACTCCAACCGACACAAGCACAGTGCCGCCCGCATACAGCAAAACCTGAATTACACCAACATTCTGCATACTCAGGGAACACAGGTTCATCAGGTAATACACGGGCGAGAGCATGAGCAGCAAGCTGGGCCGACCGCTTCCGTATGTACTTGGGAACCACACCATCACAAATGTCGAAACCGCTATTGCAACGACGCTGCTCGCCACCACACTCCTCGTGAGCAAATACAGGGCGAAGGTAGCGGCGTACATCGAAATGAGCAGCAGCGCGATCATCAGCGCAATCGATACAAATTGGGCAAACCCTGAGCACGAGGCCCCAACGTCCCATTGGGCCATCTTGGTTAAATACAGCGCAGTCGTAGAAAGAAGATACACGGCACCGACCAGAGTGCAGTTCACCAACAGCTTCGTGATCACAATCGCCGCCTGCGACACCCCTCGCGATCTCGATACGGCGTAAGCCACGGATTCAAAGTCTCTCGACGTAGCGTAAACCGCGTAGAGAATCGTCATCGGAATCCAGGCCACTGTAGACGCAAAAGACGTCCGGGCAACAGAGCCCAAAACGTCCCCTGCATCCACTAGGTTTCCAATAAAACCTATAGCCCCTCCAAGCGTATACGGGTCATCACCGGCGACCATGATCAGCACCTCAGACGAAGTCGCAGCCGCAACCACATACAGCACAGCCGCAAGCGCAATCATCAGAGCGGTCGCCGGGTGCCTGGCGAGCAACCATACCTCGCTCCGAAAAGCTGAGATGAACTCGCGTTTCATCACAGCTCGCTCTCTCGACCGATGAGCTCCGAATAAAACTCCTCAAGGCTCTTCCTATGAGAATACGCCTCCGCAACCCTCACACCTGCGGTCGAGAGCGCTTCGATTGCAATGCCCCGCCCTTCCTTTTTCTCCTCATAGCGCATAAGGACGCTGCCGTCCGGCAGAAAAGAATGTGAGGTCTCATCTCCGAGAACCAATCTCGTTCGCTCCAGATCGTCCACATGCAACACGAAACCACCGCGGCATGACTTTTCCAGCTGAGGTGCGGTCATCCTTCGAATGAGGCGACCATGACTTATGAAGAGGTAATCAGTTGCCAGCTTGTGCATCTCCTCAAGATTGTGGCTGGATACGAGAATCGTTTTACCTTGATCTTTGTTAAGATGCGTAAGGATTTTTCTTACTTCGACTATCCCCATCGGATCCAGGCCGTTTGTCGGCTCGTCCAGGATCAACAGCTCCGGATCGCCCAGCAACGCTATGGCCAGATCGAGACGCCTCCTCATTCCCATTGAGAAGTTCTTCACTTTCTTCCCGCCGGCCTCCCCCAAACCGACGGTTGATAACACACCGTCGATGGAACGATCGGTGGGAAGCCCCCACTCAATACAGCGAACGACCAAGTTGTCTCGCGCGGTCAGATTAGGATACGAAGCATTGAGGTCGGGCATATAACCCAGCCTTTCCCTGCAGCTCCGTATTTCACGTCTCCCGGTTTGCCCAAACATCGAGATCGTTCCTGACGATGGCTCCGAAAGCCCCGTGATCAATCGAATTAACGTGCTCTTGCCGGCACCATTCTCCCCAATGAGTGCACACAGCTCGCCTTCCATTAAAGAGAACGAGACTGATTTAACCGCTTCAAACCCACCATATCTCTTGGATATGGCACGCAATTCAACTGGGACTTCCCGCATGGACGACATCCTCCCCGTCAATAAAAAGGGACGACATGGCAATTGTGCGGGGTTATAGGTAACGTCGGTTCGCCCCCCATATTGCAATGCCACATCGCCCCTCAGGCGCTGCTGGCCAAAATATCTTTGAACAGTCTGTGCACGCCGTACGGCGTGCACTATCCGCTAAAAGCGGATAGTGCACTCCTGTGAAGAACACTTGGTGCTGCAGCTGCCGTGCGCGTAAAAGAAGCAATTGTTGCACATGGGCTCAGCCCCGGCTGACGGCTCGGTAATCCATTCCATTTCATTCCCCTCCTTTCGCGGCAGAAAGCCAGTTCATCTCTGCCCCCTAGAAACGGAACGTGCAGGACTGATTGGGGCACCTCTTCGTGCATCCCCCGTGCGCGTAGAAGAAGCAGTTGCCGCACGCGGGTGCAACGCCTTCCTCCGGCTCGTTAATCCAATCCATCTCTCCCTCCTTTCCTTGCATACCGAATTGATAATGTTATTCTAATTCGATATGTATCATATTTCAATATAAGCTTATTTATATATTACACAAGGTAAGCACCCCCCTGCATCCAGCACAGGAAATGACTCTCTCGTTCCCCAGTGACGCGGCGAGAAATACAGGCCACTGCAGGACGTTGAATGAACAGCCCGTGAAAACCGTTGTTTTCACGGGCTGCACCTGCTCAATACTTTTTTATTCTCCAGCCTCAGTCGTCTCTAAGATCGACCACGTAAACATGATCTGACTCCAGGACCGGGTCATCACCCGTCGCGGTCGCCCTGCTCAGCGCGTTGCGGGCGCGCCGCGTCGCCAGTTCCTCAAGTTCTCTTTCGTTGACGCGCTTAATAAGATCGCCAGGCTGGCAATCAAGCTCTACGCAAATATCCAGCAATGTCTTTAACCTAATTGCCTTCACCTTGCCATTTCGTATTTTTGAGATACTTGCCGGTGTGTGCCCGGTCGCCCGAATGATATCCGTACTCGTCTTTCCGCGTCGAAGCAATAAGCTTTCAAGCTCAATAATCAGATAGTCCATGCCGCCCCTCACACCAAATCCTCGGTCTGGTCTTGAAGCAGAGCTCCGTAGCGCCATATCGCAGAAATCGAGAAGCAGCAAACGGCCCCCAGCACAGCACCAATATCTATGGGCAGGGCCAGGTTTTCAAACATCGAATAGGCGTTCCCCAGCAAGTCGAAGGGGCCAATCACTATCGAAAGAAACCCCGGAGAAAACAAGAGGTCACCTATTGCCGCTGCAACAAACAGCCACCCGATAATCGAGATTCTTCGAGCATGCGAAAGGGTAAAGGGCGATTCGCCATGAGCCATGTCCATGCTGATTCCCCGCAGGGTCCATGTGGCCCCTCCGGAAATCAGAAGATACATCAAAGGAACCACTACGGAAACCGTCTTTGATGGATCATATAGGTTTCCTTGAGCAGCCATAAGCCCAATGGAAATAACCACCACCACCGAACAGCAACACACCGCTATAAACAGCGCCGTAAACAGAATCCCAAGCCTTCTTCCGAGAGTCATCATCTTCTGGATGGACTTATCGATCTTCTGGGCGCTATTCACCACAGCTCCTCCTAAAGCAATCAGAGGTCTTCTTACTTACTGTTTTTCCTACATTGTAACGAACTCGATAAGAAGAGGGTCGCTTCACGCCGCGCAATCCCGAACTCCAAGCGTTTCTCATCAGCATTGCCCATCTTTCGAGTCGAAATTCAAATCCAGTTTCTTATCGCATGCCAAAATCAAATCCTGATCGTGGCTTACAACAAGAATTAGCTGATTAAAGGGGTTTCGAGAGACATACTCCGTGAACTCCCGACGGCTTTCTTCGTCTAAATCATTCGTCGGCTCGTCAAACACAAGCACTTCCGGTTGCCTGCAAAGTGCTGAGATTATCCTTAGCTTCCGATACTCTCCACCAGAAAGGTCCCTACAATTCTTACCTTTTAACGATTCGACGGTTCGGCAGAAACTCGGCACAAGCTCGCAGAGATGCTCGCCCGTTCCCCGAATCGATGCCCTCTCAAGATAGTGTTCCACCGTTTCATTCGGAATAAAGAGCTTTTGCGGGCACACCGCAAACAGGTCATGTCGGATCGTCTCCATATCGAGCTCTTCATATGGCACCGACCCCAAAGTCCGATGCCCCCCAGCAGAATATAGTCCAAGAAGCACCTTCAGAAACGTGCTTTTGCCGCATCCGTTCGGCCCGGTAATGGCATAGGTTTTCCCCCTCTCGACCTCCACGGAGAGATCGCGGTACAAGTAGGGCTTTCCCGCATATCGGTACGCGATGTTGGACAACGATATGCTCTCCACGTGCCCAACCGAGATGGTGCCGCGGTCCTCGGCGCCTTCCGACAGAGCCTCCAATCGGTCGAACGAGGCCCTCGCGTCCTGATATGATTTGAAATAATTCAAATAATATTTGAAGCATCCGAACGCCATCGAGTAATACGAGTTCACCATTGTGAACTCGCCAATGCTCATTCTTCCGCTTAATATTTCCATTCCGGAGATCACAAGCAACGCTCCCCGGAACACAGATGAGATCAGGCCGTCGCTCGAGGTGGCCAGATTCGAGACCCTACTTGCTTTCATGTAAATCGGGTAGTACCCCTCGAATATCCCCTTGAGCGTACGGGCACTCTGGTCATATGCCCCATCGCACTTAATGTCAAACAACTGCGACAGCTCGCCGCTCACGGATGCGAACAGCTTGCTCAACCCCTCTTTGTTCGCAAGCGAACTGTTGTACAGCGGCTTTTTCAACACCCTAAATAAAATGAAGTATGCCCCAAGCGAACATGTACTTAACGCCAGAAACACCGGGTTAATTGAAAACAGAATGATGAAAATAAACACAATCAGAACGATGTTAAGCCCGATTGTCAGGAAGTTGTTCACGACAAACGATGACACCGCATTCGAATCCGCATACACCCTCTGCGTTGTATAGGATGAATCCGCCTGCTCCCCCTTTTCCAAGGGCCCTCGTTCAAACGACTCACACGTGGCCCCCATCAGTCTCGTAGTCATCTCCAAAATGACGCGCGATACGTTCACGCCCATCGCATACGACATGAAGGATGCCGATATCCCTACGCTGGCAACAAAGGCTGCAAATCATACGACGCGAGATGGATCCCTATTCGTCACGAGAAAATCTACAAACCCACCGTTTAAGGCGGGCATGACGCACGAGAGAGCATAATTCACCGACATGAGAATCACGAAAAGCCGCGACCCTTTACAGCGAAATAACTCGTTAACCGTCTTCTTAAACATGCCAGCCCCCATCAAGCGACCTTTTATCCAAAACTGAATTAGTTCGCCGCTTAATCGCTCCCATACACTCCTTATTGTTAATCCTCGCAAAACACTATCGCGGGTTGCGATGCCCAGGATTCCGTTTCGCCTTGATATACATACGAATAGACTCCCTATTTACATAGGCAAGTGCGGCGATTATTACGGCAGCCACCATCAGACCGAAAATCGCCCTTTTGTCCGGAAAAAGGGACGAAAAAAGGAGACATATTGCGGAGAAAACTATAACCGCCCCCACCGCTCGGTTTGTGCCTAGAGACTCGGCCGTCCGCTTTTCCTCCTCTAAACGCCCTCCCGATAGCGATGACATTCCAGCAAGCAATCCCGTGAGCTTGCCTCGATACATCATTATTCCGAACACCAGCAGCAGGCATGACCCCACCATTGGAACTATAACGTCCGACATCGCCATCACTCAAGTCCACTCCTTGTCATCGAGTCCTTGCGGCGGCTCAGCGCATCTGGCGTCAAATGCAACCTCGTGTCAAACGGTCTGCTCGCAAACTCAAATACTTTGCATGAGCTCGAACGCGCCGGTTTAAACGGCATACAGTTTAGCCTCGATGGCCTACGCGATTCTCACGAACATATGCGAGGACTCTCGGGATTATACGACCGGGTGCTCGACGCCATCGATATCACGCTGAACGAAGCCTCACTGCACCTTTCAATTGCCTTTTGTCCGACATCGTTCAATGTCGACGATTTCAAACCAGTTTGCACGATGCTTCGAGACAAGCTGAAATCGTCGGGTAGAACTGACCGAATTGACCTTAGAGTTCAGCCGCTCATGCTCCTCGGTAGAGCCCGAAGAAACCGCACGATTCGCCCTTCGAATAATCAATACCGTCGGCTAGTCAACACGATCAACGACCTTCGATACGATCCGGACTATCGAGGCTACTTCATGCTTGAGTGGGGCGACCCCATCGACCACTTGGTCAGATTCCCCCAGCTGCAGATGCAATTTGACCAAGTGGCCATCCACGCCAATGGCGATATCGTCGTATCCCCCTATATACCTCTCATCATTGGAAACGTTCGCAAACACAGTCTTCAGGAATACTACGATGCCGGAATGGCAACCGTTTGGGATAAACCCGTTATTACCGCGTTGGCCAATCGCATGCACTCGATTGACGAGATGGAAGAGATCTCATCGTTGATTGCAGACATCAATATGGACGGCGACCTCTATATCGACCTAATCGATGACGATCTAGGCGACCTGAGCGTCCTGTCCCAACTCTAAGGAGATGTTCCCATGTACGAGACCCCAGAAGTAGAGAAGATGGATTCCAAAACCGGCCCCATTCCCGTTGTAGTCAACTTCGCAGCCGTCGTGGATAACGTAGTTGCAGCCGTCTACGATGCCGTCGTTGCGGCCTACGCATTCTGGTGCTCGGCAGATAACGACGGCACCGGGGCAAGTACGGCACAAAACTAGTCGCCAACCCATCGAGCAATCACCTCGCCTATCGCTGCATGCGATTGACTGCGCAGCCCTAGCCAACGCCCAGAGCGCCTTGAAGAGCTGCTTGTAAAATTCGCTCATTCAACAACGCGATCTCTTCACCAATCTCGGCCGGCCCGACAGAACTGCACACCAGTCGGACCGGCCAGACCCATAAAACGCTGCGTCCCGTCCACACCACACCTCACGAAACTCGCACTGCCACCACATGGGCGATTCGCGCCTCGATGTTGCGGCGCGATACTATCACGAATAGTCCCCGTCCAACAAGGCTATCCCTTCCACAGGCGTTTCAACTGTCAGTGGTAGCATTAAACTGAACGGTGAAAAATACACTAACACTAACAGCGGAGATGACGACGTCGATGCCCTTCATGCAGCTGAGCACGTCCATCGTCGGCTTCCATCGGGGCTGTTCCGACTGGGACTCCACCTTGGATTCCAGGTCCTTCTTCTCGTCTACCGCCCGCTTGACGCGCTCCTTATAGCAGTCGAGGGTCTGCTGGGCCGTGGGGTCGGCCATCTCCGCGGCTTCGATCCAGGCCCAGTGCGCCCTGGTCCACGTCCCGAGCCTCCTTCTCTGGTCGTCTCCGCCGGGGTGGCACTGCCCATTCCTGGGCAGGTACTTGGAGAGGCGCTGCTTGACGGTAACACGGTAACCTCTCCCGGGCATCGGCGGGGGCCTGGGAGAGGTCCCTGGCGCCCTCGCACTCGCAGTCGGGGACGTGGACCTCGACGATTTCGTGCAGTGCGAGCTGCTTGGCCGAAAACTCGGCGTCGCGCTTGTCGGTCTTGCGTCGCTTGTCGGCCGCGGGCCTCTGCATCTTGGAGACCGCGCCGATGACGCAGTCCACGCCGAGGCAGCGCGGCTCCCTGCAGAAGGGAAAGCCGGTGACGCCGGACTCGTAGACTGCCCCGGGCGACTCGATAGAAAGGATCGAGTCGGCGACGGAGGCGGGGTCGTAGGAGAAGGGGCTTCCCGCCGATCTCGCCCGTGAACGGATTGAAGGCGCATCCTTTGATGCTGCGGGCGTGCACCTCAAGGCCAATAGAGGCAACATGTGGCATTGTGAGCCAGTCTCGCATTGTGGCAACCTGGCTGGCTGCCGGATTTTAATGACGACGACCATTGTCAGCCTTGGCCCACGAATCAAAAGACGATACGAAGCAGGGGCTCACATTGTTCTGCTCATATCGTCTTTATGGCGCACTACCATTCACCGAAATTCGGCAACTTTTTCATTCTCTATATACATGTTTAAACAACATGTTCTACAATAGGGACAATAGAAATGGAAACTCGGGACGAGCCGTCTATCCATCTACGGCGCAGCCCCTTATTCAAAAGGACGGTGAGTGCATCCATGGAGCGTGCAAGCGGTGTTCTGATGCCCGTTTCGTCATTGCCCGGACCATACGGAATCGGCGGCTTTGGCTGGAATGCCTACGACTTCGTCGATTTTCTCGCCTCGTGCAAACAACATTACTGGCAGATTCTGCCCCTTACGACGACCAGCTATGGCGATTCGCCCTATCAGTCGTTCTCGGCCCGCGCAGGCAACCCCAACTTTATCGACTTTGCCGAGCTTATCGAGGCAGGGTATCTGGAGCAGCGCGATATCGATGGCGTGTATCTGGGATCCGACCCCAGCAATGTCGACTACGGTGCTATCTTTGGCGGCCGCCGTCAGATTCTCGACCGAGCCGCCGAGCGCTTTGCTGCCGACAAGCCGGCCGATTTCGATGACTTTATCCAGGCCAACGAGGACTGGCTCATCCCCTACTGTGAGTTCATGACCGTCAAAGAGGAGTGCGGTCTCAAGGCGTTTTGGGAGTGGCCCGCGGAGCTCCGCACCCGCGGCGAGGCTTCCGCCAAGGTCTGCGCCGACCATCCGGCGCGTATGCTCTACCACCAGATGACGCAGTACTTCTTCGATCGCCAGTGGAGCCGCCTCAAGGCCTATGCCAACGAGCGCGACATTCTCATCATCGGCGACCTGCCCATCTATGTCTCGCGTGACTCCGTCGAGATGTGGGCGACGCCTGAGCTCTTTAAGATCGACGCCGCCGGCAATCCGGTGAGCGTCGCCGGCACGCCGCCCGACCAGTTCTCGGCCACCGGCCAGTACTGGGGCAACCCCATCTACGACTGGGACGCCATGGAGTCCGACGGCTTCTCCTGGTGGGAGGGCCGCATTCGCGCCGCCCTCGACATGTACGACGTCATCCGCCTGGATCACTTCCGCGGCTTCGAGGCCTATTGGGAGGTGCCGTTCTCCTCACCCGATTCGTCCTACGGTTCGTGGACGCAGGGTCCCGGCCTCAAGTTCTTCAAGACGCTCGAGGAAAAGCTCGGCACGCTGCCCATCATCGCCGAGGACCTGGGCTTCCTCACCCCCGGCGTCATCGACATGCGCGACAACTCGGGCTTCCCCGGCATGAAGATCCTGCAGTTTGCCTTTGAGGGCACCAACTCGTACTACCTGCCGCATAACTACATCGCCAACACCGTCGCCTATGTGGGCACCCACGACAACGAGACGGCGCGCGGTTGGTTTGAGGGAACGGCTACCCCGCGTCAGCGCGAGCAGGCAGCCCTGTACACCCATCAGCAGGCCGGCGAACCCATGACAGATGCACTCAATCGCACCATCGCCGCCAGCGTGAGCGACACGTGCATCTACACCATGCAGGATTTGCTCAACTTGGGCAACGAGGCGCGCATCAACACCCCTGCCACGCTGGGCGGCAACTGGACCTGGCGCATGCTCGACGGCGCCATCACCCGCGAGCTCGAGCACAAGCTCACCGACTGGACCGAGACCTACTTCCGTATCCCGTCGGAAGCCGAAATCGAGCTTCCTCAATAGGAGCTACCGCGCCCGACCCCTCCCCACCGTGCGGACGCGCTTGCTTTTCCCGCGCGAGGCCACCCCAATCCCCTCGCGCGGGCTTCTTATGAATTGCAGACATGAAACAACCCATCACAGGAGAAAACATGCCCCAAATTAACCTCATGGAACTCGCCGAGCAGTCTTTTGGCACCTCGCTCGAGCAGCTCGACGACCGTCGCATTTACAAGCTGCTGGTCAAACTCGTGCAGGAGCGCTCCGCCGCCTGCCCGCTCAACAACGGCAAGAAAAAGCTCTATTACATTTCCGCCGAATTTTTGATCGGCAAGCTGCTCATCAACAACATGATCGACCTTGGCATCTACGACGAGGTTAAGGACCAGCTCACCGCCGCAGGCCACGACCTCAACAAGATCGAGGAGTTCGAGGTCGAGCCGTCGCTCGGCAACGGCGGCCTGGGCCGCCTGGCCGCGTGCTTCCTGGATTCCATCGCCACGCTGGGCTTGACCGGCGATGGCGTGGGCCTCAACTATCACTACGGTCTGTTCCGTCAGCGCTTTGTCGACAACCAGCAGAAGGCCGTCCCCGACGAGTGGCTCGGTGAGCAGGACATCCTGGTCGACGATGACCGCTCCTACACCGTCGAGTTCGGCGATTTTGCCGTTACCTCCAAGCTCGTCAACATCGATGTGCCCGGTTACGGCCAGCCCAACAAGAACCGCCTGCGCCTGTTCGACCTGGCGAGCGTCGACGACGGCCTGGTCCCCGGCAGCTCCATCGACTTCGACAAGACCGAGATCGCCAAGAACCTCACCTTGTTCCTCTACCCCGACGATTCCGACGAGCAGGGCCGCCTACTTCGCATCTACCAGGAGTACTTCATGGTGAGCAACGCCGCCCAGCTCCTGATCGACGAGGCCGTCGAGCGCGGCAGCAACCTGCACGATCTGGCCGACTACGCCGTGGTCCAGATCAACGACACGCACCCCACCATGGTCATTCCCGAGCTCATCCGCCTGCTCACCACCGAGCACGACATCGAGTTTGACGAGGCCGTTACCATCGTGCGCTCCATGGTCGCCTACACCAACCACACGATCCTTGCCGAGGCGCTCGAGAAGTGGCCGCTCGCCAGCCTGCAGAAGGTCTCGCCCGCCATCGCCGACATCATCGTCAAGCTCGACGAGGTTGCCAAGGCCGAGCACGACGACCCGCGCGTCGCCATCATCGACGAGCACGACACCGTCCACATGGCCCACATGGACATCCACTTTGGCTTCTCCATCAACGGCGTAGCCGCCCTCCACACCAAGATCCTGGAGGACACCGAGCTTCATCCGTTCTACGAGATCTACCCCGAGAAGTTCTCCAACAAGACCAACGGCATCACCTTCCGCCGCTGGATCCATGGGGCCAACCCCGCGCTCGCCAGCCTGCTCGACGATGTGATCGGCACCGACTGGCGCAGCACCGGCGATCTGAGCAAACTCGCCAAGTTCGCCGACGACAAGGACGTTCTTGAGCGCCTGGCCGCCACCAAGGTCGAAGCCAAGGCCATCATGCGCCAGTTCATGGCGCTCGAGCAGGGCGTGACCATTCCCTCCAACGCCATCATCGACGTCCAGGTCAAGCGCATCCACGAGTACAAGCGTCAGCAGATGCTCGCGCTCTACATCATCTGGAAGTACCTCGATATCAAGAACGGCAACAGACCTAAGCACCCCGTCACCATCATCTTTGGCGGCAAGGCGGCGCCTGCCTACACTATCGCGCAGGACATCATCCATCTGATCTTGACGCTGTCGCAGTGGATTGCAAACGACCCCGACGTGGCTCCCTACCTGCAGGTCGTCATGATCGAGAACTACAACGTCACCGCCGCCGAGCGCGTGATCCCCGCCGCTGATATCTCCGAGCAGATCAGCCTGGCCTCCAAGGAGGCGAGCGGCACCTCCAACATGAAGTTCATGCTCAACGGCGCCCTAACCCTGTGCACGCTCGACGGTGCCAACGTGGAGATTGCCGAGCTCGTGGGCGACGAGAACATCTATACCTTTGGTGCCTCGTCCAAACAGGTCGAGCAGCTCTACGCCGACGGCGCCTATGACGCCGGTGCGCTCTACCGCAAGCCCGGCATTAAACTGCTGGTGGACTTCATCACCAACCCCGCCTTTATGGCGACCGGCAACGCCGAGCGCCTGCAGCGCCTGCACGACGACATTAAGGGCAAGGACTGGTTTATGGCCCTGCTCGACATTGAGGAGTACATCCAAACCAAGGAGCGCGTGTTGGCCGACTACGAGGACCAGGACGCCTGGATGCGCAAGACGCTCATCAATATCGCCAACGCCGGCACCTTCTCGTCTGACCGCACGATCTCCCAGTACAACGACGAGATTTGGCACCTGAGCTTATTTCGCTTCCCTTACCCATCCTCTTGAGAAACGGAGTCGTGGCAACACGGCTCCGTTTTTTGTGCCCGCACGTTACCCTGCGACCCGACTCGGCCAAACAATCTCGATCTGTAACAACTACTCGGTAAAAACGGTCCCAGCTGTTACAGATTGAGACATACCGGCCCCTCCCCTTGGGTTTATCTCGATCTGTAACATCTAGCAGCTGAAATTCACCTTTGGTGTTACAGATTAAGATGAAATGGTTAGCTCAGCGGAACCGTCTCGATCTGTAACATCTAACGTCCGAAATCAGCCTCACCCGTTACAGATCGAGACAAACGACCGGTCAGACAGCCCCAACACAAAGAAAGGCTCCCCTCTCGCCCAGTGGACGGGAGGGGAGCCTTATATGTGACCGCGGCAAAAGGATGGCAATACCGCAGTCGCCCAAAGGGAGGGCCTGGATGCACCGGGCCTAGATAAGGTTCTTGCCAGAGACCTTATCGAAGAGGTGGGTCGCGTTCTTCTCGAACTTGAACCAGATGGTGTCGCCAGCCTTGAGCGCGCCCTTGGCCTCGAGGTCGACGACGGGGATAATCAGGACAAACTGGCCGTCGGGAGCGGTCACGTGGACATGCTCGGTCGAGCCCATGAGCTCGGTCACCTCGACGGTACCCTGGAGCGCGCCCTCCTCGCCCTTGTCGGCAAGCAGGATCTGCTCGGGACGCACGCCGGCCGTAATCTCCTTCACGTCGCCGCCGTCCCAGTTGAGGGCAAGCTGAGCGCAAGTCTCGGGGGCGAGCGCCACGTTCATATCCTCGGTCTTGACGGTAAAGCCGTTGCCCGAGCGCACCAGCTGGGCATCGAAGAAGTTCATCTGCGGCACGCCGATGAAGCCGGCGACGAAGATGTTCGCGGGATGGTTGAAGACCTCCTGCGGCGTGGCGATCTGCTGGACGACGCCGTCCTTCATGACCACGATACGGTCGCCAAGGGTCATGGCCTCGGTCTGGTCGTGAGTGACGTAGATGAACGTGCCCTTGATCTCGTGGCGCAGCTTAATGAGCTCGGCACGCATCTGGTTACGAAGCTTGGCGTCCAGGTTGGACAGCGGCTCGTCCATCAGGAAGACCTTGGGGTCACGCACGATGGCGCGGCCGATAGCGACACGCTGACGCTGGCCGCCCGAAAGCGCCTTGGGCTTACGGTCGAGGTACTCGGTAATGCCCAGAATCTCGGCAGCAGAGCGAACCTTGCGGTCGATCTCGTCCTTGGGAACCTTCTTGAGCTCGAGCGTAAATGCCATGTTCTCGTACACCGTCATATTGGGGTACAGAGCGTAGCTCTGGAACACCATGGCGATGTCGCGGTCCTTGGGCGCCACATCGTTGACGCGCTTGCCGTCGATGAGCACATCGCCCGAGGTAATGTCCTCCAGGCCGGCGACCATGCGCATCGTCGTGGACTTACCGCAGCCAGAGGGGCCAACGAGGACGACGAACTCCTGGTCGTGAACGGTGAGGTTGAAGTCCTCTACAGCGAGCACACCGTCCTCGGTAACCTTGAGGTTGTGCTTCTTCTCCTCGGTCTTCTTCTTTTTGCCAAAGAAGCCCTTCTTTTTTGACTCGTTGTTGGGATACACCTTCTGAACATGTTTGAGAACGATCTCGGCCATGTCTCTACCTTTCGATATGCGGCGCCGCGCTGAGGGGCGCCGCAGAAACTTGCAAAACAGTTACGGCATCAGCCCTTGACGGCACCTGCCACCACGCCGTCGATGATGTACTTCTGGCAGAGGATGTACATGATGACGATGGGGATAACGACCATCATGATGCAGGCCATCATGGGGCCGAGCTCGACGTGGCCGTAGCCGCCGCGGAAGTACTGGATCAAGATAGGAATGGTCTTGTACTTGGTGGAGTCGAGCGTAAGGTAGGGCAGCAGATAGTCGTTCCAGACCCACATGGTCTCGAGGATGCCGACCGAAAGATAGGTGGGCTTCATGATGGGAAGGACGATCTTAAAGAACACCTGGACCGGGTTGCAGCCGTCGATCATGGCCGCCTCTTCGATCTCGAGCGGAATGTTCTTTACAAAGCCGGCGAACATAAAGACCGCCAGGCCCGCGCCAAAGCCGAGGTAGATAAAGCAGATGTTGAACGGCGTGTTGAAGCCGATGCGGTCCGCCAAATTGGATAGCGTGAACATGAGCATCTGGAAGGGCACGACCATCGAGAACACGAACAGGTAATAGAAGAAGTTCGAGATCTTGTTGTTGACACGAACCACGTACCAAGCGCACATGGAGCAGCACACCAAGATCAGCACGACCGACGTGACCGTGATGATGAGCGAGTACATAAATGCCGAGGCAAAGCCCTGCTCGTTAAGGGCGTGCATGTAGTTTGCGAGGCCGTTGAACGTCTCGGGCGTGAGCAGATCGAATGCCGTGGTGGTGCTGATTGCGGTCGCTTTCTTAAAGGAATTAAGCGCAATCATGAACACGGGGTAGATCCACGCGAGCGACAGGATCGTAAAGAAAATCGAGAGCGCGCGGTTGATAACCTTATCGCGTTTCATTACTGCTGCACCTCCTTGGACCTCGTGGCCTTAAGCTGGATCATGGAGATGGCCACGACCAGGATGCAGAAGATAACCGCCTTGGCCTGACCAATGCCCTGCCATGCGATACCGGCACGCGAATAGAACGTGTTGTAGATGTTCAGGGCGAGCATCTCGGTGGAGTGCGCGGGGGCACCACCGGTAAGGGCGAGGTTCTGGTCGAACAGCTTAAAGCCGTTGGTGATGGACAGGAACAGGCAGATGGTGATCGTCGGCATCAGGTTAGGGATCTTAACCTTCCAAAACGTCTGCCATGCCGTGGCACCGTCGACCTTGGCGGCCTCGATGTAGTCGGACGGAATGGACTGCAGACCAGCGATGTAGATGATCATCATGTAGCCGACCTGCTGCCACAGGGTCAGGATGATAAGGCCCCAGAAGCCAGCAGCAGAGTTAAGGGCGATGAGCTGGGCGCCCACGTTGGAGAGCAGGCAGTTGATCAGAATCTGCCAAATGTAGCCCAGCACGATGCCGCCGATCAGGTTAGGCATAAAGAAGATCGTACGGAAGATGTTGGTGCCCTTGAGCGCTTTGCGGGTGAGCGCCTGCGCGATGGCGAGGGCAATCACGTTGATGAGCACCGTCGACAGGAAGGCAAACGCCACCGTAAAGAAGAACGACGTGGCAAACTGCGGATCGGACAGTGCGCGCACGTAGTTCTCGATACCGACAAAGTGCGTATTGTTGATGGTAATAAACTGGCAGAACGAGAGATAGAAGCCCTGGATAAAGGGAATCACGAACCCGATCATAAACGCCAGGCACGTGGGCAGCATAAAGAGCGGCCACCAGCGCTTGAGTGCTTTGCCCATAGAAGGGTCCTTTCAATATGCAGGGGGCGGGCAAACCAACGTCTGCCCGCCCCCTGTCGCTAATCAGATAGCTTGGGCAGCAACTACTTACTCGGAAGCAGCCTTCTCGGTCTTCCAGCCATCGACGAAGGCGTTCTTGACGCCGTCCCACTTGCTGTTGTCGGCAGCATAGGCAATCAGAGCCTGCTTGAGGTTCTTCTTCCACTCCTCGGAGGGGATGTAGACGAAGTCCCAAGCGACGGTCTTCTTGCCGTCCTTGGCCATGGCAACGGCCTGCTGCGAGAAGACGTTGGTGGTTTCCTTGGCGCTCTTGAACGGGGCGGTCAGACCCATCTTGTCGGCGATGATGCTGGTGGCGGTGTCAGAAGTGACGCACCAATACATGAAGTCCTCGGTGGCCTTCTGGGCATCCTCGGAAGCCTGGGAGCTGACGCACCAGTAGTTCTCGCCGCCGGAGCACAGGCCCTGGTTCTCCTCGCCGTCGACACCGATGTAGATGGGCATCATGCCAATCTGATCGTCGGTCATGCCGGCCTTGGTGAGGTCAGCGTAGGCCCAAGAACCGTTCTGATAGAAGACGGCCTTGCCGGTTGCGAACTCGTTGGTGGCGTCGTCGCCAGTCTTGGAAGCAAGCTGCGAAGGATCGCAGGTGGAGTCGGTGATATACAGGTCGAAAATCTGCTTGAAGTTGTCGAGATACTCGCCCTTGATCTCGTCGTCCTCCTGGTTGTGCTCCTTCTCGAACTCGTAGTAGAGCGGGAGGTTGGCGAGGTGGGTGGTGTAGCGCCAGCTGGAGGAGTCATCCATGCCAGCAGAAGTGAAGGCGCCCTCAATGCCGAGCTCGTCCTTGCGGGCCTGGATGTCGTCGGCACAAGCCTTCAGCTTGTCGAAGGAGTTGATGTCCTCGGCCTTGTAGCCAGCCTTCTCGAGCAGCTGCTTGTTGTAGATGATGCCGTAGCTCTCCTGGACCCAGTCGATACCCAGATCCTTGCCATCGGACTGCAGAGCCAAGGAGTCGTCAATGAGCTCACCGCGGAGCTTGGTATCGGACAGGTCGGCGCAGTAATCCTTCCAGTTCTTAAGACCGGTGGGGCCGTTGACCTGGAACAGGGTCGGAGCGGAGCTCTTGGACATCTCGGACTTGAGCTTCTCCTCGTAAGTGTTGGAGGCGGCGGTCACGATCTTGACCTCGACGCCCTTCTCCTTCTTATAGGCCTTGGCGATCTCCTTCCACTCCTTGTCGACCTCGGGCTTGAATTGGAGGAAGTAGACCTCGGCAGCGTCACCAGAAGCAGAGGAGCCGGAGCCGGCAGAACCACCGCAGCCCACGAGACCCAGACCAAGCACCGCAGCCGCGGAACCAGCAAAGCCCAGGAACTGCCTTCTGCTCATTTCGTTCTTCATTACAATCCACCCTTTCACACCGTGGCGGCACCCTTTGCCGCCGCCTTCGGAGATTGGCTCGGGGACTTTGCCCCTTTTGCTGATTTGTACAATACGCTATTTGGCTAGTTGTTTGAACAAGTATTACTAGAGCGGTAGAAAAACATCGGTGAACGGTAATTTCAACTTGATACTTGACAAGTTTTGTATAAACAATTATTTGTTATCGAATATAGAGAAAACGCCCGGTCAAGCCGATGCATCGTCGGTTTGACCGGGCGTTTTCGCTTTGAGGGCATGAGTCTCGTCAGGCTGCGAGCTAGCCGGCTATCGCTTGGAGTTGACGCGGTAATGGAAGATCTCGGGGTGTGTGCGAGTGTGCGTCACCTCAAACAAGATGCCATCCGAGGTGTACGACTGACTCTCCATGACGGCAACGCAGTTGTATTTGCCGAGGTCAAGATAGCTGCAGTCCTCATCGTTGGCGAGCTCGACACTCACCGTACGACGGCTCGCCATCACTTTGACGCCGCGCTTGTGCTCCAGATAGTCGTAAATTGACCTTGCGGCGATCTCGGGTGTCAGGCCTTTGGCGATCGACTCCAGAAAATAGCCGTGGTCCACCTGGCGAGCGTTACCGTTAAGGCTACGGACGCGCACCACGCGAATCAACTTCTCGCCCACCTTAAAGCCCAGGCGACGAGAGAGTTGCTCGGTGCAGACCAGATGTTCAAAAGACTTAACGTCCGTCGATGCAACGGCATTGTTGCGCTTTGCAAACTCGCCAAACGACTCAACCTCTTCGAGTGCGCCCAACATGTCGGTTTCGCCCTTAAGCCAAATAACGCGCACGCCCTTGCCGTGTATGGGCTGCACAAACATCCCGTCGGCCAGCATGCTCAAAGCGCGGCGGACGGTATTGCGCGTGCAGCCAAATTCCGCGGTCAGCTCGGCTTCGGTTGGCAGCATCTCCTGAAACGCATAGGTCCCGTTAATGATGCGCGAACGGATCTCGCGGTAGATTCCTTCGTAAATCGCTTTTGGCATGACTTCACCTCTAATGAATATGTATGGCTAGGAACGATAGCATTTCTTAAAGTTGTTTAAACCGATTATCGGCAAAGCGACAGTATTTAACCGTTGACGGCTTCTGTCATGCCCAAATCGGTTTCACTCAAAACTGCCGGCACGACAATCGTCCGGTCCTCTACAATGAATCCATTGTTTAAACGTTTCACCACCCGCAACGCACCTCGATATTCGGGAGGCAGAACATGCTGCAAAAAATCCAACGCTTTGGCGGGGCAATGTTCGCGCCCGCCATGCTGTTTTCTATATCAGGCCTCATGGTCGGCGTCTCCGCTCTCGCAACGACTGCGGACATCGTCGGCGATCTCGCCGTATACGGAACCCCTTGGTATGTTTTTTGGACCATCATCCAGCGCGGCTCGTGGACGGTCTTTAAGCGCCTTCCGCTCCTTTTTGCTGTAGCGCTGCCCATCGGCCTTGCCCAAAAGCAACCGGCACGTTGCTGCCTCGAGGCACTCGTGGCCTATTTTGCCTATTGCTTCTTTTTGAGCGAAATCATTAAGCTGAGCGGAGACAATCTTGGACTTAAGTACCCGTCGTCTTTGACCTCCGCTAGCGGCATCACCGTCATCGACGGCATCAAGACGCTCGACACCGGCATTATCGGCCCGCTGGCGGTATCGGCAACCGTCGTCGCCATCCATGACCGCTTCTACGATGCCAAGGTTCCCGATTGGCTCGGTACCTTCTCGGGCTCCTCACTGGTCTACCTCATCAGCTTTTTTGCCGTGTTTGCCCTTGCCGCTATCTCGGCCGCCATCGTGCCCTCCGTATACGCAATGACCGAAACGCTGCGCCATGCACTTACGAGCGTCGGCCCCTTTGGCGTGGGCATCTTTGTGCTTTTGGAGCGAGCGCTCGAGCCCATGGGGCTGCACCACCTGCTCTACATGCCGATCTACTACGACAACCTGGTCATTAACGACGGCATCTACGCCACGTGGAGCAGCTTGCTCCCCATCCTCTCCCATAGCACGCGCCCCCTTAATGAACTTGCGCCGTGGGCCGGTTTTACCGCCACCGGCTGGGTCAAGCTCTTTGGCCTTCCCGCCATCGCAGCCGCGTTCTACTCCACCGCAAAACCAGAGCGCCGCGCCGGCCTCAGGGTCATCCTTGTTCCCGCCATCATCGCCTCGGTGGTTTGCGGCGTTACCGAGCCACTCGAGTTTCTCTTTATGTTCACCCACCCCGGGCTCTTTTTTCTCTACGCCGTCTTATCGTCTTGCCTTGCCACAACCATGAATCTCTTTGGCATCGTCGGCATCTTCTCGGGCGGCCTCATGGAGATGGCAGCCTTCAACTTTATTCCGCTCATGCGCATGCATGCCGGTGCCTATCTTTTGGCGCTCGGTATCGGCCTTGCCTTTAGCCTCATCTTTTTTGTGAGTTTTCGAGCACTCATCTTGGTCTATGACCTCAAGACGCCGGGCCGCGAGGATCATGTCGCCAATCGCGCGGCAATCGATCATTTAACGGGAAGCGGCTTTGCCAAAGAGCAATCTCCCAATGACGAGGTCAATAGTCAATCCGATCAAGATCACGTCCTCGCTGAGCGGGTAATTCAGCTTTTAGGTGGCGTTGGCAATATTGCGGGCGCAACCAACTGCGCCACGCGCCTGCGCGTCGAGGTCGCAGACCCTTCCATCGTTGCAGATAACGCGTCGTTTGTCGCGGCGGGCGCCAAGGGCCTCATCATTACGGGCAAGACCGCCCAGGTGGTCATCGGCATCTCCGTTCCCCGCGTTAAAGAGCATTTTGACCAGATCATGGGCCTCGAGCCGGGATTTGCGCCCACCGCCTCGGCCTCCCCTGTCGCCAGCCCAACCCACAAGCACGGCGATATCTGTTTCTTCGACATTGACGGCACGCTCGCGTGGCAAGACCCTCGAGTGGCGCAAGAGCTTCCCGAGAGCGAGCGAGACCTGTCCCCCTATCCCAACGAGGCGGTCTCGCAGGCCATCCGCGATTTCGTTGCAAATGGCAACATGGCCTTTATCTGCACAGGGCGCACCCTCAGCTGCATCCACCCCAAACTTCTTGAGCTGCCCTGGACCGGCATCGTCTGTCTTGCGGGCGGTTACGCCGAGATCAACGGACACGCAATTCGCGATCTGTCGATGACGCCCGGCATGCTGCAGCGCCTTGCCCCCTATCTTGAGCAGTCGGGCGAGGTCATCCGCTTTGAGGGCCTCAACGGCGTCGTGCGCATGAGTGCCGATGCCCCCGATGCCCCCGGATACGCGCGCACCCTGGGCGACGCAGTCACGCAGCTGCAACATTACAGTGCCTACAAGATCTTGATGTCTACATCGCTCGCCAGCCGCATCGCTCAAGATAAGGCACTTGAGCCGCTGCTGTGCTTTAACGAGCTCGAACTCGAGGTAACCGAAATCTCGCCCCGCGAATGCACGAAGCGCGGGGGCATCCAGTCTGTACTCGACGCCCTCGATCCCCACCACGGAACCGTATACGGCATCGGCGACGCCAGCAATGACGTCTCGCTGATGAACGCCGTCGATGTCGGTATCGCCATGGGCAATGCGCCGGACTATCTCAAGGATAAGGCCGATTACGTGACCGACACCGTCGATCACGACGGTGTCGTTGCGGCGCTCGAGCATTTTAGGCTGATTTAGGCACACTCCATCAAACGCACGCCCGTTGTCCTAAATCGCCAAAACTGCCGCGCCAAACGCCCTGATGTGGCAATATGTTGTCTGCATATTGCATCAATGCAACCTCAGAAAGAATGCGAGAACCCGTGTCCAGTCCGTTTACCAGCTTTTTAGCCCAACACTTTGACCAGATTAACGACTATCTGGCCACGTTCTTTGACGGACAGGCGACCTCTGCCGATATCGAGCGCTACCTGTACGCGCCGCTCTCGGCTTTTACGGCCAACGCCGGCAAGCGCCACCGCCCGCTTATCTGCATGCTCGCCGCAACCGCAGTGGGCGGTAGCTTTGAGAGCGCCCGCAGCGCCGCGGCAGCTATCGAGCATTTCCAGTCAGGCGCGCTGATTCACGACGACATCGCCGACAACGGACAGCTTCGTCGAGGCAAGCCCTGCATGCACCTTACCGAGGGCACGGGCCTTGCCATCAATTGTGGCGACCTGGCGCTCACCATGGTCACCAAGACGGTTCTCGACGATCCCACGCTCGAGTCCGACGTGAAGCTGCGTGTGCTCCACGAGCTTACCGAGATGATCGTCCGCACCATCGAGGGTCAAGCGCTTGACCTGGGTTGGGTCCGTGACGAGCGCTTTGATATCTCGGTTGATGACTACCTGGACATGGCGACGCACAAGACCGCGTTTTACAGCGGAGCCACGCCGCTTGCCGCCGGAGCCATTATCGGCGGCGGCAACGATGAGCAAATCGAAGCGCTGCGCGCCTTTGGCCTGCACACGGGCCTTGCCTTTCAGATTCAGGACGACCTGCTCAACCTTGTCGGCACTAAGGAAGCCGCCAACAAGGACTTCCGCACCGACATCACCGAGGGCAAGCGCACGCTTGTCGCCGTACACGCCCTCTCTGATGAGCGCCACCACGACGAGGTCGAGGCGATTCTTTCCTCGGGCACCGATGATCCCGCGCAGCTCGCACGCGCCGTGGAGATCTTCCAGGAGACCGGCTCCATCGATTACGCCCACACTTACGCGCTCGACCTGACCGCTAAGGCCAAAGCGGCCATCGAGAACGTTGAGCTTGATCCGCACGCACGCGAGCTGTTCCTCTCCATGGCAGATTTCTTTGTGGAGCGCCTTAACTAACGGGGGTTATAAAATCTGTCAGCAGCGTATTTAGGCACAACTTGCTACACTGTTGAGTGCATGTTTATGCATCCCTTTGCGTTGTCTATCCGACAGACGCTCAAATAGTACGAATGGTACGCCGAAAGGGGTTCGTTCATGGAACCTATTACAACGGGCATGCAAGGAGCAGCCGTCGAGGACGTGCAGTCTCGTCTCCTGCAGCTCGGCTACACGATTGATGCCGCCGAAGTCACCGACAAGTACTTTGGAGCCACCACTGAGCAGGCCGTCAGCACCTTCAGGCTCGACAGCGGCCTTGCTGCCGGTCATGCCGTCGATATCCCCTGTTGGAGCGCCCTTGTAGACGCTTCGTATAAGCTGGGCGACCGCACCCTCTATCTGCGCATGCCCAATTTCCATGGCGCCGATGTGCAGGCCCTGCAGCGCGCTCTCAACGTTTTGGGCTTTGCCTGTGGCGAAGACGACGGCTACTTTGGTCCGCATACCGAGGCCGCCCTGCAGCAGTTCCAGGAAAATGTCGGCCTGTTTGCCGACGGCATGGCCTTCCAGGACACCTACGCCTACATCAACCGCCTGCACCATGTGTGGGAGGGCAAGCCCTCGGTCACCGAAGCCGAGTCCCGCATCGGTTTTGCTCGCGCCGCCAACGTGCTCGAGCGCTTCCAGATTGCCGTTATCGGCGAGGACCCCATCGCACGCAGCGTTGCGTCGCGCATGTGGAATATCGCCACGGCAACGACCGACAACAGCGGCATGATGCTCTGTGACTCCGAGGTCCCAACCGACGTTGACCTGGTGCTCGAAATCGCAAGCGACGAGCTGCCCGCCGACGCCGCACCGCGCGCCACGATTGCCCTCGCCGAGTGCCACAACCTGGCCCAGCGCATCCGCACCGCCAATGTCGCCGCGCAGCAGAAGCCGGCTCGCATTCGCATTGAGCTCACGGGCATGACGCGCTACAACGGCACTTTCACGGCCAGCGACGCGCAGACACTCGCCGTACGCCTGCTCGATGGCGTTTGCGATGCCCTCGCAGATTAGGTAAACTAAACGAGTTGCTTTTGGGCAACACCACACATTGGGACGTAGTTCAACGGTAGAACTCCGGTTTTTGGTGCCGGCTGTTGGGGGTTCGAATCCCTCCGTCCCAGCCCTTAAGAACACAGCGCTCCAGGCCCTTATGAACCTGGAGCGCTTTCTTGTGGGCAAGCGGAGGAATTCGAACCCGCAAGGAATCTACCTATATAAGACAGACGCCCCAAGCCCGAAAGGACCAAGAGCGCCTAACATCAAGAAAATATCAGCCCAGTTCCGAAAAGCGAGCCGCATGCAACAACCAAGTAACCACAGGCCCCGGGAGAGCTAATTGTTCAGCATGCGGTCGAAGCTTCCCGAGTCGCCATCCCGATAGTCTGCGGTCATCAGAATCTCCTGCGGAATGCGCCCGCCCTCGCGCAGCACGTTGCGGAACTGCACGCGCGTAACCATGGGCAGATCCTTGATCGTCGCTGCCAGGTTCTGCGGCACACCCTGGTTGGCAGCCGCGGGCTCGCACTCTCCGCCGGCCTTCACGCGACGCTTATGCTCGGCGAGCATGGCGCGGTACATGCCGGCATGCAGGCGAATCTCAACCACATTGGCATTGCGAGCCTGCTCGACGATGCGCGCGCCCTCGCGATCGATATCGCCCACGTAGTAGACGTAGTTAAAGCGATAGCCAATCTCGGCCAGATAATCATCCAGTGCGTGCGAGACGCTCGCTTTGCAGCCGCCGCCAAAAATCACGCCGCCCACCTTGATGCCAAAGAGCTTGGCGTGCTTGCGGCCACGCAGCAGCTTGACGATCTCGTCGTAGGTGTCCAGGTTCTCGACCATAATGAACGGCTTGTCGGCTCCCAGCGTAAAGAAGCCCGTAAAGTGCACGGGGCGATTGGGGGCGACCTTGATCGCCTGCATGCTGATGCCCTTTTCGGTCATACGCCTGATCAGGCGCTCACCGTGCTTGCCGTCAAAAGCCTTCTCGTCGTTAAAGATCTGGTAGGCACGCTGGCGGCGCGAGGCAACCGGCGTATCGGCACCTCGGTTCTGCTCGATCCAAGCCTGGATGATTGCGATTTCCTCGGCAATCTTGCGGTTGGACATCTCGTTGTGCTGAGTGCGCTGCGGAGCCTTTTTGCCGTCCTTGCCCTCGACCTTTACGATCTGTGTCTGCTGCTCCTTGATCTTGGAGAGCGCCATAGGCGTGGGGACAACCTTGAGCAGCTGCCTGCCTAAAACGCGGGCAAGGGCAAACGCCGAGACCTCGCCGTGGGCGGCCGACTCGGGCTGCTGGGCAGCAGTATCTACTGCGGCAGACTCCGGCTTCTTCTGAGACTTGCGCTTAGAATCGCCTTGGGAATTGCGCTCGCGCTTCGGCATAGACGCCTGCTTCTGCGGACGATCGGACTTGCTCTCCTTCGCTGACTGGCGCTTAGGCTGCCCCGAAGAAACCTCGGCCTTCGCATCCTCGTTCTGCGGCGTGGTCTTCTCGGTTGCAGTCTCGGCATGGGAACTGCGGCCCCCACGATGGCGACGGCGGCGAGGCTTGCTCGACGCGCCCCGCTCCGCCTGCTCATCAGTAGGCTGCTGGCCCTTGGCCTCGGCATCAACCTCAAGCTGCGGCTCAACAGGCTTCTGCTCGCGAGCCGCCGGCTCAACGGTCTTCTCGTCCTGGGTGGTCGAAACCGACTCGCCCTTCTCCTGACGCTTTACGGGATATGCACGTCCCGCAAAACCGCGACCAGGACGACACGAACCCGGAGCCTTCTTGGCAGACTCCTCAACATCGTCTGCAACCTCAGAAGACTCTTCAACCTCACGCGCGGCATCCTGCTGTGCAGTCTTAAAGTGAGCACCGCGACGACGCTTGGGCTCTTGGGCCTCCACGGGCTTTTGCTCCCTCGCGGGCTTCTGCGACTCGGCAGCAACCTCGGTCTCAACAGCCTCAGCATCCGTCTCACCCTTTTGAGCAACGGCGCGACGGAAGCGCTCCTGCTGGGCGCGGCGCTGCGCATCGCGCTTGCCACTCCCGCCAAAACCGCCGCGGCCGGCCTTGGCCGTAAAGGCGCGAACGACGCTCTCGTCAAGCAGCTCGTCGGTATCGACATGCTCGCGCGGAGCCGTTTCCACCGAAGCGGGCGCCTCGACAACGTCCTCGACGGCCTCTTCGGCAACCTCGACGGGCCGCTCCTGGGCATCGTTAATCTCGGCATTGATGGTATAGAACGCCGGGCGCCCGTTAATGCCGCTACCCTCGATCTTGGTCACGATCTTTGCCGCGATAAGCTCATCGCGCATCGCCTTGGTGTCGCACTCCTTATCGACGGAGCGGAAAATCTGCGCCAGCGCACTCGACTTAATCTTGAGCGCCTTGCGGCAAAGCAGGTCGTAGGCAACCAGCTTGGCACGCTCAGCAGAAAGCGACGTCTGGCTGCTCAGGCGCTCAGCCAGAGCATCGACATTTTGTTGGTTATCGGAATATACCGTCTTGGCCACGGGGCCCCTTTCATATGCACACATATACGTGTATATGGTACAACGCGCGCCCTTATCCACGCAAAACATCTGCGAGAACACTCGAGCGTCACCCGCTTTTGCATGAAAAAAGACCGAGCCCGCGAAGTCGCGGACCCGGTCTTTCCGAGTCAAATGGATGGGAGATTCAACCCGTCCGACCGACTAGGCCTTGGCGGCCTCGGCGTCAGCGGGAGCCTCGGCGGCAGCGGCGCGACCGTACTCGGCCTTGCCCATCTCGGACCACTCGGGCTCCTCATCAGGCATGGAGCCAGCCTCCTTGCCGAAGAACTCCTTGAGGCAGTTGACGGCGACGATGAGGCCCAGGACCATCAGCAGGACGGCAAAGACGAGCTGCAGGCCCTTGGTAGCGGCGACGGAGACGGCGGCCGTGGTGGCGGTAGCCGGGATGGTGCCGAAGAAGCCGTAAGCCTGGACGGCGGCCATGCAGCCCATGGCGCTCTGGACCAGCGAGGTGAAGGTGCAGCAGAGCAGGAAGGCGACGGGCACGTAGAGCATCCAACCCTTGCGGCCGGTGCACTTGCAGAACACGGCGAGGGTGATCATGGTCATGCCGCCGAGCAGCTGGTTGGAAGCACCAAAGAGCGGCCAGATGTTGGCATAGCCACCAAAAGCGAGGGCGAGACCGGGAAGCAGGGTGACGACCGTGGCGAACCAGGGGTTGCCGAGGACCTTCATGTAGCCGGCCTTGGACTCGATGGCCAGGGCGTCGTTGGTCTGGGCAAAGAACTCGGAGAACGAGGTGCGGGCGATGCGGGCGACGGCGTCGAGCGAGGTCAGGGCCAGAGCGGAGACGTTCATGGTCATGAAGACGGTAGCGAGCGTGCCGTCAACACCGAAGGCCTGCATACCGCGGGAGATGCCAGCGGCGAAGATCTGGAACGGGGTGGAAGCGACACCGGCGTTGAGGGCGCCGGTACCGGCGGTGTTCATATCGGAGAACATGATGCCGGCAACGATGATGGCAAGGATGCCGACGAAGGACTCGACGATCATTGCGCCGTAACCGACCTTGACGGCGTCCTGCTCCTTCTCGACCTGCTTGGAAGAGGTGCCGGAAGAAACGAGGCTGTGGAAACCGGAGAGAGCACCGCAAGCGACGGAGACGAACAGGACCGGGAACATCATGCCGGAGGCAGTGGAGAAGCCGGTGAAGACCGGAGCGGTGATAGTGGCCTGACCGTTGACGCCCAGGACGACGATGCCGAGGACAGCGCAGACGATCATGACGATCATCATGATGGAAGTGAGGTAGTCACGCGGGGTCTTGAGCATCTGGATGGGCATAGCGCCAGCGAAGACCAGGTAGACCATGACGACGGCGAACCACTGGAACTTATCCAGGTAGACCGGAAACTGCATACCGACGGCGAACATGAGAACCATGAGGACCACGCCGGTGACGAACTCGGCAGCGCCGGTGAGGTTGAACTTCTTCTGGGCCCAACCAAAGGCGATAGCGACGAAGGTGAACAGGATGGAGATGGTACCAGCGCAGCCGGCGGCATAGGACTTGGTGAAGTCGATGGCACCGGTAGCAGCACCAGAAGCGTCAACGGCCGGGGTGAACATGAACGTCTTGCAGACCATGTCGGTAAAGGCGGCGATGACGATGATGCAGAACAGCCAGCAGAACAGCAGGAACAGGCGACGGCCGGTCTTGCCGATATACTTCTCGATGAGCTGAGCGAGTGACTTGCCGTTGTTCTTCATCGAAGCGTACAGGGCACCAAAGTCGTGGACGGCGCCAAAGAAGATGCCGCCGACGAGGACCCAGAGCACGACGGGCAGCCAGCCAAAGGCCATGGCGACGATCGTACCCGTGACAGGGCCAGCACCGCAGATCGAGCTGAACTGGTGCGAAAACGCAGTGAAGGCGGAGACGGGCGAGAAGCTGTTGCCGTCCTTCATGCGCTTGGCCGGCGTGAGGGCCTCTTTGTCAACGCCCCACTTGTTGGCCAGCCAGCGGCCGTAGCCCAGATAGCCGCAGGCGAGCACCGCCGCGGCCACAACCATGAGCAAAACTCCGTTCATTACATTTCCTCCTCTAAAAAGAACTTCCTAGACATAAAAAATGAGGGCCGTCGGTTGCGCTCGACGGCCCTCATCTTCATCAGCCGCCCGTTATCGTACGGGCTAGCTGTATGTGCTAACCCGCATCAGATAATTACTACGCTGATAATGTTTAGCTGATGCGTGAACATGTCTAAGAAATCCTCTTCAATCATGATGCGAACGATCCGTGCGTGTTCACATCCCCCAGTGGTTGAAAAGGAGTATGAAACTTTAGTTACCTAAAGTCAACGCAAATTTGTAATGAATTTTCAACTTTTTTGGATTTCTCGGTATAAAACGCCACTGACCTCGGACTTTACCCAGCGACAGTTTTTGCATGAGAGATGTCCCTCGGGAGCGGGCGGGCGTATACAAGGTTTCCTGCTCTACAGTCCTGCTCGCACGGAGAGCACATTAAGTGCTCTCCGGCTCGTGCGGAACTCGCGATAAACCTTGTATACGCCCGCCCGCTCCCGAGGGGCTCCCATCCCAAATGCGGAGCAAAGCTCCGCACACCAACTTTTTCTTTCAGCTAAAGAACGCTGGAAATTCGACGCTGGCTTGTTAACCTTGCTGGACGTTGTCGACGCCAAACCAGCTCAGAAGCTATATCGATACAGAAAGGTCCCCGGACGGAGGGGCCGGATATAAGGTTTATCGCGAGTTCCGCACGCAAAGAAGGCCACTTAATGTGGCCTTCGTCTTGCGCAGGACTGTAGAGCAGGAAACCTTATATCCGGCCCCTCCGTCCGGGGACCGCGCCGTACCAGCTACAGCGTCATGTTCGGATCGGCGTCAACATCGAACGGCGAGATTTCGCCTCGGTCGAATTTACGGCGAGCGACCTCCGCGATCATGGCTGCGTTATCGGTACAGGCAGACAAGGGCGGCACCGTTACGCGAATCCCCTGACGCCCAAGCTTCTTGATCATCATCTCGCGCAGATGCGGGTTGGCCGAGACGCCGCCACCGATGCAGTATTCCTTGCATCCGGTAGCGTGCAGTGCGTTTTTGGCCTTCTTGTACTGCACGTCAAAGACAGCTGCCTCAAACGAAGCTGCCAGATCGGGCAGGTGAATCGTGCGCCCGGCCTTGGTCTCCTGTTCAATGTAGAGCGTCACAGCGGTTTTAAGGCCCGAAAGCGAGAAGCGATAGTCTCCCCTGCTGTTAAGCGCACGGGGGAAATCGATCGCCTTGGGGTTGCCCGTCTCGGCCAGCTTGGAAATGATGGGGCCACCGGGATAGCCCAGACCCAACGCCTTGGCTACCTTGTCGAAGGCCTCGCCCACAGCGTCGTCGAGCGTCTCACCGAGCACCTCGTAGTCGCCCCACGCCTTCACGTGCACGAGCATGGTGTGCCCACCCGAGACAAGCGTGAAGATAAACGGCGGTTTGAGGTCGGGTTGCGCCAACAGGTTGGCAAACAGATGCCCCTCCAGATGGTTGACGCATACGAGCGGCTTACCGGCAGCGTAGGCAAAGCCTTTGGCAAAGGCAACGCCCACCACGAGGGCGCCCACCAGGCCCGGACCCTGTGTCACGCCCACGGCGGCAAGCTCGCTGGGAGCAATGGCTCCACCCTCAAGACCAAGCGATGCTGCGGCATCCTCGAGCGCCGCATCCACGACACTCACAATCACCTCAACGTGTTTGCGCGAGGCGATCTCGGGCACCACGCCGCCAAAGCGGGCATGAAAATCAATCTGTGTCGACACCTGGTTGGCCAGCATATTGCCATCCGCATCGATAATCGCCACGGCCGTCTCGTCGCAGGAACTCTCGATAGCGAGCACCAGGCGGCGGCGCTCAATTTCGGCGCGCTCCCCCTCGGAGCGCCCAGGCGCAGGCAGCGGCCATACGCGTTGCTCGGCTGCCGTCGGCTCGGGCGAGGCGTTATCGACCGGAAGTACGAGGGGAAGTGGGGCCGTCATGACGATGGCGTCTTTGCCGACACCGTAGTAGCCACGACGACGACCCACCTCGGTAAAGCCCAGAGCGGCATAGAGCGCAATCGCGCCCTCGTTGCCGTCCTCGACCTCGAGCGAAGCCGTGGTGCAGCCGAGCATCTGGGCATCATAGCTCACATGCGACAGCAGCTTGCGGGCAATGCCCTCACGGCGATGTGCCGAGTCGACGGCGACATCCAGAATCTGCACATCACCGTCCACGACCATACCGCCGGCAAGGCCCAGCAGCTTGCCGTCGTCGTGTGCCACCCACCAACTGCGCGGCGCAGCGACGTCCTCGCCCAGTTCGGACAGGAACATGCCCGGCGTCCACGCCTCGTGTCCGGCACCTTCAAAGCAGGCAGCCTCTAGCGCGCTCGCGCCCTCGGCATCCGCCGCGCCCATGGGACGGAACTGCAGATGACGACCGGCGAGCTCATCGGCAACGCCCGTAATTTCGCTCTGCGCACTCTCGGCAAGACCAAGACGCTTGCGCTCGTTTTCCTCGGCATCCGAAAGGCGCGTGTAAATCGGCAGGACGCGAGCCGGATCGCCGTCACCCGCAGCGTGCGCGAGCAGCAAGCCCTCGCCCGAAGGCCACCACAGGTCGCGCTCCACGCAGCGGGCGGTCTCGTCCTCACCCAGCAGCTTGCCATAGCGCACGAGACCGTCACCGGTCAGCTGAACCTGGTCCCAGTCCGCTGCTCGGCGCCACTCATCGAGCGCCACGGCGGCCTTGACCACGTGTTCGCGCTCAAATTGACGCTCGGGACCCTCATCGCCCAGCATATATAGTGCCGGATATACCTCACCGCGCATGGCATCGGCCAAGATACCAAGCTTGCCGCGCACGCCAGCCTTCCACGCCGTCCAAGCGCAAGCGTCGAGCGTCGACACGCCCAGCAGTGGAACATTGGCACCGCGCGCGAGGCCCTTGGCAGTGGAGATGCCGATGCGCACACCCGTAAACGACCCCGGGCCGCGGCCGACCACGTAGTAACCAACATCGCTGCGATCCAGACCGGCTTGAGCCAGCACGCCATCAACGGTATTCACGAGCTCAACGTTGGCGTGACGGCGACACATGTGGTCGCCACTCACGAGCTTCGTCTCGCCCGTCTGCCCATCAATCCAGCTTGCCGCGCAGGCAAGCATGTCGGTCGAGGTATCGAGCGCCACCACCAGCGCGTTGTCGTTATGCAAGCTCATCTTGTACAGCCTTATCAATCAAATGGGAAAGCTCCATTGCGCGGTCACCGTGCGCCTCGAGCGTTATCGTTCGCACATCACTGTCGCCCTCATCACGCTTGAGCGTCACCGAAAGATACTCATCCGTCAGCTCGTCTTGGAATTGTTCGCCCCATTCCAGCAGGCAAGCACCCTCATAGCCCAGCACATCGAAAATGCCCGTATCCTCGAGCTCGTAGGCATGCTCCAGACGGTATAGATCAAAGTGAAACAGCGGAATACGGCCTTGATCGTGAACGGCCATGAGCGCAAACGTAGGGCTCGTAACCATATGCTCATCGCCCAGCCCGCGCGAGACGCCCTTGGTAAAGTGAGTTTTGCCCACCCCCAGGCCACCGGTCAGGATGAGCACATCGCCGTCCTCAAGGCACGGTGCAATTAGCTCGCCAAAGTACTCCGTATCGGCAGCGCAAGTCGTTTTGTAAGTACCTACCCCCAGGCGCTCCAGGGACATATATGCTCCTTATTATTCCGAGGCGTCCTCTGGTGCGGGATGTCGCTCCAGATAGTCGCCCAGCATCTTAAAGTCTTCCTCCAGCAGTTCCTGCCACGCCGGATTGCGTAGCGCTGCTGCCGGATGGAACGTGGGCATTACTACAAAATGCCCCATCTGGTGGAACCTGCCGCGCAGCTTAGTAATGCCAATCTCGGTCTTAAGCACAAAGTGCGTCGCGGGGTTGCCGAGCGTCACGATAATATCGGGCCAGATGCTTCGAATCTGCTCACGCAAAAACGGCGAGCAAGCCAGCACTTCCTCGGAACGTGGATTGCGGTTTCCCGGCGGGCGGCACTTAAGCACGTTGGCAATGTAGACGTCTTCGCGTTTGAGCCCCGCCAGCGACAAAATGCCGTTGAGGTCCTCGCCTGCCGCCCCCACAAAGGGCTCGCCCTGCAAATCCTCATTGCGGCCCGGCGCCTCGCCAATAAACATCACACGAGCGCGGGGGTTTCCCACGCCAAACACGATATTGTGACGCGACTGGTAGAGCTGGCAGAGGTGACAATCGCCCAGAACGGCCTCAATTTCCTCGAGTGCGACCTCACGTGGTGCCTGATGGGTATGGCCGGGGATGTGCATGACGCCCATAGCGGCTCCTACACGTAGACCTTGTCGAGACGCATGCCAAAGCCGCAGGCGACCTCGTAGTTAATCGTTCCGCGCAGTCGGGCCATCTCGTCCATAGTGATCTCGGCATCGCCATCGCGGCCGACAATAATCATCTCGTCACCATACTCGGCCTCGGGAATCTCGTGTGCCGGGTTGGACTGAATGGCGACCATAAACTGGTCCATGCAGATATTGCCAACCTGATGCACGCGCTCGCCGCGATACAGCACATCCATACGATTGGAAAGCGTACGCGATAGGCCATCGGCATAACCGATCGGCAGCGTGCAGATCTGAACGCGCGTACGCGGTACGCGGTAGGTAAAACCGTAGCCCACGCCCTCACCCATCGCAGGGTGTGCCACGCGCGTCACACGCGCATGGACGCTCATAACGGGATCAAGCTGCATCACGCGGCCACTCAGCTCGCACGGCTGCATGCCATACAAGCCAACGCCGGCGCGGATCATATCAAAATGCATCGAGGGGTCGAGCATCGAGGACGGCGTGTTGGCGCAGTGCACGATACCGCACTCAAAACCCGCATCCTTAATGGCCTGAACGGCCTCGGTAAAGCGCTGACACTGCAGCTTGTAGTCCCAGCCCGAAGGTTCATCGGCCGTGGCGAAGTGCGTAAATACGCCGTCGCACTGAATACCGCGATGGAAATTTATACCGCGGACAAAGTCGAGCACCTGCGTGTAGTGAACGCCGATACGATTCATGCCCGTCTCGATGGCGAGATGATACTTGCCCACTTTGCCCGCCGCGACGGCACATTCGCCATACGCAAGAGCAAAATCAGACGTATAGACCGAAGGCATGATATCAAACTCGAGCAACGTCGGAATGGCCTCGATAGGCGGCTCGCTTAGGATGAGGATGGGTTTCGTAATCCCGCCCTGTCGGAGCTCAACGCCCTCGTTAACCGTCGCCACGGCAAACATGTCGGCACCGGCCGAATACATGATCTTGGCGCACTCAACAGCTCCATGACCATAAGCATCGGCCTTGACCACGCAGCACAGGCGCTGACGTGGATTCAGCAAGTTCTTATAGGCCCTCGTGTTGCGACGGAGCGCCCCGCGGTCGATCTCGACCCAGGACCAGCGCGTCAAATCGGCTTTATTCATGATTAGCCATCCGACCCTTCGTCCATGATTCCCAGATCTTCGAGCGCATCCTTTGCCGCCAGTTCCATGGCCGGACCGATCAAGTCGATAAGATCGGTCGCGATGACGCTCTTCTCACCATACTCCGTCGCCGCGGCAAAACCGGCGTAGCTGTGAAGTGCGACGGCGTACGAATACAGCAGCTCCCAACGATCCATCTCGTCGCGCATGGTGGCAAGCGTGCCGGCCAAAATACCCGCGAGAACATCACCCGAACCGGCAGTTGCCAGAGAAGCCGGACCCGAGAGCGGCAGCAGCACACGCTCAACGCCACAGATAGCCGTCGTCGGCCCCTTGGCAATGACCACCAGATTGTCAGAGCCTGCAGCCCAGACAACCTTCTGCGCGGCTGCAATCGCAGTACCAAGGTCGTTCACCTCGTCACCGGCAACCAGACGCGAAAGTTCACGATAGTGCGGCGTCATAACCAACGGCTGCTCGCGACGATACATCTCGGGATTACTATCAATACCGTCAATGGCAATCTTAGCAAGGCAGTTGAGTGCATCGGCGTCCAAGATAAGCGGCACATCAAGCTCGAGCAAGCCCGAAACCACCTGCATAGCGCCGGCAGATGTCGTCATACCGGGACCGCACAGCACACAGCTGTACTTCTTTGCAATCTCGCACACAGTCATGCGCGCAGCGGCGCCAAAGGAGCCGCGGGAATCAGACGGAATAGCAAAGACGGGAATCGAAGGAAGTGCCATGCGAATAAGATTGGCGCAGGCGTCAGGAGCCGCGACTGCCACGTAACCAGCACCCGCGCGAGCTGCAGACTTGGCCGCCATAATGGCAGCACCAGGATATTGCGCAGATCCGGCGACAATAAGCACAGAGCCACGGGAATACTTATCGATATTCGTAGGTAGTGGGGCAAAGTAATCAACTAAGTCACCGGGCTCGACAATCTCGGCGGCGTGGTCGACATCATCGATGACCTCGTCAAGACGGTCGTAAAGATTGCCGCAGATCAAATCGCCAGCATACTCAGGACCATCAGCGCTATACAGACCAATCTTGGGCGCAATCATCGTCACCGTATGCTCGGCACGAATGCAGTCGTCATCAACAACGCCCGTCTCGGCATTGAGGCCCGAGGGAACATCAATGGATACGACACAATCGGCGCATTCATTGACCGTAGGAATCCAGATGGAGAACGGCGCACGCAGATTTCCGTGGAAACCGGTACCAAAAATGGCATCGACAACAACATCGGCCTTATCGATCAAAACCTCGAGTTCGTCACGCGAGGGGCCGACGCAAACGTGCACATCGCGGCCGGCAGTACGACGAGCAACATGACGTGCCAGAGCAGCAGGAATCTCATCCGGCTCAACCGGAGAAACGATATCCACGTCCACACCCTTATGGCTCAGGATATCGGCGGCAACCCAACCGTCGCCGCCATTATTACCAAAACCGACCAGAACGAGAACCCGATCGGGATTGAGCTTCAAGACCTCGTTGGCGGCAAACTCACCCGCTAGCTCCATAAGCTCGGCCTTCGAAGTCCCTTCGCGTTCGATGATATCCTCGAGACGAACGACTTCTTCGGTACTCAAAACCGGTTTCATCTATGCTCCTAGCGTATCTTGCGAAGCATCGCCCAGGTGCTCCGTCAATGCTGAATTCTGCAGCTGCTCAAGCTCATCTAAAACAGAGCGAGCCTCTTTAAATGTCTGCGCTACGCGTTTCTTGGTGCTCACCTTTTCCTCTTTTGGCTTAGGCCGAGCATCTTCGGTAATCGCGATGGCATTCGCAACGGCCAAGTCTCCTGTAAGCGTAATGGAAAGAGCGACCTCAACAACACCCAGTTCTTGAGCGATCTCGAGAGCACGGCCCGAAAGCAGCGCCTTCGGTTTGCCGAGTTTATCACGCGTAACCGAAACATCCTTGCGACCCACGCCTTGACTAAAACCCATGCCGAGAGCTTTAAGTACCGCCTCGCGCGAAGCAAAGCGGCTCGCATAGTGAGCAGCGGGACGCGATGATGCATCGCAATACGCACGCTCTTCTTCGGTAAACACACGCCGAGCAAACGACGGCGTCTTTTCAAGAATTGATTTCATGCGGGAAATCTCGACGATATCAACGCCGATACCAGCTTCAGCCATGTTCACCTCCATATCGCACAGACTAAGTTATTGTAGCCCGTTCGCAGAAGATGCGACAAACGAAGGTTATAAAACACAGCTACTATGTGAGACAAAAGCCCGTAAACGCAAAAAGGGGGAGGCCGCGAGGCCTCCCCCTTCTCAGTTCAAGCGTACGGCTCGGTGCCGTCCACCGGTCAGCGGCGCCCTGGCCTCCCACGGGCTGACCCCGCAGTACTCTCGGCGCGATGGGGCTTAGCTTCCGGGTTCGGAACGGGACCGGGCGTGCCCCCCATGCTCTGGCCGCTGACCGGTGGGCGGCGCCCACCGTTACGGTGTCCTGGGTCTCACTCTACACGTGCCCTGGGGGCCGCATGGCGCATAGGGGAGGTGACTCGGGGGCATCCTCGTGCCCGGACCGCGCATGAGCGCATGTCCCGCGGGCCGCGAGGTGCGGTTCCGGAAGAGCTCGGGCGATTAGTGCGGCTCGGCTGAGGACGTCGCCGCCCTTGCACCTGCCGTCTATCGACCAGGTAGTCTACCTGGGCCCTTACCGGAAGGAGAACTAATCCCTGGAACGGCTTCCCGCTTAGATGCCTTCAGCGGTTATCCGCGCCGCACGCGGCTACCCGGCCGTGCCGTTGGTCGACAACCGGTTCACCGGAGGTGCGTCCACCCCGGTCCTCTCGTACTGGGGGCAGCCTCCATCGATTCTCCTGCGCCCACGGAGGATAGGGACCGAACTGTCTCACGACGTTCTGAACCCAGCTCGCGTACCGCTTTAAACGGCGAACAGCCGTACCCTTGGGACCTGCTCCAGCCCCAGGATGCGATGAGCCGACATCGAGGTGCCAAACCTTGCCGTCGATGTGGACTCTTGGGCAAGATCAGCCTGTTATCCCCGGAGTACCTTTTATCCGTTGAGCGACGGCCCACCCACTCGGGGCCGCCGGATCACTAGAGCCTGCTTTCGCACCTGCTCGGCTTGTGGGCCTCGCAGTCAAGCCCGCTTGTACTCTTGCATTCAAAAGGACGGTTGCCGACCGTCCCGAGCGGACCTTCGCGCGCCTCCGTTACCCTTTAGGAGGCGACCGCCCCAGTCAAACTGCCCGCCTGGCACGGTCCCCGAGCCGGTTGACGGCCTCGGGTTAGGACGCCGGTCGCGCGAGGGCAGTATTCCAAGGGCGGCTCCCCGGGGGCTGGCGCCTCCGGATCGATGCCTCCTGCCTATCCTCTACACGCGGGACCAGCGGCCAATGCCAAGCTGCAGTGAAGGTTCACGGGGTCTTTCCGTCCTTCCGCGGGTAAGTCGCATCTTCACGACCAGTGCAATTTCACCGGGTCCATGGTCGAGACAGCGCCCAAGTCGTTGCGCCTTTCGTGCAGGTCGGAACTTACCCGACAAGGAATTTCGCTACCTTAGGACCGTTATAGTTACGGCCGCCGTTTACCGGGGCTTGGCTTCGGGGCTTCGCCGAATCGGCTAACTCCTCCGCGTGACCTTCCGGCACCGGGCAGGCGTCAGACCCTATACGTCGCCTTGCGGCTTCTGCAGAGTCCTGTGTTTTTGGTAAACAGTCGCTTGGGCCTCTCCACTGCGGCCCGCCTCCGCTCCCGGAGCAAGTCCGTTCACGTACGCGCGGGCACCCCTTCTCCCGAAGTTACGGGGCCATTGTGCCGAGTTCCTTGACCATGGTTGACCCGATCGCCTCGGTATGTTCTACCCACCCACCTGTGTCGGTTTGCGGTACGGGCGCGCACGCGCCTGCCTAGGGGTTTTTCTAGGGACCTCGGGCTCACTCGCTTCGCTTAAGTGCTTCGTCCGGAGCCTCGCCCTTCGTGCGGACCGGATTTCCCTGGTCCGCGGGCCGCGCTCCATCACGGGGACGTCCAGAACCCCGCCGAGCCACCCCCATCCGTCGCCCCGTCGGTCGTAGCGCCGCGTGCGCGGTGCAGGAATGTCTGCCTGCTGCGCGTCGGCTACGCCTACCGGCCTCGCCTTAGCCCCCGACTGACCCTGGGAGGATTAGCCTTGCCCAGGAAACCTCGGGTTCACGGCGGACGAGTTACTCTCTCGTCTCTCGCTACTCATGCCAGCATTCTCACTCCCATGCGCTCCACCGTCGGTCGCCCTCCGGCTTCTCCGCCCATGGGAAGCTCCCCTACCGATTCTACTTAGGTAAAATCCCGCCGCTTCGGTGTCCAGCTTAGCCCCGTGTATTGTCGGCGCATGTCCACTCGACCAGTGAGCTGTTACGCACTCTTTGAATGGATGGCTGCTTCTAAGCCAACATCCTGGTTGTCTGGGCGGACGCACATCCTTTGCCACTCGGCTGGAACTTGGGGACCTTAGCGGGCGGTCCGGGCTGTTTCCCTCTCGAGCACACAGCTTAGCCCACATGCTCTGACTGCCGCGCTCTGGGCCGCCGGCATTCGGAGTTCGGTTGGATTCGGTAGGCGGCGAAGCCCCCTCGTCCATCCGGTGCTCTACCTCCGGCGGTGAACGCGCGACGCTAGCCCTAAAGCTATTTCGGGGAGAACGAGATATCTCCGGGTTTGATTGGCCTTTCACCCCTATCCGCAGGTCATCGCCGCCGTTTTCAACCGACGTGCGTTCGGCCCTCCACGGGGTCTTACCCCCGCTTCAGCCTGCCCACGGATAGCTCACCCGGCTTCGCGTCCGCGGCGCGGGACTCAAGTCGCCCTGTTAAGGCTCGCTTTCGCTACGGCTCCCTTTCGGTTAACCTCGCCCCGCGCCAGCGACTCGCTGGCTCATTCTACAAAAGGCACGCCGTCACAACTGAAAGTTGCTCCGACTGCTCGTGGGCGCACGGTTTCAGGTACTGTTTCACTCCCCTCCCGGGGTGCTTTTCACCTTTCCCTCACGGTACTGGTGCGCTATCGGTCACAGGGTAGTACTCAGGCTTGGATGGTGGTCCACCCAGGTTCGGACCGGGTTTCACGTGCCCGGCCCTACTCAGGGACCGCGTCGCGCCGTCCGGTCTGGGTTCGCGTACGGGGCTGTCACCCGCTGCGGCCGGCCCTCCCATGCCGTTCCGCTCCCCAGCCGGACCTGCGCCCGGGGGCGGCAGCCCCCGGATGCGCGGCCCTGCAACCCCGTCGGCGGAACCCCTGCCGGGTATGCCCGCTCGACGGTTTGGCCATCGGTCCCCTTTCGCTCGCCGCTACTCGGGGAGTCTCGAGATTGATTTCCTCTCCTCCGGGTACTTAGATGTTTCAGTTCCCCGGGTTGTCCTCCCCCCGCCTATGCGTTCAGCGGGGGGATATGCACACTGCTGTGCATGGGTTCGCCCATTCGGAGACCCCCGGGTCGAAGGATGTGTGCTCCTCGCCGGGGATTATCGCAGCTTGCCGCGTCCTTCATCGGCTCCCTGTGCCAAGGCATCCGCCGTGCGCCCGTGGTATCTTGCGGGACCGCACTCGGGCCCGCGGGATATCCACGTGTCGCTAATTAAGTTAATTAATCGATATCATGAATAGCGCTCGTATGTCGCAATTCGGGTATCTCATACCGCGGCACAGTGTCTTCACTGTGCTCGCGATCAGATGCTCCTCACTCATATATAAGTGAATTCTTCTTGTTTGGATCGGATGAATGATTGCTATCATTCTGTCTTTAAATCGCAGAAAAGAATCGAGTCTGGAAGAGGATACTCTTCCATCTCTCTCCTATCGCTATGCGGCTCTCAAGGTACGCGGGTGCGACCCCGGGGACCGGGTGCTGCGGGGACTTATCCTAGCGGACATCTACCGGACGGGCTCCTGCCCTCTATTCGAGTTAAAGTTTGTCTCTCTAAGAACTTATCTCCCTAGAAAGGAGGTGATCCAGCCGCACCTTCCGGTACGGCTACCTTGTTAC
>UQLC01000014.1 GCA_900541795.1 uncultured Collinsella sp. | reverse complement strand
AGGCCCCGCGCTCCAGCATCCTCTGGACCGTGTCCCGCTCGTGCCTCGTGAGCCTTCCGTAGGCCCTCGGAACCGCCCTCGCGGAGCCACTCTTCTTCTTTCCGGACATGCCGTCCTCCGATCTCCCGGGGCCGACCGGTCCGGCCCTCAGGGTATCGGGTTCCCACATTCATCCGTACATGTGCGGATGAATGTGGGAGGTGTTCGGATAAAGTCGATAATCAAGGTGCTTACAGAATGAGCGAACACAGCTGAGAGCCCAACCCAAATGGGCTGCTTATGTGGTAGCATCGGGGTTCACATGAATGAGGGAGTAGTCGCGTGGCCGGGTTCGCCTCCGGTGGCGCGGCAAGTCAACATACTGGCCGAAACGGTCTGGCTTGCCTTAATGAACGAGACTCGTGGTTGTGCGCGCAGCGCGTACGCCACGGGTCTTTTTTGTTATTCCCCCAAGAGGTACACGCGGGCTCGCCCGCAGAGAGGGAGCCAGACTATGGGACTCGCAGAGCTCATGTTGCTCGCCGTTGGCCTTTCGATGGACGCCTTTGCCGTTTCCATCTGCAAGGGTCTTGGCATGAAAAAGATCAACCTTAAAGTCACCGTGGTGCTCGGTCTGTTCTTTGGCGGGTTTCAGGCCGGCATGCCCGTGATCGGTTGGGCACTCGGCAGTCAATTCATGGGCATCATCGGACCCATCGACCATTGGATTGCCTTTATCCTTTTGGCCTTTATCGGCGGCAAGATGCTGTGGGAAGCCTTTACCGAAGACGAGGATGAGGATGAAGGCGACGGCAAGGATGCCGAAAAGATCGACCTGGGCGAGTGCCTAATCCTTGCCATCGCCACCTCGATTGACGCGCTCGCCGTGGGCATCTCGTTTGCCGCGCTCTCGGTCGATATCGTTCCCGCTGTATCGCTTATCGGCGTCACAACGTTTATCTTCTCCGTCGCCGGCGTAGCGATCGGCCACACCTTTGGCGCGCGCTACGAAAAACCCGCCACCATCGTGGGTGGCGTCGTGCTCATCCTCATCGGGCTTAAGATCTTGCTTGAGCATCTGGGGATTTTGGCGCTGTAACGCCAAACACAATCGCTCAAAACTCAACGCCAGCACAAGGCCTTATGCAGAGTTTTGCATGAGGCCTTTTCGTGCAGACTTTTGCATGTCATACTGATATGCAAAAGTCTGCACGTTAGGAGATCGCCGTGGATACTCTTCCCATCACCACACCGCGCCAAGCTGGCATCTACGTGCGCCAGGCACGCGAGTCGCAGGGAATCACCCGTGCGGCCCTCGCTAAAAAAGCCGGTGTTTCGGAGCGCCTGCTCGCATCGCTCGAGCTGGGCGACGCTACGGGTATTCGGCTCGATAAGTTGCTGACGATTTTCAATGCTCTTGGACTGGCACTCGCCGCTCAAGGGGATATCGGCGAAGCGAAAAACGAGCGACCAGTCGACGCCCCGCATGCCAATCCGCTGCCTCGCAGCATCCCTAGGCGCCATCACGCTCAACGTCCTCATCATCGCAACCGTCGTAGTACCGCCATTCCGGCTCTTGCAGATGTCCCCTTTACATCCGCACTCTACGACGAGGTCTTCGCCGATTTCGCCATGTCCAATCTCGGAGTCTCGATTGCCGCAAACGCATCTAGCCAAACCAAGCCCGAAGGGAAATAGCCAATGGCCAGAACATCACTTCGGACCATTATTTGCGGCGTGCCTGCGGGAACGCTCACGCAAGATGAGAACGGTCTTATCAGCTTTACCTACGATCATGACTATGACGGGCCAGCCCTATCGACCAACATACCCGTATCGAATCGCACATACGGACAACAGGTCATGAATCCGTACCTGTTTGGCCTTCTACCCGACAGCGAAGACCAACGAAAAGCGATTGCCGCCGAATTCGACGTTAGGCCCAACAATCCCGTTGCGTTGCTCAGCCATATCGGACTCGACTGTCCGGGCGGAGTGCAGTTTTGTGCCGAAGAAGATGCCGACGCCGTCCTGCATCGCGTTGGCGAATACCGCCCTATAGACGACCACGAAATTGCTCTCCGTCTCAAGTCGATCAGAGATGACCGCGATGCATCGTGGATGGGTCTAGATGAAAGTTGGTCACTTGGAGGCAACCAGGGCAAGTTCGCGCTCGCGTTCATAAACGGCCGCTGGTGCGAATGCATGGGCTCCTCGCCCACGACGCATATTTTAAAAAATGGCGTTATCGGATTTAAACTCGAGGCTCTCAATGAGTTTGTCTGCATGAAAAGCGCCCAGCGCGCCGGTATCGCAACGGCAAACGTCGAATATCGAATGTTTGAGGACGAACCTGCCCTCATTGTTGAGCGCTATGACCGCGTGAAAGTCAAAGACGGAACGATCAGGCGTCTACATCAAGAAGACCTCTGTCAGGCACTTGGGGTGATGCCCGCCCAAAAGTACACGGCAGACGGCGGCCCGACCACACGCGATATTCAGGAGCTCCTCGTAAATACGAGTCATCATCAACTTAACCTGTATCTGTTTACGCAGATTCTTTTCTTTAACGCCATCATCGGCGCACCGGACGCGCATGCGAAGAACTATTCCCTGCTTCTTGGAAACGGCGACACAGCTATGATGGCCCGTATGTATGACGTTGCATCGGGGCTGGCATACGAACGCATGCGCCGCCGAGCGCGCCTCGCCATGAGCGTTGGCGGCGAAAATCGTGTGGGGCGCATCGGTCCAGGCGCTATCCGCCGATACCACGGTATGGGCGACCCCGCGCTGGAGGCGGCACTCACCGATGCCGGGCTATCCGAGAAGTTTTGCTTTACGACCATGATGGACCTCGCCTACGAGGTGCCCATTTGCATGGAAGAGGTCATGGATGAATACGCCGACCTGCCCGGCATGGCGGACCTGCGAGAGCATATGCTCGGCCCCGTCCGCGAAAACTGCCAGCGAACCCTCGACCTCATCAGGGCGGATATGGGCTAGGTGGCCACAATTTCCCATTTCTTAAAAGAAGAGAGGGGCACCCGTCGCAAAAGCTCGGATGCCCCCTCTCATAATGTCATTTGCAATCCACCGGCACGTAGCCCGGACTGCTGCTAGCGCAACCTTTACGCAGCGAGGCGCTTGAGCACGTCGATGAGCAGCTCGTAGAAGCGCTCGGCAGAAGCGAGCTCCATGCTCTCGTCCGGGGTGTGGACATCGGAGAGCGTCGGGCCCACGGCGATGGCGTCCAGGCCGTGCAGGGCCTCGGCAAACAGGCCGCACTCAAGGCCGGCGTGGATGGACTCGATGCGCAGCTCGGAGCCAAAGAGCTCGCGATAGCTCTCGACAAAGACGTCGCGGACCGGCGAATGCTCAGCATAGCTCCAGCCGGGATACTCGAACTCAAACTTGGCGTCGAAGCCCAGGACATCGGCCAGCGTCTGCAGGCGGTCCTTGAACTCGTTCTGCAGCGAGGTGATCGAGGAGCGCGGGGACAGCATGATCTTGACCTGGTCGTCAGAGGTGGCAACCACGCCGATGTTGGAGGAAACCTCGACGGAGCCGTCGGTGGCGACGTTGCGGCGAATCACGCCGTTAGGGGCAAGACGCAGGGCGCGGATGAGGGCAAGCGCGGACTTCTGGTCCATGGCCTCGACCTCGGCGTCGTCGGCAATCTCGACGGTGCAGGTAAAGCCGGGGTCGAAGACCTCGAGCTCGGCAGTGACGTCGGCAATGATGCCCTTTGCGATCTCGGCCGCTGCCTCGGCGGCAGCGTGGTCGGCGTAAACCAGAACAGCCTTGCACTCACGGTTGATGGCGTTGTCCTTAGTGCCGCCGTTAAAGCTGACGATGGCGGGCTCGCCGGCGACCATCAGGCGGTCGATGATGCGGGCCATGATGAGGTTGCCGTTGCCGCGCTCCAGGTGGATGTCGGCGCCGGAGTGACCACCCAGCAGGCCGGAGATCTCGAGCGTAAGGGTGCTGCCGGTCTTGTGCTCGCGCACGATCGGGCAGGTGTAGGTAACGACGACACCGCCGGCGCAGCTGACGGTGGCCACGCCCTCCTCCTCGGAATCGAGGTTGATCATGGTGCGGGCGCTAATCTGGGACTTGTCGAGCGTCTCGGCGCCAACCAGGCCAGTCTCCTCGTCGGTGGTGAACACGCACTCGAGGGCCGGATGAGCAATCGAATCGTCGTTGAGCACGGTGAGCATCAGAGCGACGGCGATACCGTTGTCGGCGCCCAGCGTGGTACCGTTAGCGGTGAGGACGCCATCCTTGACGACCAGGTCGATACCATCGGTCGTAAAGTCGTGCTCAACGGAGCCCAGCTTGTCGCACACCATGTCGATGTGGCCCTGCAGCATCACGGTCGGGGCATTCTCGGCGCCGGCAGATGCGGGCTTGCGAATGATGACGTTGTAGACCTCGTCCTGATACACGTCGAGGCCGCGCTCCTTGGCAAACGCGACCAGGAAATCGCTGATGCCCTTCTCGTTGCCAGACCCACGGGGGATCGCGCTGATCTCCTCAAAGAAATGGAACAGCTGGGCGGGCTCGTAGCCGGTAATCTTGTAGTCCATGGTGCCTCCTTGGCGCAACTGGTTAGACAGTAAGACATGCGACTTGTATATTCCCAGACTTTGCGTGCATAAACCAGTCGAAAACGCCGAGCGCCCTCGCATCATCGGCTAACGGCGGACCGCATAGCGTAACGGTCACAACTTCGCAGCTCTACAAATCGAGGCGCCCTTGCCAGAGCGCCTCGATTGCACAGATCAAATTGTCGCCACACCCTACAGCGCGCCGGAACCGGCTTGCATCATGCCGCCGGGGCCCGAGGTCACGCCGCCGCTCACGGGCGCGACGTTGCCGGTGTGCGGTGCCGCCGGGGCGGTATCGCCACCGAGCGTGCCCGCCGGACGCGGTGCCGGGATCTCGCCCGTGCCGTGGCTAAAGACAAACTTGCCATCGGCCACGTCGCACAGGACGGTATCGCCCTCGCCCCACTCGCCGGCCAGAAGCTCCTCGGACAGCGGGTCCTCGATAAGCTTTTGAATAGCACGGCGCAGCGGACGCGCACCGTTGGTGAGGTCGGTGCCCTCGGCCACGATCTTGTCATAGGCCGCATCGGTGAGCTTGATGTTCATGCCGTTGGCAATCAAACGCTGACGCAGGTCGCCCACCAGCAGGTGCGCGATCTTGGTGAGATTCTCGCCCGAGAGCTTCTGGAACACCACGATGTCGTCGATACGGTTGAGCAGCTCGGGGCGGAACAGGCGCTTGAGCTCGCCCATCGCGCGACCACGGATCTCACTCGACGTGAGACCTTGCTCGCCGGTGGTGCCAAAGCCAACGCTCGCATCCTGCGCAATCTCGCGAGCGCCCACGTTGGACGTCATGATGATCACGGTGTTGCGGAAGTCGACCGTCTTGCCCTGGCTATCGGTCAGGCGGCCCTCCTCCAGCACCTGCAGCAAGATGTTGAAGATATCGGGGTGCGCCTTCTCGATCTCGTCGAACAGCACGACCGAGTACGGGTGGCGACGAACGGCCTTGGTGAGCTGGCCGCCCTCGTCGTGACCGACGTAACCCGGAGGGCTACCGATGAGCTTGGAGACCTCGAACTCGCTACCGAACTCGGACATGTCGAAGCTGATGAGTGCATCCTTGCTGCCAAAGAGGTACTCGGCGAGCGTCTTGGCGAGCTCGGTCTTGCCCGTGCCGGTGGGACCCAGGAAGATAAAGCTGCCGCCGGGGCGACGCGGGTCCTTGAGCGGCGAACGGCTGCGGCGCACGGCCTTGGCAACTGCCTCGACAGCCTCATCCTGACCGATGATGCGCGTCTTGAGCACGCTTTCGGCTTGCAGCAGGCGACGGCTCTCGCTCTCGGTAAGCGAGGACACCGGCACGCCCGAAGTCACGGACACGATATCGGCGATCTGACTCACATCGATGGTGAGCGGGCTGGCGTCGAGCTCGGCGGTCCAGGCGGCCTTGGCCTCGGCGAGTTCAATCTCGGCGGCCTTCTGCTGCTCGGTGATCTCGGCGGCCTTGTTCATGTCGTCGCTCTCGGTGGCCTCCTGCGCGGCGGCCTTGAGCTCCTCGATGCGATGCTCGGCCTCGCGCACCGGCTCGGGCGCGCGATTCGCAGCGATGCGAGCGCGGGCACCGGCCTCGTCGATGAGGTCGATGGCCTTATCGGGCAGGAAGCGATCCTGGATGTAGCGGTTGGAAAGGTTCGCGGCGGCCTCGATAGCACCCTGCGTATAGCGCACATGGTGGTGCTCCTCGTAGCGCGGCTTGAGCGCAGTCAGGATCTTGACCGTGTCCTCGACGCTCGGCTCCTCGACATCGATGGTCTGGAAGCGACGCTCAAAGGCCGGGTCCTTGGTGAGGTACTTGCGGAATTCCTCGGCCGTGGTGGCGCCGATAATCTGGAAGGCACCGCGCGCGAGCACGGGCTTGAGCATGGAGCTCGCGTCGATGGAACCCTCGGCAGAACCGGCACCGATGATGGTGTGCATCTCGTCGATAAACAGGATGACGTCGTCGGCTTCGGTGGCCTCCTGGATCACGTTCTTGAGACGCTCCTCAAACTCACCGCGATACTTGGCGCCCGCCACGAGGCCCGGCAGGTCGAGCGTCCAGATGTTCTGGTTCATGAGGTTCTCGGGCACGTTGCCGGCAGCGATCTGCTGCGCCAGGCCCTCGACGATGGCCGTCTTGCCCACGCCGGGGTCGCCCAAGATAAGCGGGTTGTTCTTGGTGCGGCGCGAAAGGATCTCCATCATGCGCTGGACTTCCTTTTCGCGACCGATCACGGGGTCGAGCTCGCCGTCGCGGGCCTTCTGCGTAAGGTTGGTGGCGAACTGCTTAAGCGTGTCGGTGCCACTCCCCTTTTGCTGAGAGGCATCCGAGCCGCTAAAGAACGGCAGGCCCGCACCGGGACGCCCGGCACCGGCGCCGGCGAGCGGACGCTTCTTGTCCTGGTCCTTGGCAGTGAGTTTCTCGATAGCCTTTTTGATAGAGGCGGACGACACACCCAGGCGCATGAGGATGTCCATGGCCATGCCGTTGCCCTCTTCGACGATGCCGATCAGCAAGTGCTCGGTCGACACGTAGGTCTGGTTATTCTCACGCGCCACGCGGAATGAACGCTCCATAACGCTAATGACGAGCGGCGTAAAGGCGAGCTTAGCCGCCTCGGTCTCCTCACTGGGCTCGGGAACCGTGGTCTGGACCTCCTTGAGGGTGTCCATGATGTCGTCGTAGGAGATATCAAGCGAGCGCAGTGCCTCGGCGGCAATGCCCTCGTCCTCCTTGGCAAGCGCGAGCAGCAGGTGCTCGGTGCCCACCTTATTTGAATGAAGATCGAGCGCCTCCTGTTTGGCCATCGACATGACCTTGCGCGCTCGATCGGTAAATCTATCTAACATGCTCGTTTCCTTACATGAGTTCATCGAAATCAAAACGCCCGCCCGTCGGCGGCGCTTTTGTCTCTTTACCCACAGGTTGTCTATGTTAACAGCTGGAGGAATATCTATAAACCCGGCTCACATGAATGCAGGTTATGACCGCATCGCGGGACTCACCGCGCGATGCGCGACAGGCGCCCCGCAAGAGAAACCCTAGGCGTCTTTCACCACGTCGGGACTCGTCGCACGCGATGCGCGATAGGCATCGGCCTCCTTGGAGACGCGTTCGAGCAGCTCGGATGTATCGACGCCCTCGACTTGCGCGACCGTTTCCACCGTCTGCATGGCGACCGCCCTCAGGTACGCGCACGCGCTGTCCCCCAGCTGCTCGAGGTCTATCTCCTCGCCGCCCTCCCGGGCAAAGCCGACCGCCATCACAAAGTCCATGATGCCCGAGACCAGAAAGCCCACCGCAAAGCTCGAATCCGCCTTGAGCTCTTCTCCGTCGGGGTGGACGATCTCTCTCACGCGGTCGATGATGATCGTATGGATGCCCTGCACGACCTGCTCGGCGGCACCCGCCCTCATGGTGATGACGATGCGCCGCAGCAGGCAGCGGACGTCGCGCCGGTCGAACGCCGAAAGGTCGCCCTCGCTCGAAAAATGCCAGAGGGCATCGGTGATGAGCTCGTTATCCTGCAGCAGCTGGGCTATGGCGATGGCGACGAGTTCATCGAAATCGTGAAAATAGTAGTAAAACGTTCCGCGATTGCACTGGGCGGCGCGGGTCACCTCGCCAACCGACAGCTCGAAGATGCTGTTGTTCTCGATGAGCTCCCAAAACGCCTCGATGATACGGGTGCGTGCATCGGGCGCATCGGCGTCCTTACGCGGTCTCGCCATGCGCCTCACCGCACCCCTGCGCCTTGGCGTTCATGATGAGCATCTGAAGACGGTTCTCCACGTTGGCGAAGCTCACGTCGGGATCGTAGTCGAGCGGCAGGAACTGCGCCGTGGGATACTGCTCCTTGAGCGCATGGATGAGCCCGCGCCCCACGACATGGTTGGGCAGACACCCGAACGGCTGCAGGATCACGAAGTTGCGGCAGCCGCGCTTGGCGTGCTCGAGGATCTCCGCCGGAATCAGCACGCCCTCGCCCGCATCGAACGTATGGTGCAGGATCTTATCGCTCGCGCGCACGAGCTCGGGCATGCGCGTCGGCGGCTCGTAGAGCGGGCTCGCCGCGCCCAGGCGGTCGCAACGGTCGTGCGCGAGCTCGAACAGGTTGTCCGCCGTGGCGTACCAGGCCTTTTCGGGCAGCGACAGGTCGACGTGGAACTCGCGCGACTGCGCATGCTTGTAGAAATAGGTCTTGCGGATCACGTCGGTCATGCGCGCCTCGATGACCTCGAGCCCGTTGTCCTCGAGGTAGCGCTCGATCTCGTGGTTGGCGCCGAGATGGAAATTGAGCAGGTACTCGCCCACGATGAGAACGGTCGGATGCGGGTTCGAGCGGTCGTACGGAACGGCGTCCATGATCGCAAGCGCGCGTTTGAAGCCCGTCGCCTGGCCTCTCAGCCCGGAGCGCTCCATGCCCTCGATAACCTCATCGAGCGCGCGGTCGAACGCAGCGTCCGCCGCGCCCTTCTCGAGCTCGTAGGGACGGATGCGCCTAAGCATGGCCTCGAGGGCATCGATCATGGGAAGACCGTAGGCGATCTGGATGCTCGGGCCAAGGCCGAGCTTGAAGCCCGGATGCGCATTGTGGGCATCGACGTCGTCGTTGGTGAGCACCGGGACATAGTCGTATCCCGCGTCGTCGAGCGCGCGGCGCAGCAGGGGCATGTAGTGCGTCAGGCGGCAGTCGCCGATATACTTGCCAGTCACCACAGCGACGTCGTGCGGGTCGTACTTACCGCTCTCGAGTGCCGCGAGCGCCTCGCCGATCACGATTTGCGCGGGGAAGCAGATGTCGTTGTGCACATAGCGTTTGCCCAGGCGGATGGCATCCTCGCGCCCGATATCAAGGGCCTCGGCGCGCACGCCCTGATTGCGCATCGCCGCGGTCATGAGCCTGCAGAACGCATGGGAGGTGTTGGGGACCAGCGCGATCTTGTCGTGCCGGTCGCGCTTGGTGTACTTGACCTTATACGGGTCGTCGAGCGGATGGACCGCGTGCACCCGGGCGCCCTCGGCACGCTCCTCCGCGCGACGACGGTTGACCGACTCGATAAACGAACGCACGCGAATGCCCATGGGACCGGCGACGTCGCTCTCATCGAGCTTGATCATCATCGGAACCTTGGAGCCCATCTCGCCCATCATGCGCGCGATCTCGTCGGTGAGATACGCATCGTGGCCGCAGCCGAAGCTGCCCATCTGCACGAGCTCGAGCTCGGGCGTCGATGCGACGATGACCGCGCACGACAGCATGCGCGCATGGTAGTTGTTCACGATGTCGATGCGGCTGTTGGAAAGATCGACGTTGCAGACCCCCGGCACCGCATCGGGCGTCAGCACGGGGATGCCGCGCTCAGAGAAGAGCTTGGGCAGCCCGTGGTTGACCAGCGGGTCGTTGTGGTACGGGCGCGAAGCGATCACCACCGCGTAGCCGCCGTCCTCGCGCACGTTCTCGAGCACCTGCCTGCCGCGCAGCTGCAGCTGGTTCTCAAACGTCTGCTGCGCGCGGTCCGCCTGCTCGGTCGCCTTGGCAACCAGGTCGGCATCGATATCGAAGGTCTCCTTGCACCACGCCTTGAGCTGGCGGTTTCGGTCGCCCTCGTCGTACCAGTGGAACAGCGGCGTATCGAACGGAACGCCGAAACGCTCCTCCGGGTTATCGGAATTGCGCATCACGTAGGGGTATCCCTTTACGACGGCGCACATCCACTCGCTGGTAGAGGCGGTGTTTTCGGTGGGCACCGTCGTGATGATGGGCATGAAGATGCGGTCGACGCCGGCGTCGACGAGATTGCGGATGTGCCCGTGGACGAGCTTGGCCGGGAAGCACACGGTGTCGGATGTGACGTGCGCCAGACCGCGCTCGTACATCGCCTTGGTGCTGCGTCCCGAGACGCGCACCTTAAAGCCGAGCGTGCTGAAGAACGTCGACCAGAACGGCATGGTGTCCCAGAACTCGAGCACACGGGGAATGCCGATCGTGACATCGCGCCCCCCGCAGACGGGAACCGTGGGGCACGACTCGAACAGCAGCTTCTCGCGGTCGACAAAGAGATTGGGGGCAGCCGCGGTCCGGTCGCGCCCCGTGCCGGGTGCCTGTGCCTCGCAAGCACCCTGCGGACGCAGCTCCTCCGCCGCGGGAACCTCGCGCACGAGCTCATCCCATGAGATGGCGCCGCCGCGCGGGCAGCGATTGCCCGTGACGTAAAGCGAGCCGTCGCCAAATGCCACGACCGCGCGCTGGCAGCGGTTGTTGCACCGACGGCAGGTAACGCCGCCGAACTCGCGATGCTCGAAGCGCTCCACGGCATCGAGCCCGATAAACGACGTGCCGGCGTCGCCCTTGCGGCATTCCTCGCGCGCGAGCAGGGCGATACCGATAGCGCCCATCAGCCCCGGGTGGGGCGCACGCGTGACGGGTTTGCCCAGATACTGCCCGAATGCGCGCAGCACCGCGTCGTTTCGGAACGTGCCGCCCTGGACGACGACTTTGTCGCCCAGACGGTTGAGATTTGAAACGCGAATGACCTTGGTGAACACGTTCTCGATAATCGAACGGCAGAGACCGGCCATGATGTCGCCCGGACCCTTACCGCGCCGCTGCTCGGAAACGACGCTGCTGTTCATGAACACCGTGCAGCGGCTGCCGAGAACGGCGGGGGCTTTGGACGAAAATGCCTCGGTCGCGATATCCTCAACGGCTATTCCGAGGTTTTTGGCAAAACCCTCGAGGAACGAGCCGCAGCCCGCAGAGCATGCCTCGTTGACGACGATATCGGTCAGCACGCCGTGGTTGAGCCAGATGGCCTTCATATCCTGTCCGCCGATGTCGAGCACGAAGGTCGCATCGGGAACGCATGCGCACGCGGCGCGGGCGTGCGCGACCGTCTCGACCGTATGGTAGTCGGCGTGGAACGCGCGCGCGAAAAGCTCCTCGCCGTATCCCGTGGTGCCCACGGCATCGATCGCAAGCGTGACTCCCGCTGTCTCCCAGCGGTTCTTCAAGCTGACAAGACCCTGTTGGGCGACGTCGAGCGGTCTGCCGTTATTAGACGCGTAGAACGAATCGACAAGCTCACCCGCCTCATCGACCAGGGCGAACTTGGTCGTCGTGCTCCCCGAATCGATACCGAGCGCCACACGCACCGTCTCTCCGGGCGCATACGCATCCGGACCCTTTGCCGGCGTCTCTTTGCCATGGCGTGCCGTAAAATCCGCCTGCTCGGCAGGTGTGGCAAAAAAGGGCTGGGCAAGACGTCCCTCCCCGCTTGCGGGCGCGACCGTCTCGAGCTTATCCAGCCGGACAAAAGCGTCGGGAAGGTCGATCGGTTGGGACGATGCGAACATGTCGGTCAGCGACAGGGCGGCACCGCGCGCGACCATGATCTGCGGATCGCGCGGGACGATAACCTGATCGTCCGATAGATTCAGTTGCTCCCGGAACACGCGGACCAGCGTGGGGTTGTAGGCGAGCGTACCGCCCTCGAAGATTACCGGCGGCTCGATGTCGATACCCTGGGCCAGACCGCCGATCGTTTGGCGGGCGACCGCGTGAAGCGCCGAAAGCGCCAGGTCGGTGGTAGGAATGCCCTCGTTGAGCAGCGGCTGGATATCGGTCTTTGCGTACACGCCGCAGCGGCCCGAGACCTCGTGGACGGTCGTTCCCCGGCTTGCGAGCTGCTCGAACTCGCCCGATTCGGTGCCGACCCCCATGAGCTTTGCCATCTCGTCGATAAATGCACCGGTACCGCCTGCGCACGAGCCGTTCATGCGCATATCGGCAACCTCGATGTCTCCCTTATCGTTGGTGCGGAAGAAGATCATCTTGGCGTCTTGGCCGCCCAGCTCGATGGCGCAGCGCGTCTGCGGATAGAACCTGCTGATCGCGAGCGCGTTGGCGACCACCTCCTGAACGTACGAGGCGCCCAGCGCGGTCGCGATATCGCGCGCACCCGAGCCGGTCACCGCAACGCGCAGCGACTCATGGGGAAAGCGCTCGGCGAGCTCGCCGAGCATGGCGCGCACGCTCGCTGTCTGACACGCCCCGTGGCGGCGATATCCCCACCACGCCTCGGTCATATCCTCGTGCATCGCGTAAACTTTGGTCGTCGTCGATCCTACGTCCAGTCCTACTAGCAACGCCATAATGCTCCGTCTCTCGCATTTTTCCTGCTAGAGATATACCACTCTACGTAATACAACAGACTGTTGTATTTAAACTCCGTATAAAAAGCGGCTGCCGAAACGCTTCAGCAGCCGCCGAATGCACCAACAGATTGTTCTGCGCGCTAGCACGTCGGGCAACGGAGCAGCACGGGCCCTCCGGTCATGCGCACCGCTCACGCCCGCGATGTCGCCGAGAGAGCTATCCACGCTTAGGGCTCCAACCAAGCAAGTCGCCCGCGCTCAGCAGATCCCTAAGCGAGCTACTCGCACTCAGGAGCCATAGCCTGCTCCAAGAGCTCGGCATGCTCCTCCTCGAAAACCGTCCCCACAGGGAAGGCGCGACGGAAGACGAAGTGGGAAATCGGACCGGCTACCAAAAGGTTCCACGGCAGCGCCATCACAAAATTATGCGGGATGTTGATCATCCAGATCGCGGGCACGGAATACAGGTTCGCAAGGATGCCGCCGGGCATGTGCGTCAGACCCTCGCAGGCACCGTACAGCGACATGATGATGACCATGGGAACGACCATGCAGGAGCTAACGGCGAGCGTCATGGCGAGCGGCGAGCTCTTGCCCGGCGCGACCAAGTACTTAAAGGCGAAACCCTTGGCGAGCGGGCTGGCGACGAACCAGTCGCAGCACATGGCAAAAATGTAGGCAACGGGGAAGCCGAGCCACGCGGCGGCAACGACCTCGCCGTTGATGGCCCTGTGCTGCAGGGCAACGTTGTAGATGCTCATCCAGAGCACCATGCAAAAGCACATGATAAAGGTGAACAGCAGGCTCTCTCGTCTGTTGATAGGCATAAAGGGCATGGTCCTTTCCGTGTTACGCCGCGGCATCACGCAACAAAAACGGGCGGGCAAGATGGAGCTGTTGGGACTTCATCTCGCCCGCCCGTGATACGTGCGTCTGCGACTACTTATGTGGTGGAACCAGCCTAGCACGAAAACCCCGCGCTTCGTAAGCGTTGAGTTTATGAAGATGCAGGGCACCAATAATCCCCCGACCCCCTAAGTTGCGGTGGAATACGGACTGTTTTGACCCTTTAAGCAGCAATTCAGTCCCTATTTCACCGCAACTCATTTGGTGCAAAGTAACATGTCCCCCTTGCACCAATTAGCTGGTGTGGCGCCAGCGGGGGTCGGTGAGGGTTCTCGCCACGCCCAAGCCAACGGGCAGAAACGCCACGATGAGCACTGCACGCACAAACCAGCCGAGCATATTGACCGTGTCGAAGGTGCACATGTAATACATAGAGCGATAGAGATACAAGCCCGGCACCATAATGACAATCGAAGGCACCGTGAGGGCGATGCGCGGGTAGGTGAGCTTGACTTCGGCCAAGCTTGCGAGCAGCCCCGATACCAGCGCGCCGATAAACGCTGCTGCCTCGGGAGGCATTCCCGTGCTGAGGCCCAGGAAGGGAATCATCGTCGGCGCATCGACAAGGGTCAGACGCAGGGTATTGGACACGGCGCCGATCAACCCAGCTGCCGCGGCCATCTTTACCGGGCTGTTGAACATCACCGAGAAGCCGAATACGCCAACGAAGCTCATCACCACGCGCAGGAGCGTAAGGGCAAGCGGCGAAAGGCCCAGTGGGGCAAAGTCGTCCGGCGCTAGGCCAACACACTCGGCAACCATCCAACCTACGAGGGTCGCCATCACAATAATCGATACGGCATATGAAAGGCGCTCGATACCGCTTCGCATGTCGAGCTTAGCGATGTCGAGGCCTGCCGTAATGAGCGGAAAGCCGGGAATCACAAAGAGCATGGCGCCGATATAGCCTTCTTGGTGCGACATTGCCCCCGGTATGACCTGGCCAAGGCCGAGCAATGCCAGCAGATACGAAACGCAAGCGAGCGCAACGCCGGTCGTCAGCGCGCTGAACTGACCAAGGCCCTGCTTAAGAATATGGGAGCGGGCAAAGTTGCCGACACCCGCGCCTACGAACGCGCATGCCATCTCAATAGGACCGCCACCAAGTAAAAAGACAAAGGCGCCACAGGCGCAGGCCGCCGCAAGGCCCTGTTGCCAAGGCGCGTAATCAGGTTTTGAACTCTCAACGGTCTTGAGCATCTCGTGATACTCGTGCACCGTGAAGCGACGACCATAGGTCTCGATTTCCTTGAGGAAACTCTCCATCATCCAAATGCGATGGGTATTGACGCCCGTTGTGGGCAAGCTGACGACCTCATTAAAGCAGTGGCCATCTTCGATGCAGGTGCACTCAAACGATAGGAGACTCAGGTCGACATGGATGGTGACGCCGAGCACGGCGGCGACTCGATTCATGGTATCGCGTACACGCCAGGCACCCGTTCCGCTCGCGAGCATAAGCATACCGGTGCGGCAGATGATGGATGATTTATCGGTGAGCGGCGCATCGACGGCAAGTTCATCGCCTGCCGTCACGATCTGGTGCCAGTCAGTTTTCATATGGAGCGCGCCGGCACGAACGCCGTGGTGCATGGGGGCTCTCGAAAGCAGCGAGTTAAGGCGCGAAGACTGTGGGGGCTCCGTTGATTCGTCCTCAACCTCATCAGTCTCTTCATCGACCAGATCAAAGGAATCAAGCGGCGCTGGCTCGCGGCGGTCGATCAGCTCCTCGTCCTCATCATCAAAGTAATTGAACTGATCGAGCATGTCCTCTTCGATAGCACGCTCGCTCGCGTCGTCCATCCCGGTGCTCCCTTCCTATCGACTAACCCCCATCCTAGACAGCGACGGCTAAAGGAAACATAAAAGAGACGGCTGTCATGCGAGCCATGCGCGCAATAGCCGTTGGATAGTCGTTTAAGAGCGTCCCTAATGACTACATCGATGTTCTAAGTATCAATCAAGTCAACGCCGCAGGTAGAGGACGGACAGCGAGCGACGTCCAGGGCGAACAAGTTGGCATGAAAAAGGCAAGGCATAGACCTTCTGGTCATGCCTTGCCTTTTGAATGACAAATTGTCGCCCTGGGCGGCGCGCAGCGTCAACTGGTTACGCGGTTCGTAGAACCGCGTAACCCCCTAGTACATCTTTGCGCCGGCGGGGATGGAGGCGTCGAGCTGGATCAGGTTGAGGCGCTCCTCACCATCCTCCTCGTGGATGGCACTGATGAGCATGCCGCAGCTGGGGATGCCCATCATCTTGCGCGGAGGCAGGTTGGTGATGGCGAGCAAGGTCTTGCCGACCAGGTCCTCGGGCTCGTAATAAGCGTGAATACCGGAGAGGATGGTGCGGTCGGTACCGGTACCGTCGTCGAGCGTAAAGTTCAGCAGCTTCTTGGACTTCTTGACGGCCTCGCATGCCTTGACCTTCACAGCGCGGAAGTCGCTCTTGGAGAAGGTATCAAAGTCGACGAACTCCTCAAACAGCGGCTCAACGGCGATCTTGGAGTAATCGAGCGTGGGCTTAAGCGACTTAACGAACGGGCTCGCGGCGTTGCCGGCCTCGGCAGCCTTGGCGGCAGCGGCACCGGACTGGAAACCCTTCTCGGGCTTCATGTGCGGGAACAGCAGCACGTCGCGGATAGAAGCCTGGTTGGTAAGCAGCATGACCACGCGGTCGATACCAATGCCAATGCCGCCCGCGGGAGGCATACCGTACTCGAGGGCGCGCACGTAGTCCTCGTCGTACTCCATGGCCTCGTCGTCACCGCCGGCCTTCTCGGCCATCTGAGCGGCAAAGCGCTCGGCCTGGTCGACCGGGTCGTTGAGCTCGGAGAACGCGTTGGCGTACTCGTGACCGGCAATAACCAGCTCAAAGCGGTGCGTCAGGCGCGGGTCGTCCTCAAAGCGCTTGGCAAGCGGGCTGACCTCGATGGGGTAATCGCACACGAACGTCGGGTTGACGATGGTGTCCTCGCCCAGCTCATCGTAAATCTCGGCGATGATCTTGCCAGCAGTCCACTCGGGCTTGATCTCCAGGCCCTTCTCGCGCGCGGCGGCAGCAAGCTCCTCGACCGGCGTGTCGATGGTGACCTGCTTGCCGAGCACGTCGGAGACGATGTCGGTCATGGGACGGCTGGCCCACTCACCAGAAAGGTCGATGGTCTGGCCCTGGTACTCGATGACCTCGGGGTTGCCGATGGCCTTGTTGGCAGCCTTGATGACACCTTGGGCGAGTGCCTTCATGCCCTCGAGGTCGGAGAAGGCACGGTAGGCCTCCATCGTGGTGAACTCGGGGTTGTGGGTAAGGTCCATGCCCTCGTTACGGAAGATGCGGCCGATCTCGAACACGCGCTCAAAACCACCGACGATGCAGCGCTTGAGGTGCAGCTCGGTGGCAATACGCAGGTAGCACTCCTGATCGAGCGCGTTGAAGTGGGTAATGAACGGCTTGGCAGTAGCGCCGCCTTGGATGGTCTGTAGAATGGGGGTCTCGACCTCCATGTAGCCGTCGGACTCCATAAAGCGACGGAAGGTGGAGAGAATCTGCGAACGCTTACGGAAGGTCTCGCGAACGTCGTCGTTGGCGATCAGGTCGACATAGCGCTGGCGATAGCGGGTCTCCTTATCGGAAAGACCGTGGAACTTCTCGGGCAGCGGACGAACGGCCTTGGCAAGCAGGGTCGCGCTCTTAGGGGCAACGGAAAGCTGGCCGCGCTGGGTGCGCACGACCACGCCGGTCACGCCCAGGATGTCGCCCAGGTCGAGGGCCTTGAGCGTACTCCAGGCAGCCTCGTCCATGTCGTTGATGCGGCAGAACAGCTGAATCTCGGCAGTCGCATCGCGCACGACGATGAACATGATCTTGCCCTGACCGCGCTTGGCGACCACACGGCCGGCGATCTTCACGACGTCCTCGGTGTCCTCGCCATCGGCAAGATCGGCGTACTTAGTCTCGATATCGGCGACGTAGTCCTCAAGCTCAGAGTGCTCGGGATAGGGGTTCTGGCCCGCCTCGAACAGGGCGGCGCGCTTGGCCAGGCGGGTGGCGCGCTCGTCGTTGAGCGTCGATGCCTGATCGGCGGCGTTCTGGTTCTCTGCCATAAGTTAGCTCCTCAAACTAAAACGCTCCCCAGGATTCGGTCCCAGGGAGCGAAAACATACCTTTACGCGGGACCGTGGTCTAGCGTGCGATCTTGGCGATGGTGTAGACGCGAGTCTTGCCGGAAGGCGTAACGACCTCGACGGAGTCGCCCTCGCCGTGACCGATGATGGCGTGACCGACCGGAGACTCGTTGGAAATCTTGTGCTCGAGCGAGTTGGTCTCGGTGGTACCGACGAGCGTGACTTCCATGACCTCGCCGTTGGGATCAATCAGCGAAACGGTGGAACCGATGGAGACGGTCAGGTCGCCCGTGGTGGCAGCAACCTGAGCGTTGGCGAGGATGGCCTGGATCTCGGCAATACGAGCGGCGTTCTGGGCCTGCTTGTCCTTAGCGGCGTCGTACTCGGAGTTCTCCGAAAGGTCGCCGAACGCGCGGGCTTCCTTGATGTCCTCGACGATCTCCTTGGCGTAATCGCCCTCACGCCAAGCGAGCTCCTCGACGAGCTTCTGGCGGCCCTCAGCGGTCAGTACGATCTGGCTTGCGTCCATACGGATATCTCCCCAACTCTGATCAAACAATCAACTGTCAACAAAACGAAAAAGACCGGCTAGCCTGCGGGCAAGCCGGTCAGGTGCTCACCCCAAAGGGATGGGACTACTCTGCGTCCGCGTCGCTGTCCTCTGCCTGCTTCTTCTTGGCAGCAGCGAGCTTGGCCTCGAGCTCAGCGATCTCCTTGTCCTCCTCGGACTGCTCGACCACGACCTCCTCGGCCTGCTTGGTCTCGGCCTTATCGTCGCCCTCCATACCCTCACGGATATTCTTGACGGTAGAGCCGAGGGACTTGCCGAGCTTCGGCAGGTTCTTGGGCCCGAAGATAATCAGGACAACGACGAGAATAATGATGAGCTCAGGAGCCCTCAGTCCAAACATGTAGACCTCCACAATACAGCGAGACAAGCTCGAATGAGTATACCGCGGGTATCGCGGTATCACAACACTAGCTAAAAAAAGGGACCGCAAGAAGCGGTCCCTCCTCATGCTCTGGTCGGGTTGACTGGATTTGAACCAGCGACCCCTGCGTCCCGAACGCAGTGCTCTACCAAACTGAGCCACAACCCGTTAGCTCGACTATAGTAACAAAGATTTTCGCCGCGTGCTAGAGAAATTTTTATTTCTTTGGCGCGTCGATTTGAACCGTGTTGGAAACGAGCTCCGTTGCATAAGCCCACCAGCCGTTTTGTTGAGCGGCTGCCGCAAGATTGACTGCCGTGGCGGCAGTATCGCAGAGAGCAAACGAGCAGGCACCCGAACCGCACACGTTTGCGGTAATGGTACCGTCCTGTGAACGAAGCCAGTCGAGCACCGTTTGAATCCGCGGCTCCATCTGCGCGGAAATGACACCCAGGTTGTTGTGGACGAGCGCGTAGGCCGCCTCTGCGTCTCCCGAGCGAAGGGCAGATGCGATCGCTCCGGGCTTGTCCGCAGGCACTGGGGTCTCGTCAAAACGTCGATAGGCTTCAATTGTTGAAACGCTTGCCTCGCGCGGCTTGACCAGCACGACGGGTGTCGCGGGTAGTGCGGGGTACTCGGTTGCCAGCACGTCTCCCCCACCCACGTAAAATGCAGGGCTGGCATGCAAAAAGAAGGGAACGTCGGCGCCAATGCCGCGCGCAATGTTGTCCAGCGCGGGGTCGGCACGGTCGATACCCCAACTCTCTGCCAAGGCGACAATGACCGCCGCGGCATCCGTCGAAGGACCGCCCAGGCCGGCACACAGCGGGATGCGCTTCTTAATCGTGATGCAGACATTGGCTTCGCGACCGTAATGCTCGGCCATAGCAGCGGCCGCACGATACGCCGTATTCTTTTGCATGGGAAAGTCGGATGCCGGAATCGTCTGGACGGTCAGCGCCTGTGCCGGCGTAACCGTCACGGTATCGACAAGACCGACGGCTGCCATCAGGGAATCGACCTTATGGTAGCCGCGGTCGTCACGCTCGGTATGAACCCCCAGATAGAGGTTGATCTTTGCCGGCGCGGAAAGGATCAGGGACCAATCGGTCACCGCTAGTGCTCCTCGAGCTGATTGCCGAGCGGGGTAAAAATGTGCTCGCCGCTCTCGGGGTCGAACAGCTCGACCTGGCCGGTGAGAACATCAATATACTGGTAGGACTGACGCGACTTGCGGCCACGGCGCTCGTCGACCTCGACGATAAAGACTGCCGGATGGACGCTCTTGATGGTGCCCATGCGCTCGACGACGCGGGTGCGGCCCATGTTGGCCTTCACCTTAACGCGATCGCCCACCATATCGGTCAGCTTCTCGTGGATGTCGTCGACGTGATTGACTTCCATCTCTTCCATGAACAGGGCCTCCAGAAGGTGCAATTCAAAAAGGGGATAATACCCCTAAGATAGACAAAACTCTAATACTATAGCACCCTGTTGTGGCCATACGCAAGTAGCTAAAAAAGCCCGGTCCCAAATTGACTACTTACAGACTATCAGTGTCCAAGACGATGGTGAATGGGCCATCGTTGACGAGATCGACCTTCATGTCGGCGCCGAAGATGCCATGCGCTACGTGCTCGACGTCCTCGCGCACAAGCGTCAGGAAGTACTCGTAGAGCTCGTTGGCGACATCGGGGGCGCCGGCATCCGTAAACGATGGGCGGCGGCCGTGACGGCAATCGGCGAACAGCGTGAACTGCGACACCACGAGAACCTCGCCGTCGACATCGGCAAGTGCCAGGTTGGTCTTGCCGTTCTCGTCCTCGTTAATGCGCAAGCCCCGGAGCTTGCCCCACAGCTTATCGGCCTCGGCGCACGTGTCGTCGTGGCCAACGCCCAGTAGCACCAGATAGCCGCGCCCAATTTTGCCCACGCACTCGCCGTCGACCGTCACGCCGGCGTTGAGCACGCGCTGCACCACCGCACGCACGGCCTACTCCTCGCCCGTCAGTTTGGCGGATAGGTGCTCGAGCGCGTGGAAACGATGACTGATGGCGTTCTTCTCGTCCGCCGTCAGCTCGGCCATGGTCTTGCCCGGCGTGTCGACCGGCAGGAACAGCGGGTCGTAGCCAAAGCCGTGATCGCCGCGGCCCTCGTGTGCGATAACGCCCTCGCAGGCACCCTCACCATAGGTGACCAAACCGTCCGTGTCGATGAGCGCGACGACGCTCATAAAGCGCGCAGTGCGGTCCTCGTCGGCCACGCCTTCCAGGTTAACGAGGAGCTTGGCATTGTTGGCGGCATCGTCGCCGTGAACGCCCGCGTAGCGCGCGCTATATACACCGGGCTCACCGTCCAGCGCGTCGACGACCAGGCCCGAATCGTCGGCAATGGCCATGAGCCCCGTCTCTTCGACGGCAGCCTGCGCCTTGATGATGGCGTTCTCCAAAAACGTCGTGCCGTTTTCCTCGGGGTCCTCAAAATCGCCCAGCTGACCGAGCGCCACAAAGCGAACCTCGGGCATAACCTTGCCCAAAATGGCCTCGATCTCGGTGAGCTTGTGGGCGTTGCCCGTTGCCACGACGATGGTCGCCGCCGGGTCGAGGGTGTCGATGTCGATCTTCTCAAGTGCCATGAGTGGTCTCCTTGTCCGTATAGCAAAGTCACGTAAAAGGGACTGGCCCTTCGGCGTCTCCCCTTTCATGTGGCATCAACCTTATCTATCGGCGTTTCCGCAGATAAAACCTGCCAAAATAAACCTGTCCCTTTTTGGCAGGTTAGGCGAGGACTTGGCGCTGGAGCTCGATGAGCTCGGCAATGCCCTTGTCGCCCAAATCGAGCAGGGAATTGAGGCGCTTGCGGTCGAAGGGTGCCTGCTCGCCAGTACCCTGGAGCTCGATCATCTCACCGGTATCGGTGGCGACAAGGTTCATGTCGACCTCGGCGTGACTGTCCTCGGAATAATCCAGGTCGAGCAGGGTGTTGCCGTCGACAACGCCCATGGAAATCGCGGCGACCTGGCCCGTGAGCGGGATGCGCTCGAGCTTACCCGCCTCGACCCACATGGCAAGGGCGTCGTGCAGTGCCACCCAGGCTCCGGTAATGCTCGCCGTTCGTGTGCCGCCGTCTGCCTGAATCACGTCGCAGTCGACGGTAACGGTGTACTCGCCGAGTGCCTTCATGTTGACGACGGTACGCAGGCTGCGACCGATGAGGCGCTCGATCTCCATGGAGCGGCCCTTACGGTTGGCATGCTCGCGCTTGCAGCGCTTGCCGGTCGATGCCGGCAGCATGGCGTACTCCGCCGTTACCCAACCGGCCTTGGCGCCCTTGCGCCAGCCCGGCACGCCCTCCTCGATGGTGGCGGCGCACAGCACGTGAGTATCGCCAAACTCGGCCAGGCACGAACCGTGGGCGTGTTTCATGACGCCGCGAGTAAGCTTGATGGGGCGCAGCTCATCGGCGGCGCGGCCGTTGGCGCGATTGACCTGCATATACTCCATGGAAAAATCCTTTCGGCAAAAGGTGAACGTGAGCCTTTGGTCGGTGACCTTGTATCTATTTCAGTTCGTCGATATCGATATGCTCAATGCTCTTGAGCGGCTGGCCAAAGATAAAACTGCCCGCCACCGCAAACTCGGCAATGTTATCGGACGTCGTTGCAAAACGATGCTGCGGCTCGGCTGCGTCGCCCGCCAGCTGCTCGCGGCGCGTGAGAATATCGGTCAACTCACGCGTGGTCTCCTCGGCGGAGCTCACCACGCGCACTCCGGGACCCAGCGCATGGCGAATAGGCCCCACGAGCAGCGGAAAATGCGTGCAGCCGAGCACCACGGTATCGATGCCGTGGTCGCGCAGCGGTTCAACCGTGGCACCGACCAGCGCGCGTACGGCAGGCGTATCAAAGATGTCCTCGTTCTCGAGCCACTGCTCTTGCAGATGTGCGCCCGAGGCGAGCTCGTGCTCAACGACCTCGACAAAGCTCGAGGCAGGGCAGCCGTATACGTCGACGCCGGCATCCAGGTCCTGAATGGCACGCGTGTAAGCGCCTGAGCGAATGGTGAGGTTGGTGGCGAGCACGCCCACCCGGCGCGTGCGGGTGCTGTTGATTGCCGCGCGTGCGCCCGGTGCAATCACACCGATGACGGGGACGTCGAGCACCTGCTGGGCCAAACGCAAGGCCGCAGCGGTCGCCGTATTGCAGGCGATGACCATGATCTTGACGTCGTGCTTCGACAGCCAACGGCCCGCCTGCAGCGCAAACGAGCGCACCTCGTCCTCGGTGCGGGTGCCGTAGGGGCAGCGCTTGGTGTCGCCGAAGTAGTAGACGGACTCGTGCGGCAACGCCGTCGCAATCGCGCGCGCGACCGTCAAGCCGCCCAGGCCCGAGTCGAACACGCCGATCGGACGCGTGTCCCCGGCCATATTATCGATATCGGACATTACCTCACCAGATTCTCTCTCGAAAAATGCGACCAATCGTGATGCGTCGCGCTACGAACGGGCTGCGACCAGCAGCTCGGCCGTTGCCACCCAACCGTCGACAATCTTGCCGCGCGTAATATAGGCATTGTCGCAGGCGTCCAAGAACTCCGGGGCACCGGCGCTCGTCAGACCGTTCTCGACCAGGCAGAACATGCCAACATGGTCGGCCATGTAGAAGTCGGACTCGGAGTCGCCGAGCGCAAGCGTCTCCTCGCGCTCGATCCCCAGGTGCTCGCAGAAGCGCGCAATGGCAACGCCTTTGTTAAGACCCGCCGGATTGATGTTGAAGGCGCGACCGTCCTCGACGCGATTAAGCTCGAGCGTCGTCGGCTTGGACAGGTGCGTCAGATGGCCGTTGCAAGCCCAGACCAGACCGCAGCCGGCCTCGTCCAGGATGGCCTGGACCTCATCGTCGGGCACATCGCCGCGCATGCCGACGGTGACCTCACGGTACTTGTAGCCGGTCGACATGTCGTTGTGGTACTCGATCTTGTGCGGCCAGCGGGCAAGGATCTTCTCGCACACGCCGGTCTGCTCGATCACCTGGTGCGGCGTGAGGCCGCAAGAGGAGTCGTAGGGCATGTCGCCGGTCAGATACTCCCAATCGTTGGCTTTGAGGTCGTACATGACCAGGCCGCCCATCTCGCCGATGTAGGAGTTGAGACCGAGCACGCGCGCGTCCTCGTGGATCATGGTACGGTTGCGGCCCGAGGTGGGAACCACCTGAATACCAGCGCGAGCGAGCGCCACGACGGCCTCGACGAGTTTGGTCGAGGGGTTGCCGTCGTTGTCGCGTAGCACGCACGAGCCGGGTGCGAGCATCGTGGCATCCAGGTCGGTAAAGACGTATTTGACCTTGGCCAAGCGCTCGCGCATCTCGCCCGAAAGCTCGGCAACGGTCGGCAGGGTATTGTGGGACATGGTTACTCCGTTTACGTAGAAGGGGCTTCTGGTCTTAGGCGTCGTACGCCGCAAGGGTGCGCTTGAGAATCGAACCATCGCGCTCACAAGGCTCGGGTCCGTTCTTGCGCAGCATACGCTCTTCCTCGCCCTTACCGGTCACGATGACCACGGCAGGACGGACGGTCTCACGCACGGCAGTCTCGATAGCGGCAACGCGATCAGTCACGATTTGCCAGTTATCATTTCCCTGCGCCTGAACGTTGCGCGCGATCTCGGCGCAAATATCCTCGACATCCTCGGGGCCGGGGTCATCCTCGGTAATCACGATTCGGTCGGCATACTTGCCAGCGGCGATGCCCATCGTGGTGCGTCGATCGACACCCTTACCACCCGTAGCGCCAAATACAACCGCCAGCTCGCGCTCGGGATAGTTCTCGCGCAAGTCGCGCAGGAGTGTCTCGAGGCTCATGCCGTTATGTGCAAAATCGACGATACCCAAGATTTTGCCCGATACGGACGGATAGAGCTCCATGCGGCCGGGAACGAAGACGCCCTCAAAGCCATGGACGATACCCTCTTCAGAAATGCCCAGGGCCTCGGCGCAGGCAATAGCGGCAAGCGCGTTGGACACATTGAACTTAACCGGCGTGGGAATCACAATGTCGCGCGTAAAGCGGGGCGTGCGCACCGTTGCCACCACGCCGCAGTCGCCATTACGAATCGCCAGCGCAAACACGTCGGCACGCTCGTCGGTCAAGGAGAACGTCACCGTACGTTCGCAACGAGATGCCGCCTCGAGCACACGATCGACCTTATCCATATCGAGATTGACCACGGCAAAACGGCTCTGCGAGAAGATTTTGAGCTTGCTGGCAAAGTAATCCTCGAGCGTCGGATGCTCAATCGGCGAAATGTGATCCTCGCCGATATTGGTAAAGGCGCCGACTTCAAAGGCGATCTTGCCCGTGCGCTCGTATTTGAGGCCCTGGCTCGATGCCTCCATAACCAGCCACGGGGCACCCGCCTCCGCAGCATGCGCGATGCGAGACTGCAGCAGGAAGGATTCGGGGGTTGTCAGCTTGGAAGGGCCTGCCTCGATGCCGTCGTCGAACTCAATGCCCGTATTAAGAGCGGGCCGATGACAGCCCGTAAGCTTGGCCTCGTTGGCGAGAATGCCGCGCAGATAAAAGCTACAGGTCGACTTTCCCTTGGTGCCTGTAAAGGCGCAGACCTTCACCTTACCCGACGGGTGCCCATAAAAGGCATCTGCCACCACGGCGAGCGTGCGACGAATATCACTCACAATCACCGCGGGAAGATCAACATCGTAATCGACCTCGGAAACGTAGGCCACGGCGCCATCGGCGATTGCCGAAAGCAGGTACTCGCGCTTAAACGCGCGGCCCTTGCAGACAAACAACGTGCCCGGACGCACCTGGCGCGAGTCGTCAGTCGCAAACTCAATGCGCTGGTCGCACGAAGCGCTCGGTCTGGAAACAACAAGGTCATCTTCCTCGAGCAACTCTATATAGCGCATCAGAGTTAGCTTCTCTTGTGTCGGACTCGACATACAAAGACCTCTCTCGCTAAGCCCAGCCTCAATTGCCTCGAGACCAAACCGATTCAACAAAACCCTTTCAATACTAGCAGCCATCGTAATATGCCGCCCAATCTTGTATCGGGCACAGATTGCTAAATCTTGGAACCGCTACCGGAAGCCCGGACGAGTCACGCCGTGGTTTTTTCGGTTCGCTCGGCGCTTATGCCCTATCACGAAACAAAAGATTGGCATGATAGTAAAGATTATTTGACATCAGCTGCCGCGATCCTTGCGGCAGTACACCTGAGCCGTCAGCAGAAAGGATCTTGCATGTGCGGTTTTGTCGGTTTTACCGGTACAGATGAACAGAGTGAGCTGGTTCTCACGGCCATGATGAATCGCATCATCCACCGTGGTCCCGATATGGGCGGCCAGCATATCGTCGACAACGTTGCCCTTGGCTTCCGTCGTCTTTCGATTCTCGATCTTTCCGAAGCTGGAGCTCAGCCCATGTCGAGCGACGACGGCAAGGTCACGATTGTCTTCAACGGAGAGATCTACAACTTCCAGGAGCTTCGCGCCGAGCTGGAGGCAGCCGGCTACGCCTTCCACTGCAACGCCGATACCGAGGTCCTGGTACACGGTTACGAGGAGTGGGGCGAGGACCTGGTCAACCGCCTACGCGGCATGTACGCGTTCGTGATTCACGACCAGAACAAGAACAAACTCTTCGGCGCTCGCGACATCTTTGGTATCAAGCCGTTTTATTACTACCAGGCATCCGATGGCTCACTGCTGTTTGGCTCCGAGATCAAGAGCTTCCTGGACCATCCCAAGTTTGAGAAGGCTGTCAACCACGACGCGCTACGCCCCTACTTGACGCTGCAATTCCCCGCCACGGAGGAGACCTTCTTTAAGGGCGTGTTCAAGCTTGCCCCGGCGCATTGCTTTACGTATGACCTGACGACCAACACCATGGACATCAAGCGTTACTGGAGCTGTGACTTCACCGACGACAACTCCAAGACCTTCGAGGAGTACGTGGACGAGTGCGACAAGGTCGTGCACGAAAGCGTCGCTGCACACCGAATCGCCGATGTTAAGGTGGGCTCGTTCCTTTCTGGCGGCGTGGACTCCAGCTATATTGCCGCCTGTCTCATGCCCGACACCACGTATTCTGTCGGCTTTGATTACAAGAACTTCAACGAGACCAACTACGCTGCCGAGCTTTCCGACAAGCTGGGCATCAAGAACGTGCGTAAGATGATTACCGCCGACGAGTTCTTCGATGCACTGCCCGATATCCAGTATCACATGGACGAGCCGCAATCGAACCTGTCCAGCGTGCCGCTGTACTATCTGGCGCAGATGGCTTCCGAGGAGGTCACCGTCGTCCTTTCGGGCGAGGGTGCCGACGAGCTGTTTGCCGGCTACGAGTGGTACGAGGACACCCCCGAGATGCGCTCCTTTAAGAAGCGCGTGCCGCTCGGCGTACGTCGCGCCCTGGGCTCGCTCGTTCAGCATCTCCCCTACTTTAAGGGCCACAACTTCCTGACGAAATGCGCCGAGGTTCCCGAGCGCTGGTATGTGGGTCAGGCAAAGGTGTTCGATCCCTCCGAGGTCGACGAGGTGCTCAAGCCCGCTTATGACACTGGCAAGAACGCCGCGGAGATGTGCGCCGAGTACTACAAGCAAGTTCCCAACTGCTGCGAGCTTTCCAAGAAACAGTATCTGGATATGAACATGTGGCTGCCGGGCGACATCCTGCTCAAGGCAGACAAGATGTGCATGGCGCATTCTCTGGAGCTTCGCGTCCCGTTCCTGGACAAGAAGGTCATGGAGTTTGCCGAGCACATTCCCGCCAACTACCGTGTTAACGAAGAGGGCTGCAAGCTCGTTCTGCGTCACGCTGCCAACCGCACGCTGCCCGACGAGTGGGCAACGCGCAAGAAGGTGGGCTTCCCCGTACCGGTCAAGTTCTGGCTGCGCGAGCAAAAGTACTACGACTACGTAAAGGAATACTTCACCGCACCGTGGGCTGCCGATTTCTTTGACACCGATGCGCTCATGAAACTGCTTGACGATCACTTTGAGGGTCGCGCGCTCAACCAGCGCAAGATCTATACCACGTTGACGTTCCTCATCTGGTACAAGCGCTTCTTTATCGACGAGGACAAGGGCGCCGAAGTCGCCGCGTAAGTTTCGTTATGAATTAGCGGTGAACAGCACGGGGTTTCCGCTATACTCAATCCCTGCGGGCGATTGGCGCAACGGTTAGCGCAGGTGCTTTACACGCACAAGGCTGGGGGTTCGAATCCCTCATCGCCCACCATTGAATTGGAAACGGTCCTCGAAAGGGGACCGTTTTTGTTTGGGCCCATTTCATGGGATTCGAACCCGCAAGGGTGCGGAGCTGAGGAAACGCGAAGCGTTTTCCAGCGCAGCACGCGAGGAGCGAAGCGACGAAGCGGATGCGGGCGGCGGAGCCGCACGCGGACATCCCTCATCGCCCACCACTGATTTGATAGGCCTCCAGCGATGGAGGCCTTTCCTTTTTCATGCCCAGCGCATGGGATTCGAACCCGCCAGCACGTCTGTCACAAAGGCCGTGGTCAAAAAATGGCAAAAATGAGTACTGCTACTTTGTTTGCAACATATAAAAAGACAGTATTTGCTTAAGTTACGCAACATATGTCCATTATAAGGACTAACAGTTAGATCAAAATCGTGTATTCATCGCCATTTCGACTTGCTATCTGGCCTTATTAGTCCAAAATTGCTGCTACCAAATCGGTAACAGTACTCATATTTGATGTTTTTTGACCAGCAGGTCTCCCTGCCTTAGCAAATCTAAGGCAAAACGGGCTCCAGACCGCTGAATCATGCCGCATAGGGCACGTCCACAGTCCGGAACTCGGTCCAAATTGAGTTATTGCGCCGCGTTAGCCCAAAACACCCGACAGGATCTCGATCAGACTGTCCACGTCGGCTTCCTCGCAGACGAGTGGCGGCAGGAAACGCAGCGTATGCGCACCCGTAGCGTTGATCACGGCACCGGCGGCCAGCGCGCGGGCAACAATATCATGCGCATCGCCCGCAGCATCATCCAAATCACAGCCGAGCATCAAGCCGCGGCCACGCACCTCGGTCACGTGCGGCAGCTTGGCGAGCTTTGCCTCCATATAGGCACCCACCTTGGCAGCATGGTCGGCATAATCGCCGCGCACAAGCGCGGAGAGCGTCGCGGCGCACGCCGCGACGGCCAAGCAGCTACCGCCAAAGGTCGAGCCGTGGTCGCCCGGCTTAAACACGTCGGCAATCTCCTTCTTTGCCACGACGGCACCCATGGGCACGCCATCGGCAATGCCCTTGGCTAGGCTCATGATGTCGGGCTCCACGCCATAGGTTTGGAATGCAAACGGCTTGCCGGAGCGGAAGATGCCGCACTGGACCTCGTCGGCGATAAGCACGGCGCCCACTTCGTGTGCCAGGTCGCGCGCTGCCGCCATAAACTCCTCGGTCATGGGGTGCACGCCACTCTCACCCTGGATCGGCTCGAGCATCACGGCACAAATCTCGCTCCCCAGCTGCTTAAAGATCGCACGCAGCTCGTCCACATCGTTGGGCGTGCAGGCCACAAAGCCACCCGGCAGCGGGCGGAAGCTGTCCTGCAGCCAATCCTGCATGGTAGCGGCAATGGTCTCGAGCGTACGGCCGTGGAAGCCGCCGCGCATGCACACGATGGTGTTGCCGCCATTACCGGCACGCTTGGCGTACAGGCGCGCGAGCTTCATCGAGCCCTCGTTGGCCTCGGCGCCAGAGTTGGCAAAGAAGGTCTCCCAAACCTGCTCATCCGCAGCCGGGGCACCAAGAGCAGCTGCCGTGGTCTCATCGCCGGCGACAATGGCATCGGCAAGCACGCGCGCACCATCTACGTCGTCGTTAGCAAGCTTGGACAGCAGCGCCGCGACCTGTCCGCGCTGCTCGATGTAGAAATAGTTGGAGACATGCATGAGCTTTTTGGTCTGTGCCTCGAGCGCCGAGAGCACAGCCGGGTCGCCATGACCTAGGCTGCACACGCCGATGCCGGCAAGAAAGTCGAGGTACTCACGGCCATCGTCGCCGGTGAGCTTCATGCCGTGACCCTTGACAAACTCGACCGGAGAGCGGCCAAAGGTATGCATAACGTAATGGGATTCAAGCGATTGCTGAGCTGCAAGTGACATGAGATGCCTTTCGTTGGGCGCCAGACGGCGCGGGGCTATGGGTGCAGGAATGGGGCGGCTGCGGGTCAGCTAGACCGTCTGAAGCTTCTCGACCTCGTCAAGGTTCTCGGTCAGACGCGCAGCAAACGTCGAAAGCGGATGCGGATGCGCATCGAACTCGTAAGCCGTCTCGGTGGAATGAATCACGGTGCCGACGCCGGCATCGGTCAGCAGCTCCAGGAGCAGCGAATGCGGCGTAGTACCGTTAATGATGTGGGCACGAAATACGCCGCCAGTAAGCGCATCGACAGCCGCACGCAGCTTGGGAATCATGCCCTTATCGACCTCGCCGCCGTAGAGCATTTCGTTGACCTCGTCGAGCGTTAGGTTGGAGATAAGCGAGTCCTTGTCGCTAAAGTCCTTGTACAGGCCATCGACGTCGGTCAAAAAGATTGCCTTATGCGCGTGGAGCGCCGCGGCAACGGCACCGGCGGCGGTATCGGCGTTGATGTTGAAGAAACCGCCGTCCTCCCCCGCCGCGACGGTAGCGATGACGGGGATGTACTCGCTATCGAGTAAGCGCTCGATATAGTCGGTGTTGACGTGCGTCACTTTGCCCACGCGACCGAGCTCGGGGTCGAGCGGCTCGGCGATGAGCGTGCCGGCATCACTGCCCGACACGCCCACGGCCAGGTTGCCGTGGTGGTTGATGGCAGCAACCAGCTCCTGGTTAACCTTGCCGCCCAGCACCTCGCGCACGATATCCATAGTCGCCGGCGTGGTCACGCGCTGGCCGTTCTTAAACTCGACGGGAATATCGTAATGGCTCAGCGCCTCGTTGATAGCCTTGCCGCCGCCATGCACGATGACGGGGCGCATACCGATGATCTTGAGCAAAACGATGTCGCTCATCACGTCGCGGCGCAGCTGCTCGTCAACCATGGCTGCTCCGCCATATTTGATAACAACCGTCTTGCCGGTCAGGTTTTTAATCCACGGCAGTGCTTCGAACAGCAGCTGCGCGGTTGCTTCGTTGGATTCGCTCGAACGACAATCGCGTGCGAATTTCATAATCTGCCTCGTCTTTCGTATCGTTATCGCGCCGTGCTCCACTGTCCGCAATCGCGGCAAGATGCGCAGCGTGCCCGGAATCTAGGAACGGTAGTCGCCGTTGATGGAGATGTACTCATGCGTGAGGTCGCAGGTCCACACGGTCGTTGCCGCGTCGCCTGCGCCCAGGTCGGCCGAGATCACGATCTCGGGTGCCTCGAAACGTCGCAGAGCCTCGTCCTCGTCAAAGGGAACAGTCAGACCGTCGCGACAGACAGGCATGCCCATCATGTCGATGGAAACGTCTTCCTGATTAAACTTCACGCCGCACTTGCCGAGTGCCATGGCGACGCGGCCCCAGTTGCAGTCGTGGCCGGCGATGCAGGTCTTAACGAGCGGCGAGTTGGCAACGGCGCGAGCGGCGATATCGGCCTCCTCGTCGTTCACGGCGCCGGTAACGTTAACCGTCACGAGCTTTGACGCACCCTCGCCATCGGCCGCAATGTTGCGCGCCAGGCTCTCGCACACCTCGTGCACGGCAAAGGCCAGCTCGTCAAAGGCGTCAGTGCCCTCGACGATGGCCTCGGCATCTGCGGCAGCAGCGCCAGAAGCAAGCATGATGCAGGTGTCGTTGGTCGAGGTGTCGGAATCGACCGTCACTTTATTAAAGGTCTGCTTGACGGTCGAGAGCAGCAGGGCATGAAGTGCCGCAGGCTCGACGGGGGCATCGGTGGTGATAACTGCAATCATGGTGGCCATGTTGGGCATGATCATGCCCGAGCCCTTGCACATTCCGCCTACCGTATAGACATTGCTCGCATGACCCGCAGCCTCACTGACGTAGGACACGGCGTACTCCTTGGAATGCGTGTCGGTCGTCATGATGGCGCGAGCGGCATCGGCGCCACCGTGGGCGGAGAGTGCCTCGTAGGCAGCAGGAATGGCGGTCTCAAACGTGTCGATCGGCAGAATCTGCCCGATCACACCCGTGGAGGCAACCAGGATCTGTTGGGGCTCGCAGCCGATGACCTGCGATGCGATGCTGCACGTCTCGCGCGCGCATGCAAGGCCTGTCTCACCCGTGGCGGCGTTGGCATTGCCAGAGTTGACCGAAACACCGGCGATGATACCGTAGCCCTTGTCGGCACCGCCCAGGTTGGCACGGCTCACCTGCACGGGCGCCGCGCAAAAGCGATTGATGGTAAACACGCCGGCACCGGGACAGGGCTTATCGGGCACGACGAGCGCATAGTCCAAGCGCTCGGGATTCTTCCGGAATCCCGCATGGATGCCTGCGGCCTTAAAGCCGGCAGCTGCCGTAACGCCACCCTCGACGGCGCGAATCTTGATATCAATCAGGTCGGTATTCATCGTCTTTATGACTCCTTATGTCAAACAAAAAACGGGCATCGGTTGGTGCGCCATGCCAGTCGTGATCATGAGACCAGCTTAAGAGTGGCGCCCCACTCGATGCCCGACTACCAAATCGTTAACAATCGAATGTGCTACACCGGGCACGCCACTGTGGGCAAGCCTCGTCGCTCGTCAAAGCCAAAGACGATATTGGCGCACTGGACCGCTTGGCCCGCAGCGCCCTTGCACAGATTGTCAATGGCGCCCGTCGCCACCAGCACGCCCGCGCGCTTGTTGAGCGCGAGGCCGATCTGGGCGGCGTTGGTTCCGACGACCGAAGCCGTCTTGGGCTGCTGGCCGGCGTCGAGCACGCGCACAAAGGTGCGTCCAGCGTAGAACTGCTTGTAATAGTCGACGACATCCTCAAGAGCCAGGGAGTCGATGGCCTGCGGCGTGAGCGGCAGCGTCACCGTGGAGAGCAGGCCGCGCTTGAGCGGTGCCAGGTGCGGGGTAAAAACGACGCGATCGGTTAGACCGAGGATTTGCTCGATTTCGGGCGTGTGACGATGCTTGCCCACGCCGTAGGCCTCCAAATTCTCGTCGGCGCTGCAAAAATGGGTGCGGGCGTTGCAGGACTTGCCGGCACCCGTCACACCGCTGATGGCATCAACGATCACGGGACCGTTCTCGGCCACCCAGCCCGCACGCACGGCAGGAGCGGCAGCGAGGCTCGTTGCGGTGGGATAGCAGCCGGCGCAGGCGACCAACACGGGCCTGCCAGCGGCATGGCTGGAAGCAGCGGTCTCCAAGTCCTGGCAGAACAGCTCGGGCAGGCCGAAGGCACGTGTCTTGAGTAGCTCGGGGCTCGTGTGCTCGGCGGCATACCATGTCTCAAAGACGAACGCGTCGCTCAGACGATAATCGGCCGAAAGATCAAAGCAGGAAACGCCCGATGCAAGCAGCGCGGGCACCTGTGCCATGGCAGCCGTGTGCGGCACGGCAAGAAAAACCGCATCGCAGCTCTTGAGCTCGGGCGCGTCATGCGTGGTGAAAACCAGATCGCTCGCGCCAGCAAAGCTCGGATACACCGCGGACAGCGGCTGGCCGGCATCGGCGTTGGACGTAATGGCAACAAGTTCAAACTCGGGATGGCCGAGCACGAGGCGAATGAGCTCGGCTCCGGCATATCCAGCCGCGCCGACGATTCCAACCTTCAAAGACATATCAGACTCCTTGTCTGCGATTTATGCACCGATGCGCATTTCGCAGCGGTTGTTATGAAGTGGGTTGAAACTTTAGCACCAAAAGATGCATAAATACGTAAATGGCTTGCATATTCATGCATTGAAACATTCCCGACACATTCGCTTGAAGGAATTGACAAATGGAGCGGGCCCCGTATTGACCGGCGCTCCTAACGGCGCCGGGCAATACGGGGCCCGCGCATGCGAAAACCAAGTTGTTAGGATGAGCCAGCTGGCTAGAGCTCGACCGGCACCCATTCGTCGTGATTGCAGATAAAAGCCTCGGGATCCTCGACGCTAAAGAAGACGAGCGCGGGGTCGTTAGGCCCCTCATAGTGCTCGCTCAAGCGCTCAAGATGTTTCCAACCGGCCTCGCGCATTTCACTCGAAGCCCGGTCTTCCAGCCCCGCACGCCCGCGCAGAATCAACCAACCATGGCCCGGCCACCAACTCGTGGCCTCAAAGCGCTGATTTTGCAGCAGCTCCTGCCACACATCTTTGGTGCGCGCCGTTACAAACCACAGTTTGCCGTCCTGAATCTGTGCAAACGAGAACGGACGCACATGTGGCTGTCCGTCCACGCTCGTCGCCAGATACCACGCCGGCACCGACGTCAGATACTCCAAAACCGTATTCAATCCGTCCACGTTTCCTCCTGTACTAGCTAGTTTGGGAACCTGGTTTGTGCGAGCTAGAGCTCCAGGCGCTCCTCGCTGCCGTCGATATCACAGAAGCGCGCGGCAATGTTGCGGACCGAAAAGAAAGCAAGGCGGCCGTCGTTGGCACTCTCGTGTTCCTCGCCAATGCCCACCATGTGCTTAAAACCCGCTTGACGCACCTTGTCGCTCGCAACTGCGTCGTCCTCAAGTGCGGCCTCGCCGGTCAACACGATCCAGCACTCCCCCGGCTTCCAGCCCGAGAGTTCAAACTTGGGATTCGCGCTCAGCTCCGCCCACACATCCTTGTCGCGCGACGTGCAAAACCACAACTTACCGTCATCGACCATGGCAAACGAAAACGGCCTCACGCGAGGCTGATGCCCGTCGGCCACATCGGTCGTGGCCAGATACCACGCCGGAATGCGCCTGAGATACGAACAGGCGCGCTCAAGCTGAGCCGTGCGGTCGTTGTCGGTCATAGGGACCCCTTTCTTGCGCTCGAATCGCGCCTAAACAAGTTGAAGATTGATGACGATGACGCAGATGAGCAGCAACGCCGTCACCACCGCCGCCAACGCATCGCCGCGGCCAAATGCAAGCGCATGCAGGCGCGTGCGGCCCTGCTCGCCGTGATAGCAGCGTGCATCCATGGCAGCAGACAGCGTCTCGGCATGGCGGAACACGCCGGTGAACAGCGGAATCGCCACACTGCCGAGCATACGCACGCCGCCGAGCGGGCCCCCCGTCACGCGCGCACCGCGGCTCGCCTGCGCGTCCGCCGTCTGCTTCATCTCGGTGGCAAACTGCGGCATAAAGCGCAACGCGATACCCATGATCATGCCGAGCTCGTGCGCAGGAAGTCCCACACGCGCAAACGGTGCGAGCAGGCGCTCAAAGCCCGCGGTGAGGTCGAGCGTCGGCGTGGTGAGCGTGATAGCGCTCATACCGGCCATCATCAAGGTCAGGCGGCACGCCATAAAGGCGGCGGAATGCAGCGAGCCCTCGCTTATCTGCAAAAAGCCGAGCTGCCACAGAATGCGCCCGCTCTGGTCGGTAAACAAGTTGAGCACCGCGACCACGACGACGATTGCCAGCAGCGGCGCCATCGACGACAGAACGCGACGAACCGGCACCCGAGACACGGCATAGATCAGCACGACAAACATTGCGACAGGGGCCAGTCCGCGGAAGCCTCCGACGGTCAGCGTCGTGATCAGAAACACAAAGCCCAAGAGCAACTTAGTTCGCGGGTCCAGGCGGTGGATCGCACTATCGCCGGGATAGTAGCTGCCAAACGAAAACGCCTCCATTAGCAGCCCTTCTCTCGCGCGACCGTCTTGAATTTAGCAATGTCCGCGACGTTAGAAGGACCGCCCGAGCAACCGATTAGCAGGTCCACCAACTCGTCTGTCAGCGACTCAACCGTATAGAGGCCGTCAAAGCGCAGCGGCACGCCCGCCTCCGTAAGCGCCAGCGCCATACGCTGTGCGGCGGGAACGCCCAAGCCGATTGATTTAAGCTCATCGGCATGCGCAAAAACCTGAGCGGGCGTGCCCTCGGCAAACACCGCGCCCTCGTTCATCACGACAATACGGTCGCAGCAATTGGCCAGGTCATCCATACTATGCGAAACCATGACAACGGTCAGGCCATCGCGGTGAAGTCGATCGATAAGCTCAAGGAAATCCCTGCGCGCAGCCGGATCGAGCCCCGCCATGGGCTCATCGAGCACCAGGACTTCGGGCTCCATGGCGAGCACGCCGGCGAATGCCACACGCCGTTGCTGACCGCCCGAAAGCTCAAAGGGACTCTTGTCGCCGACCGTGGAAAGGTCGAGGCCCACGCGTGAGAGCGATGACTCGATACGACGGTCGACTTCATCTTGCGGCAAGCCAAGGTTATGCGGACCAAACGCCACGTCCTGCGCCACGGTTTCGGCAAACAGCTGACGCTCAGGATATTGAAACACCACGCCGACCTTGGCCTTAACCGCGGCGGCGTCTTTCTTGTTTGACAGATCGAGCCCCAGCGCGCGAACGGATCCCTCCTGGGGGCGAATCAAACCGTTGAGATGCTGGACCAGCGTCGACTTACCCGAACCGGTATGACCTGCCAAGCCCAGGAACTCGCCGCGACGCACCGTCAGCGATACATCGCGCAGCGCCCACGGGCTGCTTGGGTCGTTTCCCCAGAGAGCCTGTTTGCTCGATTTGCCCGCAGTGGCCGAGCGCTTATGCCAGCGGCGGCGCTCGCGCGGACTGAGCGAATAACTGTACGAAACATGGGATAGCTCGATGACGGGCTCCGACGCGTTGCCCTCGTTGTCTACCGGAACAGTGCCGTCAGCGATTTCCGACTGGGATACGGAAGACTGCCCCGCGATGCCTGCCCCACTTCGCTCGGCATAAGCCTGCGCAATCTCGGCGACCATATCCGCCTCACGTACCTGCGCGCAAACGGGCACGCCCTCCGCACGAAGTGCCATGCCCAAACGGCACGACTCTGGCATGTCAAGGTTGAGCTGAACGAGTTCATTCGCCCGCGTCAGAATCTCATCGGGCGTGCCCAGCATGGCAACTCGTCCCGTCTGAAACACGGCGACACGATCGGCCTCGGCAGCCTCCTCCATAAAGTGCGTAATCATCACGATGGTCATGCCGCGAGCGTGCAACGCGCGGCAAGCCTTCATGAGGCCCTTGCGTCCACGCGGATCGAGCATCGAGGAAGCCTCGTCCAATATGAGCACGCGCGGTTCCATGGCGAGCACGCCGGCAAGCGCCACGCGCTGCTTTTGGCCGCCCGAAAGCGCATGGGTCTCGTGGCGCTCAAAGCCCACCAGGCCCACACCCTTCAGCGCCTCGCGTAAGCGCTGCGCAATTTGCGCCGATGGCACGCCAAGGTTTTCGGGACCAAACGCAACGTCATCTTCGACAAGCGTTGCCACCAGCTGGTCGTCGGGATTCTGGAATACCATGCCCGCGGTCGAACGAATGTCGTAGACCAGCTCGGGGTCGGACGCATCCATGCCGTTGATGCGTACCGTGCCCGCATCGGGCTGCAACAGCGCATTCAGATGCTTGGCAAACGTCGACTTGCCCGACCCATTGCCACCGAGGATGCAGAAAAAATCGCCGTCCTCGATATTCAGATCGACGCCGTCGAGCGCCGGTACGGCACCGTCATAGCTAAAGGAAACGCCCCGACACTCAATCATGCGCGGCCTTTGACCTGGTCCTTTTTAGGCGTGATGAGGTTGGAGACCGCTTTATACACCGCCAGTGTCAACACCGAGTTAAGCACGGTCTTGATAAGGTTGAACGGCAGCACGGCAGGAATCATGAGCGGGGCGATCACATCGACCGAGCCATACCAGAACCATACGCCAATGGTAAGGTTTGCGACCATAGACAACGCCGTAGCGGCAATAACGCCGAGCACCAGGCCAATCACGGCACCCTTATAGGTATGCATCTTCTGATAGACGATAGCCGCAGGCAGAATGTAGCCCAGCGTGGCAACCAGGTTCATAAGCGCGCCGACCCAGTCACCCGTGGTGAGCGCATGGATAACGATAGCCATAGCGGCAACAGCAGTGCCGGCGCCAGGACCATACGCAAACCCGCACACCATCGCCGGTACCAGCGACGGGTCATACGTCAAAAACGGCGCCGAAGGAAGGATAGGCAGCTGCACGTACATAAACAGGGCGCCCAAGGCGCACATCAACGCCATGGTAACGAGCTGTTTGGTGCTCCACCTATTCGTGTTCTCAAAATGGATATGCTGCGACTGTTCAGACATAAGATCACCTGCCTCTTTCATCCGGACTCTAACCGTTGGTACTGGGATCTCACCAGTTCAGCCGGCATGCGAACCAACACACGCACGGGTCGCGGACTCATCGGCTCGGTCGCAGACACCTCGCCTGTGCCACGGCACCCCTTTGGCACCGCCCGATTTACCGCCAGTGGGGAATTCCACCCCGCCCTGAAACAGCAATTGTAAGTGTAGCACGAGCAGGTTCTCGCGCAAGTATGCCAAGGGTAATTTGTGGCGGAGATCAGTTGCCAAAGCAACCACGTCCCCCACCCATCCCAAAGCAACGCGCCTTTCGCGCAAAGCGCGAAACAGCGAAGGGGACACGTATCCCTATCGACCACATCCTTCTCCGCCCGCCGGCCTCAAGGCCGTAAACGCAGGGAATCCGGGGGCGGGACGGGGACTTCTCTCCGGAATATTCCGCAGGACGCAAAGAGGCTCCGCAGCGCGAAGCGCGATGCGGAGCCTCTTTGCATGTCCGAGGACGTTCCGGAGAGAAGTCCCCGTCCCGCCCCCGGATTCCCGGTGGGAGTTCTAGACCTTGTCGGCCTTAGTACATACCGCCGCCCTGCTGACCAGCGGTAGCAGCAGCGATTGCGTCCTCAAGCTGAGTGTTCTTGGGCACATCGGAGACGGTGGCCTCGGTGATGAGGATCAGGCTGGCGACAGAAGCAGCGTTCTGCAGGGTGACGCGGCTGACCTTGACGGGGTCGAGGACGCCCATCTCGATCATGTCGCCCCACTCGCCGTTGGCAGAGTTGAGACCCTGGCCGGCGGGCAGCTCGGCGACCTTGTCGACCACGACAGCGCCCTCAAAGCCAGCGTTCTTGGCGATGGTGGCGACCGGAGCGGTCAGAGCCTTCTTGACGATGTCGACGCCGATCTTCTCCTCGGGGTCATCGATCTCGACGGCATCGAGCGCAGGAGCAGCGTCCATGAAGGCGACGCCGCCGCCAGCGACAATGCCCTCCTCGACAGCAGCGCGGGTGGCCTGCAGGGCGTCCTCGACGCGATGTTTGATCTCCTTGAGCTCGGACTCGGTAGCAGCGCCGACCTTGATGACGGCAACGCCACCGGAGAGCTTGGCCAGGCGCTCCTGGAGCTTCTCACGGTCGAAGTCAGAGGTGGTGTTCTCCATCTCGCCCTTAATCTGAGCGATACGGGCGTCGATGGCCTCCTTGGAGCCAGCGCCGCCGACGACGACGGTGTTGTCCTTAGAGATGGTGACGGACTTAGCGGTACCGAGCATATCGGCGGTGATGTCAGCGACCTTCACGCCCAACTCGTCCAGGGCAGCCTGGCCACCGGTGAGGACGGCGATGTCCTCGAGAATGCGCTTGCGGCGATCGCCGTAGCCCGGGGCCTTGACGGCGCAGACGTTGAGGGCGCCACGGATCTTGTTGAGGACCAGGGTAGGCAGAGCTTCGCCGTCGATGTCCTCAGCGATGATGAGCAGGCCACGGCCAGCGCGCTGGACAGCCTCGAGAACGGGCATGATGTCCTGAACGCTGGAGATCTTCTGGTCGGTGATGAGGATGTACGGATCCTTCATCACGGCCTCCATGCGGTCGTTATCCGTGACGAAGTAAGCGGAGACATAGCCCTTGTCGAACTGCATGCCCTCGACGGTGTCGATGGTGATGTCGAACGTCTGGGAATCCTCGACGGTGATGACGCCGTCCTTGCCCACGACCTCCATGGCCTCGGCGATCTTCTCGCCGACCTCGGGGTCACCGGCAGAGATGGTGCCGACGGAAGCAATCTGCTCCTTGGTCTCGACCGGCTTAGCCTGCTTCTTCATCTCGGCGACGGCGGCGTTGACGGCCTTGTCGATGCCGCGACGGATGGCCAGCGGGTTGGCGCCAGCGGCGACGTTGCGCAGACCGTCGTTGACGATGGCCTGAGCGAGCAGAGTTGCGGTGGTGGTGCCGTCACCCACGGTGTCGTTGGTCTTGGTGGCGACCTCCTTCACCAGCTGAGCGCCCATGTTCTCGATGTTGTCCTCGAGCTCGATCTCCTTGGCGACGGAAACGCCGTCGTTGGTGATGGTCGGGGCACCGAACGTGCGCTGCAGCGCAACGTAGCGACCCTTGGGGCCCATGGTGACGGTAACGGCGTCGGCCAGAGTGTTGACGCCCTTGGCGAGCTTAGCGCGGGCATCGGTGTTGAACGTAATGTTCTTTGCCATGGTAGGTAATCCTCCAAAAGAAATGTGACTCGCGTCGCCGCTTCCGAGTCCTATGCGGCAGGCGCGTTCAAAGACGAATCAGAGATTCCGACGAGACTAGGCCTCGACGATAGCGTAGATGTCGTCGGCGCGCATCAGCAGATACTTCTCGCCGTCGACCTTGACCTCGTTGCCACCGAACTTACCGTAGATGACAACGTCACCGACCTTGACGTCCATGGGGATGCGCTCACCCTTGTCGTTGACCTTGCCGGCGCCAACGGCAACGATGGTGCCACGCTGCGGCTTCTCCTGAGCGTTGCTGGCGATATACAGACCAGAAGCGGTCTTCTGCTCGGCCTCGTCGGGCTTGACCAGAACACGATCTGCAAGCGGCTTCAAAGACGACATGCTTGTCTCCTCCTTTTTGGGCCGCGCGGTTATACCGCGCGAATTAACCCTTTTTGTTTGCGTACGCGTTGAATGGTACCCACGAATGACGGGTTATACAACACGGAGTCAAAAAATCTTATTTTTTGGCACTTAGATTTTCTGAATGCCGGGGGATAACTTAGCGGTGACTCCCGTGTGGTTCCGGAGGGGCGGGGCATAAGGTTTCCTGCTCGGGCAGTCCTGCTCGCACGAAGGCCACATTAAGTGGCCTTCGGCTCGTGCGGAACTCGCGATAAACCTTATGCCCCGCCCCTCCGGAGCCACATGGGAGGCAGGTTAACTAATTCGGGCCCGGCATTCAGAAAAGTCAGTGCAGCAAAATGGCGATGCGGATAGCGACATGGGCATAGTTTTCGTTGCGCGCACGGGTCCCCTGGGGAGCACTGTGCATTTTTGGGAGTTTTCAGCAGGCCGGGACAAATGCATACGCACCGGGCGCATCTAATTAGTCCCACGGTAGCCTTCGGCCGGCGATTTGGGTCGGCAGACGGGCCTCGTCGAGACAAACAAGCATGCCTCGCGCCACGTCGGACCCCAAAATGACGTCGATCTCCGCAATGCCACCCGACTGCAGCGGCACCGACAGAGCTCGCGGTGCTGAATACTCCGTTTTTTGCACGGCACGGGCGGGGGTACATCAGGATCAGGAAAAATATCCCAGCCTTTTTATGCAATCTGTAATGGGAAGTATGCAAAACACCAAGAGATAGCATTGCTGGTGTCCAAATTGAGCGCGCAGGGCAGCGGCGCGTCCGCCCTGCGCCCAAATCCAGCAGAGCGGGGACGCTCCTAACAAATCCTCACCGGCAAACAAACGCGGCTCGAGCGTTATCCCAAAATTGGCTGCCCGAGCCGCGCTTAACGGTACGGCATGAATACTTAGCGCTCGTAAATCAAGTTACCTGCCAGGTAGGTGGCCTGAACCTTGGTAGCCTGGAGCTCTTGTGGATCGACAGTGAGCGGGTTTTGGTCCAGGACTACAAGGTCGGCATACTTGCCGGGCTCCAAGCTGCCGAGGTTTTGCTCGTCACCCGCTGCATAGGCGCTGCCCAGGGTGTAGTTGCGCAGGGCTGTTGCTGCATCGATGCGCTCGCTCGGCAACCAGCCGCCCTCGGGCCAGTGGCTTTTGGGGTCCTGGCGCGTGATAGCCGTGTAGAGCACGTTCATGCTGGTAACAGCTGTGATAGGGCTGTCGGTACCGAAGGCTTGGCGAATGCCGCGCTGCTTATAGGTCGCAAACGGCCACATGATGCGGCTGCGCTCCAGGCCCAGATCGCGCTCGGGGCCGCCCGGGTCGAGTGTAATGTGACAGGGCTGGCTCGAGGCAACGACGTTAAGCTTGCGTAGACGATCGATGTCCTCGGGCAAGAAGTTCTCCAGATGCTCGAGCGTGTTATGACCGTGCTGGGGCAGGCCGTACAGTTCGGCGGCCTCCTCAAAGATATCCAGCGCGGCATGAATCGCACCGTCACCGATGACGTGGATGCGCACGGTGTGGCCGCGCTCCGCGGCCGCCAGAACTAGCTTGCGCATGCGCTCGGCGGGAACCGTCAGACGGCCCTGGTCGCCCGGGAAGCGCGGATTGGTATAGGGCTCGGTGAGATACGCCGTGTGTTCGCTCGACACGCCGTCGAAGAACTGCTTAAAGCCTGGCGCCGAGAGCAGTGCGTTGTTCGTGTAGCGGGTCTGCAGCTCTTCCAAGCGCGATTGGTCATCCAGCAGCGTGGGAAACAGATGGGCGCGGATGCCCAGCTTGCCGGCTGCCTGCAGTTTGTCGTAAACATCGTCGCGGATGAAGTCGCAGCCCGGCATGGGCATGAGCGACATATCGCAGATCGAGGTGATGCCCTGCTCGGCCATACGCCTCATTTGATCGGAGTAAGCGCTTGCAATGCGATCCTCCCCCAGCCACTCAAGGCAGCGCGGTAGCAGCTGCATGGCGGCCGCCTCGTGAGCAATGCCCGTGAGCTCGCCGTTTGCGTCCTTGTCGTAGCTGCCGCCCGCCGGCGGCTCGCTGTCGCGCGTGACGCCGAGCGCCTCGAGTGCACGGCTGTTGAGCCAAAGCGTGTGCCCGTCGCCCGAATACATAACGCAGGGACGATCGGGGAATGCCGCATCGAGCGACGCCTTGGTTGGATGCTCGGGCGGATCCCAGCGGTAATCACGCCAGCCCTGCGTTACGACCCAAGCGTCGCCGGGCAGATCCTGAGAAAACTCGAGCGCGTGCTGCACCAGCGCTGCCTCGGACGTGCCCATATCCATGAGCATGTACGGCGAGGAACCGACCGAGGTATGGAAGAAGTGCAGATGAGCGTCATGGAAACCGGGGCAGACAAACTGCTCGCCGTAGTCGATAACCGACGTGGCGGCAGGAGCGGCGGCGATCACGTCATCGGGCGCTCCGACTGCGACGATACGGTCGCCTGCGATGGCAATCGCCAGCTCGCGGGCGGTATCGATGCCGTCTTGCGCGGTAAAGACGTTCTTGGAGCGGATAATCCGATCGATATGTTGCATGGGCATCCCCATCTCTGGCAGGAAATTCAACACCCCCGAGTGTACTCCCCCGCCCTTGTAACAAAACCCCAAGCGGCAAACGGCAACTTTACCAGCCCTAGCGGCAGGTGGCATACTGGAGAGAGCCTGTACGATTTTGCGATCAACCCAGCAAGGAGCAAATCGACCATGACGAAGACCAAGGCACAGCAGATTATGGCGGCGACCGAGGCTCGCGCGGCTGACGACGTCACCGCAGCCATCAAAGATATCGCTACCGAGTTTGAACCCTATATCATCAAGCAGCGTCGGCACTTCCATAAGCACCCGGAGCTGAGCCTTGCCGAGGAGCGCACGACCTCCGACATCGCCAACCAGCTCGACGCCATGAATATCCCCTACGAGCGTCCGCTCAAGACCGGCTTGGTGGCAACGCTTCGCGGTACCGCGCCGGATGCCTACCGCGAGGACGGCACGCCACGCCGCCGCATCCTGCTGCGCGCCGACATCGACGCCCTGCCCGTCACCGAGCAGACCGGCGAGGAGTTCGCCAGCGTCAACGAGGGCTGCATGCACGCTTGCGGCCACGACTGCCATATCGCCATGATGCTCGGCACGCTGCAGATCCTGCGCCATATGACCGACGACATCCACGGCGAGGTCCGCATCGTCTTCCAGCCCAGTGAGGAAAACGGCCAGGGCGCGAAACTCATGATCGGCACGGGCGTGCTCGACGGCGTCGATGGCGCCTACGCCGCGCACATCTGGAGCGAGGTCGACGCCGGCACCGTGAGCTGCGAGCCCGGACCGCGCATGGCCAATACCGACTGGTTCCGCATCGACGTCCGCGGCACCTCGTGCCACGGTGCCATGCCCCAGCGCGGTCACGACGCCGTTATGGTTGCCGCCGAGATCGTCAACGCTCTGCAGACCATCGTTTCGCGCGAGATCAGTCCCTACGAGCCAGCCGTCATTACCGTCGGCGAGCTGCACGGCGGAACCGCGCGCAACGTTATCGCCGGCACGGCCTACCTCGCCGGCACGGTGCGCACCTACGGCGATTCGACCCACGAGGAAATGCCGGAGCTCATGCGCCGCATCGTGGAGCATACCGCGGCCGCCTTGGGCGCCGAGGCAAAGCTCACCGACTACACCATCGCCAATTACAAGGTCGAAAACGATGCCGCCTCGAGCGAGCGCTGCCGCCAGGCAGTAATCAAATGCTTGGGCCCCACCGGCCAAGGCCATTACCGCGGCACACTTTCGGGCGAGGATTTTTCGGAGTACCTGCGCCGCGTACCGGGCGTGCTCGCCTTTGTAGGTACGCGCAACCCCAAGATTGGCGCCACGTACGCCCAACATTCCTGCTTCTACAAGATCGACGAGACTGTGCTGGCAAAGGGCTCCATGGTGGCCGCCCAGTATGCCATCGACTTTTTGGCCGAGCCCACCCAAGAGGAGCTCGACGGCCCCGCGATCACCGCGGTCGCCGAAACCAACCCCGACTTGGCCGCCAAGTTGCGCTCTGCCAAGGCCACGTCCGCCGAGGCTCGCGATGCTATCCATGATGCCCGCACGGCGCGCCATGCCGCCATCAAGGGCATCCATGATGCACGTGCCGCCGCTCGCCGCGAGGAGAAGCACGACGAGTAGTCGATCCACGACCATCTCGCAGTCATAGCCGCATCGCGATATCAAAGCGGGGGCGGACGCATCGGCACGTCCGCCCCCGCTTATTTGTCAAGCGCTATTTCTACCGTTTCTACCCCGTCCCCAAATGGCAGGTGGCAGGGTTACTCGTCCTGCGGGTCCTCGTCGGAGCTTGGCGCGGGGTCGGGCTCAGGCGCAGGCTCGGGCTCCGGTTCCGACATGGGCGCGGGGTCGGGCTCAGGCACGGGCTCGGGCGCGGGCTCGGGCTCGGGCTCGGGCGCAGGCGCCGGCGCCGCAGCGGAATCGGATACGGGCACTGCGTCGGTGCTAAAACCAGCCGGAGCAGACTTCTTCTCAAACGGCAGCACAAAGGTCAGGACGTCATCCTTATCCTCATCAGCCCATTCAGCTGCATAACGCGCTACCCAATAGCCAACGGCACGGTGCTTGAGCATCTTGCCAAAGACCGTAAGAAATACGGTGACGAAAGCAACCAGCACCAGGAACAGCACGAGCGTGACGCCACCGCCGGTAACAATTGCCTCAATACCCGTAGGACGATAGTAGTAGCTATACATACCGACAGAGGCAATGGCGCCAAAGACGACCGTCAAGATCCATGTGACAACATTGGCGACCAGGCCCGTCAAAAACTCGGGAAGGAACGAAGCGCAGAACAGCTTGGTCTTGTTGTGCTTAAAGGCCGCCCAGACCTTATCGAGCGAAAACGCGCTCTCGACGCGACCGGTCACCGCAAAGTGCATCACGGCGATGTCGGCGAACATCTTAAAGAAGACACCCAGAATCGCCGAGGCAATCAGCGCCAGGACAAGCAGGCCGAGCGAACCGAACAGCGCAGCCTCGAGCGCATAGGAGCCATAGTAGGAGTACGAGCCTGCGGCACCAAGCGCCACGCCCTCCACCAGCGAAAGCACTACACCGATAACGGGAATGGCAGCGATAACCTCGAGCACGACCGAAATAACGCTCGAAAAGACTCCGAGACCAAACGACGTGGAACGCATCAGCGGACGATCCATGCCGTCATCGATCTTAAGCGCCAGATCGCGACCCCACTCGATGCCAAAGCCGGAACCGCACACGCTCGCAATGCAAGCTGCCAAAAAGCCGATGGCAGCCGCAATGCCGCCAATAACGGGAATAAACAACACGAGCACCGACACAACGCAAATCAGCGCCGGCAAAAACGCGATTTGGCATACACGCTGAAGCACGCCCGGGGTCTTGGTCATATCCTGGAACGCCTGAACCACACAGCCCTTTGGCGCATTCGCCACGGGCGGTTGCGGAACAAACTGCTGGGGCTGAGGCTGTCCCTGGGGAGCGGGGCCAGCGGCACCGGCATTAGGAGCACCACACACGCCGCAGAACTTGTCGTTATCGCCCATAGGGGCACCACACTGCGAGCAGAACATCGAAATCATCCCTTCGTATCTTGAGCGAATCACCTGGATTGCAAACGATGTCTTTGGCATCATTATCACCCAATGTGAGTTCAAATACTCAAAGATGACCGATTTGCAAGGTACACGGCGCCAGCAGGCGGTTCGTTGAATACGTCCGCGTTAGTTCGTACCGCGAAAACCCTTGCCGACAATCTCGGAGCTGTCGACGATCGTGATAAAGGCACCCGGATCGACTTCGCGCGCATAGCGGCGTAGTTGCACGGCCTCGCGACGGCTCAGCACGCTCATGATCACCGTCACGCACTTGCCCGAGAAGGCACCGTAGCCGCGACTGATGGTCGCTGTGCGGTTGAGATGCTTGACGATAAACTCCTCGACCTTAAGGGGCTCGGAACAAATGACCGTGCAGACTTTGCGCAGATGAATGCTCTCGATGGCTTTGTCGACCACAAGCGTCTTGGCAAACAGGCCGAGCACGCAATACAGACCGACACGCGGGCCATACAAGAAGGCCGCGATGGTCACGATGCCGATATCGACCAGGAGCAGGGCGCGGCCAATCTCGAGCGTGGTGCGGCGCTTGAGGATCATGGCAAGAATGTCCGTGCCGCCCGTCGAGGCGCCAATATCAAAGACAATGGCGCTGCCGAGCGCCGGCAAGATGACGGCAAAGCACAGGTCGAGCCACATATCGCCCGTCATCGAGACATCAGTCGGGATAAAGAGTTCAAAAAGCGAAACATAGGCGGACAGCGCAAACGAGGCGAAGACGCTCCACAGGATTGCCTTGCGCTCCAAAAAGATAAAGCCCAAAACGACGAGAACCGCGTTAATAATCCACATAAAGACGCCGACGGGCAGGGTCGGGAACAGCGTGGACAGAATGACCGACACGCCCGAGGTGCCGCCAAAAGCAAAGTGATTAGGGGTTTTAAACGCAACGATGGCGAAGGCCGTAAGAATCAGGCCCATATTGAGCTCGGCAAAAAAGCGCGGAAAGCCCGGCTCCTGGCTGCGCTTTTGACCGGCACGCTCGCCGCGCTCGATATCGGTGCGATCAACCACGCGCTCCATCGGCACCACGGGAGGACGATGCATCTCCTCGGCAGCACGCGATGCCGCCTCTGCCGCGGCGGCCTCAATCGCCCATGCCTTGCTTTCTGTTTCGTGCTCGTCGGGCATTACGGCAACTCCTCGTTAACAATTTGGAAACAATGCGCCCATTAGGGTAACGCGGAACGCGACGATTGCAACCCCTAGTTAGACGAGCGGTATGCCTACATCGGGAGGCATACAAATAACGGCCGGCCACGCTTTTGCTTGCGCGGTCGGCCGTTTAACGTTTTCGCAGATAAAACCTGCCAAAACAAACCTGTCCCTTTTTGGAAGGTTACTCGTGCTGGCTGGTGCGGTGCTCGTACTCCTCGGGGGTGATGACATCCTCGATGCGCAGGTTGACGCCCGCCACCTCAAGGCCGGTCATCGCGGCAAGGCGCTCGGTGACACGCGCCTTGACATCGTCAAAGATCGCGGGCGCATAGGCGCCGTACTCGATAATGACGGAGATGTTGACGACCACGCGATTGTCATCGGTGACCTCGACCGTCACGCCCTTGGTCAGATTCTCGGCACCAAACTGTTCCTGCACAAAGTGCATAAGGTTACCCTTCATGCCCAGAACGTGCGGCACCTCGCGGGTGGCCATGGCGACAATCTTCTCGATCACGCCGTTGGAATAGGTCAGCGAGTCCTCGGACTCGTCCGCCTCCTCGTCCATCTCCTCGTTGTCCTCGTCCGCATCGGACTCGGCCTCGACGAGCGCCTCGTCCTCGAGCGTTACGTCCTCGGCCTCGGCGGTGACGGTCTCGTCTGCCTCGAGCTCGGTATCGGCCACATCGACCTTCGTATTAAAAGCCATGGTTCCTCCTTATGCCTGCCGCAGATGCGACAGTCGAATACATATTAGCGGCCGCTAAACAGACGGCCGAAGAAGTTGACGATCCCGTTTTCGCCGTCGCGAATTTGGCCGATCACAGCGCCGATCAGCACGAAGAATGCGATGACGAGCGTGTCCCACAGGCCGAGTGTGAGCACCAACACGGCGAGGATAAAGCCAGCGACGGCGCCAAGCGTGGTGTTGGGATGACGCACAGCATAGCTCCAGATGGCAGCGCCCGTACCCTTGATGAGACCCATAGCCTCGTCAAAATCCACGGCTGCCGCGTCTTGTAACTCGGTTGCCTCTGCTTTGGAATCAAAAGGTTCGCTCGCCGGTGTGGCGCTCTGGTCAATCGTCAGGCGCGGCGTACGAGCGGTCTTATCTTGATTGGTATCACTCACCGGAAACCTCCACGGTCTGGACGGTAGTCTTGGACGGCAAAAAACGGACGCGCGTGGTCGTACCCGGCGTGCCGAGCATGGTGTCGCAAGCTTCCTCGATGCGCTGCTGCATCGCGGTAGCCAGAGATGCCACGTCCTTATCGTCAAGCGCGATAGCCTCGACCTTAAAACGGACGTGCGAATCGTCGGAACCTTGGACGCGGGCCTCGACATGCTCGATCATCACGCGATCGTCGCGCTCGGCAGCAGCCCTGGCGCACGAAGAAAGCGCCGCGAGCGTAACCTCGATATTGCGCTCCCCCGCCGGATGCACACAGGACGGCTCGCGACGAGCAAACATCAGGCGGAAGAAGCTTACCAGCACGCCGATCGCCACAACTCCGCCGCATGCCGTCACGACAATGCGCGGCATGGTGTCACGCAACAGCAGCATAAAGCGATACGTATACGGTCCCCAGAACTGGCAGACAAGCGTGCCCAGCGCCACGATGGCGGCGGCAAGATACACGATCGCTAGGGCTCGTTTGAGTACGCGCACGCGCGCTCCCTTCAGGTTTCGGTCCACAGAATGCAAAACGATTCGCATCATTATAAAAGAGCCGGGTCCGGTGCCATACGCACGCGGATCCGGCTCATCTATTCCACGAGGCTTGCATGCTCGCTTCATTATGCCCAGATATGCACGGCTTAACCCGTGCAGGCGCTACTCCTCCTCGAGGGCAGCGATGACCTCGTCAGTCATATCCATGGTGCTGTAAACATCCTGGACGTCGTCGAGCTCCTCGAGACGGTCGATGAGGCGCTGGACCTTCTTGGCGTCGGTACCGGAGACCTCGGTCGGGGTGGTCGGGACCATGGTGGTCTCGGAGCCCTTGACCTGGATGCCCTGCTCCTCGAGTGCCTTGGAGACAGCCATGACGTCGTTAGCAGCAGTCCAGACAATCCACTCCTCGCCGGCGTCCTCGTAGTCCTCGCCACCGGCCTCGGCGATAGCCATCATGAACTCATCCTCGTCACCGGCAGCACCGTTGGCGATCATGGTCTCCTTCTTGGCGTTCTCGTCCAGAATCTCCTTGGCGACGACGATCTGGCCCTTGCGCTCAAACTGGAAGGCGACGGAGCCGGAGGTGCCCAGGTTGCCGCCAGCGTGGGAGAAGGCGGAACGGACATCGGCGGCAGTGCGGTTGCGGTTATCGGTCAGGCAGTCGACGTAGACGGCGACACCGGCGGGACCATAGCCCTCGTACACGATGTTCTCGTAGACAGCGGCGTCGGCACCCGAACCGAAGGCCTTGTCGATAGCGGACTTGATCTTGTCCTTGGGCATGGACTGAGCCTTGGCCTTGGCAACGGCAGCGGCGAGGCTGGCGTTGTTCTCGGGCAGCGGGTCGCCGCCGAGACGGGCAGCAACGGTGATGTTGCGGCTCAGCTTGGAGAAGAGGGCGGAACGCTTGGCGTCCTGCGCGCCCTTACGATGCTTGGTTGTGGCCCACTTAGAGTGTCCGGACATACGTGTCTCCTATCGGTTTCGACCTAAAGCCCAGCGCAGATGCTCGGGCAATATAAACAAACGTCGTTATGATATACCTACTGGCCTGCGAGATAAACCCCAAAATGAAGGCGTCGTGATGATGGCCCCTTTGGTGCAAAGAAACCTGACCCCCAATGTACCAAGTTAGAACCAGAGGAAGTCGCTGCGGGTGACGGTGGTGCCGATGGCGAAGGGCATGCAGGCGATGACCGGATACAGGTAGCGCATGTAGGTCGAGCCGTTGCACGGACCAATCAGGCACACGGCGAGCACGCCCAGCAGCGGCACCCAAATGGCCAGCCCGCGCCACGAATGACGACGTAGCAGATAAGCCACCACGGCGATCATAATCCACACATAGGTGGCCGAGCTCATGGCGAGCGAGATAAACGGGATGCGTTGTACTGCCACGCGATACAGGTTGATCAGGTGGTCGCACCAGCGCACGACCTTGCTATCGACCGGATGGAAGTCAAAGTACTTGAGGTTATCGGGCTTCGCCATGATCTCGGCACTGCGCGCCGTGCTGTAGACCCACACATCGCGGGCACTCGGATAAAAGTAGCCGTAGTAGTTATTGATGAGCGCCGAGATATAGCACTCGGGATCCTTTTTGAACATCTGGGCCCACACCTCGAAATAGGCCTTGATGTCCTCCTGCGAGGCGTACTCGTTAAAGCAATTTTTGACGGCGTCCGACTTATCCGGGTTGTAACGGCGGCCCAGATTCTCGTACTTGAGCACACGGTCGATCACGGCACGCTCTTCATCGGTCACCAAGCCGTCGCAAGGAGCCTCCACGATGGTGCCGTCCTCCTTAACCGTGGGGTTGACGCCCGAGTTGAGGCCGTCGTGCTTTTGGACGAAACGAGCCGTCTGCTGGAACGGAATCGAGAGGATTTCTCGCTTGGAACCAGGCGTGATGTCGTGCGCCGGCATAAAGACCTTGGTGAAGTACATATTAGAGGCAAGGCAGAGTGCAAGCACCGCAAGAACTCCCACCCAGCGGAAACGCGGGATGGCGCCCGAAGGTGCAGCACTAGCCTGCTTGGCCGCGCGGCGAGCCACATGTGCGTCCCATGCGCAAAACGCCGTCGCGATTACGCATGCCGCCAGGGGAAACACCAGGCCGCCGTTGCGCAGAAACGTGGAACCCATGGCGCCCAGAGCGAGCAGCAGCCAGTCGTGGCGTGCAAAGAGCACGGGCCTCTGTTCGCCCGCACGCTCGGCATTGGCATCGCGACGGGGCAGGCCGCAGGCCACGAGCTTCACGGTCTGCACCAACAGCACCAAAAACGCATCGGCAAACAGCACATCTTTGGTAAGCAGGGCCGCGTAATTGGAGAACATGGGCATAAACACAAAGAACAGCAAGATCACGCCGCGGACCGGCAGGCTCACGCCCAGCTTGCGCAACGACGAGATGGAATAGGCCATGCAGGCGGCCGTAATGACGAACTGAACGCAGGTGTAAATGGCAAGACCTGCGTTGGCGCTGTTGAACAGTGAAAGCCCCAGCTGGACGCATGAACCGATGATAGCCGTGTGCACCACGGGGTGATGTCCGTTGAGCAACACATTGGGATTGAGCAAACGCAGGTAGTCACTCGTGCCGTTGGGGTAGTTGAACCACTGGCGAATCTGCGCACCCGTATCCCCCATAAAAAGGCCGGGCAGCGAAGCGATGAGCGTGGGCGCCCAGGCGACCATAAGCACCAGGAAGGGCCCGGCAAAGGGATGGACCGAGAGCACGGCGTGAGCCACACGCCATACGCGGCCAAAGTGCGCTTCGGAAAACGGAATGCGCCGAGAGCTCAGCCAATCTAGACACTCAAAGGCGAGGTAGAAGGCAACGACCGCCAAGAGCATCCAGCCCGCGCCGCCTATCCAGGCGCAGATGATGCGGGCCTTGTCGCCGAGCACGATCTCGGCCGAATCGGTGAGGTCGTAGCTGCGGCCAAACACCATGCAGACGGCAAAGAACAGCGACGGAAGGATCACCGAGGGACGCCAAGCGTCGCCGCGGCCAAAGAATACGTAGCGAAACGGCAGCGTGAGCAGGCAGGCAAGCGCAAGCAGCATGACCGCGTCGGTATGGCCGGCAAACGAGAGGAGCACCTCGTAGCACACGTACAGCATGCCCGAGGCTTTAGGGTCAATTGCCAAGACTGCGTTGCTCGACACCGGGGCGGGATCGATGGAAAACGCCGTGGTCGCCAACAGCGCGAGCAAAAATGCGATGAGCGTCTGCTTGGCGGGGTAGCGCTTAAACCAGACGATGCGGGCAGCGTCGCGCGCAGCCGTTGTGGAGAGGTCGGAATCCTTCACAGTCCGAAAGCCTTTCTAGAAACCTATCAAACTCGGCAAGACCACCACAAAGGTGCCTGTCCCCTTTGTGGTGGTCCTGGTTAGGCGTCGAGGTAGATGCGCTGGGGGCGATTGCGGTGTCGGGCGAAGATGATGAGCGCCAGACCGGCGATCACGAGCGGCAAACTCAGCAGCTGACCCATGGTGATGACGCCGCCCAGCAGATAGCCCAGCTGGGCATCGGGCACGCGCACGAACTCAACGAGAAAGCGGACGATGCCGTACCCCATCACGAACACGCCCATAAACGTGCCCTGGGGCAGTAGCGGCTTTTTGCGGCTGAGCACCTGCAAAATACAGAAGAGCACAATGCCCTCAAGAAACGCCTCGTAGAGCTGGGAGGGATGGCGCGGCATATCGCCCGCGGTGCCGCCAAAGACCACACCCCAGGGCAGATCGGTCGGCTTACCCCACAGCTCACCGTTCACGAAGTTGGCGCAACGTCCCAGGCACAGCGCCAGCGGAGCACCGATCACAGCAAGGTCGGCGATGGTCCAGGCGTCGAGCTTATACATGCGGCACACGATGATGCCGCCCAAGATGCCGCCCACCAGGCCGCCGTGGAAGCTCATGCCGCCCTCGTTGGTGGCAAAGATCTCGAGCGGATGGGTCCAATAGTAGCCATCGCCGTAAAAGACGACGTAAAACAGGCGCGCGCCGATGATGAGGCCAAAGACCGCGCCGACCACGACGCTCGTCAGGTCATCGATCGTGATGTCGAAGCCCCAACGACGCTGCGTGCGGTACATAACAACCGCCGTGAGCAGAGCGCCGACCACGTAGGCCAGGCCGTACCAGTAGATGGTGATGGGGCCCGCCGAGATCGCGACGGGATCAAGCATATGGTAGAGGTCGTTGAGCATATCGATCCCCTGCTCCCTACATACAAATGCGGCCGCGGGCCTTACGCTCGCAGCCGCATATTTGGACGTAACGTCTACGCGGAGCGTACCGTCCGCAGCTTTCGCATCTTAGAACGGCGCGTACTCGTCGTACAGGTCCTCGGCCTCGCCGGAAGCATTGACCTGCTCAACGCGGGTAACGCCGGGCACATGCTCCTTCAGGATGCGCTCGATGCCCATAGACAGGGTTAGCGAGCTCATGGGGCAGCCGGCGCAGGCGCCCTGCAGCTCCAGCTTGACGACGCCCTCGTCGTCGACGCCCACATACTCCATATCGCCGCCGTCGGCCTGCAGGTTGGGGCGAATCTCTTCAAGAACCTTCTTAAGCAGCTCTTCGTTAACAGCCACAGGGGCTCCTTTCTCACAATAACGCGGGCACGCCCGCGGACAGAAGCTATGTTACTACAGCCATGTACCCGCTCACGAGCCGTCCATGCGCGCAGACGCGACTTTCACGAGTAGTCAATTTGGGACGGGGCTCTTTGAGCTGCGTTCGTCGCCAGATAGCGACAACGCATATTACTGCTGAGCTTGTCCCCCGGTACCAATCTGAACATCGACGATGACCTGGCGGTAGCTGATGCCGCAGGAGTCGAGAATGCGGCGGCTGATACGGCCGTCATCGGTATCGGCATACTTATTGTCCAGGTAGACGACCTCGCCTACACCTACCTGCGCCAGGATCTTGGCACAGTCGTGGCACGGGAATAGCGTGACGTAGACTGTGGAACCCTCGAGGTCCTTGAGCGAGCCACGGTAGTTGAGCACGGCGTTGGCCTCGGCATGGACCACGTAGTTGTGCTTGTCCTGCAGCGGGTCGTCGCTCGTACCCCACGGGAAAAAGTCATCGTTGAGCGCCGAGGGCGTACCGTTGTAACCCACCGAAAGGATGCGGTGGTTAGTGCTGGCGATACACGCTCCCACCTGCGTGTTAGGGTCCTTACTGCGGCGCTGCGCGGCAATGGCCACGCTCATAAAGAACTCATCCCAGCTAATAACGTCGCGGCGCTTGCCCGACGCGGTTTGATGAAGATCGTCCGACACGGCAGACACCTCCGAAATCGCAATAGTTTGACCCATTGTAGCAGGTGGAAGGTGGAGACGTTTTTGTCCCATTGCCCCCATCGCTACGCGCGGCGGGGCTTTTGGTTGATGTGGTAGAGCTCGGCGAGGCCCCGCAGCGTCAGCGCATCGTCGACCGTCAGGTTATGGCCGACCAGCGCCGCAAGCGCCTCGGCATCGTCGCCGGTAATGACGATGGGCACATCGCCCTCCCCCGCGGCCTTGGTCGCACGCATCTCGGCAAGCACCATGTCGAGCATGCCGTCGATACGGGCTACCTCGCCCAGAACCACGCCCGAGCGCATGGCCTCACGCGTGTTACGGCCGATGACGTGTGTCGGCGCCGAGGGCTCAACTTGAGGCAGGCGCGCCGCAGCGGCCGAGAGCGAACGGGCGCCGAGCGCCAGCCCCGGCGCGATAACGCCGCCGACAAAGGTGCCGTGTGCGTCGATGACCTCGATATTGGTCGTCGTGCCCAGGTCGATCACAATGCACGGCGAGCCGTAGACGGCGCGGGCAGCCACGGCGTCGGCGATGCGGTCGGGACCGATCTCGGCCGGGTCATCGTAGTGCACGGGCATGCCGGTCTTAAGTCCCGGCCCCACCGTGAGCACGCGCCCCGTGCAGGTACGGGAAAGTGCCGCCTTCCACGGGCGCTCGAGCGCCGGGACCACGCAGCTCAGCACAGCAGCCGTGGACACAAGCGCGCCCGGCATGCCCGCATCGGCCGCCAGTGCGGCCATGACCTGCACGAGACGCATGCGCGCCTCGTCTGCCGTGATGCTCGACGGCGTGGTGATCTCGCACGTCGCAAGCGGACATTCCTGCGCCGCGGCCGAATCCTCTGCAAACAGGCCAAAGCGAATGAACGTGTTGCCCACGTCGACCGTCAATATATATGCGCACCCATTAAGCATCGTCGGCGCTCCTTTCGTCTGCCCAGCAGTATATCGCCTACCTAAACCAGTCATCCCAAAATGACTAGCTTGCGGCTATACTGGTGCGCGGTCGTTTGCGAGCTCACGCGGCGGCCCTTGGTAACCCGACTTCCCGCGCCGTATCCGTAACGGCGCTCCCGGGGGAAGCGGATATACGCAAAGGAGTTTTATATGAGCAATCCCTCGAACCGCGCTTCGATGCGCGGGCAACTCACGCTGCGCGGCGTCGTCATCGGCGTCCTTGGCTGCGTGATCATCACGGCAAGCTCGGCCTACACCGCCCTCAAGATGGGCGCCCTCCCCTGGCCGATCATTTTCGCTGCCGTCATTTCGCTGTTCTTCCTGAAGCTCATGGGCAACGCCAGCCTCAACGAGGCCAACGTCACCCACACCATCATGTCCGCAGGCGCCATGGTCGCTGGCGGTCTGGCGTTTACCATCCCGGGCGCCTGGATGCTGGGCTATGCCGACCAGATCAGTTGGCTCGACATGTTTATCGTGGCACTCGCCGGCACTATCCTAGGCCTGCTGGCCACGGCACTCATCCACCGTCACTTTATCGTGGACGCCGCGCTTGAGTTCCCCACCGGCAACGCCGCAGCTCAGACCCTGCGCGCGACCGAGGCCGGCGGCAAGACCGGCAAGCAGCTCTTTGGCTCCATGGCCATCGCCGGCATCTACAGCGTGCTGCGCGACGCTCTGGGCATTGTGCCCAGCATGCTGTGCACGCTCAATATCCCCGGCGTGACCTTTGCCATCTACAACTCGCCCATGTTGCTGTCCATCGGCTTTTTGGTGGGCTTCGCCCCCGTCGCGTTCTGGTTTGCCGGCGCGCTGCTGGGCAATTTTGGCATCATCGTCGGCGGCACCGCTGCCGGTCTGTTTGACGTTATGACCGCACAGGGCATCGTCAAGTCCCTGGGTATGGGCCTCATGATGGGCTTTGGCGTCGCCGTCGTCCTCAAGGACATCCTTCCGCAGGTCGCCGGTATCGTCCGCGGCCTCGCCGCCGACAGCTCCACCGACACCGACGAGCAGTCGCTCATCTCGGGCTCCCTTAAACTCGACGCCGGTATCATCGGCCTGGGCGCTGCCGCCATCGCCGTGATCATCGCCATCGTGCTCGACCTTGGCCCCGTTCCGGCCGTCATCGTCACGCTGTTCACCTTTGTCACCACCATCATGAGCGCGCAGAGCTGCGGCCAGACGGGCATCGACCCCATGGAGATCTTCGGCCTCATCGTCATGCTCATCGTTGCCGCCTTCGCGCAGCTCGCTCAGGTCAAGCTGTTCTTTATCGCCGGCATCGTGGCCGTGGCGTGCGGCCTTGCGGGCGACGTCATGAACGACTTCAAAGCCGGCGCCGTGCTGGGCACCAACCCGCGCGCGCAGTGGGTCGGCCAGGCCATTGGCGGCATCGTGGGCGCCCTGGTCGCCGCCGCCGTCATGGTCGCGCTCGTCACCGCCTATGGTCCGGACGCCTTTGGCCCCGACAAGAGCTTCGTTGCCGCGCAGGCAAGCGTGGTCGCCACCATGGTCTCGGGCATCCCGAGCGTGCCGTGGTTCGCAGGCGGCTTTATCGCCGGCATCGTCATGTACTGGCTCGGCATTCCGGCCATGATGATCGGCCTGGGCGTGTACCTGCCGTTCTATATGTCGCTCACGGCTTTCCTGGGCTCCTGCGTTAAGCTCGCCTACGACAAGTGGGCCGCTCACCGCGACGCCGCCGCCGGTCTTTCGGACGAGGAGAAGGCCGCCAAGGATGCCGCCTTCCAGGAGCAGGGCCTGGTTGTTGCCAGCGGCCTGCTGGGCGGCGAGTCCATCGTCGGCGTTATCCTGGCGTTTGTCTCCGTCGGTCTGAGCCTGCTGGGATAAACCCAACAACAACGTACCCGTACAGAGCGCGGGGTCGGAGACCATCCGGCCCCGCACTTTTTGTCTATTTGACTCTTATGATTCTCACGGCGTTTTTAGTCATGCCGATTGGCCTGACTTCCAGGTCAACAAACCCTGTCTGACACCTCGCTCAACGCGGTGTAGAGTAAAGACGACGGGCGGGATACGCGGCACGTGCCAGAACGAGGTGGACATGGAACTCGATAAACAACAGCTCAAGCGACTGCGCGAGCGCCATCATCGGCGCCATGGCATCCGCCCCGCCCACAGCGAGGCCATGGAGAACGCAAGCCGCTTTCTAAAGCGGGCATTCAACATTCGCGAGGGACGCGCGCCCTATCACGTGATTCGCAAGCGCTTTGTAAACGGGGCGCGCCTGACTGGCTCACACTTATGCATCTTGATCATTGCCATGTTGATCGCGAGCATCGGCCTCGATATCGACTCGGATATCGCCATTGTAGGCGCCATGCTCATCTGCCCGCTCATGGGCTCGGTCCTTGCCATGGCATACGGCATCGCCACGCTCGACCGCGAGATCACCCTTGAGGCCGTCGCCGGCCTCGCGCTGCAGATGGTCTTTTGCCTGGTCACGTCCACGTTGTACTTTAAGCTCTCGCCCCTTGGCACCACCACGGCCGCCATCATCGACAATTCGACACCGACCGTGTGGGACCTTGCCGTCGCGCTCGCGGGCGGCTTTGCGGGCGGCCTGGGCAACTCGCGCGACCAGGAACCCGCCACGCTCATCGCCGGGGTGGCTGTGGCGACCGCACTCATGCCGCCCCTGTGCGCGGCGGGCTATGGCATCGCCATCGCAAGCGGGTCATTGTTTCTCTCGGCGCTTTATGAATTTGGCATCAACGTGGTCTTTATCGCGCTGGCTGCCGAAGCCGTGCTGCTTCTATTGCGCGTGCCGCTCAAGCGCGACCTCAACGGCGACGGCATTGTGACTGCCGAGGAAGATGCCGAGGTCGACGAGCTATCACGCAAGGTGCGCCGCCGCATCATTGTGGGCACGGTAGTCTTTGCCATCCCCTGCATCGTCATGACGGCGGGGTCTATTGGCTCGGCGCAGTCCGGCGTGCAGGACGGCTACGGCGTCACCGAAACCACGCGCGAGCTTGCGGCGGTGCTACCGGGCTTTAAGGACTACACCGTCGCCGTCGAAACCTCGGCTACCGAAGGCGAGGAAGAGGGCATCGTCGAGCGCGAGATTGTCGCCCATGTGACGACAGGCGAGGCGCTTGGGGCACACGACCGTCATGTCGCTCGCAAGCTCATCGACCTCAACGTGCCTGAACTCGATCGCGTGGAATTTGACGTGAAGTGATGCCGGCGCGGGATGAGCGCTCGCACGGACGCAAGTTATGACGAGGCGCAGACGCGATACGGACACGAGCAAATAGAGGGGTTCAGTTCACACCCGCGCCCCGCTCGCCGTTTTATTGCCGTGAATCAAACGTCCGCATCGACATCGCCAGATTCCACTGTAAACGCCGGATCGGTGCTCACCAGATAAAATCGGGTCACCTTAGTATTTCTAATTAGGTAAATCTGCCCCTGATTGCGTCGGCGCGATATATACGCAACGTGAATCGTGCCGAATTCTTCGCCGTTTTCCTTCTTTAATATCAGGATGTTGGGGTCATCCGTACGCTTAAACTGCCCGTCTGTGCAGATTCCGTCTTGATCGACCAGCTGCCATCGACAGTTGTCCTCCTCAAGAAAAGCCAGGGTTTCCCGACTCGTTTTGTCATCCCGATAGTAACCATCAATGGCAAACCCTTCGGAAGCGCATTCCTGCATATAGGACGTTTCCCGGCTTATAGCAAACAGCCCTGTAGCGCCCAGGAGCACAGCCAGGCAGACCACTGCAAGGGTTATCGAAATAGCACGGCGACCCATGTTAGCCCAACCGATAGTTGTTTAACTGAGCGCGAAACATACCTGGAACCTCCGATATCAGGGGGAACGTCGCCCGCGGCCCGCCGGCAACTATGTGTTTCTAACATTAAACCCTATGGCTACGACTCGTTGGAGATAGGTTCCATAAACGGACAGTGATATACGGCGAAAGGCCACACTTATCCATTAACCCAGAGTTATGGAGGCCATTTTTCATATTGCGAGACCGCGGTTTTCGGAAGTGCGGTGAAAAACTGAGCCCCGCCTGAGTATTTGCTCGCTTGAGCACTGTTGAATATCGCGAAACAGCACCGCCGATAT
>UQLC01000013.1 GCA_900541795.1 uncultured Collinsella sp. | reverse complement strand
CCAGGCCCGATTTTGCCTCTTGACAATGTCCTGCTCATATTAAAAGGAACGTCCCTAGCTGCCGGGCATGGGATACCATGGTGGCAACCTAGCGAAAGGACGATGTATGGCACATGTCGATGTTCAGCGCGTGGCGCGCGTGCTCGATGCGCTCGAGGCTCAGCACCCCGGCGCGCAGCTACTTGTAAACGACCCGTGGTCGATTTATTACCTGACCGGCTTTTATGCCGATATGTTCGAGCGTTTTTGCGGTGTGCTGCTCGCACGCGGCAGCGAGCCCGTGATCTTGGTCAACGCCCTGCATCAGCTACCCAAGTATGACAATGCCCGCGTCGCCTATCACACCGATACCGACATCGTGGCCGACGCCATCGCGAGTGAGATCGACCCGACCAAACCGCTCGGTATCGACACCGTCATGCGCTCCGGCTTTTTGATGCCGCTTATGGAGCGCCATGCCGCGAGCGATTTCTTCCTGGGCGACTTTGCCGTCACCGCCGCACGCACCCACAAGGACGCCGCAGAGCAGGAGCTCATGCGCGTGTCCTCGGCCGCCAACGACGCCGTGATGGCCGACGCCATCAAGCTCGTTCACGAGGGCATGACGGAGCGCGAGATTGCCGACCAGATGCTCGGCCTGTACCGCAAACACGACTGCGAGGGCTTTAGCTTTCCGCCCATCGTGAGCTTTGGCGCCAACGCAGGAGACCCGCATCACGAGCCCGACGACATCGTACTCAAGCGCGGCGACGTGGTTCTGTTCGACATTGGCGGACGCCACCGCAACTACTGCTCGGACATGACGCGCACATTCTTTTGGGGCGAGCCGGACGAGGAGACGGCACACATCTACGACATCGTGCGCCGCGCCAACGAGGCCGCCGAGGCGCTCATCGCCCCGGGCGTGCGCATGTGTGACCTGGACCGTGCCGCGCGCGACGTGATTGAGGACGCTGGCTACGGCAAGTACTTCACGCATCGCCTGGGCCACTCGATCGGTCTGCAGGACCACGAGCCAGGTGACGTTTCGCTTGTCAACGAACAGGTCGTAGAGCCGGGCATGACGTTCTCCATCGAGCCGGGCATCTACCTCCCCGGCCACACCGGTGTCCGCATCGAGGACCTGGCCCTGGTCACCGAGTCCGGCGTCGAGATCCTCAACGCCTACCCCCACGATCCGGTCCGCCTCGACTAGCCCTTACCCAATAGCCCCTCAATAAGTTGCGGTGGAATAGTTCCCAGGTTGGTCCATAAAGGCATAATCCAGGAACTATTTCACCGCAACTGCCATGGGGCCAAGTCGACCAATTTGACAGTCTAGAGATGCGCCACGAAAATGGCCTATTTACTACGTTTAACCCACATGGGTCGACCATGCGGGTCTTATTTGAAAATTGGCAAGCCTTCTACCTGCGGTTTTGATTTTACATTTTTCGGTCTGGTCGAGGGTAACCGGTCAAACGTAGTAGATAGGCCCATTTCGTGGCGAGCAGGTCAACTAGCTACCCTGCGGAAGGGATCTAGCGGAGCAGGCCGGCAACTTCGCCGGCTAGGGTGATGGTGCCGGCTGCCACGAAGGGCTCGCCAGCGGCTTCGAAAGTGGCGAGGGCCTCGGACACGCTGGGGTACACGCCCGCAAGCTTGTCCGCGTCCACCAGGGCAGCGAGTTCCTCTGCCGGCAGGGCGCGATCGGAATCGGTCTGGGTTACGACCACGCGAGGGAAGGCCGGGATCAACACATCGACGATACCTGCCACATCCTTGTCGGCCAGCGCGGCGCATAGCAGCGTGGGGCGATTCTCTACGCACGGATCGATCTCGTCCAGTGCGCTCACAAAGTTCTCGCAGCTCTGAGGGTTATGACAGGCGTCGATCAGCTTGAGTGGATCGGTTCCCAGCACATCAAAGCGACCCGGCGTGGGGCACCCCATAAGCGAAGCATCGAGCTTGTCATGGTCGAGCTCGCGGCCCAGATACCCCTCGCAGAGCATTATCGCGCACGCGGCATTCTGCGGTTGATACGCCGGTTTGACCATACTCGACGTATAGATCGCGCGCGGCGTGGTGCAGCTAAACTCAACCGTATCGCCCACATGCGCCGGCACCTTAGTCGTGGCGTGGCTCACCACGAGCGGCACAATGCCGCACTCGCGGCAACGGGCATCCATCACGCGTTGAACGCTCGCTTCGTGCGTGCCTTCGCCCAGCACAACCAGACGTCTAGGCTTGATGACAGCAGCCTTCTCCCCCGCAATGGCCTCGAGCGTGTCGCCCAGGATGTGCGTGTGGTCGAGGCCGATGCCCGTAATGGCAACGGCGACGGGATCGGTCGCACTCGTAGCGTCCCAACGGCCGCCCATGCCGACCTCGAGCACAGCAACGTCCACTGCAGCCTCGGCAAACACCACCAGCGCGGCAGCCGTCAGCAGGTCAAACGGCGTGATGGTATAGGCGCGCTCCCCCGCCGCCACACGACGGGAATTCACTCGATGACCCGCCTCGACAGCGGCAGAAACGCCGCGCGCAAACGCCTCATCGCTCACAACGCACCCATCGACCTCCATGCGCTCGGGATAACGCACCAACTGCGGAGACGTATACAGCGCAGTCTTTAACCCCTCACCACGAAGGATGGCAGCCGAAAAACGCGTGGTCGAAGTCTTGCCATTGGTACCGGCAACCTGAATGCAATCGAAATACTCGTCCGGACGTCCCAGCTCATCAAGCATATCGACAACCGTCTCAAGCAGAGGCCCAGCATCCCCAGAAATCCGCCCCGTATCAGCAGCCAGCCCAACAGCCTCATCAAACGAAAGCAACTCAAACGAGAACGGCACAGAATACGACCCCGAACGCTTAGCCATAACCCAAAGTCTCCAATTACAGAAAAAGAGGCCCACCAAAAAGAATGAGCCCCTCGCGTTGACAATATCAGCCTTTACCCGATTGCAGCGGAATCAAGGCCACAACCCGGTGGCCCTGACCAACCAGATGCAAACGACCACGTAAACGAACTGGTAGCGGCCCGACGCTTTGCTCGATACAAGTTCCGCACGCAAAGGACAGCACTAAATGTGCTGTCCGTCTTGCGCAGGACTGTTCGCAGTAGCGAGCAAAGCGTCGGGACGCGCCCCCCAGTGACCCTTACGAGAAGTCAGCAACCTGAGCAGTCAGCGCCGCCAGGATCTCCTTGAGCTCAGCTGCACGGTCCCTCTTCTTCTGGACCACCGCGGGCGCGGCCTTGGCCACAAAGCCCTCGTTGGCAAGCGTCTTCTCGCAGCCGGCGAGCTCCTTCTGGGCCGCGGCGATCTCCTTCTCCAGACGTGCCTTCTCGGCCAAAAGGTCAACCTTGCCCTCGAGCACCACAAAGACCTCGACGCCACTATCAACAACGGCGATGCTCGCAGCCGGCTTCTCAACGTCAGTACCCATGACCAGCGAAGACGTGTTGGCCAGCGGCTCGATGGTCGAGCGCAGGCTCTCGAGCTTCTCGATATCCTCGGCACCAGCGCGCACGACCACGTCGAGCTCGGCCTTGGGGCTCAAGCGATAGCGCGAACGCGTGGCGCGGGCGGCGGAAACGACGGTGCGGCACAGCTCAAACGCGCGCTCGGCGTCCTCGTCGACGTACTTGGCGTAGTCGGCGGGCTCCGGCCACTTGGCGATCATGAGCGCCTCGGCGCGGTCCACGTTGCCCTCGGCGTCCAGATCGAGCACGCTCGCCGGCATGTTGTCCCAGATCTCCTCGGTGACAAACGGCATGAGCGGGTGCATCAGGCGAATGGAGGTGTCGAGCACAAAGATCAGGTTGCGCTGAGCCTGCAGACGGCCCTCGCCCTTCAGACGGGCCTTGGTGACCTCGACGTACCAGTCGCAGACCTCGTTCCAGAAGAACTGCTGCACGCCGCGGGCCATGTCGCCAAAGGTGTAGTTCTCAATACCCTCGGTGACCATCTTCACGGCCTTGGCCAGGCGGCTGAACATCCAAGCGTCGGCCGGCGTCTCCACGACGGGCTCGCCGGGCGTGTAGCCCTCCATGTTCATGAGCAGGAAGCGGCTGGCGTTCCAGATCTTGGTCACAAACGACTTGGCCTGGTCGGTGCGCGGGCTGTCGATAAGCTTCTTGGTCTTCTTGTCGATGTTCGCGTCGAACTTGACGTCCTGATTGGTGGTGCACAGCGTGAGCAGGTTGTAGCGCATGGCGTCGGCGCCGTACATACCAATGAGGTCCATGGGGTCAACGCCGTTGCCCTTGGACTTGGACATGCGGCTGCCGTCCTTGGCCAGAATCGTCGGGTAGATGACGACATCCTTAAACGGCACCTCGTCCAGGAAGTACAACGAGCTCATGACCATGCGGGCGACCCACAGCGCGATGATGTCGCGCGCGGTGACGAGCGCCGTCGTGGGGTGATGCCCCTCGAGCAGCTCCGGCTTTTGCGGCCAGCCCTGCGTGGCGAAGGTCCACAGCTGCGAGCTGAACCAGGTGTCCAGCACGTTCTCGTCCTGGTGCACGTGATGGCCGCCGCACTTGGGGCACACGTCGGTGTCCTCGGTAAGGGCGTCCTCCCAGCCACAGTCCTCGCAGTAGAACACGGGGATGCGGTGGCCCCACCACAGCTGGCGGCTGATGCACCAGTCCTTGAGGTTCTCCATCCAAGTGGTATAGGTCTGCGTCCAGCGCGCGGGGTGGAAGGTGACCTTGCCGGAGTTAACGGCGTCGAGCGCCGGCCCCTTGAGCTTGTCGACGGCGACGAACCACTGCTCGGACAGCCACGGCTCCAGAGCGGAGTCACAACGGTAGCAATGCATGACGGAGTGATCGAGGTCCTCGACGTGATCGAGCAGGTCGTGCTCCTCGAACCACTTGATGACGGCCTCGCGGCACTCGTCGCGGTTCATGCCGGTGAACTCGCCGTAGCCCTCGACGACCACCGCGTGCTCGTCGAAGATGTTAATCTGCGGCAGGTCGTGGGCCTGGCCCATGGCGTAGTCGTTGGGGTCGTGGGCCGGGGTGACCTTAACGAAGCCGGAACCAAAGTTGGCATCGACATGCCAATCCTCAAAGATGGGGATCTCGCGGTCAACGATGGGAAGCTTGACGGTCTTACCCACGAAGGCGGCCTTCTCGGGATCCTTCGGGGAGACGGCGACGCCCGTGTCGCCGAGCATGGTCTCGGGGCGCGTGGTGGCGACGACGATGTAGTCCTGGCCGTTGACCGGCTCGGTCAGCGGGTAGCGCAGGTGCCACAGGTGGCCCTTCTCGTCCTTATATTCGGCCTCGTCGTCCGAGATAGCGGTGGTGCAGTTGGGGCACCAGTTAACGATACGCTTGCCACGGTAGATCAGGCCGTCGTGGTACCAATCGCAGAAGACCTTGCGCACGGCCTGTGCGTAGTCCTCGTCCATGGTAAAGCGCTCGTTATCGAAGTCGACGGAGCAGCCCATGCGCTTGATCTGCTCGACGATGATGCCGCCGTACTCGTGGGTCCAATCCCAGCAAGCCTCGACAAACTTGTCGCGACCGATCTCCAGGCGGCTGATGCCCTCGCTCTTGAGCTTCTTGTCGACCTTGGTCTGCGTGGCGATACCGGCGTGATCGGTGCCGAGCACCCAACGCGTGGACTTGCCGCGCATGCGGGCCATACGGATGATGGCGTCCTGGATGGAGTCGTCGGTAGCGTGGCCCATGTGGAGCTTGCCGGTCACGTTGGGAGGCGGAATGGTGACGGTGCAGTCGCCCACGCCCTCGCGGCGCTTGTAGTAGCCGCCGTCGAGCCACTTCTGCAGGATCGCCGGCTCGTTGGTCGACGGATCGTAATTCTTGGGCATCTCTTCCATATATCTCTCCCTGTCCCGCCGGGGAGGAATGTAGGCCCGCCAGGGTCTGCATTCCTCCCCTTAGGTATCGATTACTTCAGTCTGATATGACTTCGCTGAGGCTTAAACAAACACACAGAATAACACAGGTAGTTGGGGTTATTGCGTATATATAAAATAGCCTCCGACCACGGATGGTCAGAGGCTATTTGCAAGCACGTTTTTGGCTGGTTTACCCGTAGATGCGTTGGGGCTGCTCTTCGCCCTTTACGGAGGCTTCGGTCACGACGACCTTGGCAACACCCTCCTCGCTGGGGAGGTCGAACATCGTCTGCTGCAGCACGTCCTCGCAGATGGAGCGCAGGCCGCGGGCGCCGGTCTTGCGGGCAAGCGCCATACGGGCGATCTCATGCAGGGCGGCATCCTCAAACTCAAGCTCAACGTCTTCGAGCTGGAACATCTTGCGGTACTGACGCACCACGGCGTTCTTGGGCTCGGTCAGAATCGACACCAGGTCGTCCTCGTCGAGCGCCTGCGTCTGGGTGACGACGGGCGTACGGCCCACGAACTCGGGGATCATGCCAAAGGCGTTGAGGTCCTGCGGGAGCACCTGGCGCAGCAGGTCGTTCTCGTCGACCGAAGTGGGGCCGGCGATCTCGGAGTTAAAGCCCACGCCCTTGTTGCCCACGCGGTCGGCGATGATCTTGTCCAGGCCCACAAAGGCACCGCCGCAGATGAACAGGATGTTGGTCGTGTCGATCTGCAACAGCTCCTGCTGGGGATGTTTGCGGCCGCCGGTGGGCGGAACGCTTGCCACCGTGCCCTCAAGAATCTTCAGTAGCGCCTGCTGAACACCTTCGCCCGAAACATCGCGGGTGATGGAGAGGTTCTCGGCCTTGCGGGCGATCTTGTCGATCTCGTCCACGTAGATGATGCCCACCTGAGCGCGCTCAATATCGCCATCGGCGGCGTTGATAAGCTTGAGCAGGATGTTCTCCACGTCCTCGCCCACGTAACCGGCCTCGGTGAGCGCAGTGGCGTCGGCGATGGCAAACGGCACCTCGAGGATTCGCGCGAGCGTCTGGGCGAGCAGCGTCTTGCCGGTACCGGTGGGACCGAGCAGCAAAATGTTGGACTTGGCGAGCTCTACCTCGTCCATATCGTCATCGAACTGCGAGCCCATGTCGTCATCAAAGGCAGACACCGCAGCGCCGCCCTCAATCACGCGGCGATAGTGGTTGTACACGGCCACCGACATGGCGCGCTTGGCGTCCTCCTGACCCATAACATAGGCCGAAAGCTCGTCATAGATCTCGTGCGGCGTCGGCACGTGCGTGATGACCTGACGGTCGTCCTCGAGCTCAAAGCCCTCGGTCTCGGGGTCCACGGCGGGCTGGGATGCAGCCTGGCCGTGGTCGTTGAGGAAGCCCGGCAGCTTGCCGTTGCGGGCAGCGTCCATAAAGTCCGAAGCAAGCGACTCCTCAAGGATCTCGGAGCAGGCGGCAACGCACTCGTCACAGATAAAGATGTTGGTCGGACCCTTTACGAGACGACGGACCTGACCCTGCTCTTTTCCGCAGAAGGAGCAGCGGATGGGGTTGCCGTTCTCGTCAAAGTTGTCCTGCATGTTTCCTGCCATCCTAGGCGTCCTTCGCGGCGAGATCGCGCGAGGTGACGATACGGTCGATCAGACCGTAATCGAGCGCCTCGGAAGCGGTCAGGTAATTGTCGCGCTCGGTATCGGCCTGGACCTTCTCGATCGGCTGGCCCGATGCGTCGGACAGGATCTGGTTGAGTTCGCGACGGGTCTTCTTGATCTCCTCGGCCACGATCTCGATCTCGGTCTGCTGACCCTGGGCACCGCCGCTGGGCTGGTGAATCATGACCTTGGAGTGCGGCAGGCAGAAGCGCTTGCCCTTAGCGCCGGCCGAAAGCAGCACGGCGGCCATGGACGCAGCCATACCGACGCAAATGGTGGAGACCTGCGGCTTGATGAAGTTCATGGTGTCCAGAATCGCCAGGCCGGAGTAGACCTCGCCACCGGGCGAATTGATGTAGAGCGAGATATCCTTCTCGGCATCCTGGCTCTCAAGATGCAGCAGCTGGGCAACGACCAGGTTGGCGCTGACGGAGTTGATCTCCTCGCCCAAGAAGATGATGCGGTCGTTGAGCAGGCGCGAATAGATATCGTAGCTGCGCTCGCCGCGCGGCGTCTGCTCGATAACGTATGGCACGAGGGCGGAATCGAACTTAGCGATCATACGCATCTCCATTTCTCTTGCGGACCAATAATGGTTCTAGACAAACGTACGGTGCCCGCATGCTATGCATTGGCTGGCACCGTACGAAGCAACCGGATAACCGGCTTATAACTTTACCCCATCACGGGCGCATCCATGCGCTCGCGGAAAAGGTGGCGAGAATTACTCGGCGTCCTTGGCGGTCTCGTCAACCTCGGTCACCTTGGCGTTCTCGACCAGGTGGTCGACGGCCTTGGAGCGACGGATGGACTCGCGGACGGCAGGCATGCGGCCATCGGCAATGAACTCGGCCTTGGAAGCCTCGACGTCCTTGACGCCGGCCTTCTCGAACTCGGCGTTGATGTCGTCCTCGGTGACCTCGATCTTGAGCTCACGGGCGAGGGCGTCGAGAGCCAGGGACTCACGGGCGACGTCGTTAGCCTGCTTGTGCAGGTCGCCGATGAACTGCTCCATGGTCAGACCGGAAGCGGGCAGCCAGGTGTCCAGGGTCATGCCACGGTCAGCGAGGTTGGACAGGAAGTTCTGGCCAAGCTCCTCAAAGACGGACTGCTCGTAGTCGGCGTCCATCTCGTCGAGCTGCAGACGCTCGGCGAGAGCGGAGACGCAACGGTTCTCCTTCTCGGCCGGGAGGCGGGAAGCCTTGTCCTGCTCGATCTCGATCTTGATGGCGTCACGCATGGCGTCGATGCTGTCGAAGCCAAAGTCGGACTTGACGAGCTCGTCGGTGAGCTCGGGGGTGTTGCGGACCTTGATGCCCTTGACGGTGACCTCGACGGTGTGGGTCTCGGCCTCCTCGCCCTCCTCGACCTCGTCGGTCCAGGTGACGGTCTTGACGTCGTCAACGTTAGCGCCGATCAGGGCCTCGTTGAACTCCTTGGGGTTGCTGTCGCTACCGGCGATGAGCATGCGGCCCTCGGCGGCAAAGTTGTCGGCGTTCTCGACGGCCTTGAGGTCGACGGTGACGTAGTCATCGGCCTCGACGACGCGACCCTCGACGTCCTCGAAGGTGGCACGGTAGTTGAGGAGCATCTCGACCTGGTTGTTGATCTCGGACTCGGTGACCTCCGCAGGGGGCATCTCGATCTCGACGGCGTCGAAGGAGGAGAGCTCGGCAGCAGGACGCAGGGAGAACTCGACGGTGTAGGTGTAGTCCTCGTGATCCTTGGCGAGGTCGAGCTCCTTATAGTCACCGTTCTTGGTGGGGACGATGTCCAGCTCGTTGAGGACGGCGGGCTCATTGGCGGCGATCAGGTCATTGGTGGCCTGAGCGAGGGTAGCCTCGGCGCCAAGAGCGGAGTCGATGACCGGACGGGGAGCCTTGCCGGCACGGAAGCCCGGGAAGCGGTACTTCTTGGCGGTGTCCTTGTAGGCCTTCTTGATCGCGGCGTCGACGTCGGCGGCCGGGATGGTGACCGTAGCGGTGAGCTTGGCGTCCTTGACGTCAGAAGCGGTGATGTTCAACACGTTCCTCCTCATACTGCCCAGCTTATCTGAGGTGCTGGTACCTTTATGCAACAAAGTGTCGCGACGGCCAGGGCCGACGCAGGTGCGATGGTGCGGGCGAAAGGACTCGAACCTTCACGGGAATCCCACCAGAACCTAAATCTGGCGCGTCTACCAATTCCGCCACGCCCGCATGAGCGCACAGATAAGGAATGATAGCAGATACGAACGGCAAGCGCACGCACACCTTTTACAGGCTCACGACCTCACCACGAGTGCAAAAGGCGGGACGAGTTGCCCCACCCCGCCAATTACGACTTGTTCGCTGATCAACTACTCCCCCAGCAGGGCCTTCTCGGGCGTGATCGGCAGCGAGCGAACCTGGTGGCCGGTGGCGTGCGCCACGGCCGAGGCAACGGCGGCGAGCGGCGTGTTGATGACGACCTCGCCGATCGACTTGGCGCCAAACGGACCCGTCGGCTCGTAGCTAGGCTCAAAGGCCACGCGAATGCTGCCGATATCCAGGCGCGTGGGCAGCTTGTAGCTCATAAAGTTACCGGTGCGCAGGCGGCCGCGATCATCGTGCTCGACGATCTCGTAGAGCGCGTGACCGATGCCCTGGGCAATGCCGCCCTCGGCCTGGACGCGCGCGAGCGCCTCGTTGATCACGGTGCCGCAGTCAACAGCAGCGGCGTAATCCACCACGGTCACCTTGCCGGTGGCCTTGTCGACCTCGACCTCGGCAATACCGGCCATAAACGGCGGAGGCGAAACGGGCAGGCAGGCAGAGGCATGCGAGGTGAGCGCGTCGCCGCCCGCGATGTTCTTTACGCACAGGTTGGCAAAGTCGCGCAGCGTGAGGTAGCGGTTCTGCTCGCGCACGGCACGCTCGTCGGACAGGCGCACGTACTGGCCATCGAAGACCACGTCGGCGGCGTCCACGTCCCACATCAGGGCGGCCTTGGCGCAGATCTTCTCGCGCAGCTCGGCCGCGGCGTTCTTGGCTGCCAGACCCGTCACGTACGTGCCCGAGCTCGCGTACGAGCCGGCGTCGAACGGCGACACGTCGGTGTCCACGCCGCGCACCACGATCAGCGAGCTCTCCACACCCAGCTCCTCGGCGGCAATCTGCGCCAGGATCGTGTCGACGCCCATGCCGTTATCGGTGGCGCCGGTGCCGATGGTAATGAAGCCGTCCTCTTCCAAGCGCATGTCGATGCCGGCGATATCCACGTTGGAGATGCCCGAGCCCTGCATGGTGAGCGCACAACCCAGAGCACGCACGCGGTCGCCCAGGTCCACGGCCAGCGGCTTGTCACGCCAACCGATCATGTCCATCGCGCGCAGCAGGCAGCGGTCGAGCGCGCAGGCGTTGAGCTTCTCGTTGTAGTACTGCGGCATGACCTCGCCCTCGCGCACGATGTTCTTAAGGCGCAGGTCGGCGGGGTCCATGTGCAGCATGTCGGCGAGCTCGTTGACGGCACTCTCCACGGCAAACTGGCCCTGGGTTGCACCGTAGCCGCGATACGCGCCGCCGCGGTTGGTGTTGGTGTAGACGGCATCCCAGCTAAAGCGGCTCGCCTTCACATGGTTGTAGATGGGCAGGCTCTTGTGGCCCGAAAGGCCGATCGTCGTGGTAGCGTGCTCGCCGTACGCGCCGGCGTTGGACAGCGTGTGCAGATCGATGGCCGTGATGGTGCCGTCGTTCATGGCACCCAGCTTAACGGTCATCTGCATCTGGTGGCGCGAGTTGCCCGCGGTGATGGTCTCCTCGCGGGTGTAGCAGCAGTAGCTCGGACGGCCGGTCTGTTGGGTGACAAACGCCACGAAGATCTCGCAGCAGCCCGTCTGCTTGGAGCCAAAGCCGCCGCCGATGCGCGGCTTAATGACCTGCACCTGCGACTGCGGAATGTCGAGCGACTGCGCGACCATGCGGCGCACGTGGAAGGGCACCTGCGTAGAAGTGGTCACCGAAATGCGACCGAAGGCGTCGGTCGTCGCGAAGGCGCGGAAGGTTTCCATGGGCGCGGTCTGCGTGGCCTGGCTGGTGTAGGTGCGCTCAAAGACGATGTCGCTCTGGGCGAACGCCTCGTCAAGGTTGCCAAAATCGCTGGTACCGCTGCACACCAGGTTGCGCGGAACGTCGCCACCCTGCGGGAACATAAAGCTCACGTCGCCCTCGGGGTGGACCACGATGTCGTTATCGAGCGCCTGGGTAAAGTCGAGCAGGGGCTCGAGTACCTCGTAGTCGACCTTGATGAGCTTGAGCGCCTTGTCGGCGGCCTCCTCGGTCTCGGCGGCGACGATCGCCACCTCCTCGTTTTGGTAGCGTACGAGGTTCTCAAGGATCAGGCGGTCGTAGGGACTCGGCTGTGGATAGCTCTGGCCAGCGATGGTAAAGCGGCGCTTGGGCACGTCCTCGTAGGTGTAGACGCCCACCACGCCAGGCACCTTCAGGGCGCGCGACGTGTCGATGGAGCGGATCTTGGCGCGCGCATACGGGCTGCGCTTGAGCTTAACGATGAGCGCGCCGGCGGGCACCAGGTCGCCCGTATAGACGGGGCGACCCTCGAGCAGAGCCTTCGAGTCCTTCTTGGGCTGCTTGTGGGTGATCTGCTTGTACGCGACACCATCGCAGCTGGTGTCGTTGACCGGCAGCTCGGGCATCTCAAAGCCCACCTGCACGCCGGACTCGTTGAGGAAGCGGACGATGGCGCGCAGCTGGCTCTCGTAGCCGCTGCAACGGCAGAGGTTGCCGGCGAGCTGACGTGAGAGCTCCTCACGCGTGGCGACGAGGCTCGGGTCCTCCTTGGCGGCGCGGGCAAGCGCCAGCACGTTCATGATAAGGCCGGGGGCGCAAAAACCGCACTGCTCGGCGCCTTCGGCAGCCATCGCACGGGCAAGCGCCTCGGACTCGGCCTTGAGGCCCTCGAGCGTGGTGATGGAGCGGCCCTCGACGCGCGCGGCGGGAACCGAGCAGCTCAGAACCGGGTCGCCATCGAGCCACACCGTGCACAGACCGCAGTTGGTGGTCTCGCAGGCACAGCGCACCGACGCGCAGCCCTGCTCGCGCAGCAGCGCAAAGAGCATGGTGTCGGGGGCAATCTGAACCTTGACCTTGCGGCCGTTGAGCGTAAAGGAAAGATCGATGAGTTTGGCAGCCATTAGCGCACCTCGCTAGAATCGACGCCGGGCACGCGGCGGCAGGAATACTCGTCCGTGGCAAACTTAGGAATCTGCACGCCCTCGAGCTCGCGGGCAAGCGCGGCCGAAAGCTCGATGCCGGCGGCGCGACGCACAGCCTGAATCGCCAACGGAGCCGAGATGCGGCGGCGGTAGTCGGCCGAGCCCCACAGGTTGGTGCCATAGCTCAGCGCGCGTACGGACGCGGCCAGGGCGCGCAGCTCGTCCTCTGAAGGCTGCTCGTTCACCAGGCCACATGCCTCGCCCTGCAGCAGGGTCGCGCGCAGCGGGCGGGCGCCCACGGTGACATGCCAGCTGTTGTCCCACCAGGCGGCGGTGACGTTTAAGGAGGGGAAGTCAGTCGCGGCCTTGCGCACGGCCTCGTAGCTCGCACGGTAATCGTGCTTAACGACCACGACGTGCTCGATCACGTCGCGCACATAGCCCATGTCCACGAACTCGGCGAGCGGCACGCGGCCGGCACCCGTCAGCTCAACATACGAATCGAGCGCCAAAAATGCCGAGAGCACGTCCGAAAAACCAAAGCGACCGTAAATGCTGCCGCCCACCGTGGCGGTGTTGCGCAGCTGCACGCCCACGATATCGTGGACGGCGAACTCAAAGACATGGTTGACAAACGCGTTGAGCCCGACATGGCGCTCGAGCTGGCGCAGGGTACACATGGCACCGATGCGAAACTCGGTCTCGGTCTCCTCGATCTGATCGAGTCCGCAGGCCGAAAGGTCAATCGCCGTCGCCACGCGACGCGAACCCAGGCGCATCCAAATGCCACCGCCCACAATCTTGTTGTTGCGGTTCTTCTGTAAGAGCTCATAGGCTTCGGCCGCGTTTCCAACACGGACGTAGGTACCGAACTTGAGCACGTTCTCCCCCATCTCTTCACTTGTCCAGTACGTTTAAGTGTACCAAACGAGGGGGCACAGCCATCGTCACCATAGAAAAAGGCTCCCAGCCGGATAGCTGGAAGCCTCATCACATGCCATATCGAGCGAAGATTTAGCAGACGCCCTGGGCGAGCATGGCGTCGGCGACCTTCAGGAAGCCGGCGATGTTGGCGCCCATGACAAAGTTGCCCTCCTGGCCGTACTCCTTGGCGGTGTCGTCCACGTTGTGGAACATGCCGCGCATGAGCTGCTCGAGCTTGCCGTCGACCTCCTCGAAGGTCCAGGACAGGTGCTCGGCGTTCTGGCTCATTTCCAGGCCGGACACGAGCACGCCACCGGCGTTGGCAGCCTTACCGGGCATAAAGGCGACGCCGTTCTCCTGGAAGTAGGTCGTGGCCTCGATGGTCGTGGGCATGTTCGCGCCCTCGCCGACCACCTTGCAGCCGTTGGCGACGAGCGCCTGGGCGTCCTCGAGCAGCAGCGTGTTCTCGCGAGCGCAGGGCAGCGCGATGTCGCAGGGAAGCTGCCAAACGCCACGGCCGTCGCCCTCGTGCCACACGGCGTTAGGCTTCTCGTCAACGTACATAGCGAGCGTAACGCCCTTGTCGTGGCCGGAGCGCTTCTTGTTGTAGACATGCTCGAGCACGGTGTAGTCGATGCCGTCGGGATCCTCGACCCAGCCGTGGGTGTCGGAGCAGGCGAGCACCTTGCCGCCGAGCTGGGCGACCTTCTGGACCGCGTAGATGGCGACGTTACCGGAGCCGTGAACGACGACGTTCTTACCCTCGAAGGAGTCGCCGCGGCTCTTGAGGTACTCGTCCACAAAGTAGACCAGACCGTAACCGGTGGCCTCGGTACGGGCGAGCGAGCCGCCAAAGGAGAGGCCCTTGCCGGTAAGGACGCCGGTCCACTCGTTGGTCAGGCGCTTGTACTGACCGAACAGGTAGGCAACCTCGCGGCCGCCAACGCCCAGGTCGCCGGCGGGAACGTCGGTGTTGGGGCCAATGTGGCGATAGAGCTCGGTCATGAAGGACTGGCAGAAGTGCATGATCTCGTTGTTGGACTTGCCCTTGGGGTCAAAGTCGGAACCGCCCTTGCCGCCGCCCATGGGAAGGGTGGTCAGGCTGTTCTTGAGGATCTGCTCCAGGCCCAGGAACTTGAGCATGCCCAGGGTGACCGTCGGGTTAAAGCGCAGGCCACCCTTGTAGGGTCCAATGGCAGAGTTGAACTCGACGCGGTAGCCGCGGTTGACCTGGACCTTGCCCTGGTCGTCGACCCAGGGGACACGGAACATAACGATGCGCTCGGGCTCGACGAGGCGCTCCAGCAGGGCGGCCTCCTCGTACTCGGGGTGGGCGTCGAGCGCCGGCTGGATGGTGCCGAGGATCTCGGTCGCGGCCTGGATGAACTCAGGCTGCTCGGGATAGCGGGCCTTGAGCTCTTCGAGAACTTTCTGCGTGTAGCTCATGCTTCCTCCAATGATGGGAAACGAAAATGTTGGTCGCAGCACCCTATGCGCCGCGAACGTTATCGAGTATGGATAATATCGCACTGTTGCAGCAAAGTTTCGCATAAGCCGACGAGCGGATGTTTCGTTTTGATTACGATGCAGGTAGAAGCGTTTTTGAGTGCCTGACGTGCAAAACCCGTGTTTCAAACCTGTTTCGTCCACGTGTTCTAAACCACCACATTGGGGACAGGCACCTTTGTGGTGGTGTTGGTGGTTAGAGGACGAGCTGGTGGTAGTCGGCGGGGGTTACGCGGCCCTCGGTGGCGGCGCGGAAGGCGGCGAGGGCATCGCCCGAGAACGGCATGGCCCAGCACAGTCCGCAGCCGGCGGTGATGGAGCCGGGCAGCGGCATGATGCGCCCGGGCACACCGGCGGCAAGGCACAGCTGTTCGCATTCCATCACATCGAAGGTGCTATCGAACGACACGATGATTTTGCGTTCGTGGTCGAGGGCATCACCGGACGGGCCTTCGCGGTGTGCCTCACGATATGCCGCGGCGGCCGCTTCCTCTTCCGCAGTATGTCCACAGCCACCGCAGCCGCAGGTACAGGGCTCGGAACCATCGCAAGTGCAAGGCTCTCCCGTGTCGGGGCAAATATCGTGAGACATGGCAACTCCAATCGTCTAGGCGAGCAGCTCGGCTGCCGCAAACTCCTCGGGTGTATTGACGTTCTCGAAGCAGAGCGTCGAACCGGCAACCTCGACAATCTGGGGCTCATCCAGATAGCCGGCATGGACCTGGTCGATCAAACAGCGGATGCGTTGGCGGTCCCGGTCGAGCAACTCACGGGCAACCGGCGCGCAAGCCTGGCGGCGCCACACGGCGCACAGCGGCTCAATCCCCCGCTCCTCGCGCGGGACGCACACATCGAGCGGGCCTTCCTTGACCCGATCAGAAAGCGCGCCGATCAGTTCTGGCGAGACGAACGGCATATCGCAGGCGACGATCGCCGCGAGGGGCAACCGAGCGGCAGCCAGCGAACTCGCGATGCCGCGCATGGCGCCCGCCGGCCCCTCAAGGTCCGACACTATTCGCGGCACCAGGCCGCCAAACGCGCGCTCCTCAAGGTAGGCAAGCTCGCTGGGACGCGAAGTCGTCACGACCAACTCGCCGGCAACTGGCGCCAGCCGACCCAGCACGCGTTCGATGAGCGGCTCGCCGCAAAACGCCATGCGAGCCTTATCACAGCCCATGCGCGAGGACAGCCCACCCGCTTGGACGACACAAGAAAGATCGGCACGTCTTACGGTAGTCATACGGCAAAACACCTCCATCGGCATGCTCGAAACCCGGCGCACGAAGCTAAATACAGCCACCGAAATAGCAGCGCTACGAAAAGCTCGTGCAAAAACAAAACAGCGCCTTTGCGGCACGCAGCAAGACCGCGAGCACAAAAGCGCTGGTAGCGTATGGCGGGAACGTATGTGAATCGAACACATCCAAGACGTTTTGCACGCCTCGCAACGGTTTTGAGGACCGCGGAGCCCACCGGAGCCCATCCGTTCCCAAGTGCGGCGGTATTTTACCAAACCGAAACGGCTCCAACCCAAAAAGACGAGCAAGAAGTTGCGGTGGAATAGTTCCTGTATTTGCTGCCAAAGCCTCCAAATAGGAACTATTTCACCGCAACTGAGGAGGCGGGAGCAGGTAACCGGCCTAGCGCAGGGAGCGCAGGCCGCCGGCATCCTTGTCGAGCACCGTAAAGCGCACGGCATCCAGGTGCTCCAAGATGCTGATGGCGCGTTTGCGCGACACACCCAGCGCCTCGCGCAGCACGCTCGTGGTGGCAGCGCCGCCGGCATCGGCGATGGCGGCGGCAACAAGCTCGCGCGCATGGGCCTCGGCGGCGGCGGACAGGGCAACGTCGCGCTCGACCTTAACGATCGAGCGATTGAGCGAAAGCTCACGCAGGGCGCGCGTCATGGTGTCGCGATCGAGCTGCAACTGCTCGCCCACCTCTGGCAACGTCGGTGCATCGAGGCCGGCTTCGTCCAGCAAGGCAACGATACGTTCGCAGGCCTCGCGCACCACGCGTGCCGCCGCGGCGGCCGAATGCGGATCGAATACCTCGGCGCCCTCGGCGGCGCACACGCCACGCGAGCAGCCCTCGGCAATCAGAGCCGCGGCAACGCCTTCATCAGCGGCAGGCCACGCGGCATGGGCAACGGCGCCAGGCGTAAAGCCCGTCTCCTTGGGGGCCGCCGCGTGCATGGCTGACAGGGTCGCCGCCAGTGAATCCATCGCAGCGTCGAGCACCACGGTGTCCGCCAAGAGGTCCGCATCACCCACGGCAAGCTTGCGAACGGAGCCCTGCGCCACCAACCCGCGCAGCGCGGCATCGGCCTCGCCGACAGCAAGATCCAAAGCCTCAGCAACATCAACCGCCGTAACCGGCAGCATCTGCAGCGCCAGCCAAGCGCCCACACCGCCCGCGATATCACCGGACTCAAGCGCCGCAAACAGTGCGTGCTCGCCGGCAGAAAGCTCGCGCGAGCGACGGCAGCGCGATAGCAGCACGCGCCCGCCGCCGATGAGCATAACGGGCGAATACGACAGCACCACGGCATGGTCTCCGGCGCGCAGCGGCAGCGGCTCCTCCAGGCGCATCTGCACGGTACGGGTCTCGCCCACCGCCATGGGGGCCTCGCCCTCCAAAAGCATGATGCGGCCGACGACCTCGGCCGTGCCGGCCATCACATGCACACGCGCGCCCGACTCGAGCACGCGCGGCTTGGCGCCCTCGCGGCCCAGGTAGGTGAACGTCATCATAAAGCGCAACGTCTGACCAAAGCGGTCCGCCACACCCAGCATCTCGCCACGGTCAAGCGCGGCAACACCATCGCCCACCAAGTTGAGTGCCACGCGCTGTCCGGGCAGTGCTCGCGGCGTATCGCCATGCACCTGAATCCCGCGCACGCGACAGACCGTACGCGACGGCAAAGCCATCAGCTCGTCGCCCACCGCAACCGGCGCATCGTGCAGCGTTCCCGTCACGACGGTGCCGACGCCCTTGATCGTAAAGCAGCGGTCGATGGGCAGACGCGGCGCGGCATCGGTGAGCTCGGAACGGTCGCGGCAAGCATCCCAGCAGGCACTTACCTGCTCGTCGAGCACCGCAAGCAGCCCGTCAATCCCCTCGCCTGTCTTGGACGACACAGGCACGATCGGCGCACCCGCAAACACGGTACCCGACAAAAAGTCATCGACATCGAGCTCGGCAAGCTCGGTCATCTCGGCATCGGCCAGGTCACACATGGTCAGCGCGACCACCATATGCGTAACGCCCAGCAGCTCCAGCACATGCACGTGCTCGCGGGTCTGCGGCATCACGCCCTCGACGGCCGAAACCACCAGCACGGCAACGTCGATGCCTGTCGCGCCCTGCACCATGGCGCGCAAGTAATGGGCATGCCCCGGCACATCGACCAGGCCGACAATCTTGCCGCTCGGCAGCGCCAGCTCGCCAAAGCCCAGCTCCACGGTCATACCGCGACGGCGCTCAACCTCCAGACGGTCGGGATTTTTGCCGGTCAACGCCTCGATCAGCGCCGACTTACCGTGGTCGACGTGGCCCGCCGTGCCAACGATAACGGGACACTCCACCAGCGCTTGAACCTCACTCATCGAGCAATCGCCTTCTTAACGCACGCGACGAGCGTCGATGCCGCCGTCTCGATATCGCGGTCGCCAACGAGCGTGCGCACATCAAACAGAATGCGGTCGTGCGAGGTGCGCGTGACGACCGGCGTGTCGAAGTCCTGGACAAGCGAGCGCTTGAGCGCGTTGACCGTCAGGCGCTCGTCAACAAGACGCACGGCAACGCACATCGTGGGCAGCTCCACGGTAGGCAGCGAGCCGCCACCGGGGGTCGACGATTCCTCGACAATCTCCAGCTCAACGGCACACGGGCAACCAGCCTTATCGAACCCGGCGACCATACGATCACGCAGCTTACGGGCACGTCGCTCCAAATGAGCCTGCGGCAACGTAAGCATGCTGAGCACCGGAATATCGCGATGGGCAACATCGGCGCCATCCATGTAGATACGCAGCGTGGCCTCGAGCGCCGACAGAGCCAGTTTGCCCGGGCGCAGGGCACGCATAAGCGGATGCGACCCGCAGGCCTGGATCAGATCGCGACGACCCATGATAATGCCCGCCTGCGCGGCGCCGAGCAGCTTATCGCCCGAGCATGACACGATATCGAGCCCCGCCGCGACCGAAGCTGGCGTGGTTTCTTCGCCTCCGCGCACCAAGATGTCGTCGGGCAACAGCGCGCCCGACCCCTGGTCTTCATAAAACAGCAGGCCGTGCTTATGGGCCAGTGCGGCGAGCTCCTTTGAGCCCACCTCCTCGTGAAAGCCCTCGATGCGATAGTTGGAAGGATGGACCTTGAGGATCATGGCCGTATCGGGCGTGATGGCGCGCTCGTAGTCGCTCAAATGCGTGCGGTTGGTGGCACCGACCTCGACGAGTTTGGCGCCCGAAGCCGCCATGACATCGGGGATACGGAAGCTACCGCCGATCTCGACAAGCTCGCCGCGGCTGACGATGACCTCCTTGCCTGCGGCATGGGTCGCCAGCACCAAAAGCACGGCGGCCGCGTTATTGTTAACGACCAGCGCGTCCTCGGCACCGGTAAGCGAGCGGATGAGCTGCGCAGCGTGCTCCTTGCGCGACCCGCGCGAACAGGTGTCGACGTTGTACTCGAGCGTGCTATACCCGCGCGCAACCTCGGCCACGGCCTTTGCCGCCGACTCCGCGAGCGGGGCGCGGCCCAAGTTGGTATGGATGACCACACCCGTGGCGTTGACGGCAGGACGCAGACTCGGCAGTGCGGATCGATGCGCACGCCACTCGATCGCCGAGGCCAGGTCGCGCTTAGAGCGCGGGGCGGCACCGGCGCGAATGGCGGCGCGTTCCTCGTCGAGCTCGGCCGTGACGGCGGCATGCGCCACCGCGTCGCAGGTCTCCCCCGCCGCCTTCACAACCGGCCACTCGGCAAGCAGCTCGTTGACGGAAGGAATAGCGCGCAGGCGGGCGCGCACCTCATCTGACATGTTCTGGCTATCGCTCATATGAGGCCTTTCAAAACCAAAAGTGAATCAATCGTTCGAACGTCAAACTATCAGCCAACTCGATCGGCTGAATCAATCAGTCGTTATTATCCTCGCGCGCCGCAATCTTTTCCACGCGAACGGCGTTTTCCTGGGTGAGTGCGGCGCCCGTCAACGGATCCCAGCGCAACGGCGTATGGTCGAGCGGGCCCACGCCCAAGGCTTGAGCGCCACCGGCATCGGAGCCAAACGAACGCCCACCCGGGGCGGCCGACGTAAAGATGCACGCCGGATGCAGATAGGGCGTCGTCTCTACGCGCACGCGATCGCGGCCCATGTCGCTCACAAGTTCGACGACCTCGCCATTGGCGATACCCATGCGAGCGGCGACATCGGCATTCATCTGCACGGCATCCAGGTCCGATCCAGCCTCGGCGGCACCGGCCGCCGCAAGCCTTCGTGAGGTATGCGACTCAAAGGGACGGTTGCCGCTAATGAGGCGAAACATCCCCGGGCCGGGCTCCACCATGGGAGCGATCCAGTTGGGCACACGACCCATGCCGGCTCGCTCCCATATGTCGCTTGCCAGCGCAATCTTGCCGCCGGCAAGCGGAATCGCCGGCTCACCCGTGCGCGTCGGCAGCGCCATGCCCGTATCGGCCCAGCCGCGCTCCTTGAGCTCGTCCAGATTGATCCCAAAAGGCGCCACCTGGGCAGCCGCCAGATCGTCAGACGTAAACTGGAAGTACTCACCCACGCCACACGCCTGCGCCAGACCGGCAAAAATCTCCCGACCGGGACGTGTACCGTCATGCTGCACAGGCAGCACGGCGTTGCGGTAGAACACGCGCACATCGTTGGCGCCTGTCACCGTTCCCAAGCCACGGTCGGCCTCCAGATACGTCACATCGGGCAGCACGAAGTCAGAAGCGCGCGCCGTCTCGGACCAGCGAATATCAATCGTCACGAGCAAGTCGAGCTGCTGCAAAATACCCAACCAAGCCTGCGCATTGCCATAGCCCGCACCGGGGTTACTGGCATAGACGATGAGTCCACGCAAATCGCCGGCAAGAATCGACTGACCGATGGTCGTGCACAGGCCGCGCACCGGATCGACCAGTGGATAGCGCTCGGATCCCAGCTTGGATATGCGCGGCACCGGCGGCGTCGCAAAACGTGCGGGATCAAGGTCGCCCAGCACAAGCGGTGTAGGTGGATTGAGCGCGCCGCCTGCGTGTCCGATGCAGCCCAGCAGCACATCGACCAGACAAATCGCGCGCGCGGTCTGGGTGCTGTTGGCATACGCGATGCCAATACCACCATGAAAGCCGGCGTCCACCACCGCAGCAGGCGCCGCGGCAGCTAGATCGCGCGCCGTGGCGGCGATCTCTGCGGCCGGCACGTCGCACATCGACTCAGCCCACTCGGGCGTCCAAGCAGCGGCCGCCTGCGCCAGCTCGTCAAAACCCGTGGTATAGCGGGTCACGAACTCGTGGTCATACAGATCCTCGGCAATCAAGACATGGGCAATACCCAACAGCAGCGCCAAGTCGCAGCCCGGGCGCACGCGCAGCCAGCGGTCGGCAAGCGCAGCCGAGCCGCTGCGCCGGGGGTCAACCACGATGATCTTCGCCCCACGCCGGCGCGCATCGTTGAGCACATCAACGGCCCCCATCGTCGACGAATCAACAATGGAACGCCCCAGGTACATGATGCAATCGGTATGCGCCAGGTCGGAGGCGGGACTATAGCCCAGGCTGTGCTCCCAACCGGTAAGTCGGCTTACCTCGCAGGCACCGTCGGCACCGTATACGTTGGGCGAGCCCAGCGCATGCATAAAACGATGCGCCCAGTAGCGGTCGAACGAGGGCACGCCGAGCGTCATGCCCAGCGAACGAGGCCCGCGCTCGTCAACAATCTCCCCAAGGCGCGCCGCGATCTGCGCGAACGCCTCATCCCACGAAATCGCATCGAACCCCGAGCCATCAGCTCGTCGGCGCATGGGATGCAAAATCCGGTCACGCTCGTCAAACGGCATTGCCAGGCGATGCCGTCCGCGGGCGCAGAGGGCACGCGCCGCGCACGGATGCCCCGGCACCGGCAACTCGGCCACCACGCGACCGTCCTCAACGTGTGCCGCAAAGGCGCAATCGGCATAGCATCCCCCGCATGTGGTCACCACGGCGCGACCGTCACGCTTAACAGCAGATGCCATCTCGATTACCCCTTTCATCAGCCAAACACAACAAGCCAAAAGCCCGGCAACAAGCCCCAGACCCAAAAAGCCTCCCGCACGGCAATGCCCCGCGGGAGGCCCAACGTCAAACAGACGATACCTTACGCCTCGGACTTCTTGGCGTAGATAAACCAGTAGCCGAGCGCGACCAGAACCGCGCCGCCCACGATGTTGCCCAGCGTAGCGGCGGACAGGTTAAACGCAATGCCCGCGGCGTTGAGTGCATCGGCGCCGGCGACGTCGGCACCAGAGCCGCACGCGTGCATCACGGCACCCATGGGCAAAAAGTACATGTTGGCGACGCAGTGCTCAAAACCGCAGGCCACAAAGGCGGCGATGGGCAGCAAAATGCCCACAACCTTATCGACCACGGTCTTGCCGGCGGTACCGATCCACACGGCCAGGCACACAAAGATGTTGCACAGGATGCCGCGGAAGAAGATCGTCACCCAGTCGACCGTCACCTTGCCGGCGGCGACGCTCACCATGGAATTGGCGACCGCCTCGCCGTTGAGCTTGTAAATGCCGGCCATGTACACCAAAAAGACGATGAACAGGGCACCGGCAAAGTTACCAAGCCACACGACGAGCCATGCCTTGAGCATCTGGCCCAGGGTGATCTTTTTACTCTTGAGAGCGCAGACCATAAGAGAATTGCCGGTAAACAGCTCGGCGCCGCACACCAGCACGAGCACCAGGCCCAGGCAAAAGCACAGGCCGCCCACGACGCGCTGGGCGCCCCAGCCCAGCGTGCTATCGCTCAAGAACACGGTAAAGAACAGGCCGCCGAAGGCAATAAACGCACCGGCGAACATTGCCAACAGAAAGGCCTTTGCGACCGGCAGGTTGGCCTTGGTCACGCCGGTGGCCTCGGTCTTGGCCTCGATCGCGGCGGGCGCCAGGCAATCGGGAGCGGGATACTCCACCTTGGAATCTGCCATGTCAATCACTTCTTTCCTATTCAGCAGAGGCAAGCGCTGCTATAGCTCCTGCCCCAAGCGGACAAAGTGGGAAAAGTCGTTGGCGGCCACGGCGTCGTACACGGCGTCGACGGCCTCAAAGACCTCCGGGGACATGGGGTTATAGAACTCCGTATCGCCCGGCTGAATCCCTATGAAGACGATATCTTCGCACGATTGCTCAATCTCTTCGATCAGAATCGACAAAGGGAGCGAATGCGTGGTGAACATCGACTTACGGGCCACATCACGTTTGTCGAGCAGGCGAATGGCGCCGACGGGCAGCGCCATATCGGCGGCATCGACCAAAACCAAACGCGGCGGACGCTCACGCTTGACCTCGATGATGTCATCCTCGGGCGTCTGACCGCCATCGATGGTGTACCAGCCGGCAAGCGGCGCGTCCTCCATCTTTTTGGAGAGCACGGGGCCGGCGGCATCGTCAGCACGCAGCACGCTTCCCGCCGTGAGCACAATGCCCGCAAACGGGGCGCCGTTCACACGACCATCCACAACGCGACCCATTACTGCAACCTCCCCGTCAGATACACGCCCGACACATCGCGCACGCGTTCAATCAGATCGCGAAACTTCATTAAGAACGCGACCTGCTGGGCATGCAGGCCAAAGTCGTCATCGAACACCGAGATGCCGGCCTTGGCCGAGCCGCGAAAACCGCGATTGTCGAGCAGCGTATCGCAGGCCTCGAGCAGCGACGGCACCGCCGCCTTGTCGAGCTGGCACTCACCAAAGGAGCGGATGGCCTCGAACTTGGTTTTGGCCTCCCCCTCCGGCAGCGCGTCGACGAGCGAATAGAACACGTTCACCGACACCGACAGGCGCGGCTCAAAGCAGTCGAGCACGCCGGTGTGGTGGCCCACGGCGAGCGTGTAGTACAGCACGTCGCAGGCCTCCTGGGGAACGTCTTCCTCGGTCTCCACAAACTTACGCGTGAGCTCATAGAAGACCACCTGGTCGGGCGTATGGCCCAGGCAGGGGTCGGCGACGCCCTCGGCGGCCTCGTCGCTTGCGCGCGAGGCATCGCCAAAAGAGCCGCCGAGCATGCCGGGGCCCGCAAAGTAACCAGAGCGGTCCGTGAGCTCCATCTAGCGACCTCCGGCCAGCACCAGATCCTGCAGCGCCGAGTAGACCTCAACGCGGCGAGGATCATCCTGCTTGTCGATGAGCAGCGCCATGGCACCGCGGATATCGCCCTTGGGCGCGCCCTCGAGCGTATCCATAAACTCGTTGGCCAGGTCGCGGCCGTAACGGTAGCCGCTCATGGCGCGAGCCTCGCGCTCGATGGCAACGCGCAGCTTGTACGGCACGCCGGGGTGCAGGATATCGGCCTGCTCGCCGGCGGCCTCCACCGTGGTCTCGGCATGGAGCTTTTGGTCCAGCAGACCGAGCGCCATGGCAAAGCCGTAGATGGTCTGCGCGGGGCTGGGCGGGCAGCCGGGGATGTAGACATCGACCGGCAAGATCTTGTCCGTGCCGCCCCAGACGCAGTAGTTATCGTAGAAGATGCCGCCGGTGCAGCCGCACGCGCCATAGGACACCACAATCTTGGGATCGGGTGCGGCCTCAAAGGCGCGCAGGGCCGGCATGCGCATGGCACGCGTCACGGCGCCGGTGTACAGCAGCACATCGGCGTGACGGGGCGAGGGCACGACCTTGATGCCAAAGCGCTCGACGTCGAAGACGGGCGTGATGGAACCGAAGATCTCGATCTCGCAGCCGTTGCAGCCGCCGCAGTCGACACGGTAGACGTACACCGAGCGTTTGATCTTCTTAAGAAGGGTCGCCTTGGCCTTCTCGATGCTCTCGTCGAGCTCGATCTTGGTCGGGCGGTACTGGAGCCGCTCGGGCAAAAGCGTGGGTTCGGCCATGGTTACTCCTCCTTCGTTTCAAAATCCATGATGATGCCCTCGACCGGTGCCGGACCGGCGGGAATCTCGGGCGCATCGGGGTTGAGCTCGCGGTCGATATACTCCGGGTTCACGCCGTGGCCGCCCAGATACTCCATGCCGGGGCCCTGGGGCTCACCGGACGCAAGCGTCTCGTTGGCAGCCATGCCGTGCGCGTTGCCGGTCTTTACGGCCGAGGCGGCGCGCAGGGCGTCGAGCTCGCGCTTGCACTCCTGGCACATACCGACGGTACGGGCGGCCTGCTCGGCCTCCATGCCGCCGGCCTTTTGCAGCAGGCGCTTGGCGTAGTCGATCTCCTTGTGCGGGGCAAACGGCTTGCCGCAACGCGAGCAGTGCTCGAGCGTATAGACGCTCTTGCTGGTGAGGTCGTCCTTGCTCATGACGGCCAGCTCAAACTCCTCGGTAAGCTTGATGGCCTCCATGGGGCAGGCTTCCTCACAGCGACCGCAGAAGATGCAGCGGCCGTAGTCGATCGACCAGGTAATGGTATCGGCCGCAAGGTCGGTGTCCATGCGAATGGCATCGGCCGGGCACGCCACGCCGCAGGCACCGCAGGCGATGCAGAGCTCGGCATTGTGCTCGGGCTTACCGCGCATGTCCTTGTTGGTGGGGAACGGCGCAAACGGGTACTTGACCGTCGCGTCGCCGGCCTTGGCGTTAACCTTCCAAAGCTTCAGCATATTAGAGCGCCTCCTCATCGAGCGGAGCGGCCATGGTGCCCTCGCCCGCGAGCGGCGACTTGTCGCGCCAGACGTTCTCGAACTGCTCCTTGTCGAGCACGTGGTCGCGCTTGGCGGCGACATCGGTCACCGTCACGCGGTCGGTGCAGGAGTAGCACGGGTCGAGCGAGCCGACGATCAACGCAGCGTCACCCACGGTGTTGCCGCGGAACATGTAGCGCAGGACCGGCCAGTTGCTGTACGTGGCGGCCTTGGCGCGCCAGCGGTAGCACTTCTGGTTATTGCCGAGCATGGCCCAGTGCACGTCCTCGCCGCGCGGCGCCTCGGTGGCACCGATGGCGTACTTGTGCGGGGTGTACTCCCAATCCGTGGTGAGGATGGGGCCCGACGGGCAGTTCTCAAGCATGGTCTCGATCATGTCGATCGAATCGTAGACCTCCTGGATGCGAACGGCAGTGCGGCCGAAGGCATCGCAGGTGTCGGCCGTGGCGGCGTGCATCTTTTGGACGTCCGGATCGGCGTAGCCGTCGAAGGGATGGTCAAAGCGCACGTCGCGGGCATAGCCCGAGCCACGCATGAGCGGGCCGACCGGCGAGAAGTCGCGAGCGATCTTGCGGTCCAGAATGCCGATACCGCTCGTACGCTCAATAAAGTTGGGCGTGGAGAGCAGCATATCGACGAGTTCCTGAACCTCGGAGCGCAGCTGGTGGATGGTCGTGAGCGTGGAGAGCTTCTGCTCGGCCAAAATGTCGCGACGCACGCCGCCGATCACGTTGAGGCCGTAGGTCTTGCGATGACCGGAAAGCTTCTCGGCCAGGTCCATGGACTTCTCGCGGACGCGGAAGAACTGCTGGAAGCCGGAGTCGAAGCCTGTGTAGTGCGACGCCAGGCCAATGTTGAGCAGATGCGAGTGCAGGCGCTCGACCTCGAGCATGATGGCACGGATGTACTGGGCGCGCGGCGGGACATGAATGCCCTGGGCGCGCTCGACGGCCTCGGCATAGGCCACCGAGTGGGCGCAGCCGCAGATGCCGCAAATGCGGTCGGCGAGGAACGTCACGGCGTCATAGTTCAGGCGCGTCTCGGCGACCTTCTCCATGCCGCGGTGCACGTAGAACAGACGGTAGTCGGCGTCGACGATCGTCTCGCCCTCGACGAACAGGCGGAAGTGGCCGGGCTCGTCGGAGGTAATGTGCAGCGGGCCCATGGGGACGAGTGTGGTCTCCTTGCCCTTGGTATCGGCCAAGAACTCGTAGTTTTCCATGTCGCTCGCAGGAGCGGGACGGAAGCGGTAGTCCATGGAGTCCTTGCGCAGCGGATACAGGCCGCTGGGCCAGTCATCTGGCAGCACCAGGCGGCGACGGTCGGGCAGACCCTCGGGGATCAGGCCGAACATATCGCGTAGCTCGCGCTCGCCCCACACGCAGGCGGGGACGAACGGCGTCACGGACGGGAATGTCATCTTGGCGGGATCAACCTCGGTGCGCACGGTCACCCAGCCGGGGTCCTCCCCCTCCATGGAGATGACGTAGTACACGGCGTAGCGACCGCACAGACTGCGCTCGTCGTTGCCGATGATCACGGGAATCCAGCCGTAGCGCTCGTAATACAGGTAGTGGACGGCCTCGGGCTGCTTGTCCTGCTTGACGGTGATCGTCAGCTGGTCCTCGCACTGCCACTCGACCTTCTCGATGCAGCCCGGAACGGCGCGGCGCAGGGCCTCGACATGGCTCTCGCAGCGACGGGCATACACCTTGTTCTCAGTTTCAATCATTCGTTACTCCACCTCGCTCTGAGCGGTCTCGGTACCGAACACAGCGCGGTACATCGGCGTCGCGTGAAGTTCCTCGGTGCTCTGCTCGAGCACAATGCCGGTCGCGGTCTCCACACCGTGCACGAGAGGCAGCGGGGTGGCGATGCCAAACCACAAGATCATGACAGCCAGGATGATTTCGGGGATAAGCATGAGCGCCGGGGCCTCATGCTTATCCATGCCCTGGGGCGCATGGCCGAATACCGACTTGAGTGCGATGCGGGTGAGCGCGGAGATGGCCACGGTAAGACCGAGGGCGACCACGACGACCAGCCACATGGGACCGGCGGTAACACCGGCGACAAAAGTCAGGAACTCGGAGATAAACATGCCAAAGGGCGGGAAGGCACCAAGACCGAGCAGCGCCAGGACGGCGAGCGCGGCGGTTGCGGGGGCAACCTCGACGACACCCTGGATCTTAGCCAGGCTACGCGTGCCAAAGGCGTGCTGGATGTTGCCGGACACGCAGAAGGCAAGCGTCTTGGTAAAGCCGTGGAACACGCAGTGCAGCAGGGCCGCGGCGATACCCAGAGGGCCACCGATACCCAGGCACAGGGCGATAACGCCCACGTTCTCCACAGACGAGTACGCAAAGCGGCGCTTGAGGTCGTCCTGGCGAAACATCGAAAGTGCCGCCACCAAAATGGACAGCGTGCCGACGATCAGCAGCAAAAGTTGCGGATACTCGGCGCCCACGGCCTGGATGGTAAAGCCGTAGAAGCGCATGATCACAAGCATGGCGCACTTAAGCAGCACGCCCGAGAGCAGGGCCGAGACAGGGCTCGGGGCCTGGGAGTGGGCATCGGGCAGCCAAGTATGCATGGGGAACAGGCCGGCCTTGGTGCCAAAGCCGATCACGATAAACGCAAAGGCGAGGCGCATGAGCGTCGGGTCGAACTGGTCGGCATACGGCAGCACGCACGACAGGAATGCGGCCTCGTGGGCGTTGGGAATCACGTCGGCGGCGTTGGCGTAGATCAGCAGCGTACCGAACAGGCCAAAGGCCACGCCGGCGGTGCAGACCATCGCATACTTCCAAGAAGCCTCGAGGGCCGTCTTGTTCTTGTAGATACCCACGAGGAACACGGTGGAAAGCGTGGTTGCCTCCACGGCGGCCCACGTGAGGATCATGTTGTTGGACAGGCACGCGAGCAGCATGGTGAACACGAACAGGCTAAACAGCGCAAAATACTGCTTGGCGCGCTCGGCGGGCATGGAGCCCTCCTCGATATCGGCCTTTACATAGGGCAGCGAGAACAGCCCCGTAAGAAAACCGATAAAGCCGATGAGCAGCACAAAGATGGCGCCCAGCGAATCGAGGTGAAACCACAGGCCAAGAGCGCTCGCGGTGTCGCCGCTCATAAGGACGTCACCGGCCGTCATAATCGACAGCACCAGGACGGCTGCGACGGAGACCAGGTTGAGACCGGCAAACACGTTATAGGACGTGTTCTTGGGCAAAAATGCCATGACCAGCGAGAACACCAAAGGAGTCGCGAGCAGGGCGAGAATCAACGTTTCCATGGACTACCCCCTCAGCTCGGACAGGTCGCGCGCATCGAGCGAGTGGGAGTCGTCCCAAATGCGACGCACGACGATGGACATGATGATGACGGCAAAGATGGCGTCGGTGGCGATACCGATCTCGATGATCTCGGGAGCGGTGGGGGCCAAAAGCGCAAGCGTCACATGGCTGCCGTTTTCCATAAGGCAGTATCCAAAGATCTGCTTCATGATGTTGCGCTGCGAGATGATGCAGGTGAGGCCCACAAAGAAGTGAGCGAAGCTAATAGCGAGCGCAGGCGTTGCGACCTCGGCCGTGGGCAGGCTGATCTGCGTCACGACGGCAAAGCAAATCGCGACCTCGACGGCGATGATGCAAATGGCCCACGCGGGCTTAAGACCGGCCTTGAGCGATGCGTCGCTCGGCTCGCCCATCTTCTTGTATGCGCGGTTGAGGATATAAGGGACCAGGACGACCTTGGTGATAAAGGCAGATCCAGCCCACATAAGCAGCTCCTGCGCACCAGTGGTGACACCGAGCGTGGCGAGAAGCCCCACGAGCACCAGCGACTGCACCGCATACCAGTGGATGGAATGTTTGATGTTCTTGGAGACAACCACCATGGTGGACGTGACGATCAGAAGGCCGCCAAGGATGTTGACGATCGAATAACCCATGTCGTTCTACCTCCTAACCGATCCAGCTGGCCGAAAGCGGGCCGCTGACGATGACCATGATGATGAGCACGATGAACACAAACGCCATCGCGCGGGGAAGCGGGGCTCCCGCAGCGACCTCTTCGCTCGGCTCGCCGGGCAGGCAATAGCCCATCCACTTGAGGAACCAGGCAAAGGTGGCGACGGTCTCGGCGACCATGATGCACACGAGCACCAGGATCGCGACGTTGCCGGCACCCACAGAGAAGCCACCGGCGATGATCTGGAACTTCGAGAAGAACGTGTTCATGGGCGGCACGCCGGCAATGGCGAGCGCCGCGACACCAAAGCCCACGCCCGAGATCGGGTACTTCTTTACGATGCCGCGAAGCTTGGGCAGCATACGCGTGCCGAGCGTAAAGGAGAACGAACCGGCGATCAGGAAGAACAGCGTCTTGGCGAAAGCGTGGTTAAAGATGTGGCACACGGCGCCATCAAAGGCCAGCTGGCTGCCAAAGACCGAAAGGCCCAGACCAAAGAACACATAGGAGAGCTGGGCGATCGTGGAGAAGGCCAGCAGGCGCTTCATGTCCTTTTGCGGCAGGTACATAAGGAAACCAAAGAGCATGGTGACCATGGCGTCGATAATGGCAACCCAGCCCACGATCTCGGGAATCTCGCCGGCAGAGACGAGTGCGCGCGCGAACACGCACACGCCGACCTTGACCATCGAGGCACCATGCAGGTAGGCCGAAACAGGCGTCGGCGCCTCCATGGCCGAAGGCAGCCACATGTACATGGGAACCTGTGCGGACTTGGCCCAGGCCGCAAACAGCACGAGCAAAAGGACGATAGCCTTGAGCTTGGCGTCGAGGCCGGCAATCGCGGTAATGGCGAAGGTGCCGGTGTGGGCAAACACGATGGCGGCGCCCAGATACAGGCCGAGCGCACCGATATGCGTAATGATCAGGGCCTTCATGCCGGCCTTCTTGGCCGTAGGCGTCATGTAGTAGCTAATGAGGCCCCAAGAGCACGCACCCGTGATCTCAAAGAACACGAGCTGGCCCAAAAGGGTCGAGCTGTACACGAGGCCGGCCATGGCACCGATGAAGGTCGCGAGGTACGCGTAGAAGCGACGACGCGGCGCGTCGGGATGCTCACGGTTATTCTCGCTCATATAGGGAATCGAATAGATCACGACAAGCAGGCCGATACCCACAAAGGCGGGCGCGAGCAGCGTGCTCATGCGATCGAAGGTGAATCCCATGACGAGGGTCTGCCCAAACGAGATCAGGGGGACCTGCGTGTCGGGCATGCCGGCGCCGGCGAAATTCACGGCGAGGGCGATGGTGCAGACCGTCGAGACGGCGGCACCCAAAACGCTGAACCACTTGGCGTACGGACGGGGGAACAGGGCGACGAGCACCGAGGCCACCATCGGGGCCGCAATAGCGACCAAGCCGAGAAGGGACAGACTGACTGCAAATGACATTGTTTCTCCCTTCTCCTACACGCCGACGACCACGAAGACAAACGCCAGCACGGCGATGCCCACGACGGCCCAGGTCTGATTACCGAGCACCTTAAAGCGCGAACGCGAGCAGGAGTTCTCGATCACGCCGCATACGACAAAGTCGATCAGGCACTTCACCAGGAAGATGACTGCACCCAGAACGGCGGCGGCGCCCACGGTCGCGGGCTCGCCCCAGGGGACAAAAATCGCGCAGAACCAGGCGACGACCAGGACCTGCTTCATGGACATGGCGAGCTTGGCCATGGCGAGCGACGGGCCGGAAAGCTCGGCGAGCGGACCTTCCTGGAGCTCCTGCTCGGCCTCGGCCTGGTCAAACGGCAGCTTGCCGAGTTCCATGTAGCAGGCGATCGCAAAGGCAATGCCGGCAAGGATCACGGCGACCGGTGCGTCGATGGCGCCCGTCATGATGTGCTGACCCATGGTGGCGATGTCGGTGGAACCGCACACCAGGGCGGCGGCAAACAGCGCCAGCAGCATGGACGGCTCGATGAGCACGCTCATGAGCAGCTCGCGGACGCCGCCGATACCGGCGTAGGCGTTGGACGAATCCACACCGCAGAGGGCGAAGAAGAAGCGGGCGAGCGCCAGGCTGTACATGATGGTGATGGCGTCACCAAAGACTGGGATGGGGCTTTGCGCCGTAAAGAGCGGCAGACCCATCGCGAGCATAAAGGCGACGGCGAAGAACAGCGGCGGCATAATGCGCAGCGCAAAGCTCGCATCCTCGCTCTGGGACTCGGGGCGCGCAAAGAGCTTGGCCAGGTCGCGGTAGTCCTGCATGATGCTGGGGCCGCGACGGTTGTGCATCTTGGCGCGGATCACGCGGCCGAGACCGGAGAAGAACGGGGCGACGGCCATGACGACCACGCCCTGCAGAACGGCAAGTACGATGTTGTTCATGCTCTCCCCTCCTTAACCCATTTGCACGGCGAGCACGAGGAACACCACGAGTGCCGCGACGATGTAGCAGATATAGATGCTGTAGTTGCCGCCCTCGAGCTTAGTCGCGAGGTCGGCGAGCTTCTCGACACCCTTATGCGGGGCATCGACGAGAACCTTGTCGGGTACGGGCTCCACAGCCTCGGCCACACCGGTGAGCTTCTGGAAGAAGTGCGCGATGGACCAGCAGACGGCCGTGCAGCGGTCGCGCAGCGTGTAGAGCGGCTGCATAAACCAGGACACCTCGGAGGCAAAGGTCGTGGCCACGACGGGCATATGCTCGTTGGGAGCATAGCCGCATGCCCACGGCTGGGACTTCTGCACCTTGCCGACGGTCTTGAGCTTGCGATAACCGCAGGCAAGGCCGACGAGCACCACGAGCGCAATGGCGATCGCGGGCGTGGAGGTGGCAGCGCCGGAGTACTGGTTCATGAGCTCCATGCCCTCGGCGGCAAACACGCCACCGTACGGATGCAGCACGGACGCGGCGACATCGACCAGCACGGGAGCGATCACGGGAGCGCCAATGCCCAGCACGACGCAGATGGCCGCGAGCAGGCCCCGTGCAAACACCATGGGGGCGGGAACCTCCTTGGCATTAGCCGCGGCCTCGGAGCGGGGCGCGGAGGCAAAGGAGACGCCATAGGCCTTGACGAAGCACGTGACAGCCAGCGCACCGGTAATGGCAAGCGCGACGGCAGCGAACACGGCCACGATCATGACGGCCTTGTCACCCTGCATGGCAGCGTTAAAGAGCGACTGGTAGGTAAACCACTCGGACACAAAGCCGTTGAAGGGCGGGATGGCCGAGATGGCAAGCGCGCCAATGAGGAAGCAGATGGCCGTTGCCGGCATACGACGGAACAGGCCGCCCATCTTCTCCATATTGCGCGTACCCGTGGAGTACAGCAGCGCACCGGCGCCCAAGAACAGCTCGCCCTTAAACATCGCGTGGTTAAACGTGTGGTAGAGGGCGGCCATCAGAGCCAGGACGGCGATGCCGACCGAGTTGAGCGCCATGGCGGCCATGGAGGCGCCGACGCCGAGCAGAATGATGCCGATGTTCTCGACGGAGTGATAGGCCAGCAGACGCTTGATGTCATGCTCCTGCAGGGCGAAGGCCACGCCGAGGACCGACGAGATCGCACCGAAGACCATGACCATAAGGCCCCACCAGACCTGAACGCCCGAGGCGGAGAGCAGGTCGAGACCAACCTTGAGGATACCGAAGATACCGATCTTGATCATGCCGCCGGACATGAGGGCCGACACGTTGGACGGCGCCTCGGGATGTGCCTTGGGCAGCCAGCCGTGCAGCGGGATGATACCGGCCTTGGCGCCAAAGCCAAAGAAGGCGAGCACGAAGCACACGGATGCGACCGCAGGGCTAAACTGCGTAGCGCGGAAATCCGCAAAGGCAAACGAGCCACCGGCGAAGTTGGTCATGGTGAGGAAGCTCGCCATGATGAGCACAAAACCCACGTGTGCGATCACAAAGTAGAGCCAACCGCCATGGATGGAGTTCTCGTTCTCCTCGATCACGACCAGGAAGTACGAGGTAAGCGACATGAGCTCAAAGGCGACCAGGAACCAAAACACGTTGTCGGCGGTGATGACGAGCATCATGGACGCCACGAAGGTGTTAAAGAAGAAGCCAGCGCGGCCCTTTTTGCCCGGGTACTCATCAAAGTAGTTGAGACCGTAGATCGAACCGGCAAACGCGAGCACCGAGATGAGCGCCACGAACAGACCGGACAGCTGATTGAGCAGCAGCTGGAAATGGGCAAACGGGAAGAACACGATGGTGTCGACCGACGTGACATCGCCCAGCACGGCCTGGATACCGGCCACAAACGAAAGCACCGCGGCGGCGGCGCCGATAAGGCAGCCGGCGGTCTTGGCGGCGTTATCGGCCTTGATCAGCAGAACCGAGGCGAGCGCACCGATGCACGAGACGGCAAGCGATGCGATAAACAGCGTCATGCTATCCATTGTTTACGCTCCCTTCTGCTTTCTCGGACAGACCCTGGGCCACAGCGGTAACGTCGACGACCGGACCGTTTTCGATCGAGCGCAGGCGCTTGGCCTCGTCGAGCTCGCGATCGGCCGCGCCGCCCATGACGGTCAGCGCCTTGGTGGGGCACGCCGCCACACAATGCGGACCGTCCGGATCGAAGGCGCACAGGTCGCACTTAACAGCGCAGGTGTACTGGCCGGGAGCCCACGTAAGCAGGCTGCTCAGGGACTTAGGATACGAAGGCGTCGGGTCGCACATGCCTGCGACACCGGCGATAGACGTGCCATCGGGATGGATGGCTCCGAAGGGGCACGCGATGGCGCACAGCCTGCACCCGATGCACTCCTGCTCCTTGACGTGGATGCGATCGCCATCGTGCTCGATGGCATTCACCGGGCAGACCTCGGCGCAGGGGGCACCCTCGCAATGGTGGCAGGCAAGGGCGGCCGAAATACCGCCGGTCTTCACGAGCGCCAGGCGCGGCGTATCCTGAAGACCCTGCATCCGGTGGGCGTCGGCACAGGCGGACTGGCATGTTCCGCAGCCGATGCACCTCTCCGGGTTGATGTCGATGAAGCGGTTCATCCCCACTTCCTTTCAAAATAACGGGCCGGGCTCCCGAACGTACGGGACGCCCGGCCCAAAAAGCCAACGAGAACGGGACTACACGATTTGATTCACGTGCGTCTCGTCGTCGAACTTGGCGGCGCCGGGCTCAACGTCCTGGGGAGCGGCGGCGTCGACCAGAGCCTGCTTGAGCTCGGTGTACTGACGCTCGACCTCGCCCTCTGCCCAGACCTGGTCGGCAATGGCGTCGACCTGGCAGGCGGAGAACTTGTCCTCGGGCGTGTGCGAGACCGGGTCGACCTTGTGCATGGTCAGCTCGTTGCACTTACCGATCCACCACTGGTAGGTCATATAGACCGTGCCCTTGTTGATACGGTCGCTCACGTCGGCGCGGCTGTATACCTGGCCGCGGCGGCTGTGGATCGAGACGATGTCGCCGTTCTTGATGCCGCGCGCCTGGGCGTCCGCGGGATTCATGCGGACAAAGCCGGGCTCGTCGGCAAGCAGCGCCAGCGTCTTGCAGTTGCCGGTCATCGAACGGCAGCTGTAGTGGCCGACCTCACGAACGGTGCACAGGATGAGCGGGTACTCATCGTCGGGAAGCTCGGAGGGCGCCTCCCAGTCGTGCGCCATCAGGTTGGCGCGACCGTCCTTGGTGGTGAACTTGCCACCAGCGAACATGTCGGGCGTACCGTGGTCGTTCACATCGGTGCTCTTGACCGGCCACTGGGCGTAACCGCCCTCGGGAGCCATCTTCTCGTAGGTTGCGCCCACAAAGTTGGGGCACAGGCTAATGCACTCGTTCCAGATCTGCTCGGTGTTGTCGTAGTGCATGGGATAGCCCATGCGCGTAGACAGGTCCGCGAAGATCTCCCAGTCGTGACGGCACTCGCCCTTGGGCGGAACGGCCGCATCAAAGTGCTGGAAGCTACGGTCGGATGCGGTAAAGACACCCTCGTGCTCGCCCCAAGAGGTAGCGGGCAGGATGACGTCGGCGAGCATGGTCGTCTGCGTCATAAAGATGTCCTGGCAAATGAACAGGTCCAGCTCGGAGAGCGTCTTGCGCATACCGGCCGAATCGGGCTCGGTCTGCACCGGGTCCTCGCCGTAGTTGTAGAAGCAGTGCACCTTGCCCTCGTCGACCAGGTGGCCCAGGTCGGTGAGCTTGTAGCCCTCCTCGAGCGGAAGCTTTTCCTCGGGCACGCCCCAAGCCTTGGCAAACTTGGCGCGCACTGCCGGGTCGGTGACCTTCTGGTAGCCAGGGTACAGGTTGGGCAGCATGCCCATATCGCAGGAGCCCTGGACGTTATTCTGGCCACGCACGGGCGCGAGACCGGAATTGGGTTTGCCGATCTGGCCGGCAACGCAGGCGATGGAGGCGATGGTATGCACCGTCTTCAGGTTCTGCTTCTGCTGGCATACGCCCATACCCCAGCCAATGATGGCAGAGGGCTTCGCCGTGGCGTACATCTCGGCAGCTTGGTGGATCAACGCGGGCTCGACACCCGTGATGTCCTGTACGGATTCGGGAGTGTAGTTCTTGATGGTCTCCCACCACTCGTCAAAGCCGTTCGTATGCTCGGCGACGAATTCCTTGTCGTAGAGGCCATCGTTGACCAAGCAGTTGGCAAAGGCGTTGAGGAACGCGACGTTGCAACCGTTCTTGATCGGAAGGTAGAGATCGGCGATACGCGCGGTTTCGATATGGCGCGGATCGGCGACGATGATCTTGCAACCCTTTTCTTTGGCTCGCACGATACGCCTTGCGACGATGGGGTGCGAATCGGCAGGGTTATAGCCGAAGAGGAAAATGCAGCCCGCATCCTCCATACCGGGGATGGAGCATGACATGCAACCTGAACCAACCGTGTCCATCAGACCGAGGACAGTAGGGCCGTGTCAAGTACGGGCGCAGTTGTCCACGCTGTGGGTGCCGATGCACGCACGCGTAAACTTCTGCATGACGTAGTTCGCCTCATTGCCGCCGCCTCGCGAAGAGCCGGTGGTCATGACAGCGTTAGGACCATATTCGTCAATTATGGCCTGCATCTTAGATGCGGTGAAATCCAGTGCCTCGTCCCAGCTTACGCGCTCAAGATCCGCGCCCTTAGTGCGGCGGATCATCGGGTGCAGTACGCGAGGAGTCAAGATCTTGGTGTCGTTGATGAAGTCGTAGCCGCTCATGCCCTTAAGGCACAGCTCGCTCTGGTTGGTGATGCCGTTGAGCGGTTCGGTGCCCACGACCTGGCCGTTTTGGACCAAGAGGTTAAACTGGCAACCGGCGCCGCAGTACGGGCAGATCACTTTATGCTTCTCCATGACACCCTCCTTCCTTTCTCTGCTACCGAATACTCGGTACTTATTTGACAATCATTGGGCTTGTCGCCCGACGCTTACGCCTCGTTTTCGATGGTGGCGCGGGCACGCTCGGCAGTCAGTTCTGCCAGGCGCTCCTCGTCTACCAGGGTGAGGCCCTTGGTCGGGCACGCCTCGGCACACGCCGGACCGCCGGGACGGTCCACGCACAGGTCGCACTTGAGCACGAAGCTCTTAGTCTGCGAACCCACGCGCACGTCGCCCATCAAGACGGGGACCTGCGTGGTCGCCACGCTCACGGCGCCAAAGGGGCAGGCCATGACGCAGCTCTTGCAGCCGATGCAGTTGTCCTCGTTGACGCCGATGCGATGGTTCTTTGGATCAAAGAACAAGGCGCCCGTGGGGCAGGCCTTGGCGCACGGGGCATCCTCGCAGTGATGGCAAGCCACCGGTGCGGAGATCTCGTACGTACGCGTCACGCGCAGGCGCGGCGCGGCGATGTTGCCGGGAATGTCGTGCGCCTCGATGCACGCCGCCATACAGGTTTGACACCCAATGCAGCGCGAGGAATCGGCTACGACTCGTTTATTGCCCATGTTGTTCACTCCCTCCTGAATCCCATGCCGGAGAGAACCTGTCGACGTTGCTCCAAGCCGCCCGTGGCCTGGCATCGACATATCGAATGCATGCGGCGAAACAGGCACTTCGATAGAATTCCTCCAACGATATACAGGTTAAATATACGCAGTTGCAGGTGGCAAACTTGAGCATAGGCCCTGCAATACGGGTGTATTGCAGGGGTTTTGGCAGGTTGGAATTATTCTCTAGAGGCTATAAAGGTGAGTGTATTACATGCGTACGCCTCAGAGATTTTTACGCACTCTCATTTTGGATGTATTACGCTTGTATACATGTTAATGGTTATTTACTTGAGCGAAATAAAGTAATCGTTATAAGATGCTCAAGTATCGGCACATGCCGCATTTGACCGACTATATTGCCCGCTCATTAAGGGGGCCAGTGATGTCATCGACTCAAAAACGAGCCATCCTGCAGGTGCGCATTCACGAGGAAGACAAGCAACATGCCGAACGTCTCTACGACGCCATGGGCACATCGCTCGCCGAGGCCGTCCGTCTTTTTGTCGCGCAGAGCATTTTGATGCGCAAGCTCCCCTTTCAGCCGGTCGCCGTGCGCTCAAAGAACGGCACCGCCGCCTATGGATCGCTCAAAGCATATGGTGACCCCAATCGCCGCTCCGAAGAGCGCAATGCCTGGATTGAGTACCTTGCCACAGAAAGCGACGATTCGATTTTGGGTCCCGAGGAAGTAGATATCCATGAGTAGCACCATCATCGACGAGACCGTCATCCTGCGCTACCTGCTTGACGACGACGAGGTTCTGTCACCGCGCGCCGCCAAGGTCATCGCCACGCGCACCGCTCGCGTCTACCCCGAAATCATCACGCGCGTCGTGGTCACACTGCGCGACGTCTATAAGGTTCCCCGCGTTGAGATTACTGCGGCCATGAAGAGGTTGCTCGATGACGTCATGGTCGACGAGCCCACCGTTGTCGCCCTTGCCGTCAAACTCTTTGGCAAGACCCATATGGACTTTACCGACTGCCTCCTCGCAGCCCGAACCGCCATCTACAACGATGATGTCGTGAGCTTTGGCAAGCCCATCATCCAAGGCATGATCGACTACCGCCGCCAGCGCCAAACCGCCGCCGACGCCCGCGACCGCGCCGCCGAAGCCCGCAGCCGAAGCACCGACTCCACCATCGACAAGCTCCGCCACCGCCCCCGCAGCTAACCCCATCCCCACCTAAGTTGCGGTGAAATACGGACTGTTTTATGCCTTTAAAGGCCTCAACAGTCCGCATTTCACCGCAACTTATTGAAGGTGGACCGCGAACGATTTCGCTATCGGGATTCGGCGTAGGGTTTTGTTGTCGGAATGCCGTAACCGCGCATCATGGCACCGAACGATTCTACGTCGTAGGTGTCCGAGAGTTTGAAATGAATGACGTTGTGGCCCATGGCGCGAAGGTTCGCGTCGCGCATGAGGGCCGCTCGATACGTTTTTGCCGCCGCCTGCTCGGGATCATTTTGAGCTTCGTCTTCAAACTTGCCTAGCCCATGCAGCTCTGCCAGCGTCCATGAGCCGTCTGACATCTGCCAGCCATAATCTGCTAGATAATAGCCAGCGTTTCCCGGTCGCGTTATCTCAACTTGAAGCTCAGGCGCGGCAACCCCAGCGAGAATCATCGCTGCTCTCGCCTCGGACTCGCCGCCATTGTCTGACCTGCCGTCCATATGCTCAAAAACGTCAAAAGCACGCGCGATGCCATGCAACCCTCGGCAATTTGCCTGCGCATATGCCCGCAGCTCTTCGCGTTCGACATCGTACTCACGGGCCAAGCCATCGACATAGCCCAGCGCATAACGAAAGGCGCTCGTTCGAGCGATATCAACAACCGTTCGATACGGATCCGTCAGCGTAAACAGACCGAGCCGCCACACTTCGCCCACCCGCCAGCGCTTGTATTCAACGAACTCATACGTATCACGCCTTGTAGACCGTGGCAACAGTACTTGCACTTTATCCAGAAGCGTATACGCCGAGCCGATGCCGTAGAGCAGCGCTGCTGTCGATCCGCAAAACACAGCATCCGGTTCAACGACCGCAATAGCGGATGCCAGCTGAAAGATGCGATCTTCAACCCCAAGATTATTCCAATAGACCGGATCCGCATACACGTGGTTGTAAAGACGAAGCATGAGCTCTTCCTGCATAAGCTCACGCGCACGGCGTTCATCCCAAGGATCAATTGTTATAAGCAGCTGTCCATCTTGATGAATTCCAACGGCCGAGAATAGCATCCTTGCATATGACTGCGGAAAATGTTTGCCTTTATCGAGCATGGCCAACCCCATAACCATCACGGCGGAGAGAATACCATTACGCTATCGCATGCTTCCGTCCGCAGGCCTTGCCAAAAGCTGACCAAAAGCTTGACGCCGCAGGTCAGAGCTTCAAAAAATATTTCCACTCTCGGTAGACGGTCGCTACGACCCTCCCAACGGCATCAAAATCCAACCTTACAAATAGTTGCGGTGAAATACGGACTACATGGGCCATAAAAGCCGAAAAACAGTCCGTATTTCACCGCAACTTAGGAGGAGATGTGGGGTCCCCGGCATGTATATGAAAATGGCTCTGATTCCCAAAAGGAATCAGAGCCATTCATCTATCCTATGGAGCGGGCGACGGGAATCGAACCCGCGTCATCAGCTTGGAAGGCTGGGGTTCTACCATTGAACTACGCCCGCAAGATATGGTCGGGACGACAGGATTTGAACCTGCGACATCCTGCTCCCAAAGCAGGCGCGCTACCAAACTGCGCCACGTCCCGAAGGTGTTGAGCAGCTAAGGTCTAGACCTTGCGTGTCCCAAAGCGAAGGAAATTATAGGGGAGACTCCCCGCCTGTGCAAGCACTGAAGCCTTAGCTCCTCGAATGTGCAACAAAACGACTATGGAGCAGACCGATCACAAACGCCGCCACGGCAACCGGCGCCCACGCGGCACCAATATCCGCCAGCGGAAGAACATCAAACGGTAGCCACGCGCCCGCAAAGAACGCATCGCGGACCGAAGTGATCACACTCTGCACGGCAACCACGCCGCCGACCCAGACCCACACTTGCGGGTGCGCATCGCAAAAACCGTGCACCAGGCCCATAAGCACCAGCACAATGGCAACGGGATACAAAGCGTTGAGCATGGGCACCGAGAACATAAGGATCACGTCGAGGCCCACGTTGGAAAGCACGCACGAAAACGCCGCGAACACAAAGGCGAAGATCGCGAAGGGGCGGCGCATGGCCTCCTCGGAGGCCTCCGCTCCCCCTTCAACCACGTACGTCTCACAGAAATAGCGCGCGCAGCAGCTAATGAGGCCGATGCACACGTTCATGCAAGCGAGGAAGAAAATCGCAAATACCACAACCGTGCCGGCAAGGCCAAAGTGCATGGAGGCCGAGCGAGCAAGGATTGCAGCGCCGTTAGTGGCGTCGGGCATCACGGTGCCGAGCTGCATACCGGCAAGGGCCAAGCCGCAATAGATGATGGCCATGAGCACGCCGGCAATCACGCCGGAGCGCGAAATTTCAAAAGCGACGCGTTTGTCGTCGGTCACGCCCAGCTCGTGAATGGTCTCGGCGATGATGATGCCGAAGGCGAGCGACGCAAGCAGGTCCATGGTCTGGTAGCCGGTCAAAAAGCCTTGCACGGCAGCGCCCGCATCGTAGGGAGCCTGAGGCGCGACAGCCGGTCCCAGCGGCGAGATCACGGCAGCACCCACAACCAGCACGATGAGCGCGATAAGCGCGGGGCCCGTAATGCGGCCGAGCACGCGTGTGATGACACCCGGGCGCAGCGTGAGCACAAACGCGACTACGAAGAACCCGATGGCGAACACCAGGCGAGCCGTGCCGAGCGAGACGCCCTCGGGCAGCAGCGGCACCAACATCTCGAAGGCCGTAGAGCTCGTGCGCGGAATAGCCAGGCACGGACCGATGGCCAGATACACCGCCGCGACAAAGAACTCACCAAACTTGGGGTGCACGCGGCCGGCAAGCTCGCGCGCCGTTCCGGCAAGCGCCACGGCGATAAAACCCATGACGGGCAGGCCGATGGCGGCAATCAGAAAGCCAAGCATGGCGACCGGCGTGGCAGAACCTGCCTGCAGCGCCAGCAACGGCGGAATGATAAGGTTACCGGCGCCAAAGAGCATCGAGAACAGCGCAATGCCGACAGTAACGACATGGTCGGAGCGCAGACCGCGCGGAGCGGATGAGGCCATAGGCACACCTTTCAGGTCGAAACAAAAACGGGACGGGCAAAAACACCCGTCCCGCAAGTATAAACGGTCTAGCAGCTTTAGCAGGCTAAATCGCGCAAAGCGTCAATCGCGGTGTCGACTTCCTCGTCCGTGTTGAAATACCCAAACGAGAAGCGGACGACGCCCTGGCGCTCGGTCCCCAGCGCGCGGTGCATGAGCGGAGCGCAATGGGCACCGGGGCGCGTCGCAATCCCCCACCCTTGCATGAGCGCGTCCGAAATCTCGGCAGAGTCGATATCGGCTACGTTGAGCGACACAATCGCAGAGCGCGCCTGCTGGTCAAAGGCACCGTAGAGCTTAATCCCCGGAATCTTGCGCACACCGGCAAGGAAGCGATCAGCGAGCGCACGCTCGTGGGCAGCAATCGCCTCGACCCCACCCTGGGCCTCGATAAAGTCGAGGCCGGCAGAAAGGCCCGCGATGCCGTGGCCGTTGAGCGTGCCCGCCTCAAGGCGCGTGGGCCACTCAAGCGGCTGCAGCGCATCGAAGCTGTGCACGCCCGTGCCGCCCATGGCCCACGGAGCCACGTCAATGCCCTCCGCCACGGCCAGGCCGCCGGTCCCCTGCGGACCCATGAGCCCCTTGTGGCCGGTAAAGCACACTATGTCGAGGCCCATGGCCTGCATATCGACACGCGCCGTACCGGCAGACTGCGAGGCATCGACAATCACCAGCGCACCGGCCGCATGGGCGATGGCCGCCACACGCACAATGTCGACAGCGTTGCCGGTCACGTTGGAGGCGTGCGTCACAACCACGGCACTCGTACCGGGCGTGACTAGCCGCTCGAGCTCGTCGTAGTCGAGCACACCGTTTGCGTCACAGCTCGCATGCTCAACGGTCACACCCCGCTCCGCTGCCAGGCGGTTGAGCGGACGCAGCACGGAGTTATGCTCGAGCACCGTGGTGACCACGCGGTCGCCGGGGCGCACCACGCCACAGATGGCGGTGTTGAGCGCCGCCGTAGAGTTGGGCGTAAAGCACACATGGTCCGCCCTCGGGCAACCCAAAAGGCGCGCGAGCTTGGCACGGCAACCGTGAATGGTACGAGCGGCGTCGAGGGCACCCGACGTGGCGCCGCGCCCGGCATTGCCGAGCGAGCACATCGCTTGCGTCACGGCATCGATGACCGCCTGCGGCTTGTGCATGGTCGTCGCCGCGTTATCCAGGTAGATCATCGCACGACCTCCCACATGTCGATCACCGTAAAGCCCTCGGTGGGAACGCCCGCCGCGGCGAGTTCGCCGCGCAGCAGTTCCTCATCGGCAGGCAACGCCTTCCACGCCAAACCGCAGCCGGCAGCGACCTCCCCGGGCACGGGAATCGTCCGCCCGGGAAGACCGCGCTCGATGCACAGGGATTCACAACCCATGGCGGCCGCCGTGGTAGGAAACGTGATGACAAGCGCCGGGCGCTTCTCCCTCATGGCAACTCCAACCAATACGCTACGGGCGCACGACGCGCACGGCGTGCTCCATCTTCTCCACGATCACGTACATGTTGGTGACCTCGCCCACCGCAAGCTGGTCTTTAATGCCATAGTGGTCGAGGCAGGTGCCGCAGGTGAGAATCTCGACACCCTGCTCCGCCAGGCCCTTCAGGTCGTCGAGCACCGGCGAACCCTCGACGGTGAGCTTGGCACCGCCGTTGTAGAACAGCATGGTCGCGGGCAGTTCCTCCTGCTGCGTCACGGCAAAGATAAACGCCTTCATGAGCTTGTGGCCCAGCTCGTCGTCGCCACGGCCCATGCAGTCGGTGTAGACGGAAATGACGAGCTTGCCCTTGCCGGCGCTGGCATCACAGAAGGCAGCGCCATCCTGCTCGGGATCGGCCACGGCAACGGCGCCAGAGGTCGCCACGGTCACGTGCCACTCGGCGTCAGAAACCTTCTCGACCAAGGCCGTGCAGCCCTTCTCCTGCGCCATCTTGGAGATGTTCTTGACGGCGGTCTCGTTATCGACCGAGGTCACGACTGTGCCCTCGCCATCGAGCTGCTTCAGGGCTTTGAGCGTCTTGACGACGGGCAGCGGGCAGGCATCGCCCATAGCATTGACTTCAATTTTGGTAGACATAGTAAATTCCTTTCGAATGAATCAATCAAGAACGATAGATAGTTGAATAAACAAACCGTTAACGGACAACGCGAACGGCAGGACCGCCTGGCACCGGCTCGCACACGCGACCGACGACGGCGGCGATGCGACCCTCGGCATGCAGACGGCGCGCAAGCTCATCCACATCGGCAGCAGGTGCCGCGATAAGCAGGCCACCAGACGTCTGCGGATCGTACAGCGCATCCAGCATGCCCGGCTCCAGGTCCTCGTCGGCAGCCACGCGCGGGCCAAAGAAGTCCTGGTTGCGGTAGGAGCCCGCGGGGATAATGCCCAGACGCGCCATGTCGAGCACCTGGTCAAAGAGCGGTACCGCCCCCGACGCAAGCTCAACTTGCACGCCCGAGCCCTCGGCCATCTCGCACGCGTGCCCGATCAGACCAAAGCCCGTAATGTCGGTGCAGCCGTGAAGCTCAAGTCCCTCGGCCAGACGAATCGGAGCCTCGTTGAGGGTGCGCATCGAGTCAAACATGGCCGCGGCCTCGTCCTGCTCGATGAGCTCGCCCTTAATGGCCGTGGTGATAATGCCCGAGCCGATCGCCTTGGTCAGCAGCAGAACATCGCCCACGCGTGCGCCGCTGTTGGCGAGCATGCGGTCGAGCGCGACAAAGCCGCTCACGGACAGGCCGTACTTGGGCTCGTCGTCGTTGATGGTGTGGCCGCCCGCGATGGTGCAGCCGGCCTCGACGCACTTGTCGGCACCGCCCGCCAGGATCTGGCCGGCGACCTCGACGCCCAGGCAGCTGGGAATGCAGAGCAGGTTCATGGCATGGCTCGGCGCACCACCCATGGCGTAGATGTCCGACAGCGAGTTGGCCGCGGCGATCTGACCAAACAGGAACGGGTCGTCGACCATCGGCGGGAAGAAGTCGATGGACTGCACAAGGCCCAGGTTGTCGCCGACGCGAAAGACGCTCGCATCGTCGGAGGTATCGAACCCCACGAGCAGGTTGTCGTTATGCACATTAGGTAAGTCGCCCAGGACCTGGGCGAGGGCTCCAGGAGCCAACTTAGCGGCTCAACCAGAGGCAGCGGTCATCTGCGTGAGCTTAATGAGATCGTCAGCCATCGATTCCTCCTCTCATTGGTCAATCAGTTCCTCACAGTATACGCATGGTGGCGCCTGGAACGGGCGGCACGTTGCGCCGACCCCCTATGCGAGTGCCTGCGCCCGAATGGCAGCACCGATGGCGCCGGCATAGCGGGCCTGCGGCGAGGTGGCGACCGGCGAGCCCAGCAAAGACCTCAGCCGCTCCACCACATAGGCGTTCTCGCATAGGCCGCCGGTCAGGTAGTACGGGGCGCCCGCAGCCTGCCCGGCCATAGTTGCCACGCGCGACACGACGCTCTCAATCACGCCGCGCGCGATGTTCTCGCGCGGCTCGCCGCGACCGATCAGGCTAATAACTTCGCTTTCGGCAAACACCGTGCACATGCTGCTGATCTTGGTGGGCTCGCCGGAACGGGCGAGATCCGCCATCTGCTGCTGGGAAATACCCAGGCGATCGGCCATGATCTCCAAAAAGCGCCCCGTGCCGGCGGCGCACTTGTCGTTCATGGCGAACTTGGCCACGCGGCCGCTTTTAAGCTGGATGACCTTGGTATCCTGCCCACCCACGTCAATCACCGTGCCGTGGTCGCCAAAGAGCGCTACGGCACCAGCACCATGGCAGGTGATCTCGGTCACAACCTTGTTCGCGTAGGGCACCGCGATGCGGCCGTAGCCCGTTGCGACCACGCGAACATCGTCGGCCGTCACGTCATAGCCAGCCGCAGTAAGCTCTTCGCGCAAGCGCTCGGCTGCATCGACCGACGAGAACCCGGTTGGCTGCACACACGTCCACGCCACCGAACCCTCTCCATCGACCACAGCAGCCTTTGCCGCCGTAGACCCGATATCGATCCCGATCCCCATCATGGCTCTCTCCCAATCTAAACATCAAAGCGTTCAGGCGCATTAGCTCTAGGTTTCTCAGGTGCCGGAGATTGCCCCGAAAGAGGAGCGCAGCGTACTTTGGTACGCGAGCGACGGTTTGAGGGGCAAGATCCGGTGCCTGAGGAAGCTAGAGCGTCTCGATAAAGGCGGCGATTCGGGTCTCGATCTGACCCATGTCGCCATTGCTATAGTCGGTCTCGATCTTCATGTACGGAATGCCCGCACCCTCAATGGCCTCCTGCATACGAGCACTCTCAACGTTGAAGGTGTGGCACGCCTGCAGCACGCTCTCGACAACGCCATCGACGTGGTACTTCTCGCACATGGCCAGTGTGTTTTCCATACGACCGTCGTTTGGCGTCATGACCGAGCAGTTAATGTCCAGGTAGCGATCGGCAATGGCGCGCAGGATATCGGGCGCATCCGGATCGATCATCATGGCCGCCGTGCGCTCGCCCGAGCAGTCGTCCATGCACACGACCACGCCACCGTTGGACTCGATGGTGCGACCGATCTTGTTGATCACGCCGCCCACCGGGCAACCGGTGATCAGGATGCGCTTGGCATCCGCCGCGACCGGGCGCTCACCCGCGTCGTAGGCTTCGTGCAGCCTGGCAACCTTTTGCTCCAGCTGCTCCGTATAGGCCTCGATATCAAAGCTGAACGTACCAGCGAACATGGTGCTCATCAGGTCGACGCCGCTCATGGCCGCCGGCTGGTTGGCCTGCAGCGCAAACATCTCCAGCTGCGCGGCACGCAGGCGGTTTCGACGACGAACGGCAGCGCGCAGGTCATCGTCGGTAATCGTGATGCCGTAGAAGTTCTCGAGCTCCTCCTTGAGCATGCGGCATTCCTCGTACCAGCCCTCACGCTCGTAGGCGCGATCGCGGCCCTGCGGAAGATGCAGGATGTGCGTGCGCTTGAGCTCGTTGAGGAGCTCGTACATCTTCTTTTTGCCGTCGCAGGTGGTCTCACCGATGATCATGTCGCTAAAGTACGTAAACGGGCACTTTTGCGAGTAGGCAAATCCGTAGGTCGACTTGATGAGCGGGCACAGGTTTGCCGGCAGCACCTTCTCGGCATCGGGGATCACCTCGTCGGACGTACCGCACAGCGCCACCGTCGCGGCGCCCGCGGCATCGGTGATCTCGAGCGGTGTGTAGCTGCACAAGAAACCGATCAGACGGTTGCCGGCCTGCTTGTAATCCTTAACGCGAATAAACGCCGCCTTACGCTGCTCGTTGAACTCCTCAAACGTGCTGGGCAGCTTAACCTCTTCGAATGCTTCAACCATAACGGCTCCCCTCTCGAACCAAAAATGAATAGCTACGGTATTGCTGCACGGTGGGGGGCGAAAACCCAGCCGCGCGTAAACCCGAAATTTTGGGGAACCTGCCTTGCGATCGGTTATTTAGTTGTGCGTCGTCTCTCCCGGAGCCGTGAACATACCTGCTCATATGCGACTCCGAGCCATATAGAGGGCGCGCGCGGCAACGCGACGCGAATATGTCTTCTGCGGCATCGGCGCGCCCTCCTTTTCTCGTCGAAGGTAACTATATCAACGGTTGTCGTCCAAACGAACACCGCCGACACGCGTACGACAGCGACAGACACCGTCGTTTAATAAATTATTATCTTGTTTGATAAGGTTTTGTCATCAATCATTCGGCGAACGGTAGGCCTAAAAGCGATACGGCGGCCGAGGACTTTATCCCCGGCCGCACCGAACGCCGCACTACCGGCAAACCAGATGGATTCTGTTCGCATCAAAATGCATGCGCAAGGTCTCCCCTGCCTGCGGCAACTCCTCGACAGGCACACTCACCTTGTTGACCTTCCATTGCAGGCGCGTCGGAGCGTCGGCACGCGGAACATCCAGCAGTACCAAGCGCTCAAAACGCGAATCGCTCACGCGAGCCACATGCAGGTCATAGCTGTTGCGACCACGCTCGGCACGATTGTCCACATGGAAGTAACTCGCGCGAATACCCAGGTACGCCACGTCGTCGGGTACCTCATGACCAACATTGAAGGTCATGCCCCAGTCCAGAGCCTCAACTTCCTGGAGCCCCATCTTGCGCGCACGGCTCGTATTCTTGCAGCCCGTCAGACGCAGCGCGGCCAACGTTTGCGGTCGGCGAACCACGTCCTCTACGGAGCCAATCTCCTCCACATGCCCGTTATGCATCACACAAATGTGCTCGCACAGACGGCACGCCTCATCGATATCGTGGCTCACGTAGAGCACAGTACGATTGCAGACGTCAAACAGGTCGAGCATATTTTGCTCAAGCGCGCTCTTGAGATACGCGTCGAGCGCGCTCATGGGCTCGTCGAACATAAAGATGCCCGGGTGCGCCGCCACCATGCGGGCAAGCGCCACGCGCTGCTGCTGCCCGCCCGAAAGGCGCGCGGGATAGCGGTCGGCAAAGTCGTCCAGGCCAAAAATGCCCAGATAGCGCTTGGCAAGCTGCTTGCGTGCCGTGGCGTCGCCCGCATCCTCAACGCCGGCGCACACGTTATCGGCCACGGTCATATTGGGGAACAGCTGATAGTTTTGGAACAGCAGGGCGCACTTGCGCTCCTGGGGCGATAGGTTGATGTCCGCGGCAGAGTCGAAGAAGGTCACGCCGTTGACGACGATTTTGCCCTCGTCGGGCGTCTCCACGCCGGCGATACAACGCAGCGTGCAGCTCTTACCGCAGCCCGAAGCCCCAAGCAAGGCCACGCGCTCCTCGCCAGCCTCAAGCTGCATGGCGAGCGTAAAGCCGGGGTAGCGCTTTTTAATATCCAGAACGAGCGACATGGGCTATCGACCTCCCTTCGCGACCGCGTCATCGCGCATAAGCTCGGCCAGCGCCTCGCGATCGATACGCAGGGCATCGCCACCGATGGGATCTAGCGAATCGCCCTGTCCGGCGAGCTCCTTGGCCTGCTTGCGCTCCGCACGGGAAAGGCCGCGCTCGCGATACTTTTGCGAATGCGCCGTATACATGTTGATGAACAGGATGACCAAGAAGCTAAACACAATCACGACGACAACCCAAAAGAGCGCCACCGACGTGTTACCGCCCATCCACTCAAAATAGATGGCGATGGGAATGGTCTGCGTAATGCCGGCGTAGTTGCCCGCAAAGAAAAGCGTGCAGCCAAACTCACCCATGGCACGCGCGAAGGCGAGCACCGTGCCGGCGGCAATCGAGGGCCAGCCGAGGGGCATCATGAGCTTGGCAAAAATACGTCGCTCGGACCAGCCCAGCGTGCGAGCGGCGTCGAGCATCTGCGTATCGAGACTTTCGAAAGCTCCGAGCGCTGTGCGGTAGACCAGCGGGAACGACACCACCACGGCAGAGATCACCGCCGCCGGCCACGTAAAGACAATCGAAATGCCGTGGGCGACAAGCCACTGGCCAACCCCCGTCGAGCGGCCAAACAACATGAGCAGCAAAAAGCCGCAGACCGTGGGCGGCAGCACCATAGGGATCGTAAAGACCGAGTCGAGCAAACCCTTCACGCGGCTCGTGGTTCCCATAGTCTTCCAGGCGGCAAACAGGCCCAGCATAAACGCGATCACCAGGGCAAGTCCGCTCGTTTTGATGGACACCCAAAACGGACGGTAATCGATGCCGCCGAAGAAGGTCGCGGCATGCTCCGCCAGCGACGAGGGCTCCGTCGTCGAGACGTTCGCATACGGCACCAGGGCGGCGTTATCGCTCCACAGGGCACCATCACCCAGGTCGAGATTCGCATTCGTGGCGTCCGCGGCGTTTACGACGGTGTAGTAGTCGCCGTCGTCACCCTTCACCTTAAACTGATAGCGGCAATCGTCCTGCACCAACTCATTGTCCGAGGTAAACACCCACTCGAGCTTGGAATCCTCCAGCAGCGCCCCGCCCATGGAGTGCGATTTGTCGAGCCCCACGAGCATCTTCTTGAGCGCCTTTAGGTCAGAGGCACTTGCGATATCGAGGCCCGTTTCCTTGGCGGTATGCGCATCGACCCACACCACAATGCTCTTGGGCGTCGTCACCGTTACTAGCGACGTCTTATTGTAGATAGGAAAACGATAGCCCTCGGGCTGACCCGCAAACGAACGCGCCGTTCCCTTGGCGTTGCGCTCAAACGCATTAAGACCAAACTCGACGCCATCGATAAGCGCGGAGTCCTCGGTCGCCTGACGGCCATCGGCGGTAGAAAAAAGCGCCTCGGCACGGGCACCCCGGGGCAGTGAGGTCAGTGCGCAGAGAACCCCAGCCAGCACGGCGAGCAGGCGAATCGTTTTCCTTGACACGAGCGACTCCTCAAACACAGGGCAACGGCGCGCGGACGCACCGCTTCAATCTAGAAAGGGCGGACGATCGCAAGAACGCCCGCCCTCAAGCATATCGTTATGTAGCTCAGCTATGCACTACTCGGAAAGCTCGAAGCCGTACTTGGCCCAAATCTTCTGCGCCTTCTTGTTGGTCAGGCAGAAATCGATGAACGCCTTGGCCTCGTCGGCGTGCTCGGAGCCCTCGGCAACGGCGCCCGGGTACACGATGGGCTTGTGTGAATCCTCGGGACACACGAACGCCTGCTCAACGCCGTCGTAGCGGAAGATATCGGAGCTGTAGACAAAGCCGGCCACGCAGTCGCCCGTAGAGACGTAGGCGGCGGCGGTGCCGACCTTATCTGCCAGCGCGACCTTGTCGACAATCTCGGTTGCGTACTCGCCGTCGTCACCCTCGGTGCCGGTGTAGAGGCCAACGGAGGCCAGCGCCTGGTTGGCGTACTTGCCGGCCGGAACGGTCTTGGCGTCGCCGATGGCGATCTTGCCGTCCAGGTTCGCGACGTCAGCGATGGCCTCGACCTTGGTGTCGGAGCCCTCGGCGCGAATGATCACGAGGTCGTTGACGAACATGTCCTCGCGGGTGTCGGCATCGACGAGCTCGGCCGTCTCGGCATCGTCCATGGTGCCCTTGGAAGCGGTGATGAGTACGTCGACGGCGGCGCCGGCCTTCATCTGCTCGACCAGGTCGCCAGAGGCCTTGAACTGCGTGTCGGCAAAGGTGGTGCCGGTCTGGTCGGTGTAGAGCTCCTGAACCTCGGGCAGAGCCTTCTCGAGCGAGTTGGCAGCGAAGACCTGCAGCTCAACAGCCTTCTTCTTAGAGGAAGACTTGGCAGAGCCGGCATCGGAGCCGGCCGGCTCGGACGTCTTGTTGCCCGAGCAACCGGCAAGACCGAGACCGGCAGCAGCGACGGCAGAGAGCGAGACGAATCCGCGGCGAGAAACCATATCGAACATGTTCAACCCTTTCGAACGTTGCGCCCGGGTACCCACCACGGGCTTTATTCTGTAATCAGATTATACTTCAGCGCGAATAATGATGGTGAGAAATTATTCTCGTCTGAGAATATATTTTCAGATTACGGCGCGAGTCGGCTTCACCCTGGCATCAAACAAAAAGGCGGAGCAACCGTTTTGGTCGCTCCGCCGCAGGTGAAACACTTATTTGCTGTGCCCGCCGCCCGCCGTCATCTGAGCTGCATGCTCCAGTTGATCGGCAATCGCCTCCCAGCTTTCGCGAGCCGCCTTGGTGGAACCGGGAAAGTTTACGACAAGTGTATGACCGCGCTGCATGCACACGGCACGCGACAGCATGGCGCGGCGCGTCTTGGTCATCGAGTACGCGCGAATCGCCTCGGCAATGCCCGGCACATCGCGGTTGCAAACGACACGCGTCGCCTCGGGCGTCACGTCGCGCATCGAAAGCCCCGTGCCGCCGCAGGTGAGCACGACGTGGGCATGGCACTCGTCGGCGGCATCCACGATAGCGGCACCGATCTCGTCGACGTCGTCGCGCACAACCACGTGCGAGGCGACCGTCCAGCCCTGCGCCGCGATGAGTTCCTCGAGTGCGGCTCCGGCCTCGTCCTGGGCAAGATCGCGCGTGTCCGAACACGTCACGATCGAAATCTTCAACTCCATCGTCATCCTCCTACAGCACCGTTCCTTCGGGCAGGTCGACGCGGACGACATCCACGACATCGCCCGCCTCGAACTCGCACGGGCCCTCGTTAATGCGCAGCAGGCAGTTCGCGCGCTGCATCGTGCCGAGCAATGCCGAGTTCTGGCTCTTGGCCTCAGTCACCATGAGCTCGCCGGTCTGGGCATCGCGCGCAACGGAGGCACGGTCGTAAAAGCGACGGTCCTGGCGCTTCTTCACGCCGTGTGTGAGCGTTGCCTGCTGCACGGGGCGCGCGCCCTCGGCAAAGCCACGCATCTTGCGAATCGCCGGGCGCGCGAGCATCTCGAAGCCCACGTATGCCGCCGCCGGATTGCCCGAAAGCCCCAGATACGGTTTGCCGCCGAGCAGGCCAAACGTGATGGCCTTGCCGGGGCGCATCGAGATGCGGTCGAACAGGACCTCGCCTTCACGCTGGACAAGCGCCGTCACGTAATCGTAGTCTCCGGCCGAGGCGCCACCGCTCGTAATGACAAAATCGCACTCGCGCACCGCGCGGTGCACGAGCTCGGATATCGTCCGCTCGTCGTCGGGCGCAATGCCATAGAACACAGGCTCGGCGCCAGCAGCGAGCGCCTCTGCCATCAGCGCTGACGAATTGGAATCGCGAATCTGACCACGCGCCGGCACCTCACTTGGCGAAACCAGCTCCGTACCCAGCGAGATGATGCCCACGCGCGGCGCGGCGTGCACCTTCACGCTCGCGTATCCGGCGCTTGCCAGCAGGCCCGCACCCGCCGGCGCCACAACCTCGCCGGTGTGCATCACGACATCTCCGACATGGGCCTCCTCGGCGGCAGAGCGAACATTCTCCCCTACCTTTGCCGGTGCCGAAAAGCACACGTGCGAGCCCTCGTTGCCATCGCCGTCAAGAACCTCGACGATCTCGTACTTCACCACGGCATCAGCGCCCTCCGGCACCGGCGCACCCGTCATGATACGCACCGTCTCGCCCGCGCCGATCGTGCCCTCAAACACGTGACCCGCCGCCTCGTGCCCGACAACGGAAAGCGTCACCGGCGCATCGGTTGACGCCGTGACAAGATCAGCGACGCGTACGGCATATCCGTCCATAGCGCTGTTGGCAAACGGCGAGATATCGATATCGGCCACGGTATCCTCGGCCAAGGGAAGACCCGCCGCCCGCCACACGGGAATCTCGACAACCCCGGTCAGATTCACATGCGACAAGACGATTGCCTGCGCGTCCTCCAACGGAATGAGCTTCTCTGCCATATACACCTCTAACATGACGCGGCGCGCAAGAGTGTCGCCGATTCTTTATGTTTGATTCAGTATAATCCCCCGCCGCCATGTCGAAACTCGTTCTACAGCCGCGCATACATCTGTCGGCTACTGACCGCGAAACGCAAACCGAAACCAACCCACCGGCTCGACACGTTTGTCACGTTCTATAATGCTTGCGTTGCAACCAAAGAAGAGGACACCATGGCTTTTACCGACACATCAGACAGCGAAAGCGAAGAGCAAGACAACTCCCTGCCACTCGACGAGGGCGGCTTCTTCTCCCTGAACGACGTCATCATGACTGGCAGGCATCAGCTCACCCGCTCCGAGCAGCTCTTGGCCGCCGACACGCGCCGCAACGCCCGCAATCTGCTCGCGAGCGCCAAGTTGCTCGCGCTCGTCGTGATTGTTTCGCTCGCCATGGGTGTTGCCGCCTGGGCATTTTTGGCCTCGCTGAACATCGCGACCGAGTATCGCGAGCACCATGCGTGGATCTATGCCCTGCTTCCTGTGGTGGGTGTTGCCACCGCGTGGGTCTACAAAAACCACGGTCTTGCCGCCAAACGCGGCAACAACCTGGTCATCGACTCCGCCCTGGGCACGCGACTTATCCACGCCCGTATGGCTATCCTCACGTTTGTGTGCTCCACGCTCACGCATCTGACGGGCGGCTCGGCCGGTCGCGAGGGCGCAGCGGTGCAGATCGGCGGCACCATCGCCAGCAACATCTCGAGCCTCGCCCACCTCAAAAAGCATGACCACCACGACCTCATGCTCGCCGGCATCTCGTCGGCCTTTGGCGCCGTGTTCGGCTCGCCCCTTGCCGGGGCTTTCTTTGGCATGGAGATGTGCTTCATCGGCAAGATCGACTACACCGCGGGCATCTACTGCCTGGTCGCTTCGTTTACCGGCTACTTTACGTCGCTTGCCTTGGGAACCGAGTACGAGGCGAATGTTATCGCCAGCGTTCCCAACATGACACCACGGACGGTTGTCATCGTTGTTATCAGTGCCATTATCTTCGGTCTGACGGCACGCCTCTTTGCCTGGTCAGTTCGAACCGTCAAGAGCCTGTACGGTCGCTTTATCACCAATTACCTCGTTCGCGCACTCATAGGCGCACTCGTGGTTTTGGCCGCCTATGCCCTCCTCGACGCCTGGGACTACGCCGGCCTTTCCACGTGGCTTTCCGGCGCCGGATTTGCCGGCAACACCACCCTGGCGGACGCAGTCATCAAGTTGGTCGTCACAGCGCTCACCTTGGGCGCTGGCTTCCAAGGCGGCGAGGTCACGCCCCTGTTTGGCATCGGTGCGGCACTCGGTGGCTGGATAGGTTGCCTTACCGGGCTCGACCCCAGTTTTCTGGCGGCTCTCGGCATGCTCGGCGTGTTCTGCGCCGGCCTCAACGTGCCCATCACCACCTGCATGATGGCCATCGACCTGTTCCACGGCACGGCCGCCGGGTTCTTTGTCATCGTGGCCTTTATCAGCTACCTAACCGGCGGACACCGCGGCGTGTACCCCGCCCAGCGCATCATCTCACCCAAGCGCCGTTCGCTTATTGTGGATGAGGGCGGTACGGTAGCGGATGCCATCGAGCGCCACAACGACCTGATAGAGTAGACGTTAGTATTCGCCGTGCAGCCACAATCGGGGGCAATTCGACCTGAGCGCGACCGCACCGTCACGTCATACGCCGGGAGTCGCCCCATGCATGCAACTGATTTTGCCCGCACGCTCATCATCGCCAACCCAGCCGCCCAGTCGGGTGCGGCGCGCGAAGTTGCCGAGCGCCTGCAACGCTTTTTGGATATGACCGCGCGCGCATCCCAGTTTGACCTGGTGCTGACCGAGCGCATGGGACACGCCAAGGAGCTGGCCGCACAGGCTCAGGGCTATCGCACCGTTATCGCCCTTGGCGGCGACGGCGTGATTCACGAGGTCGTCAACGGGCTTATGACGCAAGAGGAGGGCACCCGCCCCGCCCTTGCCGTCCTGCCCGTGGGCTCCGGCAACGATTTTGCCCAAACGCTCGGCATCGACGATTTCTCCGGCAAGGATTTTGGCGCGCTGCTCACCTGCGAGCTGCAGCGTCAGGACATCGGGCGCATTCGCTCGTGGAGCCCTGCGAGCGGCAGCGGCGAGGCTACCGTTGAGTACTACGACCAGACACTTTCGGTCGGCATCGATGCCGCCATCGGCCTGGGCACCACCAAGCTGCGCAAAAAGACGGGCTTGACGGGCGCTCCGCTCTACACTCTCTCGGGACTTGAGCAGTTTGGCCTACGCTATCGCAACTACCCCATGACCATCAGCTTTGATGGCGCGCCCGCCGAGCGCGTGCGGGCGATTATCATGGCCATCCAGCTGGGACCCACCTATGGTTCGGGCTATCGCATCTGTCCCAACGCCGACCCGTGCGACGGCATACTCGACGTCTGCTACGCCTGCGGCCCCGTTCCGCGCGCGGTCGCGCTTCCCATGTTCCTTTCGGCCAAAGATGGCCACCATACCAAGCTGCCACCGGTTCGCATGCGCCGCTGTCGCCATGCCGAGCTTACCTTTGAGGAGCCCGACTACCCCATTCAGGCCGACGGCGAGCCCGTTGTCGCCTCGCGCATCGAGGTCGACATCCTCGCCGGCGCCCTCCACGTCTGGCACCCCACCCGCTAACCCCACCTAAGTTGCGGTGAAATAGGGACTGTTTATGCAGCAAAAGCCGCAAAACAGTCCCTATTTCACCGCAACGTATTGAGAAGATCATTCGTCGCTGCCCAGTTTGCGACGGTTGGCCTTTTTTATCGCGTTGAAGTGCTTGTCATTGAGCCTGCGCTGGCGAGAGCGCAGAGGCACCTTAGTCTTTACGCGTCGGCGCGGTGGACGCCCGCGACGCTCAAGCTCAGCGCGCAGCTTACGCAGGCAGCTCGCGCGATTCTGAAACTGGCTGCGGCTCTCACGCGCCGTCACGACAATCCCCGTGGGCCCATGTTTCATGCGCACCGCAGAGTCCGTCGTGTTCACGCCCTGCCCACCCGGACCCGTCGCGCGAAACACCTGTACCTCGCAATCGCGCGCCAGCTCCTCAACCGACATCTCGGCAAAGCGCGCATACTCGCGCCAGCCCATCTTGTTCTCGTCCATATCAACACCTCCCCTCATACAAAAAATGTGACAAAGGGACAGTCCCTTTGTCACATCGCATACCAATCGCTTGTGTTGCGCGCTTAGGCGAAGGTGATCTCGCCGTTCTCGCAGTCCATATCGGCGATACGGGCCAAGCTCTCAACGCGGAAGCCGCGCTTACGGAGCTTATCGCCGCCGCCCTGGAAGCCCTTCTCAACGGCAATGCCAATGCCGGCAACTTCGGCGCCCGCAGCCTCGCAGATCTTAATAAGGCCCTCAAGCGCGCAGCCGTTGGCCAGGAAGTCGTCGATAATCAGGACCTTATCGCCCTCGGACAGAAAGCGCTTGCCGACAATGACCGGGTACTCCTTCTGCTTGGTAAAGGAATAGATGGTCGTGGCATACTGCTCGCCGTCAAGGTTGATGGACTGGGCCTTCTTTGCAAAGACCACCGGCACGCCGCCAAAATGCTGAGCTGCGATGCAGGCCATACCAATACCCGAAGCCTCAATCGTCAGGATCTTGTTGATCTCGACACCCTCGAACAGACGGGCCCATTCGGCGCCCATGTGGTCGAACAGCTCAACGTCGCACTGGTGGTTGAGGAAGGCATCAACCTTAAGGACGTTACCGGCCTTTACGATGCCGTCATGGCGAATACGATCCTCAAGCTCCTGCATGGCGCAACCCCTTCTCGCGGCAACGATACCGCGCGATTAATAAACGTTGTTCGATAGTCTACCACGGACCGACCCCCGCCCGCCCCACAAGCCACATCGCACCACAAACCAGTCTTTTTGGGACGGCGCGAATCGTGGCAGACAGCCTCCCAACATGCTAATGGCGGGCGCGCATCTTCACCAAACGCACCATGGCAAGCGCAAAGCCCACGGCGGCCACAGCCATGAGTACGTAGAACACCGAGCGAAAGCCGAATAGGAATACGTCCGGACGACCTGTAACAAAACTGGTCACGGCCTCGCCCATTGCCACGCTCATCTGCCCATACAGGATATGCGACGCCGCCGTAATGCCGAGCGCCATGCCGGCGTAGCGTGCCAAACTACCCAGGCTGCCCGCAAAGCCGAGCGCTTCGCGCGGAGCCGAGCCCATATACAGCGAGTTGTTGGGGCTCTGGAAAATCGACGTACCGCACGACATAAACGCGGCACAGCACACAATCACAGGGATGGAAGAGTGCTCGTCGAGCGTACTTACCGCAAAGAGCCCGCACACGTACACGCCCAGGCCGACCGCCGTGGGACCCTCGCAGCCAACACGGTCCGAAACCGCACCCGAAAGCGGGCCGATAAAGGCATTCACCATCGGCAGCGCCAAAAACAGCAATCCGGAAATGTCGGAACCAAAGCCGTGGGCGTCCTGAAAATAGAACGGCAGGATAAACTCGGATGCGCCAATACCAACGAACACGATGAGCATGCAGGCGAGGTTGATGGTGAAGGCCGAATTTGCAAAGCAGCGACGAGCAGCCTCGATCAGGGACATGGGTCGCTCGCCAGCCTCCGGCTTAACATGCGGCAGCGTATAGAGCCCCACGATAAACGAGATGACGCCAATGGGCAGGTTGATGAGGAAGATGCTCTCCCAGGGAAAGCTTGCCACCAGCATGCCGCCGAGCACGGGGCCACACATCATGCCGAGGGCCACAAAGGTCGCGAGAATACCCATGGCACGGCCTCGTTCGCGCGCCGGAAACGACTCGGTGATGATACCCATGTTGTTAGCCATGGCCGCCGCGCAGCCGACGCCCTGCACAATGCGTGCCAGAATAAGAACTTCGAGCGAACTCGAAAGGCCGCACAGCAGCGAGCCGGCCGTAAAAACGATGACGCCCAGCTGGAATACGCCCACCTTGCCGCGCACGTCGCCCAAGCGGCCAAACGGCAGCATAGCCACGCATGTCGCAAGCAGGTACACCGAACTCACCAGCTGAATGCGTTCGAGGCCCACGCCCAGCTCCTTTTGCATCACGGGCAACGCCACGGTCACGACGGTCGAATCCAGACACGACATAAACGTCATGATGAGCACGGTAAACAGAATCGCCCATTTGTTCTTGCCATGGGTGTCGCCCTCAAGGGCAATGTGCTCGCGGCGCAGCTGCTCTGCGGTTTTCTCCATATCCATCCTTTCGAGTGGCGCAACGCAAAAACGGGGCCCCAATCGCCTACAAACAGTCGCGATTGGGGTCCCGCCTACGGAATCGGAACGAAAGGTCGCCGAAGCTTTCTGCCAGCATCGGCGCCTTATGCGAACGCTAGCCTAGCACTGCTCGAGTGCCTGCTCAAGGTCGGCAATCAGATCGGCCGTATCCTCGAGGCCGCACGACAGGCGCACCATGTCGGCGGAGATGCCACAGGCGATGAGCTCCTCATCGTTCATCTGGCGATGCGTGGCATTAGCGGGATGCAGGCAGCAGGTGCGGGCGTCGGCCACGTGCGTGGCGATCTGGGCGAGCTTGAGGCTCTTCATAAAGGTCTCGGCCGCCGCGCGACCACCGTTAAAGCCAAAGCTCACAACGCCGCAGGTACCGTTGGGCATGTACTTCTGAGCGATGTCATAGTACTTATCGCCCTCCAGGCCCGGATAGCTCACGAAGCGTACCTTGGGATGGCTCTGCAGGAACTTGGCAACGGCCAGGCCGTTCTCACAATGACGCGGCATGCGTACATGCAGGCTCTCGAGCGAGCTGTTCAGGAAGAAGGCCGCCTGCGGGTTCTGCATGGGGCCGAGGTCGCGCATGAGCTGAGCGGTTGCCTTGGTAATGAAGGCACCCTCGCGACCGAACTTCTCGGCATACGTCACGCCGTGGTAGCTCTCGTCGGGCGTGGTGAGACCCGGGAACTTGTCTGCATGGGCCATCCAGTCAAACTGGCCGTGGTCGACGATCACGCCGCCCAGGTAGGCAGCATGTCCATCCATGTACTTGGTGGTAGAGTGCGTAACGATGTCGGCGCCCCACTCAAAGGGACGGCACATCACGGGCGTCGGGAAGGTGTTGTCGACCATCAGCGGCACGCCGTGGTCATGTGCGGCCTTGGCAAAGCGCTCAATATCGAGCACGGCGAGGGCGGGGTTGGCGATCGTCTCGCCAAAGACGAGCTTGGTATTGGGCTCAAATGCCGCCTCGAGCTCCTCGTCGGTGCAGTCGGGGGCAACGAACGTGCAGGTCACGCCCATGCGGCCCATGGTGTGGGCGAGCAGGTTATACGTACCGCCGTAAATGGCAGAGCTCGCGACCACATGATCGCCGGCACCGACCACGTTAAAGATCGCGAGGAAATTCGCAGCCATGCCCGAGCTCGTGAGCATCGCAGCGGTGCCGCCCTCCATCTCGCAGATCTTGGCGGCAACGAGATCGCACGTGGGGTTCTGCAAACGGCTGTAGAAGTAGCCCGACTCCTCTAGGTTAAACAGCTTACCCATGTGCTCGGACGTGTCGTACTTCCACGTGGTGGACTGGTAGATGGGCACCTGGCGCGGCTCCGCATCTCCCGGGTGATAGCCGCCCTGAACACATGTAGTTCCGATGGTCTGCTCGCTCATATCTAGCTCCCTTGCCTGGGTTACATTTTATTCGGTTCACGATACCGCTACCCTGCACCCCTCTCAACCCATCCCCAAGGTAGGTTAAGGGACAAATTGATCAGAGGTATTTATCTCAAGCCTTGGGCATTTGCTCGATAGATAAAAACGAGGCATACATGAAGCTCTCGATGATTACATGCCCCGTCACGGGTACCATAGGCGGGTACACCGTAACCAAGGAGACAACGATGAAGCAAATCGATACGGCCCAGCTCGACATCACCGCCTGTCAGGCTCAGGCTGCCGAATACCACGCCCGTGGCTTTAACTGCGCCCAGGCCGTCGCCTGCACGCTCGCGCCCGCTGTCGGGCTCGACCCCCAGGTCGCCTTTACCCTCACCGAGGGCTTTGGCGCCGGCATGGGCGGTATGACCGAGACCTGCGGCGCCATCTCGGGCGCCGTGGCCATCATGGGCTTTGTAATGAGCGATGGCATGGAAAACCCGAAGACCAAGGGCCAGACCTACAAGCTGTCGCGCGAGATTGCCAAGCGCTTTGGCGAGAAGAACACGACGACCGTCTGCGGCACGCTCAAGGGCATCGGATCGGACAAGGGTCCGCTCCGCAGCTGTCCCGGTTGCATCGACGATGCCGTCGAAATCGCCTGTGATGTACTAAAGCAGCTCGCCGAGTAAACGGCAGCGACATAAAACGACGGTCGGTGTGCTTGGGATCCGTCCAAAAGCACGCCGGCCGTCGCCGTTAGAACTCGGCAAATTCGGGAGTGCTGACCTCAATCTCTTCGCGCCCCGCCATAAGCTCGCGCATCTTAGCGCAAAACGACTCCTGCTCCCCCGCCTTAAACACCAAATGAAGTGTCACGGCATCCGCGTACTCGGTATCCGAAACCTTGGCACCGGAATCCTGGGCCAAGCGAAGCACCTGCTCATACTGCGGATAGGCCACATGCACGTCAACAGGCACGACACTCGTCATCTCGACGATCCGCCCGGCCTCCTGAGCCGCGGCCACCGCCGCTTGCGTCGCCGCAGTATAGGCGCGAACCAGGCCGCCCGGCCCCAACAGCGTGCCGCCAAAATAGCGCGTCACTACGCAGCAAACATTTTTGAGCTCCGCACCGCGCAACACCTCGAGCGTCGGCATACCGCTCGTGCGGCTCGGCTCACCATCATCGCTCTGGCGCTCGCGTCCATCGACCAAAATCCACGCGGGAACATTGTGTCGAGCGTCGTAATGACGCTTGCGAACCATCTCGATAAAGGCATTCGCCTCGTCCTCGGACTCAATATGGACCAGCTGGGCAATAAACCGGCTCTTGCGGTCCACAAACTCGCCCGAAGCCTCAATATTCGATTGCAGAGTAAAATAGCTGTCCAACAAAGTCCCTCAACAGAATAAAGCGCAGCAACAAACAGCCTCAATAATACGGCAAAGACAGCACCGTTGACCTCGCCAACAAGAACGGAAACGCCAATGATACCGTCACCAACAGCGAGAACCCGTCAGCGCGAGCAAGGTGCCTTGAAAGACGAGATTGCAACAGAAATGAGGCTGCCGATGACCAGGCACAAGCAGCGAGACGGCGTCAGCTGAGTCGATTTGGCCCGAAAGAGGAGGGAGCACGCCTTATGGCGGCGACCGACGAATGAGCGCCAAATCGGCCAGCTGACGCCGTCGCAGCGTCAACATAGTTGCTGAGTGGGCCTATAAGCCGGGTTCTGTCGTGAACGGTCATTTATCTTGTCTGCACGTTACCGTGCAGCTCCACGCACGCTACCCGAACGCGGACCGGGCCGGCCCATAGCGTTCCTATTCGCGCTTGCTCCGGATGGGGCTTGCCAAGCCGCCGTGTTGCCACGACGCTGGTGGTCTCTTACACCACCGTTTCAGCTTTTCCCTTTACGCCTTGCGGCGCAGGTGGGAGTCTTCTTTTCTGCGGCGCTTTCCGTCGGATCACTCCGCCCGGCCGTTAGCCGGCATCCCGCCCTCTGGAGCCCGGACTTTCCTCACGCGTACTGCAAACAGCACATCGCGCGACCGTCTGGCCCACTCAGCAGTGCAAGAGTGTAGCACACCGTTGCCGCAGGCAATGGCACAACACAAGCGTTCGACACGATAAACCAAGAACCACGCCATGCAGTACAATTGGGTTGTCGATGGGCAATGTCGTCAGTCGAGACGCGACCGCGCTCCGCACCCCTCCGTCTACTCGGTGCGTTCCCGCCTCCTCCCCGAGGCGGGATGTCGGCATTTTTTCATTCACCGACAACCCAATAGCCTGTGGACAGCCCGGGTAGCATCGCGTGCATCAGCAGCGAAAGCAAAAAGGGACCCGTCCATTGCGGACGGATCCCTTAAAACAAGTGATCGTCAAACCGATTTACTCGGCGTCGGTCTCCTCGTCCTTCTTCTCGGAAGGAAGCGGGGTAACCTCGATCTCGACGCCCAGAGTCTCAGCAGCGGACTTCATGGACAGAGAGATACGACGACGGTCGAGGTCGATCTCCATGACCTTGACCTGAACCTTGTCGCCCACGTGGGTGACCTGAGAAGGCTGGTCGACGTGCTTGTTGGCCATCTCGGAGATGTGCACCAGGCCCTCGATGCCCTCGCCCAGGTCGACGAAAGCGCCAAACGGGACAAGCTTGGTCACAGTGCCCTCGACGATAGCGCCGACGGGGTACTTCTTGACCAGTGCGCGCCACGGATCCTCGGTGGTCTGCTTGAGACCCAGGGAGATGCGCTCGCGGTTGAGATCGACGTCGAGAACCTCGACCTCGACCTCCTGGCCGACCTTGACAACCTCGGAAGGATGGTTGACGTGGTTCCAGGAGAGCTCGGAGATGTGGATGAGGCCGTCGATACCGCCGAGGTCGACGAAGGCGCCGAAGTCGACGATGGAGGAAACGGTGCCCTGGAGACGCATACCAGACTTGAGCTTGGACAGGATCTCGGAGCGCTCGGCCTTACGGGACTCCTCGAGCACGACGCGACGGGAGAGGACGACGTTGTTGCGGTTACGGTCCATCTCGATGACGCGGGCCTCGATGCGGGTGCCCATGTAAGAGGTGAGGTCCTTGACGCGACGGAGGTCGACGAGGGAAGCAGGCAGGAAGCCACGCAGGCCGATGTCGAGGATCAGGCCGCCCTTGACAACCTCGATAACCTCGCCCTCGACGTTCTCGCCGGAGTTGAACTTCTCCTCGATGCGGTTCCAAGCACGCTCGTACTCGGCACGCTTCTTGGACAGGACCAGACGACCGTCCTTGTCCTCCTTCTGGAGAACCAGAGCCTCGATGGGATCACCGAGTGCAACGATGTCTGCAGGGTTAGCGTCCTTGCGGATGGACAGCTCGCGGACCGGGATAACGCCCTCGGACTTGAATCCGATGTCAACGAGCACCTCGTCATGCTCGATCTTAACGACAGTGCCGTTAACGAGATCGCCCTCATCAAAGTCGGTAATCGTACCGTCGATGAGGTTGTTCATCTCCTCCTCGTTGACATCGTCAAGAGAGAAAATGGACGAGTTCTGAATCTCACTCAAAGGTGGACCCCTTTCGAACTACGGGGCCCCGATTGCTAGGACCTACAGAAGGGTGCGACAAGCACACAACGTTTAGGAACACTCGGGAGCCGACAGATACTAATGTGACGCTTATGCAATCACGTTCGTATAGGTTACGGGGAAATGAGTTCGATTTCAAGCGTGAACTGCGATTTTTTACTCGTGTGGAGACTTTTTCGTAATCTTATGAACACACGTCTCCGCAACTTGACGATAACCAGCTAGGCATTCGGCTTTGGGGTAAAGTATCCGGAGCCAACGATTCTAGATCGATTTTTCGAGAAAGGTGCCCGCGTGCTCAAAGCAGTCGTTTTCGATATGGACGAGACGCTTCTCAGCATCAACCTCAACGCGTTCATCCTTCGCTATTTTAAGGATGTCTCTTCGATGCTCGCGGATATCGGGCACCGCAGCCGCGGTGGCACGATGGCACGCCTCGGCACCATCCTAGTCGACCTCAACGCCAATCGCCGCAGCGGCACGGACAACCGCACCAATCTTGAGTTTTACCAAGAAGAGGTCGAGCGCCGATGCGGGATCCGCCTCTCCGATCCCCTCATCTACGAGGCGTTTACCTACTATGACCGCGAAGTTCTTCCGTACAAGAACGACGATGTCATTAACGCCCACGCCATGCCGGGCGCACACGCCGCGCTCCAGGCCGTACAGGACGCAGGGCTGCGTTGCGCGCTCTTTACCAACCCCAGCTTTCCCCAAGGGGCCATCGAGTGCCGCATGGGCTGGGGCGACCTGGCCGACGCCCCCTTTGAGCTCGTCACGCACATGGGAAACACCACCCGCTGCAAGCCCGATGCCACCTACTATCTAGAGCAGCTTCAGGTGATGGGACTCGAGCCACACGAGGTCCTTATGGTGGGCAACGATCCCAAACGCGACTTCCCGTCCCCCGATTGCGGCATCCAAACCGCCTTTGTGGGCCAAGGCAAGCCCAGCCGAGCCACCTGGCGCGGAACCATGGAAGACTTCGCCCGCGACTTTAACGCCGTAATCGAAGCCTTCTACGAACACCAAATAGCCAACGAACTGTCCTAACAGACTCGAGTCTTGCCGATCATGATGTTGAGGATCTCGACGTCGGTATCTTTCATACCCACACGGCCCACGTAGCCCATGCTGGCGATTGTCTGCTCGACGGTATCCTGGATCAGGCCCTCACCGGCACGGAAGCCGCGGCCCTGCATGGCCATATCGTGGCCCAGAATCGCCGCATCAACGGCAGCGGAAATCTTGGCGGCACAGCTTGCCTTGGCGCCATCGCACACGATGCCGCCCACGTTACCGAGCGTGTTCGAAACCGTCGCGCCAATCTGCTCGCGCGTGCCACCACACAGCCAGGTAATCGCGGCACCGGCACCGCATGCGGCGCAAATAGCACCGCAAAACGCCGAGAGCGCACCAATATAGCTCTTGATATGCACGGCGATCAGATCAGAAAGCATCACAGCGCGCACCAGGCGATCATGGTCGCAGCGCAGGTACTCGGCATACTCCATAACGGGCAAGGCACAGGTAATGCCCTGATTGCCCGAGCCGCACACGATGGCGACCGGCAGCGCGCAGCCGTTCATGCGGGCATCGGACCCGGCGGCCGCACGGGCACGGGCACGGCAGGCGACGTCATCGGCACGAGCGCCCAGCAGCGTACGGCCCACCTCGGCGCCCCAAGCGTGCGCCAGGCCCTCGGCACTGATCGCACCGTTCAGCTCAATCTGACGCTCAACGGCAGCGCGGGCGTCCTCAATGTCACCGTCCTCGATAAAGTCGATGATGGACTCAATGCTCATAGGGGTATCGGCGTTATCTGCCGCACGCTCGGCCACAACGCGCTCGGCGCAGGCGGCACACTCCCCCGCCGACTTGCCGCATACCGGAATACCGTCGAGCGTATGGCACGTGACATTGGTGTGGTGGTCGGTAATCTCGACGACCGCGGTATGGCCCCCGGCCGTAGCAGTCACCTTGATGTAGAGGTTGGGCACACCCTCGACAAGCGACACATCGCAGTAACCGGCATCGGTGAGAAGCTCGGCCACGCGAGCACGGTCTTCGTCGTCAACGCTCTCGAGGACCTCGAGCGCGCTCTTGGCGTCACCGCCCACGGCACCCAGCACGGCCGCCGCCTCAATACCATGCATGCCGCCCGAGTTGGGCACGGTCACGCTCTTGACGTTCTTGATGATATTGCCCGAACAGGCAACGTCCATATGCTCGGGCTCGCAGCCAAGCGTCTGGCTCGCCAGCGCTGCTGCATAGGCAACGGCAATGGGCTCGGTGCAGCCGAGTGCACAGACAAGCTCGCGGTTCAAAACATCGCAAAACGCGGCATCACGAAGGGAATCGGTAGGCATAGGTATCTCCTGCTTGCATAACGGGCTTGGCTCTCAAAAATAGTTAGCTCCTTTATTTGATAACAATGCATCAAAAACTGCAACCATGGTTCCGGCGGACGGCGCTCAAGCACAAACTGACAGCATTCATTCATGAGAAGCCGGTCTTGTTGCATGCTAAAGCGTTTGACCAAAAAACGCCCGAGCGTTTACGCAAAAGTCGCGCTATCATGCAGTCGAACGCGGTAAAACCTTTAGCATTTGCGCCGCACAGACCAGAGAGGAACCACTCATGAAGATTGGTATCGGCAACGACCACGCCGCCGTCGAGCTCAAGAACATCATCTCCGAGCACCTGAAGGAGCGCGGCTGCGAGGTCGTGAACTTTGGCACCGACACCTCCGAGAGCTTTGACTACCCCATCGCCGGCTACAAGGTGGGTAAGGCCGTTGCCAACGGCGACGTCGACCTGGGCATCCTCATCTGTGGCACCGGTGTCGGGATTAGCCTGGCTGCCAACAAGGTCGAGGGCGTACGCGCCGTCGTGTGCTCCGAGCCCTTCAGCGCCAAGCTCTCCCGCATGCACAACAACACCAACGTGCTCGCCTTTGGTGCCCGTGTCGTGGGCTCCGAGCTCGCTAAGATGATCGTCGACGAGTGGCTCGACGCCGAGTTTGAGGGCGGCCGTCACGAGCGTCGCGTTAACCTCCTCAACGAGATCGATCACACGCGCGGCCTCAAGGTCGTCGACGAGGCCTAAACCACTCAGTGCCACAAGCTAACAGCAGGGGCCCGCTCGGAACTCATGACCGAGCGGGCCCCTTCATAG
>UQLC01000012.1 GCA_900541795.1 uncultured Collinsella sp. | reverse complement strand
CGTCGTAGACCGACAGGTCGGCCCCGCCGGCCCCGCCGCCGCCTCCCGCGATGCGCCTCGCCAGCACGTCGACCGTGGCGTCGTCGGGGACGCGGCCGCCCTCGACGACCCTGAGCGCCGCCTCGCAGGCCGCCTCGAAACCCGAGGACTCGCTCGCCCGGCCGATCGACCTGAGCGTGCGCCTCCTGCCGGCGGAGTCCATCCGGTCGATCCCCTCGACGAGCCCCGGCGGCATGTCGCGCCTGATCGTCGACTCCCCGAAGGCCCTCGGCCTGGCGATGATGGCGGGCACGAGCGAGAGGGGGTTCCGGACCGCGGGGCCCTCCCCGAAGGCCCTGGGGAGGACGGCGACCCGGCGGCCGCGATCGGCGAGGATCTCCACCGTCGACGCGCGCATGCCGACGAGCAGGCTCCGCCCGTGCCAGGCGGGCCCGGCGACGTACTCGCGCCCGTCGGCCTCGACATAGCCGCGCTTGTCGGCGCGGGCGGTGACCCACCTCACCGCGTCGAACTCCACGCCGGGAAGGGAGCGCATGGCGGCGAGGTCCTCCCGGTAGGCCTCCCCGTGCGGCCTGCCGTCGCGGCAGCGCGCCGCCGCGTTGACCCTCGCGCACCCCTCGGCGAGGAACGCGTTGAGCTCGGGGAGCGCGCCGAATGCCGGCACGGGGACGAGGAGGTTGCGCCGGAGGAACCCCACGGCGTTCTCGACGGAGCCCTTCTCGTTTCCCGAATAGGGGTTGCAGTACCGGCTCTCGAAGCGGTAGTGGGCTCTGAACTGCGAGAACAGCCTCGATTCCGTGACCTCGCCGCGTACCATCCTGCCCGCCTCGGTGGCGTTGTCGAGCACCATCGCCGCCGGGGCGCGGCCCCAGCGGCGGAAGATCTCGAGCAGCCCGGAGCACAGGCACTCCGACCTCTGCGACATGAGGGCGACGCACTGCCGGTCGTTCGAGTGCGGAAGCGTCGCGACCAGCAGCTTGAGGTCGAGGGTCCTCCCGCCGACCGCGGCGCGGAAGTTCCCGAAATCGACCTGGCAGGTGCCGGGCGCCCACTCGAGCTCGAGGTACCCCTCTCCGCCCGCCGCCGCCCGGGCGAGCCTGAGCTCGCGGACGAACCTCTGCACGGTGGAGTAAGAGCCGCCGTAGCCGCGCTCGGCGACGAGCCTGTCGTAGATCCGCCTGGCGGTGTGGCGCTGCTTCCTCGGGGCCCCGAGGTCGGCCTCGAGAACGCCCGCGACCCATTCCTCGTTGCCCTCGAGCGCGGGCCTGCCCCTCCTCCGGGGCATCGGCGCGGCGGGCGACATGTCCTCCATGTCGGCGTACTTCGCCACGGTGTTCCGGCTCACGTGGAGCATTCGGGCGATCTCGGACCTCGAGCGCCCGGCGGCATCCATCGACCGTATATCATTCACTGTGTCCAGGGGCACGGTCATCTCCTCCATCCTTCCCGGGCGGGCTCGCCAAAGTAACCGCCCGGGGAAACCATACGGCGAGGGCCGCGCCCCCGGTCCCCGGAGCGCGGCCCTCTTGCTTAAACTGCTCAATTTTTCGTGCTCACGGTGCTTATTTCCCAGTGATCACTCGGACCACTTCTTAGTGAACATCAACAAAGGAGCTTGGAGTAGATGCGCTGGTAGCTCTCGCAGGTGCCCTGGTGGCGCGTGAGGCCGCTTTCGGCCGAGCAGTAGTTGAGGCTATGGTCGTACTCCAGCTGGTCGAGCGTCCAGTCGTGGAGCCACAGCGCCATGTCGTATTCCGAGCCGTCTGTCTCTTGCCTGCACTGGGCCACGGCGTTGTTGACGATCTGCGTGACGCTTGGGCGTGAGGCGTCGTTTACGGTCACCTCCGCCGTGGCGCGCAGGTAGTAGATTCCCTTGTCGTTTTGGGGGTCGTTTCTGTCGCTGTCCATAAAGTAGAAGTAGATGCGGTACGTGCCCGATGCCGTGAAGTCGAAGGTAAAGTCGTGGCCCGCGGTGCCCAGGCTGTAGTAGCCGGCCCATGCCGGACGCGACGGGTCGCAGACGCTTTCCTGGCTGCCGCCGTCCCAGTAGGTGGGCACGTCCATGCGCGCCTTGGCCTGGGACGAGCCGTTGGTTTGGGTTACGTGGAAGGTCGTCGCGGTGCCCGCGGGGGCGTCGTTCCACGAGACGGTGAAGGTGACGCCGTTTTGGGTTGACGTTGCGGAGTGGGCGCTGCCGGTTTGTGATGTGGTGGAGATTGCGGCGGGCGTGGGGTTGGTTTGGGCGCGGAGGGATGGGGTGGGGGTGCCGGTGTCGGTGGGGGTGGCGTCAGCGGATTCCGTGTTGACGTCGCTGGTGCCGGTGGATGTTGCCGTGCCGTCCTCTACGGTATCTGCTGTCGCATTTGTGTTGGTGCCGTCTTCGGCCTTGCCTGTGTCGCTGTTCGTGGCGTCGGCTTGCGCCTGCTGCTCGGTTGTTGCTCGAGGCTGGATGGCTTCTGCGATGGCTGCCATGGGCAACGTCGCGCTGACCATGGACGTGCACGCGATCGCGCAGAGCAGGTAGTAAAGGGGTCGTTTCATAGCGGAGCCTCTCGGTGAGCAGCCAATAGGGTCCGAAGGCAGCTCCAGGCCAGCACTCTGCACATATTTTGTTGGGGATTATTTTACGGGAACACCAGTCAACATCAGCGAACTTTCTGGATTAAGTTGGGGAGAGGTACCGTAGAGGACCGGGCGATACATGCAGGGGGATGCCCGGGATTGGCTTTTTGATTCAAAAGTTTCCGGAAGCAGCTATGCCGCACCATGCCGGTCTCCTTGGGTGCGAACTTAAGCAGATGGGTGATATGTTAACGATTGAGCTGTTATTTTCCGTGTACTCGTCGGGCTGAGGTCGTCGCGGTCTTAGTGGCCTCCGCCCGACGAGTTTTGCTTTAATCCGATGGTGGGGTCAAACGGTGGAAGAGCGCTTGGTCTATTGGCGAGAAATAATGCACGTCGTTATTTAACTCGGCGATTCTTGGATCCAGTCTGTCGTCGGTATATATCAAGGCACAAAGGTCTTCTATAAAACGTTTGTGCCTATTCTCAATACCTTGGTTATAGGGGAATTCACCCTTTTTAGACCCCCATGCTTCTTCGATTGCGCTATCGAGACATTTAATAAAGAGTTCGCTGTGGCAAGCAAGCTCGTATACGGCGTCATAGCCTCTGCCTGCTCTTACCTCGTACCAAGACAGAGGCTCATAGTAGGCCAGAACATTGAGAACTGGCAGGAGGCATTGTTTTGGGAAAATCGATATCTCGTTGACTCCGTAGTAAGTTTGATAATTGAGAATGTAGCCCAGGAGTTCCGAGATTGATACCGCCAGTCTGTTACAGGCTCGGAGCGAAGCCTTTTTGTAGTTAAGTAGTTCTATCGTTATGTTTACAAAAACGTATCCCATTTTCGTATTAACGCCCTTGAGCGAAAGATAGTCGGCGGGTTTTACCGGGTTTAGCTCTATACGCTTATCGTAAAAGCGCTCTAGGTATTTAACTCCATCAAAGTTGGGCCCGTATATTCCTTCGAGCGAATTAGCTAGCTGTGAAATATCGGTCTAGTATACTACGACAATGTTATCTTGCTGAAACAAAGTCTTTGCTTGCTCGAGTACCTTTACAGCGAATTCTGGCCGGCAGCGATCGAGTTCATCGATAAAGATGACGGCTCGATTTGCTATCCCGGGAAGATAGTTTCTTACGAGCTCGTCTATTCGACTTCGGAGCTTCTTCTCTTCTTTGTATCTTTCGAGAAAATCGACGCCGTTAAAGTCTTTAACGAAATTGCTGACGCTGAGGTTTAGTCCGAATACCGAGGCCGTTGTCTCAATGATATCGCCGATGCTTCTCCAGGGGTCTACCTCTCCATGGACGGTTGATTCGTCTACCGACATGGCGATTGTTGCCAATATGGGCAGGATTGGATTATCGAAATAATCATCTTCCCAGGCGTTGAAATAAATGGGCAGAAATGGGTTGGCTAGAAGATCTTTTGCTGTGGCACCAAATACCGAATCCAGTTTTGCGGTGTCCTGCTCGAGCGCCGGATTTGCCATTCGCAGGACTCTTTCGACCTGTTTTATAAAAAACGTTTTACCTGAGCCCCAGGGGGGCATTGACGAGGATCGTATAGGGAGGTTCTACAGCAAGAAGCATTTGCAGGAATCTTTCGACCTCGCCATGCCGGCGCAGCGGATCCTGAAAGATTGCGGTATCAATTGCTTCGGGCGTTGGCTCTTCATCAGCTCGCTTCATAGTGGTTACCTTCTTTCGCGGCATTGACGGGATAATGTGATACGCACACTGTTCGAAAATGACGGCGGTCTTGTTTCGATGTTTGCGTCAATCACAATGGCGGACAATCTCGGGGATGGAGACCACCGTAATGGTTATTTCGTCACTCTCTGGAGTCTCCGTCTACTCGAATTCCACTTCCACCTGGCTGTGTTCATAGATCTTGAGTTCATTGTCGATTTCGACTCGTTCAACTATCCAGCCAAGTGCGGCGCATTGGCGCATAAAAGTGTCAATGCGATTCTCGCCTTTAAGGTTGTGGATGGTGACTACGACACCAAAGCGTTGCGGAGCGTGAGAGCCTTTCTGATATCTGGATGATTTTCGAATCATCATGCCCCATAGAGGGTTTCTATATGCCTTTTTGGCCCTGCTGCGACTGGTCAGCGATTCTGCAATGTGTTTTACGTTATCCCATTTTCGTAGCTGTTTTCGGGCTCTTTCCTCGTCGGTCGTGCAGTCATCTTCGCCTTGATTGTTGGGTTGAAGCGATTTGATCCGACCATTGTTGTCGATGCGCCCAAAATGCAAATCGAGTTCAGTGTCTGTGTAGTCAACGCCTTGGTTTCTGTTGCAAGTGGGGAAGTAACATAACGTCGCTCTGGCTACCGAGGGATGATATGCTCCAGATACCGGGACCGGTATGCTGAAGTTGTAATTCTCGCGTTCGGTGGCCACACCGCTCAGCATAAAACGGATTTCATCGTTGCTGGTTTCGAGTACCTGTTCAATTTTTACGGGAACGATACCATATCCAAGCCGATCCATGTCTTCGGGGACTGTCCACGCGCATGCCGCATCGATTAGCAGCGCTTTGGCAAGTTCGCAGCTCAAGTGCATCTTATAAATGAGATACGCTGCTTTTCTGGCGATTAGCGGTGCAGCGTAGGAGGTTCCAGCAGCACCTTGTGCTCCTGTTCCGCAACATGCGATTAGAGGGTCGTCATTCTCCCCTCCGTAATACGCGAGGTCTGGTTTGTGATGAAAGCTTAAGACTGGTCCTCTTCTTGTGTAGGACGCCGGTTCGTTATTTCTATTGACAGCGTTAACAACGAGGGCATTAATGGAGTCCGCCGGGGACCCAAGATATGAGGGCTTTCCTTTATCTTGGTTAGTTCCGGCAACAACAAAGAGGACGTCATATTTCTGTTGCAACTTGTCGAGCAGTGCTGCTTCAGGCGAAATTGAGTTTCGGTCCACCTCTTCCTTTGATCCTAAGGAGATATTCCAAACTTTGATGTCCTGGTTTTCCGCGACGATGCGCTCAATATGTTTCATCACTGCAAATGAGCTAAATTTGCCTGCGGTTGCAACTCCAAAATGTCTAACCCTAAAGTGGCCACAATGGTCGTCAAGGGATGGATTTTGAGCCTGCACGTCAACGATTAGCGAGCTGACGCAGGTGCCGTGTCGAAAATCGCGTGCAGTGGGATGAATTTCCTTGGGCAAACAGTTTTTGTGGTCCACCCAGTTGCTAAAGTAAGGGGGATAATTCTCTTCAAATGGAGTGTCTATTACGCCGATAATGGGCTCGTCGGTGGGGTATTCAGGGAGACTACTGATAGCGGTGGAGGCAGGGCTCTCATCATCGATGGGGGTGAAGTCGGATAGGTCAACAACTGACATCGCCACGAGATAAGGGGCCCGGTCGAGAAGGGTGCGATATTCTGCCTCGGTCAGGAGTACGCTGTTCTCCAAGATATTTGCAGGAGATACATCAATGTGCAACTCCTCAAAAAGATCCTGTGGCTCTCTTTCGGTTTTGAAGAGCGTGACGATGGCACTCTCGTCCTTACTTGTAGGCGGATTTCTCACCTTAAATTCGTTGACGTAATAGCAGTCGCGTATGAGCTGCGCAAAGACCGAGCGGGTCAGAGTGCTGGAAATGGCTGTATTCCATTTCTGTTTGAGCATGCCATTTTTAACTAGATCGACCATCTTGTCTGCGTTCATCAGTCCATCAAAATGATTGACGACGATTCGCTCGCACTCGTGCAGCTTATCAATAGTAGACAGAATTGTTTTTTTGGGCACGTAATGGGTCATCAAGTGCCTTGGGTGATTCCCGTTAAAATCGAGATATCGTGCTCCGCGGATAGTTAATTCCGGTTCTTGGTCTTTCCCGCCATTCAGCATTTCTCTAATTCGATTGCTCTTGGCTACTATCTGACGGTATTCGACGGAGATCAAGACATCTTTGATGATGGCATCTTTGGGCCACTTGTTTAGAACTGTTTCAAGGCTCTTACGGATTAGTTTAATTCTATCCGACGTGACTACGCCTTTGGCTGGTAGCGTTATTGAGCCTGGTCGCGAGCCCTTTGCGGTTTGAAAATCTCCGGTGAGCCTAATTAAGCTGTTCATGAGCTACTCCTTTAGGGTTCGCGCGATGGTGCTTCGAGAAATGCCTGTTAAGACTTCCATTTCTCTTAAAGTGAAACCTTGAGATTTAAGTAGCTCGAGTGAATCGGGCTCATATCCATGAAGGCGCTGATAAAGCTTACCGAGATAATCATTTGGGTTAAGGGGGTCACTAAATGCAACAGAAGTCTTAATTAGGTTTTTTAGCGCGCCGGGCCAGGGCAGCTCTGGGCAACTCTGCAGTACCTTTTTGAGAGTTCGTGAGTCATTTTTGATTGTTGGATTATTCTTGGTTAGATTCTTTGCGATGGACTCGCCAATCTCAACGAGATCGTCATGGGTGTATCTATTGAAGTTAATTTGGACATCGAATCGCCTGGCAAGCGCTGGGTCCAATTTGTCATAGAGGTTCGTTGTCGCTATGATTGCGGAACGTGTATTTAGCTTATCGAACTCTTTTAGTAGGGCGCTTGTGGCTCGTCCCATCTCGCGTACGTCATTTTGATTAATCCTGTCGAGGGCTATGGCATCAATCTCATCAAATAAGACGATCGCGCCGTCGCCGATATCATGAATTTCCTGAAAGACTTTTGCAATATTTTTGGCCGTCTCTCCAAGTTTGCTATCGATAATTTGGTTGAAATCGACAGCATATAGCTGATAGCCAAGTATTCTGGCTATCTGTTTTGTCGCTTCGGTTTTTCCGGTCCCCGACGCGCCATAAAAGAGGACGGTATTGATTCCCACATCTTTAGATAACGCGTTGAGGAGTCCCTGGATATCGTTTGCGATGGCCTGAGGAAGGGGCAACGAGATGTTATTGCTGATTACCTTTTCCAAGAAGTCATATTTCTGCTCCGTGACTTCTTGCGGCACGAAGGTTCGTGTTCTGGCAATGAGGGCCATGATGTAGCTTGCAAGCTCGGGTTGCCCGGACGATTCAAAATCTTTCGCAATAATAGTGGCTGCGTTGTTGAAGGCGATGTCGTCGTGTTCCGAATGCGCTCGGATTAAGTCGATGATGTCCGATCTCTTCATGTGTGCTCCTCTCCTTAGTTATATTGTATGAGACAGACTGAGACAAAGCAAGAATTGATTGAACATGGATGCAATGAAGTATGCTAGGATTGAGTTGTCTAGATTCAAACTGTTCTAGATTGGAGGTGAGATTATGACTACCCACCATGGAGGTAAGGTTGGCGCTGCTGCCAAGACGCTCGCGAGCTCCTCGACGAGTAAAGCCGCGAAGACTGCGGCTGCGAAGACGCTGGTCAAGCATCAGATTGCCAAGCATCGCTAGTTTGCGAGCAAAGCATTTTGTAACAGTTGGGAGGTGATATATATGGCTTTGAAGACGATTCGCGTAAAGATTCCGAAGTGCCGAATTGGCGCAACGGGTTCGGTCGGGAAGATCGGAACGACCGCGAAGGCCGTAAAAGTAAAGATTCGCTAGGCTTTAGCGGCAACTAAAGCCTAGCGCGATGTTGACATAGCGGGCCAACATCAAACATTTTATGGGGGTCTCCGGCGAGATTCAAGCGTCGGGGACCCGCGTTATTTTTTGTTTTATCGGCATATGCGCCGCAGACTCTTCTTATACGACATGTGGCGGCGCTTTTAGTTTGGACAATTAATGAGTGAATTAGATATAGTATCCATTTGGATTAGTTCGATGGTGGCCATAGCAACTGTCGTTGCATCGTGGGCGGGCCTTAGAGCCCTGGTGATTCAAACTTCTCCGAATATTATTATGTTCATTCGGCCAGATGATGTCTCGCCCTCACTAGCGCGGCTTGTTATCAGAAATATTGGAGAGGCGCCTGCATACAATGTTTCGTTTCGACTTTCTCCTGACTTGTTTCTAAAGGATTCTTTCGAATATAAACATGCTTCCGTAGTGTTTGATAGGGGCTACGCAATTTTGCCTCCTAAACATGAGAGGGACATTCTCTTGGGAAGGTTTGAGGATCTCGAAGGATTGTGGGGGAGCTTCATTGTTGAAGTGAATGTCTCCTTTTCAAAGAAATACGGGCGTAGACGTTTCTCGACTATCTGCCCGGTTGAGATTGGCTCATTTGAGAGCACGATCTCTATTTCTTGTGAGACTACTTTTGAAAAGGACCAAAGGGCTGCCTATCGCGAAATCAGGCAGTTTGGTAAGCGCCTTCGCGGAATAGAAAACGCGATTTGTTCATTGGGGAATTGTGACGAAGAGTAAGGTTGTACGCTGGTGACGAATAATTTCCCCCGCAGATCGACGACTGCATGACAGAACACGGTCCTCGTCCCGTCATATGATTTCTAGCGGCTAAACAACAAATCATAGACGAAGGGGACACGGGCCGTGTCTGCGAACCTCGTAACGGTCGACGAGGAGTCGCTGCGCAAGGACATAATGAATCTGGTGAGGAAGCCCGTTAATGAGACGCTCAACGGGCTGCTCGACGAGGGGTCGTCCGAGCTCGTCGGGGCTGGGCACCACGAGGGGACGGCGGGCCTGGGCTATAGGGTTACCGTTCGATTCAAATTAATAGCGTTGATTTATGAATCAATAATTAGTAGCCTATCTAAAAGCGGTATTGACGCGGGTAGCCTACGGGCCCCGCGTCCTGCGGAAAGGTGGCTATCCTTCTTGGGATGGCCGCCTTTCTTTTGTTAAGGTGCCGCAATGACGGTGAAGCCTTTCATGTCTATTGACGATCGGGACAGATTGCCTGTTGACAGAGGAGCGTGTCGGTATGGAACTTGCCGGCGACCACCGCTCCGATACGATTGCCTTGATGAATGGCTGATCCATGATGGGGCTCAAAATATGACTCGAGAGCTTGGCGGTATTGGATTGACGGCCTTGCAAGTTCTCCCTTAAAGTAATAGGCGTGATGAGGCCTTGCGACGATACGTTCGGCTTGGTCCGTGGGAACCGCCGAAAGGCGGTTTTCGCGTTTAGGGGGCTGTTTCCGAAGGACACTTGTCCGAATTTGCTTCTGGGCAGTGGGTTTTTTACTGCGTATTTCGGAAGTGCGGGGAAAATCGAAACTTGCTGAACGCACCCCGATTTTTGCCAATTAAACCGCAGGTCGCAAGGTCTCAAATCTGGGATCTGGCCGGCAGGTCTCGGGTTTTCACCGCACTTCCGAATGCATGCTAAATATGGCTTCAACGTGCTTGGCCTTGAAAGCCATAATAGGTTGCCAATTGGCTACAAGACGAATATAGTTAGCATCATGCTAACTAAGGGGTGGTTATGAATCGAACCAAGCTCCGACCGACATATTCACTTGACGAAGCGAAGTCTTTAGCTCGTTTGGGAAAGATGATGGTAAACGGTAGGGTGCGCAGGCACCTGATGAACCAGTTTGGTTATCTGGACATCGACCATTTCCTTGCTGACCTTTTTGATTATCTGGAGCCTGGCGACTTTAGAAAATCCATTGCGCTCGACATGGATGGCCCTTTGCATGGTGTTTACGCAGATGTTTATGAGTGCCGAGGTTTTGAATGCGAGGATTGGTACGTCAAGTTTTTAATCGATTCTGAAGGCAATGCACATTTGAACGTTTTGTCTGCGAACATCGATGGATATATTCATTAAAGGAGGAGCCATGCGTTGCATGGAATGTGGCAAAGAAATGCAATTTACCACGGCGCCAATGTCTGAATCATACCGTGGCGAGCAAATAACGGTAAAAGGAATTGAGCATTATATTTGTGAGTGCGGCAACGATGAAATGACCGCTGCAGAGGCGACTAAGCTCGCCCATGCGCTGGCTTCGCAATATGCCAAGACACATGAACTTCTTTCTCCCTCCGATATTAAAGATTTGCGCTCTGATCTCGGTTTAACTCAGCATGAATTTGAGTCGCTTTTAGGGGTTTCAAAACCAACGGCATCTCGTTGGGAGAACGGGGCGTCACAACAGTCTATTACCGCAAATAATCTTATGAAGCTCATTCGAGACGTCCCCGAGGTTCGCAAATATCTGGGTCTTTCTTCTGATGAGACGACCTCGGGACTTAATACATCACAATTTTCGGTGATACAGGGAGGAGAAGCCCCGGCTTATAGGGACTCGACTCCTTTGGCAGAAGAGAATGCCTTTCGATTGGAGATGTAAATGGAAACGCTACAGAAGCAACGCATTGAATCTCCGCTGATTACATGCGTGACTAGAAAAGTGGATAGTTTTTCATTTGATGGCGGAATGACTCCGAAAGAGGGCGTCAATAAGTCTGGCGTCGAATGCAACGTCAGAAATGCTATCACCAGCGCATTTTCGGACGAAAACGGAACCAGGTTTCGCCAGCTCAATTTAGTTATAGAGCTTCTACCCAGCAATGAAGGTCATTACTATCGTTCCGAAATATCCGTCTCCGGCATATATCGCGCTCCTGCGGATTTAGATGACGATGCTTTTGACAGAGAAGCACTTAGCACCGGTATGCAGGACCTGTATTCCTATGCAAGAGGCATTATTGAAAATGTCGCAGCTGGTGGAGTGTGGGGGCCACTTTATCTGCCACAGATAGGATTCACTATCTAGCTCTCGATGTCCCCACATCCTTTAATAAAGTTCTTAAAACGGCCTTAAAGGCGCTCTAGCTCGCGTTGACAGCGTAAAATACGCATGTTTGACTATGACAGAAGTGGATTTTAGGGGAGGGGTGCGCCATGGAAGTGCTGGTTGTTGGCAACACCGCATATGTTGACGATGACTTTTGTGCCAAGGCGTTCCCCGGGGACCATGTCCAGGTTGTCGCCGCGCAGGACACGCGTCGCGACGAGTCGTCGCCCCATGCCTCGTGGAAAGAGCTTCTGCAGCACTTGGATCAGGCCTACGAGTTCGACCGCGTGGTCTACCTGTCTAATTACCTTACCCCGCATATCGATAGCGTGGGCGATATCGAGCTGCTGCGTTCGGTCTTTCGCGCCTGCATGGGTCGCCGGATCCAGCTGTTGTATATAGCAGGGCCCGCAGGTGCCGAGGGTGCCGCCGATGCCGCGGGGCGAACGGGCAAGGGCATTATCGCGCACGCAGCCAACGACCTGTGCCGCTACTACGCTGCTCGCGATGGCGTTCAGACCAAGATCCTGCGCGTGCCCTTCCTGTACACTGCCTCCGCCGCGCTGGAAGATCCGTTTTTGGTGCCGTTGTTCGATGCGTGCTCAACTGGATCGGTCACTCTGCAGGGCGCGCAGGATGCGGCGTTTCCCCTGCTGTGTGCCGAGGAGCTTGCGGTGCTGGTGCGCCGTATCTTCGACAGCTGGGATGGTAACTTTGAGACGCTCGACGTTGCCGATGCCTTCCATCACACGGCGGGTGAAGTGGGCGAGGCTCTTCAGGCGCTGTTCCCAGGGCTTTCAGCTGCCTATGGCGATTCTGCCGGCTATGCCCTGCCCGCCAGCGACGTCGCTCGCGTGCGCTATGGCTGGTTTCAGCGCTACGACTTGCTGCGCGATCTTTCGACCATTCATTCGCGTTGGGATGCTGGCCGCGAAAAGAAGGTCAACCCCTTGCGCGCCGCCATCGACCGCATCCAAATGCGCACGCTGCCTATTAAATGCCTGGAGACGGGCGTTGCCTGGGTCCTGTTCGAGGTGCTGGAGCATCTGTTCTCCCAATCGGCCCAGCTCAACGTGCTCGATTATCGCCTGCTCTACGTGGTGCTGATCGGCACGCTGTATGGCTTGGACTTTGGCCTGGTTGCGGCGCTGCTGGCGTCGGTGGGTTTGGCCGCGAGCTACTTTACTCAGTACGGCTATACCTTCCAGGGTCTCTTTTACGAGCCGTCCAACTGGCTGCCGTTTATTGCGTACTTTGTGGTGGGTGCCGTGTGCGGCTATGTGCAGCTGCGCAACAGCGAAGCCATTAGGGCGGAGCGCGATCAAAACGAGCTCGTGCGTAATCGCAATACGTTCCTCACACAGCTTTACCACGACGCGATCGAGGACAAGCGCGCGTACAGGCGCCAGATTGTGGGTCGCCACGACAGCTTTGGCAAGATCTTTGCCGTGACGCAGGAGCTCGACGTGCTCAACCCACGCGACATCTATCGCAAGTGCTGCGAGCTTTTGGGTGAGATCCTCGAGAACGATTCAGTGGCGATTTACCATGTTTCGGGAGGGGCATTTGCTCGCCTGGTGGCAGCAAGTCCCGCGATTGCCGAAGATGCCGCACGTTCGCTCACGCTTGAGCAGCTTGCACCTCTTTTGGGCGACGGGGGCCGTTCGAACCTGTTGGTGAACCGCGAGCTGACGCCGGGGCTTCCCATGTTTGGATACGCGATCGAGCGCGACGGGGCACCCGCCGTGTTGATCTTTGTGCGTCGTGCTGCCGAAAATCAAATGACCCTCTATTATCAAAACCTGTTCCGCATCTTGTGCGGCCTGGTCGAAAGCGCACTGGGCCGTGCCTTTGACTATGAGGCGGTGGCGCAGGATAAACGCTGCGTTGACGGCACTTGCGTGCTCAAGCAGGCTGCCTTTGGCCAAGAGCTCGCGGCGGAGCAGGCGCTGGCAGATAGCAAGATGGGGAGTTTTTTGCTCCTGCGCGTGGTACCGGGCATGGAGCCTGTCGGCGAGCTGGTGGGCGCAATTGGGTCGGCAATCCGCGAGAGCGACGCGGCGGGCTTGGTCAACGGCGACGTGCTCTACCTGCTTATGCGCCAGGCAAAGGCGTGCGATCTGCCCATTATCCGCGAGCGTCTGAGTGCAAAGCAGATTGCGGTGGAGCCCGTCGACGGCGAGGACATCGTGGAGCTGCTGCAGCACATCTCTTACACCGGTGACGGTGAGGGGGGTGCCGCTTGATCTCGCTTGTCGTTGCTGCCGTCTTGCTGCTGATTCATGCGCTGGTTTGCCTGATGCTGTGGACGCTCATGAAGCTGGGCCTGCTGCCGGTGCGCGGGCACATGCTGGCTGTGATAGTGCTGGTGCCGCTGTGGGGCCCGTTGCTGGTGGTTTTGCTATCGGTCCGCAGCGCGGTGTTTGGCGAGGGGCTGAAAGAGTCTGCGCCGGAGTCGCTGCGCTTCAACGACGACCTGCATCGTAGTATGTCGGTACCGAGTGGTGAGGACGATGCAGGCGTAGTGCCGCTCGAGGAGGCGCTCATCGTCAACGACCCGGCATACCGGCGCCGCCTAATGCTCTCCATGCTCACCGAGGAGCCCGACGCGTACCTGGCGCAGCTGCAGGCGGCTAAGCTTAACGACGACGCTGAGGTGGCGCACTATGCCGCGACGGCGGTGGCGCAGATTTCCAAGGAGTCCGACGTTAAACTGCAGCAGCTGGAGCGCGCCTTTAAGACGGACCCGAGCGCGCAAAACCTCATCGAATACTGTGATTTTCTTGGTGAATACTTGGGCTCGGGCTTGGCCGAGGGGCGCGTGGCTCAGATTCAGCGCCAACAGTACGCGCGCCTGCTTGCGCGTCGCTGCGAGCGCGAGGATACCCTTGAGCTGCGCATTCGATACGCGACGGCGCTGGCCGATGTCGGACAGATCGACGAGGCGCAGGCCGTGACCGACCAGCTGGTGCTCGACGTGCCCGAGGAGCAGGAGGTTTGGATGCTTTGCCTGCGCCTGGCCGTGATGCGCCGCGACGGTGACGAGGCTCACCGTGTGATCGATGCGATTGACAAGCAACATGTGTATTTGAGCGCCGACAACCGCGACAAGTTGGCGTTTTGGCGCGACGGGGAGGAGGCCAGATGAGCGTGGCGCAACATATCCGCGACCGTGCAGGGCGCTTTCGTTGGATGGGGCTCCTCGTGGTGTGGGCGGTCTTTATTGCCATGGCCGCCGTGCTGCTGGTGGAGCGTGCCGGCGTGCAGTACGGTGCGGGCCAGCATAAGCTGGGGATGCTTGCCGCCAACGATGCGGTGCCGGCCTCCTCGGCAATCTTTGGCCAAAAGCCCACGTGCCTGGTCATTAGCGATTCCGATCAAGCTGGCGTCGAGGGCGTAAAGGAGCAGTTCGACCAGATTTTGCTGGACATGAAGATCGCCCATCGCGATGTTGATATTGCCACCGACGGTGCGGACGCGATCCTATCGCTCACGTCGTTTGATCGCGTGATTGTGCTTATGCCCTCGCTTGACGGGCTCGGTACGCACCTGAGCGACATTATGAGTTGGGTGAGTGCCGGCGGTTCGCTTATGCTCGCCATGCCGCCGGATAACTCGAGCTATCTGCAAGTGATTGCCTCCAAGCTTGGCATTGAATCGGCCGGATATGACTATGTAAAAGCCGAAAGCATTGTGCCGAGTGAGGACTTTATGCTGGGCGGGGGAGAGCGCTACGAGCTCTCGGACCCCTTTGATTCGTCGCTTTCGGTATCGCTGCGCGAGACGGCGCACGTATGGGCAAAGACCGGTGACGCGGGCACGCCGCTCATTTGGTCTAACGATTGCGGCAGTGGTCACACCGTGGTGTGCAACATTGGTATCTACGACAAGGTCATGCGTGGGTTCTATGCTTCGGCTATAAGCTTGCTGGGTGATACCACGGCCTATCCGGTCATCAACAGCGCCGTGTTCTATTTAGACGACTTTCCTAGCCCCGTGCCCTCGGGCGATGGTACTTATATCAAGCGTGACTACGGCCTTTCCATTGCCGATTTTTACACCAAGGTCTGGTGGCCCGATCTGCAAAAGCTCGCGCAAAAATACGGCATTCGCTATACCGGCGTGATGATCGAAAACTACGAGGACGCGGTCAACCAGACCGAGCCTGCGCGCCAGGCCGATACCACGCAGTTTCGCTACTTTGGCGGTATGCTGCTGCAGATGGGCGGAGAGCTGGGCTTTCACGGCTACAACCATCAGCCGCTGGCGATTTGGGACACCGACTACGGCACGTTGTACGACTACAAGACGTGGAAGAACAAGGAGACGCTCGTCGCATCGCTCAACGAGCTTATCGCCTTCCAGGACGAGGTGCTGCCCAACGCGCACGGCTCGGTCTATGTGCCGCCGTCAAATATTCTTTCGGCCCGCGCGCGTAAGATTATCGGCGCCGACGTTCCGCGTATTAAGACCATCGCCAGTACGTACTTTGAGGACGGTACCGACCTGCCATACGTACAGGAGTTTGGTGTGGCGAGCGATGGCATTGTGGAGCAGCCACGTATTGTTTCGGGTGGCATGGTCGACGATTCCTATATGCGTCTGGCAGCCGTGTCCGAACTCAACATGCACTACGTGAGTACGCATTTTATGCACCCGGACGACCTTTTGGACCCCAATCGCGGAGCCAAGGAGGGCTGGGAGGTCTACAAGGGCGGCCTGGTCGACTACCTGGAGTGGCTTACCAAATCCGCGCCCGACCTGCGGCACCAGACGGCGTCGGAGTGCTCCGGTGCCATCCAACGCTTTTCGTCGGTTACGGTAAGCGTGGATGCAAGTGCAGATGCCTGGACGCTCAACCTGGGCAATTTCCACGACGAGGCGTGGCTCATGTTTCGCGCCAATAATGGCGAGCCTGGTGCGGTGACGGGTGGCGAACTGACGCACCTTATGGGCAATCTGTATCTGCTCAAGGCAAATGATAAGACCGTGACGATCGAGCGCAAGGAGGGTGGCGACAAATGAGAATCTGTTTGGTGCTCGAGGGTTGCTACCCCTATGTGCACGGCGGCGTATCTACCTGGATGCATGGCTATATCCAGGCCATGCCCGAGCACGAGTTCGTGCTGTGGGTGATTGGCGCGCATGCTGCCGACCGCGGCAAGTTTGTCTACGAGCTGCCCGGCAACGTGGTCGAGGTGCACGAGGTGTTCCTGGACGACGCCCTGCGGCTTTCGGGCGAGCAGCACGAAGCCAGTTTTAACGACCGCGAGCGCGAGGCGCTACGCCGCCTGGTGTCGCTCTCCAATCCGGATTGGGACGTGCTATTCGATATCTTCTACCGCCGTCGTGTGCATCCGCTCTCGTTTTTGCAGAGCCGCACCTTTATGGATATCTTCCGCGACGTGTGCCTGGCCGAGTACCCCTACACGCCCTTTGCTGATGCATTCCACACTATGCGCTCCATGCTGCTGCCCGTGCTCTACCTGCTGGGCAGCGAGGTGCCGGTGGCCGATGTGTACCACGCCATCTCGACTGGCTACGGCGGCTTGCTCGCCTGCCTGGGCTCAAGCGTTCACCAGGCTCCGGTGCTGCTGACCGAACATGGCATCTATACCCGCGAACGCGAGGAAGAGATCATTCGCGCCGATTGGGTGGTGCCGTCATTTAAGGACCGCTGGATTCGCTTTTTCTACCTGCTTTCGGAGGAGATCTACCGCCGCGCCTTCCGCGTGACGAGTTTGTTCCATAACGCCCGCAAGACGCAGATTGATATGGGCTGCGATGCGGACAAATGTCTGGTTATCCCCAACGGCATTCAGTTCGACCGCTTTAAGGACATTCCCTTAAAGCCCGATGACGGCTGGGTGGACATTGGCGCGGTGGTGCGCCTAGCGCCCATCAAGGACGTCAAGACTATGATCTATGCCTTCTTTGAGCTGCACGAGCGCCTGCCCAAGGTGCGCCTGCACATTATGGGCGGCGTGGACGACGAAGAGTACGGCGCCGAGTGCCATGCACTCGTCGACACCCTGGGCGTGCGCGACCTGATCTTTACCGGTCGCGTCAATGTGGTCGAGTACATGGAAAAGCTCGACTTTACCATTTTGACGAGCATCTCCGAGGGCCAGCCGCTTAGCGTGCTGGAGTCGCTTGCCGCGCGCCGTCCCTGCGTGACGACCGAGGTGGGCTGCTGCCGCGAGCTGCTCGAAGGCGCCCCGGGCGACGACTTTGGCGTGGCGGGTTTTGTGACGCCGCCCATGTATCGCAAGGGCTTGGCCGATGCCATGGAACGCATGTGCACAAGCCGCGCCCGCCGTATCGAGATGGGGGAGCGCGGCCAGCGCCGCGTTGCCACGTACTTTTTGCACGAGCAGATGCTCGCCAACTATCGCGCGCTGTACGACGAGACGGCGCGTGCGTTTAACCTGCCCAGAGAGGGGGAGTAGCCGGTGGCCGGAATTGGTTTTGAGCTCAAGCGCCTGTTTAGGCGCAAGGGTCTGTTTGCCGCGATGCGCGCCTATGGCTACGCTGGCATTGTGTGCACGGGCCCCATGCTGCTGGGCGTGCTGCTCCAGGTGGGTATCTTGGTGCTGTGCGGTCTGTGGGGTGTGGGCCGTGCCAACCAGGATCTGCTGGTGTGCATGGTGACCTATACGCTGCTGGCGTCGCTCACGCTCACGAGCTTTTTCTCCATGCCGGTCACGCGCTTTTTGGCCGATATGCTGTTTGCCGAGCGCGAGGACGAGATTCTGCCTTCGTTTTGGGGCTCCAATGCTGTCATGCTCGTTGTGGGCACGGTGCTCTACGGCGTCTTTTTGCTGTTCTCGGGTGCCACGCTGCTGCAGGGGCTGCTGTGCCTGTGGCTGTTCAACATTATGATCGTCAACTGGAACGGCATGAGTTACCTCACGGCCATCAAGGACTACCGCGGCATCCTGTGCAGCTTTGCGGCTGCCATTGGCGTGGCGTGCCTGTGCGCCCTGGCCGCGCTGGCGCTGGGACTGCCGCCGGTCGAGGGCCTGTTGGCGTCAATTGCTCTGGGCTACGGCGTCATGCTCGCCTGGGACGTGGTGCTGCTGTACCGGTATTTTCCGCGGAGCGACCGCAGCCCCTGGCCCTTTTTGCAGTGGCTCGATCAGTTTATGCCGCTGGCGCTCACGGGTCTGTTAACCAATCTGGGACTCTTTGCGCACCTGGTTATTATTTGGGCTGGTCCCATTGGCGTGCAGGTCAAGGGCTTGTTTTATGGTGCGCCCTACTACGATGTGCCGGCGCTCATCGCGTTTTTGACCATCCTGGTCACGACCGTCAACTTTGTGGTCTCGGTCGAGGTCAACTTTTATCCGCGCTATCGCGACTACTACAGCCTGTTTAACGACGGCGGCGTTGTGGGCGACATTGTGGTGGCCGAGGAGGAGATGCTCTCCACGCTCAACAGCGAACTGCGCTTTTGTGCGCTCAAGCAGCTATTTGTGACCGCGGCGGTCATTTCGCTCGAGACCACGGTGCTGTCGGCCCTACCGTTGGGCTTTAACAACCTGATGCACGGGTATTTCCGCACGTTATGCGTGGGCTATGGCCTGTATGCCGTGGGCGATACGTTGTTGCTCATCTTGCTGTACTTTACCGACTACAAGGGGGCCGTTCTGGCTTCGGGCCTGTTTGCCGGTGTAGCCGGGCTGGCGACCGCCGTGTCGTTGCTTTTGCCGCAGCAGTTTTACGGCTTTGGCTTTTTGTTGGGTGCAGCGGTGTTTTTTATCGTGGCGCTGCTACGGCTCGATACCTATACTGCCAACTTACCGTATCGTATCCTGAGTCAGCAGCCCATGGTGGCGACCGATAAAACGGGATGCTTTACACAGCTGGGCTGCTTGCTCGACCGTGCCGAACAGCGCTATGAGGAAGGCCGACATAAGGTCGTGCCGCACGGCGCGTTCGAGCGCGCAGTAGTTCGCGTATATCGCAAGCATTGGGGAGGTTCTGATGACCGTTAGGATGATGTCTCGCCGTCGCCTGCTTGAGGCGGCTGCCGGCGCGCTGTTGCTTTCGGGCTGCTCGGTGCAGGAAGACTCCTCGACCAAAAAGGTCAAAAAGCAGGACAAGATTAAAAAGGCCGAGTCCTCGGACGGAACCAAGCACCTACGCGATAAAGACGAGCTGTACGAGGTCTACGACGACTCGGGCATTGTGACCATGTACCTGACGGTCTCGCGCGGCAACAGCTCCGAGAACACCGACCACAGCTGGGCCGAGATCAACACGTACTCGGTGTATGACTATGCCGACATGGGCGTGACGCGTTATCAGGTTATGGGCCTGCTGCAGCCGGGCGACGAAGACGGCCCGGTGGCCGGCGAGGTTGGCTATGGCGAGGAAGCGCCCAATGCCACCGTGCAAGTGCGCGGTCAGACATCGAGCAATAACTCGCAAAAGAATTACAAGGTGGAGCTCAAAAAGGGCAAGGGTACCTGGCGCCAACAGCGCGCGATTGCGCTCAACAAGCACATGGGCGAGGGTATGCGTTTTCGCAACAAGATGGCCTACGACCTTATCCGTGGGATTCCCCAGATGATGGGCCTGCGCACGCAGTTTGTGCATCTGTGGGTGTGCGACCAGACCGAAAAGTCCAACGACACCTTTGAGGACTACGGCCTGTTTACGCAGGTGGAGCAGCTCAACAAGACGGCGCTTAAGGCACATGGCCTGGATAAGAGCGGACACCTGTATAAGGTGAACAGCTTCGATTTCCATCGCTACGAGGATACCATTAAGCTCGCCGACGATCCCGACTACAACCAGGCTAAATTTGAGGGCATGCTCGAGATTAAGGGCGATTCGGACCACACCAAGCTCATCGAGATGCTCGATGCGCTCAACGACGAATCGCAAAAGATCGACGACGTGCTCGGCACCTACTTTGATACCGAAAATCTGGTCTATTGGCTGGCGTTTCAGATCCTGACGGGCAACTGCGATACGCAGAACCGTAACTGCTATCTGTACAGCCCGCTCAACTCAAATACCTGGTACTTTTTGGATTGGGATAACGACGGCATGCTGCGTAAGCTGGAGCTTTCTCTTACCGGGTTTTCGGACTACGCGAGCTGGGAGCGCGGCGTAAGCAACTACTGGGGCAACGTTCTGTTCAATCGTGCGCTGCGCAGCAAATCGTTCCGCAGCGATCTCGACCGCGCCGTCAAGGACCTGCGCTCGTATATGACCGAGGCACGCCTGAGCAAGATGATCAAGCACTGCCGCGAGGTTACTGAATCGCTGGTCTTTGCTTCGCCCGATATCGATCATCTGCCTGTCACCAAGGAACAATACGAGCAGATCGCCGCTGCGATTCCCTCCGAGATCGAGGAGAACTACAAGAGCTTTCGCGAGAGTTTTAAAAAGCCTATGCCGTTCTACATCGGCGTGCCGCAGATCGATAACGGTAAGCTGCGCATCAACTGGGATGCGTCCTACGACTTTGAGGCGCGCGACATTCGCTACACCGTGGAGCTTGCGCGTGACTATGCCATAAGCGACGTGGTCTTTAAGGCCGAGGACGTGCTGCTTCCCGAGGTGACCTGCGATGCGCCCGATGCCGGCCAGTATTTTGTGCGCGTGCGTGCCAACAACTCCGACAGCTATACGCAAGATGCGTTTGACTACTATGTGACCGACGACGGCAAGCACTACGGCATGAGGTGTTTTTACGTGCAAGACGGCGGTAAGGTCGTGGAGGACACGTATGAGGAGGGCTAGCGCGCTGCTTGAGCGCTTGGCGGCTCCGCCTGTGCGTACCACGCAGGAGCGTTACCGCCACGAGCTCAAATATCTCATTAACGAGGGAGAGCACGCCGCGCTTGCCTGTCGCATGGCGCCGGTGTTTAAGCTGGACAAGCATGCGCGGGCGGGCGGTTACACTATTCGCAGCCTGTATTTTGACGACTACTGCAACTCGGCCTACGAGGAAAAAGACGCCGGCATTCTCATGCGCAAAAAGTATCGCGTACGCATCTATAACGGCAGCGACAAGGTGATTAAACTCGAGCGCAAAAAGAAGTACGGCAGCTGGATCTACAAGGAGGATGCGCCACTTACGCGCGGCGAGTTTGAGCAGATCCTGGCCGGCGACTACGACTTTTTGCTGAGGAGCCCCTATCCGCTCTACCGCGAGTTCTACATCGAGTGCATCTGCAACATGATGCGCCCGCGGACTATTGTGGACTACGAGCGCGAGCCGTGGGTGATGGACGAGGGCACCGTGCGCATTACGTTTGACATGAACGTGCGTGCCGCGGTGGGAAGCTTCGATATCTTTGACGCGACGCTGCCCGCGTTGCCGGTCTTGGAACCCGGCAAGCTGGTGATGGAGGTCAAGTTTACCGAGTTTTGTCCGCAGCTGGTGCGCGATATGGTGCCGCCGGGCGCGGCCGAGCTTACGGCGGTCTCCAAGTACTGCCTGTGTTATGACAAGACCGCCTACCTGCGCGGATTTAACTACTGGGAATCGGATTTTGGGAACCGAGGGGAAATTTAGACCATGAGCACCAGGGACTTTTTTAAGAACTCCGTCTTGGAGGCGTTTGGCCAGGTCGACCCTGCCAAGATCGGCCTTTCGCTGCTCGTGGCGCTCGCCATGGGCATCCTGATCTATTACGTGTACAAGCGCTTTTTTACCGGCGTGGTGTATTCGCGCAGCTTTGCCGTGACGCTCGTGGGCATGTGCGTGCTCACCTGCATGGTCACGCTCGCGATCTCGACGAACGTGGTCATCTCGCTCGGTATGGTCGGTGCTCTGTCTATTGTCCGCTATCGTACGGCGGTCAAGGACCCGCTCGACCTGCTGTATCTGTTTTGGGCCATTACCACGGGCATTACGGCCGGCGCCGGCATGTACGCGCTCGTGGGGCTCACGGCGGTGGTGATCGTGGTGATGATCGCCGGCTTTGCGAGCCACCAGGACAAGTCGCGCGTGTACATGATGGTCATCCACTACACGGGCCAGACCACCAGCGACGATATCGTGCGCGCGTTTGGGCGTACCAAGTTCACCGTCAAGTCCAAGACCATGCGCGGCGACAAGGTCGAGATGGCCGTCGAGGTGTTCTCTGACGGTGCGGATATGCCCTATGCCGACGCCATCCGCGCGCTCGACGGCGTGGAGGACCTGACGCTCATCCAATACAACTGCGAGTACCACGGCTAGAACCCTAGCGAGCAGATTGCACAAAGAGGGGCGCTCCTGGTCGAGCGTACGTCAGCGAGCGGGCAGCTGCCGTGGCTATTATGTTCCGGCGTTCTAACGAACGCCGGACCGGTCGACGCTGCGCGGGCAGCTGCCGGGCGATCTGCCGCTCAAACCGTCGCTCGCGTACATAAAGTACGCGTCGCTCCTCTTTCGCGGCACCTCGCCACGGCAGCTGCCCGCTCGCTGACGTTTGCTCCACCTGGTGGACTGATTTTGTTCGCATGCCGTCTTCACGGGTATCATGGTGAAAGCGATTTCAACGACAGGGGTGCTCGTGGTAAAGATGAAAGATGTGGCCGAGCTGGCCGGCGTTTCGAGCGCCGCCGTCTCGCGCTACCTCAACGGTGGATATATCTCGGCGGACAAGGCCGAGCGCATTAAGCAGGCAATCGAGTTGACCGGATACGTGCGATCCAGCCAGGCTCGCGCGCTGCGCACCGGTTCCACCAAGCTCATCGGCGTCATCGTACCTAAGATTAACTCGGAATCCGTAAGCCGCATTACCGCCGGTATTGGCCAGGTGCTCGGTCGCCGTGGCTACCAGATGCTGCTTGCCAATACCGATAACGTGGCCAATCGCGAGCTCGAATACCTCGTTTTATTCCAAAACCATCCGGTCGATGGCATCGTGCTCGTGGCAACCATGATCACCGATGAGCACCGTCGCGCGATTGAGTCGTGTCGTGTGCCCATTGTGTTGATCGGCCAGCATGTCGAGGGCACGGCGTGCGTCTATCACGACGATTACGAGGCTGCCTTTGAGCTCGGCCGTGCGCTTGCAGGTCGGGTGGATGGCAAGATCGCCTACATCGGGGTTACCGAGGAGGACCGCGCGGCCGGTTATGACCGCCGTCGCGGTTTTGAGGCCGGCTTGCGCGCCGCGGGTAACCCGCTCGATGCCGCCTTGATTCGCCTGGGCTCGTTTACGCTCGACTCAGGCTATGGTGCAGCACGTGAACTGCTTTCCGTCGCTCCCGATGTTTCGTTTATCGCGTGCGCGACCGATACCATGGCTGCGGGCGCGCTTCGTGCCATCGATGAGGTTCGCGGCGTGGGCGAGGGCATGCGTCGCGTGAGCGGTTTTGGCGACAACGCGTTTTTGCGCGCGCTGACGGGCGGCATTCCCACCGTACATTATGGCTACCTGACCAGTGGCGTCGAGGCGACCAATATGTTGCTCAACACGCTCGATGGCGTGGAGGGGGAGAGCGGTCTAAAGACCCTCAAGCTCGGCCATCAGCTGATGAATGTCTAGGCTTTGGGCATGTCTGCCGGCTTCTGATTCTCTGTTTTTGTCTCAAAACTACCTTTCACCGTCAATTATCGACCGTTTACCGCTATATGAAAACGATTACAGATATATGAAACTGAAAACGATTACAGTATAAGTGTCAAACATGGCCGGGTGCACATGCGCCCGTTGGAGGAAAGGGAAGTCATGGACTACCGTAAATCAGCCCAAGAGGTGCTCGACAACATCGGTGGCGCCGGCAACGTTGTTTCGGCTGCACACTGCGCCACGCGTCTGCGTCTGGTGATTGCCGATAACGCCAAGGTCGACAAGGAGGCCCTTGAGAATATCGACGGCGCCAAGGGCGTCTTTGAGGCCCAGGGCCAGCTCCAGATTATTTTTGGTACCGGCACCGTCAACAAGGTCTACGAAGAGTTCATCGCGCTCAGCGGCGTCGAGGCTGCCACCAAGGCCGAGGTCAAGGAGGCCGCGGCGCAGAAGCAGAACATCTTTATGCGCGCCATTAAGGTGCTCGGCGACGTCTTTGTCCCCATCATCCCCGCCATCGTGGCTTCGGGTCTGCTGCTGGGCATTATGAGCGCCCTCAACTTTATGGCCTCCAACGGCTTTATCGCGCTCGACACCAATAACTTTATCTACAAGATCGCCGACCTGGTTTCGGGAACGTCCTTTGGTATTCTGCAGATCCTGATCGGCTACTCCGCGGCTAAGGCCTTTGGCGCTAACCCGTACCTGGGTGCCGTCGTCGGCGGTGCGTTCATCAATTCCTCGCTTCAGAGCGCCTACACGGTTGCCTCCGAGGGCGTGCAGACCATGGTCACCGTCATCCCCGGCGTGTACAGCTTTGAGTGGGTCGGTTATCAGGGCCACGTGATCCCCATCGTTATCGCCTGCGCCATCCTCGCCTTTTTGGAGAAGCGTCTCCACAAGGTTGTCCCCGAGATGTTCGACCTCTTTGTGACTCCTCTCGTCTCCGTGTTCGTGACCGTGCTCGTGACGCTCGTTGCCGTCGGCCCCATCTTCGTGTGGGCCGAGAACGCCGTCCTCGGTCTGATTCAGGCCCTGCTGACCCTGCCCTTCGGCATCGGTTCCTTTATCGTCGGCCTGTTCTATGCCCCCACGGTCGTTACCGGTATCCACCAGATGTACACCGCCATCGATCTGGGCCAGCTCGCCCAGTACGGTGTGACTTACTGGCTGCCCATCGCCAGTGCCGCCAACATCGCTCAGGGTGGTGCCGCGCTCGCCGTTGCCTTTAAGACCCGCGATGCCAAGATCAAGGGCCTGGCGCTTCCTTCGGCCCTGTCCGCCTTCATGGGCATTACCGAGCCTGCCATCTTTGGTGTGAACCTGCGCTTCTTTAAGCCCTTCATCGCCGGCTGCATCGGCGGCGGTTGCGGTGCCCTGGTCTGCGCGCTCACTTCGCTGGCTGCCTCCGGCACGGGCGTTACCGGTATCTTCGGTATCCTGCTGTGCCTGGCCCAGCCCGTGCAGTACGCGATCATGTTTGCGGTCGCCGCGCTGGTTTCCTTTGCTATCTCGTTTGTCCTGTACAAGGACGAGCCCAAGGCTTCCGAGCAGGCCTAAGAGCTTTTGATTGAGGAGATGCCCGCGGGTCGTATGCTCGCGGGCGTTTCCCGTATCTGGTGCCGATCTCTGGTGCCTTGTTACTTTCGATCCGTTAGGACTTTGATATGTCTAATGCACTTGGTCGCGACCTTGCAAAGTTGGTTGCCGCTGTTGACGCTGCCGCCTCTGAGTGCGGTCATGGCGTGTATGGCCAGCACTTCCATATTATGCCGCCGGCGGGTTGGCTCAACGACCCCAACGGTCTCTGCCAGGCGGGTGGCGTGTTCCATGCCTATTTTCAGTATGCGCCGTTTGATGTCGAGGGCGGCGTTAAGACCTGGGGCCATGCGACGAGCCGCGATCTTATGACGTGGGACTACGTTGGCGCCCCATTGCTGCCCGACGAGCCGTTCGATTGCCATGGCGTGTATTCGGGCTCCGCGCTTGCCGAGGACGGTCGCATTCGCGTACTTTATACGGGCAACGTTAAGCTTTCCGATTCGGACGGGACGTACGACTACGTCAATACCGGCCGCCGCGCCGATACTGTTTATGTCGAGAGCGTTGATGGCCTTGCCGGTCGGGAGTTCAGCCAAAAGCGCGTGGTGCTGGCGTCCGAGGATTATCCCGAGGATTTGACCTGCCACGTGCGTGACCCCAAGGTGTGGCGCGATGATGATGGGCGTTACCACATGGTGCTGGGCGCGCGTCGTCGCGTGGACGGTCCGCATGTCGATAGTCGATTTTGCGCCATGCACGGCGAGGGTGCCGGGCGCGATGTGGGTGAGATCCTGGTGTATGGCTCGGCCGATATGCTGAGTTGGGAGCTCGAGAGCCGTGTGTCTACGCCCGAGCGCTTTGGCTTTATGTGGGAGTGCCCGGGATACCTTGAGCTTGAGGCGGATGGCGGTGTACCGGCAAGGTTTCTGTCTTTCTCTCCCCAGGGGCTCGAGGGCGGCCGTTGGGACCGCGGCAACGTATACGCTGCTGGCTACATGCCTGTAACGGGCGACATTGCCGGTGGTGACGGTGCCTATGAGCTGGGCGAGTTCCGCCTGTGGGACGCCGGTTTTGACTTCTATGCGCCGCAGGAGTTCACGGCCGAGGACGGTCGCCATATTCTAATCGGCTGGATGGGCATTCCCGATGAGCCGACCTATGGCAACGCACCGACCGTGGTGTTCGGCTGGCAGCACTGCATGACGGTGCCGCGCGAGCTTACGGCCGGTGACGGCGGCGTGGTACTGCAGCAGCCGGCGCGCGAGATTGAGCACCATTATGCCTCGGTGCGTGTAGGGGAGGGCTCGTTGGAGGTTGCCGGCGATACCTGCTTTGACGTTGTTGTCGACGGTGTTGACGGTGCGTTCACCGCGACCGTTGATGGCGAGCTGAAGCTGGCGTTTGTGCCCGCCGAGGGCGAACTGCCCGCGCGCTTTGAGATGCGATTTACCGATGAGGGCCGCGCTTCTGCCGGTTGCGGTCGTACTGTGCGCTGGGAGTCCGTCGACGAGGTTCGTAACGTGCGCATTGTTGGCGATGCCTCGTCGGTCGAGGTGTTTGTGAACGATGGTGCGCTCGTGTTTTCGACGCGCATCTATCCCGAGGCCTATGGCGTGACCGTTGACGCTCCGGGTGCGAGCGTGACCTATCACGCGCCCAATATCTAGGAGATTCGTCGCATATCGGCGCTATACTGCAGCCGTTGCCCACGATGCGGGAACATCCGCATCGTGGGTTTTTGTTAATGAAAGGAGGTTGCCGTATGGGCGTACAGCGGCTAGAAGAGGCCTGGGCTTTGAGGACCGGCGCGCGTGAGGCGCGGTTGCTTGCGGCTTCGCATGTTCCGGCGGCGCTGTCTCTGTTGGGGATTGTGCGTCCCGGTGACCGCCTGGTGGCCTTTGCGGACGACTTTGCCGATGCGTTTGCGCACGGCTTTGATGGCTGCGATGTCGCGCTGGTGGGCTCGCCGTCTGCCGAGGCGTTTGCCGCTGCGTCCGAGGGCTTTGATGCTTCGTTTGATGCCGAGGGTCCGCACTTGTGGTGGTTCGTCAACTCCATCGGCGGGTTTGGTCTGCGTGTGCCTGACCTTCGCACTCTGGGCCGTGCGGCTCGCGAGGCCCATGCGCTGCTGGTTGTGGACAACACCGTGGCGTCGGCTTTTGGCTGCGATCCGCTGCGGCTGGGTTCTGCGCTGTCGCTCGAGGCGCTCGATCGCGTGTGCGCCGGTATGGCTCCGCGCAATCTCGTTGCCGCTTCGGTCGCGCGCTCGCAGCTCAAGCGCCATCGTGTGGATGCCGCTGCCGAGTGCGCACACGCCCTGCTTGAGGGCTGTGGCTTGGCCAAGCTTGATTTAACAGCTGACGAGGCCGCTGTGCTGGAGCGGGGACTGGACTCGCTCGATGTTCGTATGCAGGCGCATTTCGACCGCGCCCGTGCACTGGCCGAGTATCTGGCCGCCAATGAGATGGTACGCAACGTGCGCTATCCCGGACTGAGCTCGCATCCCGACCATGCGGTTGCAACGGGAATCCTCGAGCATGGCTTTGGCCCGGCAGTTGAATTTGACCTTATCGAGCGTAGCGCGGGCAAGCTTTTTGATGCTTTGCCTGAGGAGTTCCGCGCATCGCCCGCCGGCGGTGCAACGACGCGCCTTTCGGCCCCACGCGGCAAGCAGGGGAACACCATCCGCCTCTTCGCCGGCACCGACGACCCCTTGATCGTGGCCGCCACCCTAGACAACGCCCTCCGCAACTAGCTAAATCATCCTCGACTTCATAAGTTGCGGTGAAATAGGGATTGATTTACGGCTTTATCGGCATAAACAGTCCCTATTTCACCGCAACTTAGAGAGGGGGTTGCGTAGCTAAAAAGCCCCGTCCCAAATTGGCTATTCTTTTATGCTGGCGATGAGGTCGTTGGCCTTTGCGGCAATTACTTGGTTGATGTCGGTCTGCAGCTCCTCGTAGACCGCTATGGCTCGCTCTCCAGCGGGGGTGAGCGTGGATCCGCGGGCGCCGTCGCGTTTGATGAGCTTGCAGCCTAGCTGGCCTTCGGCCTCGTTTACAATACGCCACGCTTTGGAATAGGCCATGCCCATGCTCTTGGCGGCGCGGTTGAGCGAGTGCTCGCGGGCGATGCCCTGCAGCAGCAAGACGCAGCCGTGGCCGAAGACGCCCGGTAAATCCTTGTCGCACGCTTGAATGACCAACTTTGCCGTCGTCTTGTACTCCATGTGCTCCACGTCTCCCCGCTAAAGTGTTTGCTGGGCAAACACATAGCCTGCGTCAAACCCTCGTGTGCTCTTCTTAAATCATGCATTGTAGCAGTCAAAGTGCGTTAAGATACTTCCCCAGTATTGGGCGCCCAAGGTTGGGCTGGGTCCTACGAGGCCTGCAGCCGACCGGTCGCATGGAAAAAGGAGAAACATGGCTACGTTCTTTCCCGGTGAGTCCCACACGTTTTCGGAGTATCTGCTGGTCCCTGGTTACTCGTCCTCGCAGTGCATCCCCAACAACGTCTCTCTTAAGACGCCGCTGACCCGCTTTAAGCGCGGTGAGAAGCCGGCAATCACCCTGAACATCCCCATGGTTTCCGCCATCATGCAGTCCGTCTCGGGCGTCGACATGGGTGTCGCGCTCGCTACCGAGGGCGGCCTGTCCTTCATTTACGGTTCCCAGAGCGCCGAGTCCGAGGCCGCTATGGTCAAGGCCGTCAAGGACCACAAGGCCGGTTTCGTTCAGTCCGATTCCACGCTGACCCCCGACATGACCATGGAGCAGGTCATCGAGCTCAAGGAGAAGACCGGTCACTCCACCATGCCGGTTACCGACGACGGCACTCCCAAGGGTAAGCTCCTGGGCATCGTCACCAGCCGTGACTATCGTCCCAGTCGCGATGACCACCAGACGAAGGTCTCCGAGTTCATGACCCCGCGTGAGCAGCTCATCGTGGGCGACAAGAACATCAGCCTTAAGGTTGCCAACGACGTCATCTGGGACAATAAGCTCAACGCCCTGCCCATCGTCGACGACTACGATCACCTCATGGGCATCGTCTTCCGCAAGGACTACGACAGCCACAAGACCAACCCCAACGAGCTGCTCGACGGCGACAAGCGCTACATGGTCGGTGCCGGTATCAACACCCGCGACTATGCCGAGCGCGTGCCGCTGCTCATCGAGGCCGGTGCCGATGTCCTGTGCATCGATTCTTCCGAGGGCTTCAGCGAGTGGCAGAAGCGCACCATCGAGTGGATCCGCGCCAACTACGGCGAGGACGTCAAGGTCGGTGCCGGCAACGTCGTCGACGCCGAGGGCTTCCGCTTCCTGGCCGACTGCGGTGCCGACTTCATCAAGGTTGGTATCGGCGGCGGTTCCATCTGCATCACCCGTGAGACCAAGGGCATCGGCCGTGGCCAGGCCACCGCGCTGATCGACGTCTGCCGCGCTCGCGACGAGTACTACGAGGAGACCGGCGTCTACGTGCCCGTGTGCTCCGATGGCGGCATCGTCTACGATTACCACATGACGCTCGCCCTTGCCATGGGTGCAGACTTTATGATGCTGGGTCGTTACTTCGCCCGCTTTGACGAGAGCCCGACCGAGCGCGTCAACGTGAACGGTCAGTACATGAAGGAGTACTGGGGCGAGGGTTCTGCGCGTGCTCGCAACTGGCAGCGCTACGACCTGGGCGGCGCCGCGAAGCTTAGCTTCGTCGAGGGCGTCGACTCCTACGTTCCCTACGCCGGTTCCCTCAAGGATGGTGTGGGCGGCACGCTCTACAAGGTCAAGTCCACGATGTGCAACTGCGGTGCCCTCTCGATCCCCGAGCTCCAGGAAAAGGCGCGCCTAACGCTGGTCAGCTCCACCTCCATCGTCGAAGGCGGCGCCCACGACGTAGTCGTCAAGGACTCCCAGCAGAGCGTCAGCTACCGCTAAGTGGCTTTCCCAAGCACCGCACCTTGCCGTTCAAACCGTCGCTCGCATTCGAAAGTACGCGTCGCTCCTCTTTCACGGCAATCTGCGGCACTTGGAAAACCCGACCATGTTTGGGCGGATAACAGATAGCGGTTGATTCACAACCACGTTATTTAGATAAAGCGAGATGCCCGCAAGTCGCAGGCATCTCGCTTGTCGTATTTGCTATCATCAGTCAAGTTAACCTTAGGGTCGGTCGGCTTAGCTTTGTTTGCTACAAGTTCCGCACGCAAAGAAGAGCACTTAATGTGCTCTTCGTCTTGCGCAGGACTGTCCGCAGTAGCGAATAAAGCTAAGCCGACCGACCCCAGCTAAGATTAAAGGAGCTGATATGTGCGATTGCACAGATCATAAGGACGAGATTCCTGTCTACGACGCGCAGGCCATTGAGTCCAGGTGGATGAAGGCCTGGGAGGACTCCAACCTCTTTGCCGTCGACACCGACGACAGCAAGCCCAAGAAGTATGTGCTCGAGATGTTCCCGTATCCGTCGGGCGATCTGCACATGGGCCACGCGCGCAACTATACCATCGGCGATGCCATGGCCCGTCAGGCCCGCATGCGCGGCTACGACGTGCTGCACCCCATCGGCTTTGACGCCTTTGGCCTGCCCGCCGAGAACGCCGCTATCAAGCACAACACGCAGGCTGCCGCCTGGACGTATAAGAACATGGACCAGGCGCTCGCCACGATGAAGCGCATGGGCTTCTCCTACGATCTGGATCGCATGGTCAAGACCTGCAGCCCCGAATACTATCGCTGGGGTCAGTGGATCTTTGAAAAGATGTGGGAAAAGGGCCTGGTCTACCGCAAGAAGAACCCGGTCAACTGGTGCCCCAACTGCAAGACCGTTCTGGCCAACGAGCAGGTCACCGAGGGTAAGTGCTGGCGCTGCGGCACCGAGCCCGAGAAGCGCGACCTTGAGCAGTGGTACTACAAGATTACCGAGTACTCTCAGGAGCTGCTCGACGACCTGGAGAAGCTCCCCGGCTGGCCCGAGCGCGTCAAGCAGATGCAGGCCAACTGGATCGGTCGCTCCGAGGGCGCCGAGGTCGACTTTACCCTGTGCGACCGGGATGGCGAGCCCATCGAGGGCGACGAGGGCAAGATCACCGTCTTTACCACGCGTGCCGATACGCTCTTTGGCGTTTCCTTCTTTGTCCTGGCTCCCGAGTACGCCCGTCTGCACGAGCTCGTCGAGGGCACGGAGTACGAGGAAGCCGTGACCAAGATCGTCGAGGACTCCAAGCATATCTCTGCCGTCGAGCGTGCCCAGGGCACCATCGAGAAGCACGGCGCTTTTACCGGCCGCTACGTGGTGAACCCCGTGAACGGCGAGAAGGTCCCCGTGTGGGTTGCCGATTATGTCGTTGCCGACTACGGTACCGGTGCCGTCATGGCCGTTCCCTGTGGCGACCAGCGCGACTTTGAGTTTGCCCGTAAGTACGACCTGCCGATCGTGCCGATCATCCTGGACGATGACGATCGCGCTGCCATCGAGGCCAGCGGCGAGACCATCGATACCTTCCATGCCGAGACCGTCGACTGGGATTGCGCCCACGCTGCCGAGGGCACGCTCGTCCAGTCCGGCAAGTACACCGGCATGCGCGGCGGTAAGCACTCCGAGGGCGAGGCTGCGATCGTGGCTGACCTCGAGGCCATGGGCTGCGGTCGTCGCAAGGTCGAGTTCCGTCTGCGCGACTGGCTCATCAGCCGCCAGCGCTATTGGGGCAACCCCATCCCGGCCATCCACTGCGAGCACTGCGGCATCGTTCCCGTGCCCGAGGACCAGTTGCCGGTGACGCTGCCCGAGAACCTTGACCTGGGCGCCGGCGAGACCCTCGCCGAGTGCAAGGAGTTCTACGAGACCACCTGCCCGGTCTGCGGCCGTCCGGCCAAGCGCGAGACCGATACCATGGACACCTTCACCTGCTCCAGCTGGTATTACCTGCGCTATACCGATCCGCACAACACCGAGCTGCCTTTCTCCCGCGAGGCTGCCGACCGTTGGATGCCCGTCGATAACTACATTGGCGGCATCGAGCACGCCATTCTGCACCTGCTCTACAGCCGTTTCTTTACCAAGGCGCTGCGCGACCTGGGCCTGCTGAGTGTGGACGAGCCCTTCACCAACCTGCTGTGCCAGGGCATGGTCAAGGACGAGAACGGCGACACCATGTCCAAGTCCAAGGGCAATGTCGTGCCCCCGAGCTCGGTCATCGAGCCCTACGGCGCCGACACCATGCGTCTGGCGATCCTGTTTATCGCTCCGCCCGAGAAGGACTTCGACTGGGATCCCAAGGCCGTTGAGGGCGCCAACCGCTTCATCAAGCGCGCCTGGCGTATCGTTTGGCAGCTCGTCCAGTCCGGTGACGCCAACTTGGCCTTCGACAAGTCCGCGCTCGACGAGGTTGCGATGAAGCTCTATCGCGAGCGTCACCGCACCATCGCCAAGTGCACCGAGGACTTCGACCGCGGCCAGTTCAACACCGCCATCTCGGCCGTCATGGAGCTCGTCAATGCTGCGAGCGCCTATCTCAACGCCACTGAGGGTACCGCCCGCGACAAGGCGCTGTGCTACGGCGTGGCCAAGGATATCGTGAGCGTCCTTGCCCCCATCTGCCCGTTCTGGGCCGACGAGCTGTGGCACGAGGCACTCGGCTGCGAGGGCAACGCCTACACCGCCGCCTGGCCCGAGTTCGACCTGGCCGAGTCCATTGAGGACACGGTGCAGATCGTGGTCCAGGTGCTCGGCAAGGTCCGCGGCCGCGTCGACGTGGCCCGCGATGCCTCCAATGAGGATATGCAGGCTGCCGCCGAGGCCGCCGTCGCCAAGTGGCTCGAGGGCAAGACGGTCGTCAAGGCCATCTGCGTGCCCGGCAAGCTGGTCAACCTGGTGGTCAAGTAAGCGCTGCGCGCTTAGCTGACGCATAAAAGACGAGAGGGCGATCCGGTTGGGTAGTCCCTCGTTTTGCATGTACCTGCCCTGATGTCTGCGTTCAATTGTCCTATTCTTGTGGAGAAGCTGTGCGCACGCTGACCTGCAGATTCGTACTGTGCTTGCACGTTTCCGCAGCTATTGGTATAGTTTGCTTGCAAATGAAGTTGTAATTGAAAGAAGTGGGGTTTCGGCCCCGCTTCTTTTTTGTATGGATGGAGGTGCCGCAATGGTCAAGACTAAGACCGAGCAGTCGATCATCGACGCGCTCGAGGCCGTCGCTCCCCAGCACGATGTCGACATCGTCGACGTCGAGCTCGTGGGTGCCACCAAGGCCCCCTGCGTGCGTGTGCGTATCGAGGGTGCCGAGGGTCAGAGCCTGTCGCTCAACGACGTCACGGCCAACACCAAGTGGGTCGGCGATGTGATTGAGGAGCTCGATCCCATCTCTTCGAGCTATACGCTCGAGGTGTCGAGCCCGGGCATGGCGCGCCCGCTGCGCCGCCCGTGCGACTTTGCCCGCTTTGTGGGCGAGAACTGCGAGCTCACCTCCACCGCCACCGAGGGCCGTCGCAAGTACGCCGGCAAGATTGCCGCTGCCACCGAGACGAACGTGACCCTCGAGCTCGAGGACGGCGAGTCCGTCACCCTCGATTTCTCTGATGTTAAAAAGTGCAAGTTGAAGCCCACCTATGACTTCAAGCCCGCGAAGGAAGGAAAGTAAGATGGCAGCATCCGACATGATGTCCGCCCTGATGGAGCTTTGCCAGGAGAAGCACATCGACCAGCTCTACCTGATCGACCGCCTGGAGCAGTCGCTCGCCAAGAGCTATGCCGAGATCCTGCATCTTGAGTGGGGCGCCAAGGTGACCATCGATCGCACCACCGGCAAGATCTACGTCTACCGTCTGGAGCCGATCGACGATTCCATGGACGAGGAGGGCAACTTCACCGAGTTCGAGGAGATCGACGTCACTCCTAAGAACACGAGCCGTATCGCCGCCCAGCACGCCAAGGCCGAGATCAACGCAATCGTACGCAACTCCGCCCGCGAGCAGATCTACGAGGAGTTCTCCGGCCGCATCGGTGACCTCATCAGCGGTACCGTGCTGCAGTCCACGCCCGACTTCACGATCGTCAAGATTCGCGAGGGCGTCGAGGCCGAGCTTCCGCACTTCGACCAGCGCCGTTACGAGAACGAGCGCAACGAGCGTCCGATGGGCGAGCGCTACCTGCACAACCAGCATATCAAGGCCGTGATCATCGACGTTCGCGACCCCAACTCCAACTTGCAGCCGGTCCGTGGCGAGCACAGCCGCCCGCCGATTGTCATCTCCCGTACCCACCCCGAGCTCATGCGTCGTCTGTTTGAGCAGGAGGTGCCCGAGATCTATGAGGGCACCGTCCAGATCAAGTCGATCGCCCGCGAGCCCGGTCAGCGCTCTAAGGTCGCCGTCCACTCGCTCGACGATCGCCTGGATCCCGTGGGCGCCTGCGTCGGCCCTAAGGGCAGCCGTGTTCGCGCCGTCGTGGGCGAGCTCCGTGGCGAGCGCGTCGACGTCATCCTGTGGGATGCCGATCCGGCCGTCTACGTCGCCAACGCCCTGTCGCCTGCCAAGGTCACCCGCGTCCTTATCGACGAGGAGAAGGCCTACGCCGGCGTCATCGTGCCCGATGACCAGCTGTCCCTCGCCATCGGCAAGGAGGGCCAGAATGCCCGCCTCGCCGCGCGCCTGACCGGCTGGCACATCGACATTAAGTCCGAGACCCTTGCCGCCGACATCCTCAAGAATGTTCCCGTTCACGAGGAGCCCGCCGCCGACCTGATCGGTGACGAGGAGGACGAGGACGTCCGTCGCTGCGAGTTCGTGTCCGAGGACGGCATCCAGTGCCGCAACCAGGCCCGTCCCGGCTCCCGTTTCTGCGGTGTCCACGATACCGACGCCTTCGATGATGCGGAGGACCTGATCTAGCGCGCGGTCGCGCCGGGCGGGTCCCAGCGCATATCCCACGCTCGTTCAGTCTCTAGGCACCCAAGGTGCCAGAAAGGGTAGGTGAAGTCATATGGCAAAAGTCCGTGTGTCCACCCTGGCCAAAGAGTTCGGCATGACCTCCAAGGAACTGATGGGTCATCTCGCCGAAATGAAGATTCCCGCTAAGTCCGCTTCCTCCGCTCTGGAGGACGCATACGTCGCCATGGTCCGCAAGCAGCTCGCCTCGGTGATCGAGGCCCGCGCCCAGGAAGTCGAGGCCGCCAAGCTGGCCGAGGAGCAGGCCGCTGCCGCCGAGGAGGCAGCACGCGCTGCCGAGGCAGAGCGCGAGCGCATCGCCGCCGAGAAGGCACGCGAGGAGGAGCGCCGCCAGTTCGCCGCTGCCCAGGCTGCCGAGGAGGCCGCCCGCGCCGAGGCCGAGGCTAAGAAGAAGGCCGAGCAGGAGCGCCTTGCCCGCGAGAAGGAGGAGGCTGCCCGCGAGGCCCAGCGCCGCGCCGTTCCCGCTTCCGACTCCGGTTCGCGTTTCCGCTCTCTGCTCGACCAGATCGCCGCACAGGAGACCGTGCTCAAGGAGAAGAAGGACGCTGAGGAGAAGGCCAAGGCCGAGCGCGCTGCCGAGCGCGGCAACCGTCGTGGCGGCAACAACGACCGTCGCGGCGGCCGTCGTAACGATCGTAACGCCTCCGACAGCAACTCCGAGCGCAACGCATCCGAGAGCCGTCCCCACAGCCATCGCACCAACGCCAGCAACAACGTCGCTGCCGGTATGGACTTCCCCAACCCCGATAAGCAGGGCAAGGGCAAGAAGCGCAAGGGCGGTCACAACAACGAAGAGGACCACTACAGCCGCATGGCTCGCGAGGCCGAGGAGTACAGCCGCGAGAAGGTGCTCGAGGAGGCTCGTGCCGCCGTCGAGGAGGCCTCTCGCGAGTCCACTGGTCGCCGCAAAAAGCGCAAGGAGAAGCGCGAGCGCGAGGCCGCAAAGGCTCAGGAAGAGCGCAAGATTGAGGAGGCGCTGGCCCAGGGCGTGAACCCCGAGGACCTCGACGCCATCAAGGTCTCCCAGGGCGTTACCGTCCAGGAGCTCGCCGAGGCGCTCGACGTTCCGGCCAACGACATCATCAAGCGCCTGTTCCTGCTGGGCACGCCGCTTACCATGACACAGTCCATGTCCGATGACCTCGTCGAGCTCGTTGCCGACGACCTGGGTCGCCAGATCAAGATCATCACCCCCGAGGAGGAGAACACCTTCTCGTTCTACGACGACCCCGCCGATCTTAAACCGCGTGCCCCGGTCGTCACCGTCATGGGTCACGTCGACCACGGCAAGACGAGCCTGCTCGACGCCATCCGTCACACCGGCGTCGCTGCCGGCGAGGCGGGCGGCATTACCCAGGCCATCGGCGCTTCGCAGGTCATGATCAACGACCGTAAGATCACCTTCATCGATACCCCCGGTCACGCCACCTTTACGGCCATGCGTGCCCGCGGCGCCAAGGTGACCGACATCGTCATCCTGATCGTGGCTGCCGACGACGGCGTCATGCCCCAGACCATCGAGTCGATCAACCACGCCAAGGCTGCCGGCGTTCCCATCGTCGTCGCCGTCAACAAGATCGATAAGCCGGGTGCCAACCCCGACCGCGTGCGCCAGGAGCTCACCGAGTACGGCATCATCCCCGAGGAGTGGGGCGGACAGAACATGTTCGTCAACATCTCGGCCAAGCAGAAGATCGGTATCGATGACCTGCTCGAGACCGTGCTGCTCCAGGCCGACGTGCTCGAGCTCAAGGCCAACCCTGATACCTTTGCTTCGGGCAACGTCCTCGAGGCTAAGCTCGACAAGGGCCGCGGCTCGGTTGCCACCGTGCTCGTGACCCGCGGTACCCTGCACGTGGGCGACACGCTGGTCGCCGGCCTCACCTACGGCCGCGTCCGCGCCATGCTCGACCCCAAGGGCAACGCCGTCACCGAGGCCGGTCCTTCCGACGCCGTCGAGATCTTGGGCCTGCAGTCCGTCCCCAACGCCGGCGATGAGTTCCGCGTGTTCGAGGACGAGCGCGAGGCACGTGCGCTGGCCGACGAGCGTTCGCTCAAGGCCCGTATCGAGGAGCAGAGCCGCGTCAAGCACGTGACGCTCGAGAACCTCTTCGAGACTATCGCCGACGCCGAGGTCAAGGAGCTCAACCTGATCATCAAGGCCGACGTCCAGGGTTCCATCGAGGCCCTTCAGGACTCCCTCGACAAGATGGATCAGTCCGAGGTGCGCATCAACACGATCCACTCCGCCGTTGGTGCCATCAACGAGACCGACGTGGTCCTGGCCGACGCCTCCAACGCCATCATCATCGGCTTTGGCGTCCGTCCCGACGGCAAGGCCCGCTCCGCCGCCGAGCGCGAGGGCGTCGAGATCCGTTGCTACGACGTCATCTATAAGTGCCTCGAGGACCTCGATGCTGCCCGCATCGGCATGCTCAAGCCCACCGAGGTCGAGGTCTCCACGGGTACTGCGACCGTTCTGGACACCTTCAAGGTGCCCAAGGTCGGTATCGCCGCCGGTGTCCGTGTCGAAGAGGGCGAGATTGCCGCGACCGATTCTGTGCGCCTGGTGCGCGACGGCATCGTGGTCTTCAACGGTAAAATCGCCTCGATGCGCCACTACAAGGACGAGGCCAAGAGCCTCAAGAGCGGCTCCGAGGGCGGTATTGGCCTGGAGAACTTCCAGGACATCAAGCCTGGCGACACCATTGAGGGCTACCGCATCGACCAGGTTGCCCGTACCGAGTAGGGGGTAGCGCTATGAAGCAAACGCAGGCAACCCGCCGTCTGGGCGAGCAGCTTCGCGAGAAGCTCGGTTATATCCTGCTCTTTGAGGTTTCCGATCCGCGTCTCGACCTGGTCACCTTGACCGCGGTCGAGGTTGCGGTGGACCGTTCGTTCGCGCGCGTGTACGTGTCGTGCGACGCGAGCCGCTACGACGAGGTCATGGAGGCGCTCGCCAGCGCCAAGGGCCGCATCCGTAGCCTGTTGGCCCGCTCGCTCGATTGGCGCGTCACGCCCGAGCTCGATTTTCGCATCGATCGCTCGACCGATGAGGCCGAGCGCATCACGCGTGCGCTGGAAAACGTTCCCGCCACGCTTGCGATCGAAAAGGACGAGGACGGCTATCCGATAGCGGATGCCGCCCAGGAGGCAGCTTTAGATGACTAATTCCGCCGACCTCGCCTCGTGCGAGTCTGCAGATATTCAGCGACGCATCCTCGAGCTCATCGAGGGTGCGTCCTCCATTGCGATTTCGGGACATACTTCTCCCGATGGCGATGCCTTGGGCTCCGTATTGGGTCTGGGCCTTTCGCTCATGAAGTTTTTCCCCAACAAGGACATTGCGCTTCTGCTGGCAGACGATGACCCGGTTCCGCGCATTTACCGCTTTATGGAAGGCTCCGACCGTCTGGTGCCGGCATCTGCGTACGCCGGCAATCCTGACCTGTTCATCTCGGTGGACGTGCCGGTCGTCGAGCGCCTGAACAACTCCGCCGAGGTGCTGCGTCGATCGGCGCATGTGGTGTGCTTCGATCACCATCCGGCGCGCGAGGAATTTGCCGAGCTGAGCCTGAGGTGCGTCGGCGCCGCGGCCTGCGCCATGATCATCGACCGCTTTTTGGACAATTGCGGCATTGTGGCTCGCAACGGTGTCGCGACCTGCCTGCTGTGCGGCCTGGTGACCGATACCGGTCGTTTTCAGTACCAAAACGCCGATGCTGCTGCGTTCCATGCCGCCTCGCGCCTGGTCGCGCACGGTGCCGATCCGGCGCGCGTCGCGCTCGAGGTCTACCAGAGCATGCGCGTAGAGTTCTTGCATCTCAAGTCCATCGTTATGGGTCGTATCAAGACCGTGGCGCACGGTCGCGTGGCATATAGTTATGCGTACCAGAGCGACCTCGAGGCCTGCGGCGTCACTTCGGATGAGTGCGACGGTCTGGTCGATGTGGTGCGTTCGGTGATGGGCGTTGAGGTCTGCCTGTTCCTAAAGGGCATCGAGGGCGATACCAAGGTGCGCGGCAACCTGCGCTCCAAGGGTGACCTCGATGTGTCCGAGATTGCTGCCAACTTTGGCGGTGGCGGGCATCATGCCGCCGCCGGCTTTTCCAACAACGGAACGATTCGCGAGACGCTCGCCGTGGCACTTCCCATGCTGGCCGAGCTGGTGGGGGAGGATCCCGCTTCGGTGACCGTCGAGCTCTAACTTTTTGGATGGTACATGGCTCGTCGTACGCCTTCTCAATTGAATATGCTGCTCGCCGTCGATAAGCCGGTGGGCTGCACGTCCCACGACGTGGTATCGCAGTGCCGGCGCGCCCTCCATGAGCGACGCGTCGGCCATGCCGGTACGCTCGACCCCATGGCCTCGGGTGTCATGGTGGTGGGCGTGGGCCAGGCGACCCGTCTGCTGGGCATGCTAACCCTCGATACCAAAAGTTATGTTGCCGACATTTCGTTTGGTGTCGAGACCAATACCGATGACGCGGAGGGCGAGGCCGTCCGCACGGTGCCCGTTGCCCCCGAGCTGCGCGATCTCGCTTACGCCCGTGAGCAGCTGGCCGCTATGCTTGGCCCGCAGATGCAGGTGCCGCCAGCGTTTTCGGCCATCTCGGTTAATGGCGTTCGCGCCTATAAGAGTGCTCGCGAGGGCAATGCGGTTGAGTTGCCCCCGCGCCCCGTCGAGGTCTATGCCGCCGACCTGATCGCCGTGGGCGGCGAGGGCGATACGTGCGTCTGGACCGTGGCGTTTTCGGTAAGCAAAGGCACCTACATTCGCGCGCTCGCTCGCGATCTGGGTCGTGCCTGCGATAGCGCTGCGCATATTTCCGCGCTGCGCCGTACGGCCTCCGGCGTGGTTTCCATTGGCGCCTGTCATGCGGTAGAGGAGCTCTCTGCCGAGACCGCTGCCGGTTTCGCTCTGGATCCCATCGCCGCCCTAGGTGCCACGCGTGTCGATTTGCCGGGTAATCTTGCAGACGACCTGCTTTGTGGCCGCCGCATTCCCGTTGAACGCGCGCTTGCGGACTTCGATACGGCGAAGGCGCCGTTCGCGCTCGTGCTCGATGGGGGATTGAAGGCGCTTGCTCGTATCGAGGGCGGCCGCTTTGTGATGGAGCACGTCTTTCCGCAGGCGATCGGCGGTGTTCGATGATGCTGGCGCCCCACGAGCTCGCGCGTATCTTTTTCGCGGGTGAGTTGGATGAGGCCCGTATCGTTTCTGCCGATGCTTTTGATGGGTGCGAGTTCTTGGGTTCCGCGTCGATCGCTATTGGCGTGTTTGATGGCGTGCATCGTGGGCACCAAGAGCTGATCGAAGCGGTTATTCGCGATGCACATGATCACGGCAGCAAAGCGGTCGTGGTCACCTTCGATCCTGATCCGGACGTCGTGGTGAGTCCGTTGCCCGCCCAAAAATTGATGACGACGGCCGACCGCCTGCACGCTCTGGCTCAAACCAGGGTCGATGCGGTGGTGGCCGTTCCCTTTACGCCTGCCGTGGCGGCACTCGACCATGTCGGGTTTCTGGCGTTGTTGTCGCGCGTTGTCGACATTCGCTCCATTCGTGTAGGCAGCGACTTTAGGCTCGGCCGCGGCGGCGCTTCGGGCGTTGCCGAGATGCGCGCCTGGGGCACTGAGCGTGGGGTTGACGTTTACGGTCACGACCTGCTCTGCGTTAACGGGCAGACCATCTGCGCCACGCGTATCCGCCATGAGCTGGGTCAGGGTCATGTGGAGCTGGCCGCAGAGCTTCTCGGCCGTCCCTATATGCTGCGCGGCGTTGTGGCGGCTGGCCGTCATGAGGGCTCCGACATGGGCTTTCCCACGGCAAACATCCAGGTGCCCGACGGCATCCAAGTGCCTGCCGATGGCGTCTATGAGGGTCTGGTGCTGGTCGACGATACCGTATGGCCTGCTGCCGTTAACGTCGGCCTGCCGCCGACCTATGCCGATGATGCCGCCTCGGCGCATCTCGAGGCCAACTTGATCGGCTATGCGGGCGACCTGTATGGCGCCTCGGTGTCGCTGGCGTTTACGCGCTGGCTGCGTCCGTCTCGCGTGTTCGATTCCCTGGACGAGTTGATCGCGACCGTCGAGGGTAATATCGACGATATCCGTCATAACTTGGGTGAGCAGGGGGTGAGTATCCGTGATTAGCGATGAGGAAAAAGATCAGGTACGCGCGGCGTCAGACTTGGTTGCCATCGTGCAGGAAACGGTTGAGCTCAAGCCCCGCGGCCATGAGTTTTGGGGCTGCTGTCCGTTTCATGGCGAAAAGACCCCATCGTTTCACATTATCCCTGCTACGCAGGTGTGGCACTGCTTTGGCTGCGGCGAGGGCGGCGACGTCTTCACCTATATCATGAAGCGCGAGAACCTGAGTTTTCCCGAGTCGATCCGCTATTTGGCTGATCGTGCGGGCATTGAACTGCACGATACCGGTGCGCAGCGCGATCGCGGCACCAAGCGTGCCCGCATCTATGACCTGTGCGCCGAGACGGCCCAGTTCTACCACACCATGCTTATGCGCGGTAAGGACAGCCGTCCGCGCGAGTACTTTGCCAGCCGCGGCATGGGTGGCGACGTCTGCCGCCGCTACTGCCTGGGCTTTGCACCGGGCCGTAACGCGCTGGTGTCGCACCTGTCCCAGGCGGGTTTTACCCCGCAGGAGATGATTGACGCCAACGTGGCCGTGAGCCGTGGGCACGGACAGCTCGCCGACCGTTTTTACGACCGTGTGATGTTTCCCATTTTTGACGAGCAGGGTCATAACATCGCTTTTGGCGGGCGCATCATGGGCGATGGTCAGCCTAAGTACCTCAACACCGCCGAGACGAGCGTGTTTCATAAAAAGCGAAACCTCTACGGCTTTAACTGGGCCAAGGAGTTTATCGTCGCGCAGGATACCGCCATCGTGGTGGAGGGCTATACCGACTGCATCGCCTGCTGGGAGGCGGGGATCAAAAACGTCGTCGCCACGCTGGGCACGGCGCTCACGGAGCATCACGTCAAGACGCTAACCCGCTTTGCCAAGCGCATTGTGTATATGTTCGATGGCGACGCCGCCGGTCAAAAGGCCGCTCGCCGCGCGATTCAGTTTATTGAACAGGATTCGATGGACCTGCGCTGCGTGGTGCTGCCCGACGGCAACGACCCCATGGAGTTCATCACAGCACATGGCGGCGAGGCACTTCAGGCGCGCATCGATGCCGCCGAGCCCCTCATGGACTTTGTGTACCGTTCGCTGCAGGAGTCGAGCGACATTACCACACCGGGCGGTCGCGCTAAAGCGCTCGAGGATGCGCTGACGCTCATCTATCCGCTGCGCAACAGCTATATGATCGACACGTACTTTATCCAGATTGCCGATCTGCTGGGTTTGGACCTGGAGACCGTGCGCGCGAGTTCGGGCCGTGTGTTTCGCGATGTCGCCAAGCGTGAGGATGCGGAGCGACGTCGTGAGCAGAGCTACGAGCGTCAACGCGCGCAAGCTGAGCGCGCGGGCATCGCGGGCGGTCGGACGTCTGGTTCGCAGGGGACGTCTCGCGGTGCCTGGGCCGCGGATGCGACGCCGCCGGTGTCCGCACCGGTCGAGGAGGACCCGTACGACTACGTTCCGCTTGATGCCTATGGGGCCGCGCCCGTGGAGGTCGTCGACGATCTTCCGCCGATCGATGTGCCTGATGGTATGGGCGCTGCGCCCGCCGGTGCCCCGACAGACGCCTCGGCCCCTATGGTTCTTACCGATCTAGAGCGCAAGTCCTTGGCAGGGGAGCGCGAGCTGCTGACGATGCTCACGAGCTACCCCGACCTGTTCCGCACGTATGCCGACCGCATCTGCTCGATCGAGTGGGTGGATCCGCGCCACGAGTCCATCGCGTGGGCCGTGCTCGCGACGCCGCCGGGCACCGACCCCACGGCGTGCATGGATGCGGCGCGCGCGGTGTGTCCCGAGGCAGCGTCGCTTGTCAGCGCCGGGCGCATTTCGTCGACGAGCAAGCACCCCACCGAGACGAACATCGTGTTTATGCTTGATACCCTTGAGCTCTACACCATCAAGCGCCGCATGCGCGCCGCACAGGCCAAGCTTCGCCAGGACCGGTCGCTCGACGATGAGGCCCGTCGTGCGCTGACCGTGCAGGCCGCACAGGACTCGCAGCGTCAGCGCGAACTGCAAAAGTCGATCGGCGGCGTGGCGGACCCGTTTCGTTTGATCGGCCTGGAGGCCGCAGGCACCGAACAAGCCTAGATGTTGTGGTCAACCAGCGTATTCTCGCCTATATCCAGCCCTCTTTTTGGGTATAGACGTCAATGTGTGTGCTAAAGTATTGAGTCCTGTGGACTATGAAGGGAGAATCTGTGCCAAAAAAGACTGAGAGCACGGGTACTGGGCTGGAATCCTACGTTGCAAAGCTCATGGGCAACGGCTCAAACAGGACTTCGGTAACCGAGGACGAGATTCAGGTCGCCCTGAAGGATATCGATGTTTCTGACGAGCAGCTCACCGCGGTGTATTCCGCGCTGCGCAACAGCGGCATCCAGATTATCTCCGCGAGCGGTAACGACGACGCCCCCATGGACGTCGACGATGACGATAACGATACCGATACCGACGATTTCGATGACGACGACGAGCACGATTCCGGCTCGCTTGACGATCATGAGCTCAAGATGGCCCGTCAGGCCGATGCCGAGATGGGTTCTTCCAAGAGCAAGAAGAAGCGCACCGTGCGCACGTCCCGTTCACGCTCCCGCGTGCGTGGCATCGATGCCTCCACGGTGATGCTGACCGGCGATCCGGTCCGTATGTACCTCAAGGAGATCGGCAAGGTCGACCTGTTGACCGCCTCCGAAGAGGTCGATCTAGCTATGAAGATCGAGGCCGGTCTTGAGGCCACCGAGAAGCTCGAGGCTGCCGATGCTGGTGAGCTCGAACTCACGCGTGCCGAGATGCGTCGTCTTACGCGCATTGAGAACGTGGGCCTCGAAGCCAAGCAGGCGCTCATCAGCGCAAACCTGCGTCTGGTCGTCTCCATCGCTAAGCGCTATGTCGGACGCGGCATGCTGTTCCTGGACTTGATCCAGGAGGGCAACCTCGGTCTGATCCGCGCCGTCGAGAAGTTCGACTACCAGAAGGGCTTTAAGTTCTCCACGTACGCCACGTGGTGGATCCGTCAGGCCATCACGCGCGCTATCGCCGACCAGGCCCGTACCATCCGTATTCCCGTGCACATGGTCGAGACCATCAACAAACTCGTCCGCGTGCAGCGCCAGCTTCTTCAGGACCTTGGTCGCGACCCGACCCCCGAGGAGATCGGTGCCGAAATGGACATGAGCGCCGACCGCGTCCGCGAGATCCAGAAGATCTCGCAGGAGCCCGTGTCGCTCGAGACCCCCATCGGCGAGGAAGAGGATTCCCAGCTGGGCGACTTCATCGAGGACTCCCAGGCCATCGTTCCGCCCGATGCGGCCAGCTTCTCCATGCTGCAGGAGCAGCTCACCCAGGTGCTCGACTCGCTTGCCGATCGTGAGCGCAAGGTTATCGAGCTGCGCTTTGGCCTTGTCGACGGACATCCCCGTACGCTCGAGGAAGTCGGCCGCGAGTTTGGCGTCACGCGCGAGCGTATCCGCCAGATCGAGTCCAAGACCTTGGCCAAGCTCCGCCACCCGAGCCGCAGCAGCAAGCTCAAAGACTATATCGAAAGCTAGTCAAGCAAGAAGCGCCCTCAAGCACATCCGCTTGGGGGCGCTTTCATGTGGTCATTGGGGACGTCCCCAATGACTAGGTCGGAAAAAATCTCAAAAAAGTTCTTGCCCTAAGCTGATTCGTCCGTATAATAAACTTCGTTGCTTGAGAGCACGCACCTATTCCTCGGTAGCTCAATGGTAGAGCACGCGGCTGTTAACCGCGCTGTTGTAGGTTCGAGTCCTACCCGGGGAGCCAGGTTGTAAAACCCGTCGCTTATGCGGCGGGTTTTTTCATGCCGCGACCACTTGACTCGAACGTTACCGTATCAACATTTCGTGTCGAGGATGTAATCCCGAGGCCCGCCACCTCAACATGGCGCGGTCGTTGTAGAATAATGCAATGATTGCTCCCACGACATGGTGCCGCGAGCACCAAGAAAAGGAGATTCTTGTGTCTGAGACCATTAACGGCAGCCTGAGCGTCTCGAACGACGTTATTGCCGATATTGCCGGTTATGCCGCGATGACGTGCTATGGCGTTGTCGGTATGGCTGAGCAGCTCCAGGGCGCCGAGAGCGTGCGCCTGCTTGCCGGTCAGCGCCTCCGCAAGGGCGTGCTTGTCTCCGCCGACGAGAACGGCCTTACGGTCGATCTTCACGTCGTGCTCGAGAACGGCGTCAACATGAAGTCCGTCTGCCACAATCTTTCGAGCTCCGTTGCCTTCACCCTGCAGGAGATCGCCCAGATCGATCCCGCCAGCCTTAAGATCGGCATCCATATCGACGCGCTCAAGAGCCGTCTGAACTAGCATCCGAAAACGGAGATTCAAATACCCATGATTGCAAAGACCATTCGCACCTGTTTTCCGATCGCTGCGGCTGCCGTTTCCGACAAGGCCGAGGAGATCAACAAGCTCAACGTCTTCCCCGTACCCGACGGCGACACTGGTACCAACATGTCGCTCACGCTCGCCTCGGTGACCAAGGAGCTCTCCGCCCTTCCTGCCGACGCTGACATGGAGGCCATCGCCGGCGCCATCACTCACGGCTCCCTGATGGGCGCCCGCGGTAACTCCGGCGTCATCACGTCGCAGATTCTGCGCGGCGTGGCTGAGGGTCTTGTCTCCGCCGACGAGCCCATTACGTCCGCCAACATCGCCTTCGCCTTCCGTCGCGCCGTCAAGGTCGCCTTCCAAGCTGTCCGCAAGCCCATCGAGGGCACGATTCTTACGGTCCTGCGCGATGTCTCGACCAAGGCCGACGAGTGCGAGAAGAAGAAGTTCTCGGCCGAGGACGCGCTCGACGCCATCGTCGTCGAGGCATATCAGTCCGTCGCTCGCACGCCCGACCTGCTGCCCGTTCTGAAGGAGAATGGCGTGGTTGACTCCGGCGCCTTCGGCTTTGCCATCTTCCTGGAGAACTTTGTTGCCGCTGCGCTCGGCCGTAGCACCGTTGTCGAGGATTTCTCCGCCACGTTTGATTCTGCCGGCTCTGCCCGCGATGCGGCCCTCGGTCGCGTTGAGATCGAGGCCAACGATGACTGGGAGGGCTCGGAGTTCCGCTACTGCAACGAGTTCCTCTTTAAGGCCGACGCTCCCTTTGACGAGGATGAGTGCCTTAAGTTCCTGGGCTCCATGGGCGACTGCGAGCTGCTCGTGGGTGCCTACCCCGACTACAAGATTCACGTGCACTCCAACACCCCCAACCTGGTGCTCGAGCACATGCTGCAGCTCGGTCAGATTTACGAGGTCTTTATCCACAACATGGAGATGGAGGCCCACGACCGTACCGCCAAGATTCATGAGGACCAGGAAAAGGCCGCCGAGCCCGCCAAGGCGTTGGGCTTTGTCGCCGTTGCCGCCGGTTCGGGCGAGGCCGACATCCTCAAGTCCCTTGGCGTTGACGTGATCGTCTCGGGTGGCCAGACCATGAACCCCTCGACCGCCGACCTGCTGGGCGCGGTGGACCAGGTCAACGCGACCTCGGTCATCATCCTGCCCAATAACGGCAACATCCGTATGGCTGCCGAGGCTGCCGCTTCTGCCTGCACCGACAAGAAGGTCGCCGTCGTTCCCACCAAGACCGTCCCGCAGGCGTTCTCCGCGCTGTTCTCAGTCCTGCCCGATTCCGAGCTCGAGGACGCCGTTGCCGCCATGGTCGACGCCATCAGCGAGGTTCGCGATGGCGAAGTCACCCGTGCCGTGCGCGATTCCAGCGCCTCTGACGGCTCTCCGATTCACTCCGGTGACGTCATGGGTATCATTGCCGGCTCCATCGACGTGGTCGGCTCCGATGTGAAGCAGGTCACGCTCGACTGCATCAACCGTATGCAGGAGGAAGAGGAGGGCGACGCGCTGACGATTCTGGCCGGCGAGGAGCTGTCCGATGAGGCCTTTCAGGAGATCGTCGACGCCATCGAGGAGGCTCAGCCCGATCTGGAGGTCGACGCCCATCGTGGCGAGCAGCCGCTCTATCCCGTGATCTTCTCGATCGAGTAGGCATCTGCCCATGTCCGAGCTGTGCTCCGTGCCGCGCGTCTCGGAGCGCTTTGCCCAGAGCAATGCGCTCGACGAGGATATTGCGCGACTCAAATATGTTTCGGGTAAGCGTGAGGAGGCCCTTCGCCGTTTGGGAATTCGGACGGTGGGGGACCTCCTTCTCCATATCCCTCATCGATATCTCGACTTTACACGCTCCTGGTCCATTGAGATGGCTCCCATCGGTACCGTTTGCACGATAGTCGCCACAGTCGACCGTATCGTTCAAAAGCAGCCCCGCCCGCGTATGCAGGTGACCGAGGTCTCGCTGGTGGACGAGACGGGGGTGCTGCAAGTCGCCTTTTTCCGTCAGCCCTGGATTGCCCAGCAGTTTAAGCAGGGAGACCGCCTGGCCGTGATGGGTAAGGTCGAGTTTGCCTACGGTTTTAAGCAGATGGCCTCTCCGCATTTCGAAAAGCTCGAGGGCGGGCGTGCCGCGGGCACTATCCTGCCGGTCCATTATGTGAGCGATGGCGTGAGCCAGGCGTGGATGCGCCGCATCGTTAGCGGCGCGCTCGAGGTCGTCGGCAATCCCTTCGATCCGATTCCCGCACGTTTGCGCGTCAAGCGCCGTCTGATGAGCAATGCCCGTGCGCTGCGCTCAATTCACTTTCCATCGAGCATCGCCGAGCGCGATATCGCGCGTCGTCGCCTTGCCTATGAGGAGTGCCTCTGCCTTCAGCTGGCGCTGCGCCTGCGCAACGACGGCGGCCTGGTCGAAGTCGCTCCCTACGCCCATGCCGCGGGCGAGCGCCTGGCAGCGCTCAAGGAAGCCCTGCCGTTTTCGCTGAGTGACGAGCAGGAGGCCGCATTCCAAGACATCCTGCACGACATGTGCGATGGCGGGCGCGTGATGAACCGCCTGCTGCTGGGCGACGTCGGTACCGGCAAGACGGCCGTCGCCGCCTGCGCGCTGGCCGTCGCGGCCGATTCGGGTACTCAGTCCTGCGTTATGGCGCCTACGGGCGTGCTGGCGCGCCAATATGCCGACAAGACCGGCCCCTTGCTCTCGCAGGCCGGCATGTCCTGGGCGCTCCTGACGGGTGCCACGCCGGCGGCCGAGCGTGAGCAGATCCATGCGCAACTGGAATCGGGCGAGCTCGACGTCCTCTTTGGTACCCACGCGGTTCTTTCGGATGACGTGGCGTTTAAGCATCTGTCGCTTGTCGTCATCGACGAGCAGCACCGCTTTGGTGTGGGCCAGCGCAATGCCCTGCGTGCCAAGGGGCCGGGTGCCGACCTGCTCGTTATGACGGCCACGCCGATCCCGCGCACGTTGGCGCTCTCGGTCTACGGCGACCTGGACACGAGCATCATCCGCCATCGGCCTGTTCCGGGGGCGGGCGTTACGACGCGCGTGCTTACCGAGTCGAGCCGCGACCTTGCCTACGGCGCAATTCGCGAGGCTCACGAAAAGGGCCAGCAGGCTTACGTGATCTGCCCGCTTGTGGAGCCGAGTGACTCGGCCGATGAGCTGGAAGACGTACCCGGTATCACCCGCGACGACGAAGGCCGCGTAACCGTGCCTGTACCGCTGCACGATACGGCAACCGAGCTCGACCGACTGCGCCTGGCCCTGCCGGGACTTATCATCGAACGCCTTCACGGCCGCATGCCGGCGGGGGAGAAGAACCGCGTGATCGATGCCTTCAAGCGCGGCGAGATCGACGTGCTCGTCTCGACCACGGTGGTCGAGGTAGGCGTCGACGTGCCCAACGCCACCGTCATGGTCATCGAGAACGGTGAGCGCTTTGGCTTGGCGGCCCTGCACCAGCTGCGCGGTCGCGTGGGCCGCGGCAGCGTGTCGGGCACTTGCCTGGTCATGACGCACTCCAAGGGCAATGGCGGCGCGTCGGCGGCACAAGACCGTCTCCAGTCGCTCGAAAAGACCTCTGACGGCTTTGCGCTCGCCCAGATGGACCTGCGCCTGCGCCACGAGGGCGAGATTCTGGGCTACCGCCAGCACGGCGGCGTGACCCTGCGCTTTGTGGACCTGGATGCCGACGAGGAGCTGATCGAGTGGGCCCATTTGGACGCGGTCGAGCTCTTGCGGTATGCTTGCAACCTTGACTCTGTGGCGACGCGCCCTCTGCGCGATGCGGTCGCCATGCGATATCGACACATATTTAAGGAGGTCAGCGGAGGATGAGAATCATCGGCGGCGAATGGCGCGGTCGTAAGATCGAGGAGCCCCGTGGTCGCGATGTTACCCGCCCCACGACCGATCGCGTGCGCGAGGCATGCGCATCTATGGTCATGTCGGCATTCGGCTTCGATCTGGACGAGGTCCGTGTGCTGGACGCCTTTGGCGGCTCCGGTGCCCTGGGACTCGAGATGCTCTCGCGTGGCGCCCGCTCGCTCACCACGTTCGAGATCGATCGCAATGCCGCCCGTCTGATCACCAAGAATATCGAGTCGCTGTGCCGCGACCGCTCGCGCTGGCGCGTCGTTACCGGCGATGTGCTGGCGAGTGCCTCGCGCGGCCGTGTGCCCGGCGGCCCCTTCGATCTGGTCCTGCTCGATCCGCCCTATGCGTATGGCGCCGAGCCGGTCGAGGAGCTGCTGCAGAATCTTTCCCAGCAGGGATTGCTGGCACCCGGGGCCTTTGTCCTGTTTGAGCATGCCGCATCCGATACGGGCGCTCATCCAGCTGGTTTTGAGACCGTGCGGGAGAAGCGTTACGGCATTACCTCGGTTGATTTGCTGCGCTGGGTGGCCGAGGACGAGAACGACCATGCTGGCGAGAACGAAAATGACGAGGACGCGCCTTCGGAGGACACCCATGAATGACACCATCAACCGCGTAATCGTCCCGGGCACCTTCGATCCCATCACCTTTGGCCACATTGACGTGATTCGCCGAGCCCGCCGCATCTTTCCCAGCGTGATCGTCGCCGTAGCCGAATCGCAGGGCAAAAACGGCGTGGGTACCACCTTTATGCTCGACGAGCGCGTGGCGCTGGCCCGCGAGGCCCTCAGCGATTTGGACGGCATCGAGGTACTGCCCTTCACCGGTCTGCTGGTCGACTTTGCACGTGAACAGGGGGCGGGTGCTGTCGTTAAGGGTCTGCGCGCCATGACCGACTTTGAGTACGAGTTGCAGCAGGCCGACCTCAACTATCGCCTGGATAGCGAGCTGGAGTCCATCTTTGTCATGAGTGCTCCGCAGTACGGCTATATCTCGAGTTCGGTGGTGCGCCAGATCGCGTCGCTTGGCAGCGACGTGTCGACGTTTGTGCCGCCCAACGTGGTCGAAGCACTCAAACATCGCTTTTCGTGACGTTTTTTATTGCCTGGTGGCATGTGGTAAACTAACACGATGATATGTTACCTATGAAAGGAGACCGGATGCCGGGCGAGAATTTTCCTGGCGACAGGATCGTGAGTCTTGTCGACGAGCTCGAGGGGCTCATCGAAGAGGCTAAGACGCCGTTCGGCAAGAACGCCCAGATGAAGGTTATCGACGCCGACGTCTTCTTTAACATCCTCGATGAGATCCGCATGAGCTATCCCGAGGAGTGGCAGAAGTCCCGCCGTATCCTCAAAGAGCGCGAGGAGCTTATGGCCTCCGCCGCCGCTCAGGCCGATTCCATCATTGCCGATGCTCAGCAGCAGGCGCTCACCATTGCCGGTGAGCAGGAGATCGTCCGCTTAGCCCAGCAGCAGGCCGACGACATCCGCGACCGTGCCCAGCAGTACGAGCGCGAGACGCGCTATGCCGCTGAGGATTACGCCGAGCAGGTCTTTACGCACCTCGAGGAGAACCTTAAGAGTCTGACCGGCACCGTCACTCGTTGCCGTCAGCAGCTCAACGAGGGCGCCGCCCAGCAGAACGGTCAGTGGTAATGGCTGGGTTCCCGAGCGTAACCGTCGATCTTTCCGAGCAGCTCGAGTTTCCCGGAGACTCTTATCCGCTGACCGGCAAGGTCGATGTCGCCACCTACACGGTGGGCGAGAAGGAGTACCAGCTGCAGGACGGCATTTCCTACGACGTGGTCTTTACCAACGCCGGTACCGGTGTTCTGCTTTCGGGCATGGTCCGCGCTCACGCCACCGGCGAGTGCGATCGCTGCCTGGAGCCCGCATCGTTTGATATCGCAGGCGAGATCGAGGAGTTCTACCTCTTTAACGAGCCCGAGGACCCCGAGGCCTACGAAGACGGCTACGAGTTGCTGGGCGAGGATCGCATTGTCGATCTGGGCGAGCCCATCAACGACGCGGTCGTCATGGACACGCCGTTCGTTGTCCTGTGCAAGCCCGATTGCCGCGGCCTTTGCCCCACCTGCGGCATCAATCTCAACGTCGAGCAATGCGATTGCGCCGCCAAGGCGGAGGCCGAATGGGCCGCTGCCACGGAAAATCCATTTGCAGCATTGAAGAATCTCAAGCTTGACGAGTAAAACTGTGGTAGTATCGCTACTTGCGCGTAATCGCCACACTGGATAGTTCATAAGGAAGGTCACTATGCCCGTACCTAAACAAAAGCAGGGTCGTATTCGCACCCATACCCGTCGTTCCGCCAACATGAAGATCTCGGCTGTGGCTCAGTCCACGTGCCCCCGTTGCGGCGCTGTCAAGCTCCCGCATCACGTGTGCCCCAGCTGCGGTTTCTACAAGGACCGCGAGGTTATCGTTACCGAGTAACTGTATACTCTGGATGCGATGCCGTTCCAACTGGAACCACAATGGCCGGCTCAATGAGTCGGCCATTTTTGTATAAGGAGTATATGAAATGAGTAACGTTCGCGTTTGTGTAGACGTTGTGGGCGGAGACGAGAAGCCCCAGGTTGTCCTCGATGGTATCGAGGCTGCGCTTACGGCAGATCCTGAGATCGAGGTCTTGGCCGTCGGTCCCGCCGAAATCGTCAGCCCCTTTGCCGCAGCGCATGCCCGCGTGGAGGCCTTGGAGGCCCCCGACGTCATCAGCATGGAGGACGATCCCATCCGCGCTGTGATGACCAAGCGCAAGTCCTCGATTGTGCTTGCGTGCCGTGCCATTAAGAAGGGCAATGCGGACGCGTTTTTCTCGGCCGGCTCGACCGGTGCCATGACCGCTGCCGCCACGGCCTACGTCACGCCGTTTAGGTATTTGGCAGAGGGCAAGAAGCAGCCGGTCCGTCCGTGCCTGACCAACGCACTGCCTAATCGCGCCGGCGGCCTGACGGTGCTGTGCGACATGGGCGCCAACCCCGATGTCGAGGTCGACGACATGGTGCGTTTTGCCCAGATGGGTGCTGCCTATGCTCGCGTGGTTTTGGGCATCGAGCATCCTCGCGTGGGTCTGCTTGCCAACGGCACCGAGGACGAGAAGGGCTCCAACTTTACCAAGGCGTGCTTCCCTGCCATGAAGGCCGCCGTTCCCGGCTTTGTGGGCAACTGCGAGGGCACCGATCTTACGTCGGGTAATTTTGACGTCGTGGTCGCCGATGGCATGTCGGGCAACATCGCGCTCAAGGCCACCGAGGGCGCTGCCAAGTTTTTGCTTCAGGAGCTCAAGGGTGCCTTTATGTCCTCGCTCGGCACCAAGATCGCCGCGCTGCTCATTAAAAAGCAGATGCGCCAGATTAAGGCTAAGCTTTCGGGCGATGCCAAGGGCGGTGCGATCCTGCTGGGCCTGCGCGGCGTCGTGTTGATCGGCCACGGTGCTACGTCAGTCGAGGCCGTCAAGAACGGTACGCTTGCCGCGGCTCAGGCCGTGCGCGTCGGGCTTGTCCAGGACGTTGCCAATTCCATGGACGGTATCGTTTTGTAAGAGCCCCGTTACGTGGCTCAACCTGTACCGTGTGGGGTAGAATCGGAGCCGTATTGCAACGCGGCTTCGATTGCCGTGTTGTGTTGTGTTCCATGACATACGAGAGGAAGCGCTATGGACCGCTCCGAAATCTTCGATAAGATCGCCGAAATTGCCGCTGACGTGCTGGGCGTCGATGTCGCCGACATTAGCGACGAGACCACTTTTGACGATCTCGATGCCGATTCGCTCGAGCGTCTGCAGCTGGTGACGGCCATCGAGGACGAGTTCGACCTCGAAATCGATGACGAGACCCTGCTGTCGCTCAACTCTGTCGCCGACGCCGTCGACGCGATCGAAAACGCCAAGGAGGCCTAAGTCTTGGCTTTGTCTGAACGACTCACGCGCGCCCAGGAGATTCTGGGCCATGAGTTCAATAACAAGGTGCTGCTGCGCGCGGCGCTCACGCATCCCTCGGCCGTCGAGGGCCTGCCGGTCTCTGCCAGCTATGAGCGCCTTGAATTTTTGGGCGATTCCATTTTAGGCGCCGTGGTGGCCCGTTCGCTCTTCGAGTCCTATCCCGAGTTTGACGAGGGCAAGCTCACGCGCCTGAAGGTGTCCCTTGTCTCGGGCGCCACGCTGTCCGAGGTGTCGCACGAGCTGGGTATCGACGACATCATCATCTTTGGCGCCTCCGAGACCGGTACCGGCGCGCGCGGACTGCACTCGGCGCTTGAGAACGTTTACGAGTCGCTCGTGGGCGCGTTGTATCTGGATGCCGGTTGGGATGCGGCGGCGGAGTTCATCCACCGTACGCTTAAGCCGCACCTGGCCACCGAGCGTGCCGAGCACCCCGCGAACCCCAAGTCGTTCTTGCAGGAGTGCGTGCAGGCAGACGGCCACGAGCCTCCCGCGTATAAGCTGGTCGGCTCCGAGGGCCCCGCACATGCGCCCACCTTTACCGCTGTGGTGCTCATCGACGGTATTCGCCAGGGCCGCGGCACCGGTTCCTCCAAGAAGGAGGCCGAGGGGGCCGCTGCACTCGAGGCGCTCGACCGCATGGGCTACACCACCAACGGCGTGATTCTTAACAAGAAGCCTGTTTAAGCGAGGAACCGTGTATCTCAAGTCCCTCACGCTCAAAGGGTTCAAGTCGTTTGCCGACCGCGCCCATATGTCATTTGAGGCGGGCCTGACCGTCATCGTCGGTCCCAACGGCTCGGGAAAATCGAACATCTCCGACTCGATTCTGTGGGTCCTGGGCGAGCAGAGTGCCAAGCAGCTGCGCGGCCAGGCCATGGAGGACGTCATCTTCTCGGGCTCGTCGGCGCGCAAGCCGGTGGGTGTCGCCGAGGTCACGCTGGTGCTCGATAACTCGGACCATATGCTGCCCGTCGACTTTGACGAGGTCGCTATTACCCGTCGCATGTACCGCTCGGGCGAAAGCGAGTACCTCATCAACTCGAGCCCGTGCCGCCTGATGGACATTCAGGACATCCTGCACGATTCGGGCCTGGGCAAGGATACGCATTCCATCATCAGCCAGGGCAAGCTCGACGCCATTTTGCAGAGCCGCCCCGAGGAGCGCCGCGCCCTGATCGAGGAGGCTGCCGGCATCTCCAAGCACAAGCGCCGCAAGGAGCGTGCGCTCAAAAAGATTAAATCGATGGACGAGCACCTGACCCGTGCCCGCGACATCAATAAGGAGATCGCCCGCCAGCTGCGGCCGCTGGAACGTCAGGTCGATCGCGCGCGCAAGTACAAAGAGCTGTCCTCGCGTGCGAACGAGCTTACGCAGATGCTGGCCGTCGACGAGCTTCGTTCGCTGCAGTCGCAGTGGAACGACCTGGAGAGCCGCTCCAAGGAGGGCGCTGCCGAGCTTGAGCTTGCGCAATACCGCTTGGGCGAAAAGGAGCGCGAGCTCGAGAAGCTCCAGGTCATGCTCGAGGAAAAGGGCCTGTTTGTGGGTGATCTGGGCGAGCAGCGCCGTCATATGCAAGACGTGGTCGGCCGCATCAACTCCGACATGCGCCTACTCGAGGAAAAGGGCCACAACATGGTGTCGCGCCTGTCCGACATGCGCGGCCAGATCTCGAGCTCCGAGCATCAGCGTCGTCGCGTGGTCGAGGAGCTCGAGGATGCGCGTGCCCAGCTTGAGGAAGTGACCGGTGCGCACATGCAGGCGCAGGACGACGTTGACGCCGCCGGTCCTGCCGCCGCCCAGCTCCACGAGCGTCGCGTGGCGCTCGACAATCAGATTTCGCAGCTCACGCGCGAGCAGCGCGATGTGCAGCGTGTGGCCGATAACGCCGCGCTCGAGCTCGCCAAGGTGAAGGACTCGCTGAGCAACGCCGAGGTCGAGGACAACATGTACGCCTCGCGCCTGGAGCAGATCGACGAACAGCTCGAGGAGGTCACGGCATCGCTTGATAGCCGCCGCAACCGTGCTGAGGAGCTCGAAGGCGCGCTCGATCAGGCTCGCCAAGCCCAGGTCGATGCGCGCGAGGCTAGCGAGGTCGCCCGTGCGGCGTTGAAGGACCTGCGTAATCGCGAGAGCGAGGCGCGCAACAAGCTGTCCGAGGTTCGCTCGGAGCTCGCGAGCCAAAAGAAGCTCGATGCTCGCATGGCCGACAGCTCGCCGCTGGTGAGCCGTCTGATGGGCGCGCTGGGCGATGATGTCTCGGGTCGTCTGGGCGACGTGCTCGAGGCCCCTCGTGAGCTCGAGGGGCTGGTCGAGCAGCTGCTTGCCGGCGATATCGATGCACTTTTGTTTGATGATGCCGCTACGCTTGAGCGCGCCGGTCGTGCGGCTCTGGACCAAAAGAAGGCTTCGGGCGAGGCACTGCTGGTGGCGCGCGGCGTGAGCGGCGGTGCTGCTGCTAAGGGCGCTGCCGGTTCGCGTCTGGTCGATCGCCTGTCCGTGCGCGCCGGGTATGGCCCGGTTGTCGAGGCCCTGCTCGGCGGCTATTACGTGGTCGATGACTTGGCTGCCGCGCTGACGGCACCAGTCGTTGACGGCGTGACCTATGTGACTCCCGATGGCGCCCGCGTGAGCTGTGGCGGCCTGGTGCGCGTGGGGCTCGATGCCGGCGAGGCCTCGGGTGCCCTGGAGCGCAAGCGTCGTATTCGTGAGCTGGAGGGCCTGGAGCCTGATCTGGCTGCCGTGTTTGAGCATGTGTCGGATCAGGTCGTCGAGGCCAATGCGGCCGCCGAGGAGGCGCGTGCCGCCGAGGGCGATGCCGCCGGCGAGATCGCCCGTCTTGAGGGCGAGCGCCGCTCGCTGCTCTCCGAGATCGGCCGCCTGGAGCAAAGCGCCAACAATGCCGAGGTCGAGCGCGTGCGCATCTCCAAGCGCCGCGAGCAGGCCGCCGAGGCCGTTCGCGCTGCGCGCCCGCGCGTTGACGAGCTCACCCGTTCGCGTGACGAGGCCCGTGCGCAGGCAAGCGACTTGGGTCTCCAGATTGCCGAAGCCAACGACGAGCTCGATCGCGTGCGCCGTGACGATTCCGAGGCAGCCGGCAAGCTCGCCGATGCCAAGGTGCGCCTGGCCCAGACGAGCGAGCGTCTGCGTTCGCTGAAGGGCCGTGTGCCCGACCTGGAGCATCGCCTGGAGGGCATCGACCGCCGTATCCGCGGAACACGCCAAGCCTCGCGCTCACTCGAGCTGCTGCGCTTGCGCGTCGATCCCATGCACGAGCGCTATTCGGCCCTGCTGGAGCGCGCGTCGGATTGGGCCGCGCGCCTGCGTGACCAGGCTTCGCTCGAGGAGGCGGACTCGGCCTCGCTCAAGAAGACCATCGAGGACGCCAAGGCCGAGGTCTCCCGCGCCAAGGAGCGGGTCGATGCCGCCACGGCGACGCAAAATGATTTCAAGGTCGCACGCGGCAAGCTCGAGGTGCAGGTAGAGGCGGCCATCAAGGCTATTACCGCCGATGGCACCACGGTGCTCGAGGAAGCGCTCATGCTTCCTGCGCCTACCGACCGCGACGCCGCCGAGCGTGAGCTCAACCAGCTCGTGCGCCAAATCAACAACCTGGGCCCTGTGAACCAGGTTGCCATGGAGGAGTACGAGCAGCTCAAGCGCCGCGCCGATTACATCGAGGAGCAACTGGCCGATCTGGAGAGCGCGCGTAAGGCGCTCACCAAGATCACCGTGGCCATCGACTGCAAGATGCGTAAGGCCTTCCTGGTGACCTTTGAGAAGGTCGATGCGAACTTCCGCGAGATCTTCGCCATGCTGTTCCCGGGTGGCCAGGCGCATCTGGAGATGACCGACCCCGAGCATCCTGCCGAGACGGGCATCGAGGTCGTGGCGCAGCCGCGCGGCAAGCGCATCACCAAGATGATGCTCATGTCGGGCGGCGAGAAGAGCCTGACGGCGCTCGCCTTGCTCTTTGCCGTGTATCGCACGCGTACGGTGCCGTTCTATGTGCTGGACGAGGTCGAGGCGGCGCTCGATGACGCCAACCTGTCCAAGCTCATCGGCGCGCTCGATGTTTTGCGTTCCGATACGCAGCTCTTGGTTATCTCGCATCAGCGCCGTACTATGGAGGACGCTGACGTCCTCTACGGCGTCTCGATGCAAGCCGACGGCGTCAGCCGCGTCGTCTCGCAAAAACTCGATCGCGAAACCGGAAAGGTCGTGAATGCATAATGGGATTCTTCGATGCTCTCTCGCGCGGACTTGAGCGCAGCCGCGAGGCCCTCAACGAGGTCTTTTATTTTGGCGGCGAGGTCGACGAGGATTTTTGGGAGGACCTAGAGGACACTCTCGTCATGGGTGACATGGGTGCCGAGGTCGCGATTAAGGTGTCCGATGACCTGCGCGATGCCGCGGCCAAGAAGAACCTCAAGACCGCCCCGCAACTCCGTCGCGCCCTGGCCGAGCAGCTCGAGCAACATTTTGTGCCCGCCGAGCGAGATCCGTTCGCCGACACGCCGAGCTGCGTGCTGTTTGTGGGCATTAACGGTGCCGGCAAGACCACCACGGTCGGCAAGATCGCGAGCGCCATGGCTGCCCGCGGCAAGAACGTCGTGATCGGTTCGGCCGATACCTTCCGCGCCGCCGCCATCGAGCAACTCGATGTGTGGGGCCAGCGCGCAGGCGTCCCCGTCATCAAGCGCGACCGCGGCTCCGACCCGGCAAGCGTTTGCTACGACGTGCTCGACGAGGCCGACAAGCGCGGCAGCGACCTGGTGCTTATCGACACCGCCGGCCGTCTGCACACGAGCCCCGAACTCATGCGTGAGCTTGCCAAGGTGGTCAACGTGACGCGTAAGCGCGCCGCCAATATGGCCGCCGGCCCCATGCCTGTCTCGGTCGTCCTCGTGATCGATGCCGCGACAGGCCAAAACGGTCTGAACCAGGCGCTCGAGTTTAACGAGGCGCTGGGTCTGGACGGTATTATCATGACAAAGCTCGACGGAACGGCTAAGGGCGGTATCGCCATGGCCGTTGCCGAGAAGCTCAAGCTCCCGATCCTGCGCGTGGGCGTGGGCGAGCAGGTCGATGACCTGCAGGAGTTCAATGCCAAAGATTTCTGCCGCGCCCTGGTGGGCGAGTCCAACTAAGGAGTAACCAGTGTTTGATTCCCTGAGCGATCGCCTCAACGACACATTTGACCGCTTGCGCGGCAAGGGTAAGCTGACCGAGGCCGATATCACCTCGGCCATGCGCGACATTCGCATGGCGCTGCTTGAGGCCGACGTCAACTTCAAGGTCGTCAAGGAGTTTGTCGCCAAGACCAAGGAGCGCTGCATGACCGCCGAGGTCATGGAGTCGCTGTCGCCGGCGCAAAACGTCGTCAAGATCGTGCTCGACCAGCTCACCGAGATGCTCGGCTCCACCGAGAGCAAGCTCGTCTTTAGCAACCGCATCCCCAATGTCATCATGCTCGTGGGCCTTCAGGGTTCCGGTAAGACCACGGCGGCCGTAAAGCTGGCCTACCTGCTCAAGAAGCAGGGCCGCTCGCCCCTGCTCGCCGCGTGCGATGTCTACCGCCCTGCCGCTGCCGACCAGCTGGCCACGCTCGGTGGAGAGATCGGCGTTCCGGTCTTCCGCGGTGACGGCGAGCACCCGGTCGATATCGCCAAGGGCGCCATCCAGGAGGCTGTCGACCACCTGCGCGATGTGGTCATCGTCGATACCGCCGGCCGCCTGCAGATCGACGAGCAAATGATGCAGGAGGCCGTGGACATCAAGAAAGCCGTCAAGCCCGATCAGGTGCTGATGGTCGTCGATGCCATGACCGGCCAGGATATCGTCAACGTTGTCTCGACCTTCGCCGAGCGCACCGACTTTGACGGCGTGATCATCTCCAAGCTCGATGGCGACGCCCGTGGCGGCGGCGCGCTTTCTGTGCGCCAGGTGACCGGCAAGCCCATCAAGTTCGTGAGCATGGGCGAGAAGCCCGATTCGCTGGAGCCGTTTTACCCGGACCGCATGGCCAAGCGCATCTTGGGCATGGGCGATGTCGTCGGCATCATCGAGAAGGCCCAGGAGGCCGCCGATGCCGAGCAGCTCGAGGCCGCCGAGCGCATGCTGCGCGAGGGCTTTACCATGAACGATATGCTCGACCAGATGAAGGCCGTCAAGAAGATGGGCGGCATGAAGGGCATTCTGGGTATGCTTCCCGGTGGCCAGCGCGCGCTCAACCAGATGGGCGGCAACCTGGACGAGGGCATCTTCGACAAGAACGAGGCCATCATCATGTCGATGACCAAGGAGGAGCGCCTGCGTCCCTCCATCATCAACGGCCAGCGTCGCGCGCGTATCGCCAAGGGCGCCGGCGTGACCCCCACCGAGGTCAATAGCCTTATGAAGCAGTGGGGCGAGATGAATAAGATGATGGGCCGCATGCGCACGATGGCCAATCAGGCGCAGGCCGGCGGCAAGAAGGGCAAGAAGGGTAAGAAGGGCAAGAGGATGCGCATGCCCAATATCCCTGGCCTGGACGCTATGGGTCTGGGCGGCATGGGCGGCCTGGGAACGGGCGGCCCCAAGTCCGATATGGATCTGCTGCGCCAGATGGAAGCGCAGATGCGCAATAAGAAATAGGGCTGTAATTCCAGCTTGATATGGCAAAGGCCACTCGGAAGCTACCGGGTGGCCTTTGTTGTTGGCTTTGATTGCTGGGTTGCGTTCAGCGTCGCACCCCGAGCTCGCGGTGCCGTGCCGTTAGTGGCAGCCGCAGCCCTCGTGGCCCTCGTGCTCGTGATGGCCGTGGCAGCCGCAGGACTCGCCTTGCTCGTGGGTGTGCTCGTGGTCGTGGCCGTGGCAGTCGCAGGTGGCCTCGCCGGTCTGCGCGAGCGTGCCGGCAATGAGGGCCTCGACGCAGGCGTCGCAGCTGCCCTGGGCGCCCGCATAGACCGTGATGCCAGCCTGGGTGAGCGCGTTGATGGCCCCGCCTCCGATACCGCCGCAGATGAGCGCGTCGATGCCACCGTTGGCAAGCAGGCCCGCCAGGGCGCCGTGACCGGTGCCGCCGGTGCCTACGACCTGCTCGTTGAGCACCTTGCCATCCTGGATGTCGTAGATCTTGAACTGTTCGCTGCGGCCAAAGTGCATAAAGATGTTGCCGTTGTCGTACGTCGTTGCCACCCTCATGGTGCCGACCTCCTTTGCTGGCCATGCGGCCGTCGTCGTGGTGATGGGGGAGTATGCGATATTGCCGCCCTCGATACTGAGCGCCCGCCCGTTGACCAGCGCGTTTGCCACCTTGCGATGCGCGCGGCTGCAGATTGACGCCACCGTGGCGCGGGCAATGCCCATGCACTGGGCGACTTTCTCCTGATTGAGGCCTTCCAGGTCGCATAGGCGCAGGACCTCGAGTTCGTCGACCGTCATGTCGATGGCATCTCCGCTGGCAAGGCCGTCGGGGGTAAAACCGCGATATTCGGGGATGATCCCAACGCGGCGTAATTTTTCTCGTCTTCCTGCCATACATGCTCCTAATCTGACATATGTCAACAATAGAATATCGAACGTGCGGATATGCGCAAGGAATTTCTGGCATATGTCAGAAAATGAGGGCTTATGTTTGGGCTGTGGGGTCGCGTGCGCCTGGGCTACAATGAATTTCGCTTATAGGCGACTGACAGGAGGGTCAATGAGCAAGGCTGATCAACAGTTTGTAACCATGTGCCGCGATATCTTGGACCATGGCACCACCACCGAGGGCCAAAAGGTCCGACCGGTGTGGGAGGACGGCACCCCTGCCTATACCATTAAAAACTTTGGCGTTACGGCTCGCTACGACCTGCGTGAGGAGTTTCCTGCGCTCACACTGCGTCGCACGGCGCTTAAGTCTGCCATGGACGAGATTCTGTGGATCTATCAAAAGAAGTCAAATAACGTCCACGACCTCAACAGCCATATTTGGGATGAGTGGGCCGACGAGACCGGTTCCATCGGCAAGGCCTACGGGTACCAGATTGGGCAGAAAAGCCATTATGCCGAGGGTGACTTTGACCAGATGGACCGCGTGCTGTACGACCTTAAGAACACGCCGTACAGCCGCCGCATCATGACCAACACCTACGTGTTTAGCGACCTGTCCGAGATGCACCTGTATCCGTGCGCCTACAGCGTGACCTATAACGTGACGCAGCGCCCGCAGGACGATAAGCCCACACTCAACATGATTCTCAACCAGCGCAGCCAAGACATTTTGGCCGCCAACAACTGGAATGTGTGCCAGTACGCCATTTTGCTGATGATGGTCGCGCAGTCGGTCGATATGATTCCCGGCGAGCTGCTGCACGTGATTGCCGATGCCCACATTTACGACCGTCATGTCGATATCGTCCGCGAACTTATCGAGCGTCCGCAGTTTGCGGCGCCTAAGGTAACGCTTAACCCCGACGTGCATGATTTCTACGCGTTTACGACCGATGACCTCATCGTGGAGGGCTACGAGCACGGCCCGCAGGTCAAGAACATTCCCATTGCGGTGTAGGTGGCGCTCATGACGTGTAAGCTTTCTGCCATCGTCGCCGTGTGTGACGACTGGGGCATTGGGCGCGAGGGCGATATGGTGGTGTCTAATCGCGCCGACATGCGCCATTTTGTGGCGTGCACCAAAGGTTGCCCGGTCATTATGGGGCGCAAGACCCTGCTGAGTTTTCCCGGTGGGCGTCCGCTCAAGAACCGCCGCAATATCGTGCTCACCCGCGACGAGAGCTTTGCTCCCGAGGGCGTCGACGTGGTGCATAGCATCGACGAGGCGCTCGCTGCGGTTGCCGATGAGCCCGTTGCGTGGGTGATCGGCGGCGGCGATGTCTATCGGCAATTTTTGCCGTACTGCGTGGAGGCCGAGGTCACGCATGACCACTGCGTCCATCCCGTGGACACGTATTTTCCCAATTTGGATGCCGATCCTGCATGGGAAGTTTCGCGGGCTGGCGGGGTTGCCACGATTGCCGCGGGTGAGGGCGACGAAGGTGTCGATTATGAGTTCGTGACGTATCGTCGCGTTGGGGCGTAAATCGCCTGGCGCGAACGGTATCATCGGGTTGATTGAATGCATGGGGCGGCGCTTAGCGTCGCCTCGTTTGGTATAGATGTGCTGTAAAGAAGGGTGCGGGCAGGCTGCTATGACTGATGCCGTTGAGGTTCTGCGAATTGATTCGCTCGAGGACGAGCGGCTCGATGCCTACGTGCGACTGACCGAGCGCGAGCTGCGCTGCGTGTTGGAGCCGCAAAAGGGCATCTTTATCGCCGAGAGTGCCAAGGTTATTGAGCGCGCGGTCCGTGCCGGATACCAGCCGGTGAGCTTTCTTTTGGGCGAACGCTGGCTCGATCAGATGATGCCGCTGTTTGAGCGCCTGGTTGCGCGCGAGGGCGCAGGTCCGGTTCCTGTGTTCGTGGCCTCCATGGAGCTCATGGAGCAGTTGACGGGCTTTAACGTGACGCGCGGTGCACTCGCGGCGTTTCGTCGCCCGCGGCAGATTCCGGTTGATGAGTTTCTCGACGGCGTCGTAAAAGCTGCGGGGGAGCGTCCGGTGCGCGTGTGCGTGCTCGAGGGTATTGTCGACCATACTAATGTGGGTGCGATTTTCCGCTCGGCGGCTGCGTTGAATGTTGACGGTATTTTGGTCAGTCCTACGTGCTGCGATCCGCTGTATCGTCGCTCGGCTCGTGTGAGCATGGGCACGGTGTTTCAGGTGCCGTGGACTCGTATTGGCAGCGAGGCGCGCGTATGGCCGCACGACGGCCTGGCGGCGCTGCACGAAGCCGGTTTTTCGTGCGCTGCGATGGCGCTGACGGACGACTCCGTTTCGCTGGACGATCCCGCGCTCCAGGAGATTGACCGCCTGGCAATCTTTATGGGCACCGAGGGTGCTGGCCTGGGCGCCAAGACCATCGCGGGCTGCGACCGGGCCGTGCGCATTCCGATGGCGCACGGGGTCGATTCGCTCAACGTGGCCGCGGCGAGTGCCGTCGCCTTTTGGCAGCTGTGCCCGCATGTGAGCAATGAGTATCACTACCAGCCGGGTTTGTATCACTAAGCAGATAGTTCGCACCGGGCTCTGACTCGGGGTGTTTCGGTCGACGCCGGTCGGTGCTAAGCTGCTATTGGTTTTGGCCTTAAATTGCCGTTTTGTTGTTTGACGTATGCTGGTGGGGAGGGCGTGTGGCTAAGAAATCTACGGCTATCGATGTAACGCAGGGCGTTATTTGGCAGCAGCTGCTTTCGCTGTGCGTTCCCATCTTTTTTAGTTCGTTTTTTCAGCAGGCCTACACGCTTATCGGTACCTATATCGTCGGTCAGTTTGGCGGCAAGCTCGCACTGGGCGGCATTCAGGCCACGATGGTGCTCACCGAGCTCTGCATTGGCTTTTGCGTTGGCGTCGGCGCCGGCTGCGCGGTCATTACCGGTCAGTATTTTGGCCAGCACGATGATGAGCGACTGAGCCGTTCGGTCCATACGGCCATGACGCTCGCGCTGGTGGGCGGTATCGTTTTCTCGATTCTTGGCATAGTGTTCGTTGAGCCCATGCTGGTGCTTATGAACACGCCGCATGAGCTATTGGCCGAGGGCGTGGCCTATGCTCGTTGCTATTTTGCCGCCATGGTTGCGGCGCTGCTGCTCAATATGGGTACGGCACTGCTGCGCGCCGTGGGCGACACGCGCGGACCTGCTGTGATCATCGCTTCCGGCTGCCTTGTTAATGCGGTGCTGGATGTCATCTTCGTTGCCGTGCTTCATATGGAGGCTCTGGGCTGCGGCATCGCGGTGGCGCTGACCATTTGCTCCAACGCCACGATGATCGTGATTCGCATGATGCACGCACCGGGTGCGTGGCGGCTTTCGCTGTCCAAACTCGGCATTGATCCTGGCATTTGTAAGAGCATGATCTCGTGTGGTCTGCCGCTTGGCTTTCAGTCTGCTGCGTATTCGATTTCCAACGTTTTGATTCAGGTGTCGGTCAACTCGTTTGGCGCCGATGTCACCACGGCGTGGGGTCTTTCGGGCCGTTTGGATGGCATTGTCTGGATGGTTACCGAGGCGCTTGGCGTGTCGATCACCACGTTCTCGGCACAGAACTTTGGCGCGCGCAACTACGAGCGCATGCGCAAGGGCTACCATACGTCGCTCGTGCTGTCGTTTATGCTCATTGGTGGCCTGTCTGCCGTGCTGCTGGTGTTCTCGGGTCCTCTGTCGCGTCTGTTTGTCGACGATGCTTCGATTGCGGCGTATACCACGACGATTCTTCATTTCATTGCGCCGTTCTACGCGATTTTCTCGATTATCGAAAACGCGTCGGGCTCCATTCGTGGTGCCGGCGTGAGCTTGCAGCCCATGCTGCTCACGATTTTTGGCACCGTCGTGCTCAGGGTGATCTGGGTGTTTGCGATTATGCCGTTCGATCCGTCGCTTGAGCACCTGCTGCTGGTCTACCCTGTAACCTGGCTCATCACCGCCACGATGTTCACCATCTACCACCATAGCGGCAACTGGCTCGGCCGCGCCACTGCCAAATGATCCCTTGGGGACGGAGAAAAACGGATCATTTCTCTCCGTCTTGATGTCGATGATCCGTTTTCCTCCGTCCCCTTTGGATCAATTAGTATTCGATGCCTTGTCGGGCTAGGAGGCCTTCGTCGAAGTAGTGTTTGACGGGGCGCATTTCGGTGACCAGGTCGGCGAGATCAGCGAGGGGCAGCAGTCCGCGGCCGGTGAGCACGAGTTCCGTGGTGGCTGGCTTTATAGCGATCAACGTTTCGACATCCTCGCGCGTCACGAAGCCGCGGCGCATGGCCTCGCCGAGTTCGTCCAAAATCAGAACGTCGACCTGTGATATCTGCTCGCGTGCGAGCTCCATGATCTGCTCGGCGCAGGCCTCGGGTGTGTCGCGATCGGCCTGTACAATGCGCAGTCCCAGGCGCGGCGCGGCGTCGTGCTCGGCGCAGTGCAGCTTCTTGGCAAACTGCAGCATGAGTACGTCGAGCCCATAACCTTTGGCGCGCATCGCCAATCCCAGCGCAGCCGTGGTTTTGCCCTTGCCGTCGCCCGTATAGATCTGAACCTTGCCGACTTCAAGTGATGCCATCTCTGTCCTTTCGTGCCCGGCGTCGGTTTATCGCCGTCCGGGTTGGGTATTCTAGTTAGCATTATCAACCCCAGTAGATGGAGTTCAAGCAGATGGAGATGGATGACAACAAACGTAGACGGAATATGATCCTCTACGTGCTCATCGCCTTCGTCGTCTACCTCGTGCTCTCGACCGTTCTGTTCCCCAACATCGGTCACACGCAGCAGATTACGAAGACCGATTACTCGACGTTTGTCAAAGCGCTCGATAAGAAGAGCGTTGACAAGGTTGAGTACAACACGGACGATTACACGATTTATTACACCAAGAAGGGCGAGGACGAGAACATCGCCTACAAGACGACCGGTGTGCCGAATGATGCGGGCTTTACCGATCGCGTGCTTGAATCTGGCGCCTCGCTTGAGTCGGTCGTTCCCGATAAGAACTCGGGTCTGATGACCTACTACCTGCTCACCCTCATTCTTCCCATGGCGATTTTCTTCCTCATCGGCTGGTGGCTCAACCGCCGTATGAAGAAGGCCATGGGCGAAGACGGTCCGTCGATGAACTTTGGCGGTGGTGGCTTTGGCGGCGGCGGACTGGGTAAGTCCGGCGCTCGCGTTATCGCCTCCAAAGATGTGGGCGTGACCTTTAAGGATGTTGCAGGCCAGGAAGAGGCCAAGGAATCCCTTAAGGAGGTCGTCGACTTTCTGGAGAAGCCGCAGCGCTACGAGGAAATTGGCGCCAAGCTGCCGCGCGGTGCCCTCCTTGTCGGCCCTCCGGGTACCGGTAAAACCCTGCTCGCCAAGGCCGTTGCCGGTGAGGCGGGCGTTCCGTTCTTTAGCATTTCGGGTTCTGAGTTCGTCGAGATGTTCGTCGGCCGCGGTGCCGCCAAGGTTCGTGACCTGTTTAAGCAGGCCAAGGAAAAGGCCCCGTGTATCGTCTTTATCGATGAGATCGATACCATCGGCAAGAAGCGCGATGGCGGCGGCTTTAGTGGCAACGACGAGCGCGAGCAGACGCTCAACCAGCTGCTGACCGAGATGGACGGCTTCGATAACCACAAGGGCATCGTCGTCCTCGCTGCGACCAACCGTCCCGACAGCCTCGATCCCGCCCTGCTGCGCCCCGGTCGTTTTGACCGCCGCATTCCCGTTGAGCTGCCCGACCTGACTGGCCGCAAGAACATCCTCGAGCTGCATGCCAAGAGCGTGAAGACGCAGCCGCCGATCGACCTGACTGCGATTGCCCGCGCCACGCCCGGTGCCTCGGGCGCCGACCTTGCCAATATCATCAACGAGGGTGCCCTGCGCGCTGTTCGCGAAGGCCGCAAGCGCGCGACCCAGGACGACTTCGAGGAGTCGGTGGAGGTCGTCATTGCCGGCCAGCAGCGTAAGTCCACGGTGCTTTCCGACCACGAGAAGCAGGTCGTTTCCTACCACGAGATCGGTCATGCCATCGTCGCTGCCCGCCAAAAGGGTTCCGCGCCGGTTACCAAGATCACCATCGTGCCGCGCACGAGCGGCGCTCTGGGCTACACCATGCAGGTCGAGGAGGACGAGCGCTTCCTGACCACGCGCCAGGAGGTCCTGGACAAGCTCGCCGTCTACTGCGGTGGCCGCGCGGCCGAGGAGCTCATCTTTGGCGAGATGACGACCGGCGCCGCCAACGATATCGAGCAGGCCACCAAACTCGCCCGTAACATGGTGACGCGCTTTGGTATGTCCGATGAGTTTGGCATGATGGCGCTCGGTACCGTCCAGAACGCGTACCTCAACCAGGACACGTCGCTCACCTGCGCCCCCGGTACGGCCGAGCGCGTGGACGCGATTGTCGCCAAGCTGATCGAGGACGCGCATGATCGCGCCCTGCAGATCCTGAAGGAGAACAAGTTCAAGCTCCATGAGCTGGCTCGTTATCTGTACAAGAAGGAGACGATCACGGGCGAGGAGTTCATGAACCTCCTCACACGCGAAAATCCGCTGATGCCAAAGCAACAGTAACGTTGCGTTCGGGACAGTAAATATCGACGCCCCATTTGAGTGCCTATCTCAAATGGGGCGTTTTGCTTAGGAGGGATGCACATGAAGATCGTGGTGAGCGCCTGCTTGATGGGCGAGAGCTGCAAGTATAACGGTCTCGATAATTACCATCGCGAGCTGGTCGAGGCCTGCGAGCGTACGGGGACCGAGGTCCTCTTGGTGTGCCCTGAGGTCTTTGGGGGCCTGCCCACGCCGCGCAAGCCGTCCGAGATTGTGAACGGCGAGGTTCGTACCTGCGAGGGCGTGTCCGTTGACCGGGAATTCCGCCTGGGCGCTCAACGTGCGCTCGACATGTGCGAGCAGGCGGGCGGTCCGTCTGAGATCGCCGCGTGCATCCTGCAGGACCGCAGCCCCTCGTGTGGTGCGGGTCACATTTACGACGGAACGTTCAGCGGCACCCTCACAGCGGGCAACGGTGTCTTCGTCGACATGCTCTTGCGCCACAGCTACCGTGTGATCCCGGCAAGCGAGTTCGACCCCAGCATGTTGGAGCAATAAAAAACCACCACAAAGGTGCCTGTCCCCTTTGTGGTGGTTTTGGGCTAGAGCTAGAGGGTGTGGCCGTAGGCGTCGGCGGCCTTGATAGCGGCGGCAAATTTCTCGTCGGTGAAGGGCTCCGGGTTACCCTGTTTCCACTCGTTGGTGGCGTGTGCGTATTCGCACAGGGCCGGGATATCGGATTCGGAAAGCCCGACTTGCTCAAGCGTCACGGGTAGCCCCATCTGCTTGTTAAAGGCGGCGTAGCGTTCAAGGTTCTCGGTGTCTCCCGTATAGGCAAACAGTACCAGCACGCCCAGGCTCACGACCTCGCCGTGCAGGTAGGTGCCCTCGCGCGGAATGCTGCAAGTAGCGTTGTAGAACGCGTGCGCCACGCTCGAGTTGTAGTAGTAATCGTTCTGGTTGGTCAGGTTGGAAACGTAGCCCGTGTTAACCACGATGTCGAGCGCGATCTGCTTGACGGCCTCGCTCGACAGGTCCTGGCGTACGTCCTCAAGACCCTGGACGCCATAGGTAAACAGCGGCTCGGAGCAGGTGTGGGCAAGCGCCAGGCCAAGACCGGCGGTGTGCTCCAAATTACCGGCGCTCGTGGCGTACTCGACCTCGGGCTGCTTGGACAGGGCATCGCCTACGCCGGCCCAGAAGTACTCTGCCGGTGCCTCGGCGATGATCTTGGGGTTGATGAAGATGTGCGCCGGTCGGTTGGGGTACGAATAGCCCTCGAGCGAGCCGTCGTCGTTGTACACGACGGCAATGGCGGTCGCGGCGGAGCAGTTGGAACAGATCGTCGGGACAGTGAAGACAATCTTCTTGAGCTCGATGGCTGCGGTCTTCACGGTGTCGAGCGCCTTGCCGCCGCCGCAGGCGATGAGAACGTCAGCTTCCTGGCAGGCAGGGGAGTTTACGACCTTGGCGATATTGGCACGCGTACTGTTGGTGCCATAGACGCGCGTCTCCAGAATCTCGACGTCGGTACCCGCTAGTGCAGCTTCGATACCGGGAAGTGCTGCGGCCAGTGCCCGCTTGCCACCGATGATCGTGACCTTGGCCGCTCCGTACTCTGCCAGTGCGGCGGGCAGCTCGTCAAAGCAATCCTCGCCAACGGTGTAGTCGCTCATTCCAATCGTGCGCATAGCAACCTTCTTTCGTTCGATAAAGTGCTTTCAGGTATTTTGCTCCAAGAGAAGGTCCACAGCCGCGAGAAATTTCGAACGTATAAAACCAGTGTTGAGGGTTTTTCGCCGGCGCGGAACGTGCTAGCATACTCCGCATAAGCGTTGATGGGGACGAGTAGTCGGCCGTCCGCATGCTACAGAGAGCGGGGAGCGCTGAGAACCCGTGCATGCGACCGATGAAAATCACCCCGGAGCTGCGGTCCCAACGGACGTGCCGCGCAGGTTCGTCTTAGTAGACATCGCCGAGATGGTCGTCGATACAGACCAGCCGAGTAACGGATGCGAGCGCGCGGCGACGCGAGCGAGGGCATCTAAGCTGGGTGGTTAAGCGAAGAGCTTTTACGGGCAGACTGCCCGTTTTGTGGCGCTTCGTCCCAGCTTGTAGGGACGGGCGCTTTTTTGGTGCCCAGAGGGCGTGCGCGCCCATGACAAGAAAGGAGTACCGTGGCAAACGAGTACAAGCAGACGATGAATCTGCCCAAAACCGGATTTCCCATGCGTGCCGGTCTTTCCAAGTCCGAGCCCAAGCGACTCAAGGACTGGCAGGACAACAAGGTCTACGAGCAAGTTCTAAAGAAGAACGCGGGTCACAAGAAGTTCGTGCTGCACGACGGCCCTCCGTACGCCAACGGCCCGATCCACATCGGCCACGCCATGAACAAGATCTCTAAGGACATGATCAACCGTTACTGGATGATGCAGGGCTGCGAAGTTCCCTATGTCCCCGGTTGGGACTGCCACGGTCAGCCGATTGAGCATAAGGTCGAGGAGAAGCTCGGTACCGAGAAGTTCAACCAGACCTCTACGGCCAAGATCCGTGAGCTCTGCAACAAGTTCGCTGTCGAGAACATCGAACTGCAGAAGGCCGGCTTCCGTCGCCTGGGCGTGCTTGGCGACTGGGACAATCCCTACCTGACGCTCTATCACCAGCATGACGCTGCCGACATCGAGGTCTTCAAGGCCATGTTCGATAAGGGTATGATCTATCGCGGTCACAAGCCCGTCCATTGGTGCAAGCACTGCCACACCGCACTCGCTGAGGCCGAGATTGAGTACTCCGACGAGACGAGCCCGTCCATCTTCGTGCGCTTTGAGATGACCTCCAAGCCCGCCGGCCTCGAGAACTTCGACGGCCCGGTTGACTTCATCATCTGGACGACCACCCCGTGGACCATCCCCTCCGACCAGGCCGTTTCCCTCAAGCCCGGCGCCGCCTATGTCGCCGTTGAGCACGATGGCCGTGCCGAGGTCATGCTCGAGGACCTGGCTCCCAAGTGCTGTGAGGAGTTTGGCTGGGAGTACACCCCGGTCATGGTCGACGGCAAGCCCTACGTGGTTCCCGCCGAGACCTTCCATCATATCCACTACAAGCAGCCGATCTTTGACGGTGTCGAGGGCGTGGCGCTGCTGGCCGATTACGTCGGTGTCGATGACGGTACCGGTATCGTCCACAACTCGCCCGGCCACGGCGTCGACGACTACTTTGCCTGCCTCAAGGAGGGCATCACTGACATCTGCATGCCGGTCGATGACGACGGCAAGTTCTATACCGGCGAGGAGTTCGGCACCGGTGGCCCCTTCAGCGGCATGGATACCGACGAGGCCAACCCGCACATCATCGAGTTCCTGCGCGAGCGCGGCAGCCTCGTCCTCGAGAAGAAGATCACGCACAGCTATCCGCACTGCTGGCGCTGCAAGCACCCGGTGCTCTTCCGTGCTACCGACCAGTGGTTTGTCTCGATGGACAAGACCGGTTTGCGCGAGCAGGCTGGCAAAGAGGTCCGCGAGAACGTCAAGTGGTATCCGGCCCACGCGGCAAACCGCATTGGCGCCATGGTCGAGCAGCGCCCCGACTGGTGCATCAGCCGTCAGCGCAACTGGGGCGTGCCCATCCCGAGCTACACCTGCGCCGACTGCGGCGAGAAGGTCATGAACGACGCTACGCTCGACGCCGTCATCAAGCTCTTCCACGAGAAGGGCTCCGACGCCTGGTTCACCGACGCTCCCGAGAGCTACCTAGGCGAGGCCTGCGTCTGCCCCAAGTGCGGCGGCCATCACCTCAAGGCCGATAAGGACATCCTCGACGTGTGGTGGGACTCTGGCGTGTCTTGGAAGGCCGTCTGTGAGTACCGTCCCGAGCTGGAGTATCCGGCGGATGTGTATCTCGAGGGTTCCGACCAGCACCGCGGTTGGTTCCAGAGCTCGCTGCTTACCTCGGTGGGTGCCAACGGTCACGCTCCGTACAAGGCAGTCGTCTCGCAGGGCTTCACGCTTGACGGCCAGGGCCGCAAGATGTCCAAGTCGCTCGGCAACGTCATCGACCCCAACAAGGTCTGCGACGAGATGGGCGCCGACATCATCCGCCTGTGGGTTGCCTCCGTCGACACCAGCTCCGACGTGTCCATCGACCACGAGATCCTTGCCCGTACGTCCGATGCCTACCGTCGTTTCCGCAACACGCTGCGCTTCCTGCTCTCCGAGCTCGAGGGCCAGTTTGAGCCCGAGACCGACGGCGTCGCCTTTGCCGACCTGCTGCCGCTCGACAAGCTCATGGTTGCCCGCCTGACCCAGGTTCAGGCCGAGGTCGACGATGCCTACGCCAGCTACGAGTTCCCGCGCGCCTACCGTGCGCTCTACGACTTCGTGGTTACCGAGCTCTCCAACGTGTACCTCGACGCCCTGAAGGACCGTCTGTACTGCGACAAGCCCGGCTCGCTCGAGCGTCGCAGCGCCCAGACCGTGCTGGCCGAGCTCTTCTCGATGCTCATGCGCGACCTGCAGCCAATCCTGTCCTATACGGTCGACGAGGCCATGGCCTATGCGCCCGCCGGCTGCGTCGATCACCAGAAGTACGCCGCGCTGCTCGATTGGTACAAGTCGCCTATCACGGTCGACGAGGCCAATGAGTTTGAGGGCGTGCTCGAGGCTTCGCTCGAGCTTCGTAGCGCCGTGACCAAGGCCCTTGAGGATGCTCGCTCCGCCGGCACCTTCACTAAGAGCCAGCAGGTCCGCGTCAAGGCGGTCGTTCCTGCCGAGATGTACGCGCTGCTGACTGGCGACAAGGCCGTCGACCTCGCCGAGTTCTACATCGTCTCCGATGTTGAGCTGACCCAGGGCGAGGAGCTCTCCGTTGCCATCGAGGCTGCCGAGGGCGAGTGCTGCGACCGTTGCTGGAACTACCGAACCACCGTCGGCGAGTACAACGGCCACGCGCATATCTGCAAGCGCTGCGCTGACGCGCTGTAGGTTACGGCGTTCGTAGAACGCCGTAACCTACCGACGCTGCAAACGCTCCTAAGCGGCAATCTGACGTTCAATCGTCGGTCGCGTACCAAAGTACGCTTCCCTCCTCTTTCACGTCACCTTGCTCGCTTAGGGACGTTTTCGCTGTTGGTGACGGCAACGCGGCTTTTCCATTGTTGGAACTAGAGCCTTCTCTTTCGACCTGTGCTCTTAGTCGAAAGCTATTTAGCGACATTCCGTTATTCGGAATGTCGCTTTTGTTTTTCAAGACTTTAGTCCGCTGGCCGCGCAGCGGCCAGCTTTAAACCACCCGCTACGCGGGTGGAGACAAACGGCTTTACAAAGCCACCCCTCCGACCGATATTGACGATTGTTCAGGCCGTCA
>UQLC01000011.1 GCA_900541795.1 uncultured Collinsella sp. | reverse complement strand
TGCCCTGCACCACCACGGCCCGGTCTAAGAGCCGCCGGGTGATGTAGTCCTGCTTGGTCAGCCCGGAGAGGCGGACGGCAATCTCAATCTGTTCGTTTTCCTCCGGGGACACCCGGAACGCTATGGTTTTGCTTCTCCATCGGTTGTGGTTGTCAAGGTTCTTTGCAGACATGATTTAAGCCCCCTTTCGCTCCATGTCCAGTTTGTTCGCCATCTCCGCCTGCCGGGTGGGAAACAGGTGAGCGTAGCGGTAGGTGATGTCGATACTTTCATGTCCCACCCGGTCAGCGATTGCCAGGGCGGTGAAGCCCATGTCAATCAGCAGGGAAATGTGGCTGTGTCGGAGGTCGTGAATCCTGATCCGCTTGACTCCGGACTCCTTGCATCCGCGCTCCATCTCGTGCGTCAGGTAGTACTTCGTCACGTCGAAGATGCGGTCATGGGGACCAAGGTCGTCTCTGAAGTCTTCCAGGTACTCCTTCATCTCCTCGGCGAGGAACTTGGGCATGGCGATCCTTCGCACGGAGTTCGGAGTCTTCGGGTCGGTGATGGTGTCGATGCCCTTCAAACGCTGATACGACTTCGTGATGCTGAGCTCCGAGGTCTCGAAGATGAAATCGGATGGGGTGAGGGCGAGGAGCTCTCCACAGCGGATACCTGTCCAGTAGAGGACCTCGAAAGCGTAAAAGGAAAGAGGTTTGTCCATGATGGCCTCCGAGAACCTCAGATACTCCTGCTTCGTCCAGAAGTTCATCTCTCCGCCTTTCTTCGAGCCCATCTTCGTTACCTTCCTGCACGGGTTGCCCGTCAGGTCGTAGTAGCGCTCGGCATGGTTGAAGATGGCGTTCAGCTGGTTGTTGATGGTTCTGAGGTAGGTGGCCGAGTACGGCTTCCCGTTGGCGTCCTTGTGGTCGATAAGCTGGTTCTGCCAGCGGACGACGTCGATGGGCTTGATCTCGGACATCCTCATCTTCCCGAAGAAGGGGATGATCTTGTCCTTGATCATGTACTCCTTGGTCAGCCAGGTGTGCTCCCTGATTCGAGGCCTAATCTCGGTGGCGTACACGTCGACGAAGTCCGCGAAGAGCATGTCCATGGTGCCGTTGTGAACCGCTAGGAAGTCCTTCTCCCACATGAGCGCCTCGAGCTCGGTGGCAAAGCCCCTCTTGACCTTGTGCCGCTTCGCGCCCCTGCCGTCACGGTAGAAGCACTGGGAGTAGAACGTCCCGTTCTCGCTTCTATATACGGGCATCTTCATCACCGGCAAAGAATCTTGCCTCGAAGTGGTCGGAGCGGACGCGGCCCTTGACCACCGAGCGACCCTTCTTGATCTGCTCCTCGTTCATCTCCTGGATGATCTTGTAGGCGAACCCTTTCGACATGTTCAGCCTCTGTGCGACCTGCTCTGCGTTGAGCATGGTTGGTTTGCCTTCTTCCTGGTTCATTTGTCCTCCTAATATCGTACGATTACGTACGTTTGATATGAGCGAATCATAATCGTACGCTTTCGTACTGTCAAGAAATTGCGTACGTTTGCGTACGGTGCTAGAATTACGAGGTTTAGATTTTCAGGAGGGAAGATGACGACTGGCGAGAAGATCAGGCACTACCGCAAGCTGCGCGGGCTCTACCAGGGGGAGCTGGGCGAGAGGATCGGCGTCTCGGAGGGTGCGATCCGCCACTACGAGACGGATTTCAGGACCCCCAAGCAGCCTCAGATCGAAGCCATCGCCGAAGCCCTCGACATCTCCCCGCTTGCCCTGAAGGACTTCGGCGTGGAGAACGCCCGAGACCTCCTGGGCCTCCTTCTGCAGCTGGAGGACGAGTTCGGCATCGTGCCCGCTGAGGATGGCTCTGGTCTTTCTATCGACGCGTCTGCCGAGAAGGCGCCCAAGACGACCCAGATGCTCAAGGCCTGGGCCGCGAAGCGAAACGAGCTGGAATCCGGAGAGATCACGCCGGAGGAATACGCCGACTGGAAGGCCAAGTTCTAGGAGTAAATATTTACTGAAACGCGAGCAGGTGGCTTTACCCCCGCAATTGGGAGTAAAGCACCTGCTTTTCTTATGCCCGAAACCCACCATTCGAAGCGTGCTGAAGCCGTTGGAATCGCTTGGGGGAGTAATTTTTTACTCCCCATTGTTGACCTGCGGTTTTGCTGAAAAGCCACCATATTTCGCCCCGTTGAGTTTCAGTTGAGTTTTGGGGTCCGTTTTGCCCCACTGGGACAGGCGACTGGGACAATTTACTCCCCCAACAAACCTTTTACTCCCCGTCCGTGGGGTGCCGCCATGTCCGCCCTGTACGGCAATTAGGAGTAAAACTTCCTAAAACAGCAGGTCAAAGCATAAAAAATACCCCCGATTTCAAGTGGAAATCGGGGGTATCTCGCTCAATTTATTCCCCCAAGTTGCTGGGGGCTTTGCGTTTCTTCCGTACGCTGCGACACTCTGCGGTACTCAGCGGACGGAAAATCGAGGCTTCAAAATAGCCTTTCGACTACTCCCACTCGATGGTCGCGGGCGGCTTGGACGTGATGTCGTAGCACACGCGGTTGGCGCCGGGGACCTCGGCCACGATACGGCCGGAAATGCGGGCCAGCACGTCGTAGGGCAGCTTGGCCCAGTCGGCGGTCATGGCATCGCTGGACTCGACGGCACGCAGGATGATCGGGCGCTGGTAGGTACGCTCGTCGCCCATGACGCCCACGGACTTAATGTCGGGCAGAACCGCGAAATACTGCCAGCAGCTATGCTCGGAGTTGCGCTCGCCGGTCTGCTCAAACAGACGCTGGTTGTAGGCGTCGAGCTCCTCGCGCACGATGGCGTCGGCGTTCTTGAGAATCTCGAGCTTCTCCTTGTCGACCGCACCGATGATGCGGATGGCCAGACCCGGGCCCGGGAAGGGCTGACGGAACACGATGTGAGCCGGCAGGCCCAGCGCCAGACCAAGCGCGCGGACCTCGTCCTTAAAGAAGTGATCGAGCGGCTCGATGAGGTCGAAGTGCACGCCATCGGGGAACGGGATCAGGTTGTGATGGCTCTTGATGGTGGCCGTCTTGCCGCCCGTCTTGCGAGCGCCGGACTCGATGATGTCGGGGTAGATAGTGCCCTGAGCCAGGTACTTGACCGGCTTGCCATCGGTCTCGAGCTGCTGCGCCACGGCGAAGAACTCTTTCCAGAACTGCGTACCGATGATGCGGCGCTTCTCCTCGGGCTCGGTCACGCCGGCCAGAAGCTCGGCATAGCGGTCCTCGGCGTGAACGTGGATGAAGTCGACGTCGAACTGCTTGGTGAAGACCTCCTCCACCTGCTCGGGCTCGCCCTTGCGCAGCAGGCCGTGGTTGATAAACACGCAGGTCATCTGCTTGCCCACGGCGCGAGCGCCCAGCGCAGCTACGACGGAGGAGTCGACGCCACCGGACAGGGCCAGAATCACGCGGTCGTCGCCGACCTTCTCGCGGAACTCGGCCGTCATGGTCTCGACCAGGTTGTCCATGCTCCAGTTGGGCTCCAGGCCGCAGATCTCAAACAGGAAATTGCTCAGCAGCTGCTGACCGTACTCGGAGTGCTTGACCTCGGGGTGGAACTGCGTGGTGAAAATCTTGCGCTCGGGGCACTCCATGGCGGCAACCGGGCACACGTCGGTGCTGGCGGTAACGGTAAAGCCCTCGGGCACCTCGGAAACGGCGTCGCGGTGGCTCATCCACACGGTCTGCTCCATAGGCGTAGAGTTAAAGAGCTTGGCGCCGGCCGTGCGCGTGATGGTGGCGCGGCCGTACTCGCCCACCTCGGAGTGGCCGACCTTGCCGCCGAGCGTCACGGCCGTGATCTGATGGCCGTAGCAAAAGCCCAGGACGGGAAGGCCCAGGTCAAAGATGGCGGGGTCGATAGACGGAGCGTCCTCGGCATACACGGAAGCCGGGCCGCCGGAAAGGATGAGCGCAGAGGCGTTCATCTCGCGAATCTCGTCGGCCGAGATGTCGCAGGGGACAATCTCGGAATACACGTTGAGGTCGCGGACGCGACGGGCAATGAGCTGACCGTACTGCGCACCAAAGTCGAGTACGAGGACCTTTGCGGAAGCCTTTTGATCCATGGTTCCCCCTCTTGTTGGCGGGGAGCCGGTGCCCACCCGCGTGAATGAACGAAAATAGCCTTCATAGTGTACACGTTATATGGGGTTTCTCGCCCCTCGCAGCCATCAGCGCACGGCAAACGCACGACCTAGGCCCCTATTTGACGGCAATTGAAGTGTTACCAAACGTTACAGATGATGTAATACGTTTGAACATTGGACGCCCTGTGCCACAATACTGCCGAACGACTCCGCCCTTGCGGCGGCAAATACGATAGGAATACCAGCATGAAGCGCATCCTTCTCATCGCCACGGGCGGCACCATCGCATCGACCGAGGACGGCAACGGCCTCTCCCCCGCCCTGACCGGTGAGGAGCTCGCCCAGAGCGTCCCCGAGATCTCGGGCCTCTGCGAGCTCGACGTCGTGCAGCCCATGAACATCGACAGCACCAATATGCGCCCGAGCGACTGGATGCGTATCCGCGACGTCATCGTCAAGGGCTATGCCGACCACGACGGCTTCGTGATTCTACACGGCACCGACACCATGAGCTACACCGCGGCAGCACTTTCCTATCTGATTCAGGACAGCCCCAAGCCCATCGTGCTCACCGGCTCGCAAAAGCCCATGGGCAACCCCTTTACCGACGCCAAGCTCAACCTGTACCAGAGCCTGCTCTATGCGCTCGACGAGCATTCGCACGATGTGTCGATCGTGTTTGGCGGCGTCGCCATTGCCGGCACGCGCGCCCGCAAGCAGCGCACCATGAGCTTTAACGCGTTCATTAGCGTCAACTATCCGCCCATTGCCTACATCCGCAACGACCGCATTGTGCGCAACGGGCTCCACGGCACTCATCAGGGCGAAAACCCGGTGCGTTTCTACGACAGCATCGACCCGCGCGTATTTGTACTCAAGCTTACGCCCGGCGTAAACCCGGGCATCCTCGACGCCCTTGCCGATAGCTACGACGCCGTGATTCTGGAGACCTTTGGCATTGGCGGTATTCCCGAGTTTGGCGAGTCGGGCGAGTCGTTCCAAGAGGCAATTTTCCGCTGGGTCGATTCGGGTCGCACCGTCGTTATGACCACGCAGGTCCCCGAAGAGGGCCTCGATCTGGGCATTTATGAGGTCGGCCGTGCTTACGCCAATCATCCGGGCATTCTGCGCGGCGACGACATGACCACCGAGACGCTCGTGGCCAAGACCATGTGGGCACTCGGCCAGTCACGCGATGCGGCCGAGATCCAGCGCCTGTTCTACAGCCAAGTCAACCACGACCGCATCCCGATGGCGTAATCCCTAAGGCAGTTCCACTTATCGCAGCCTCAAACGACAGGTGGTCCCCCTCGGGCCGTGCAAAAATCGGAGTATTCTGCAATTTCTCCGCCGGAGACATAGAATCGGCCGATTGTTAGACGAACTTTTAGGGCGAAGAGGCCGTCTAGTAAATATTTATTCCACATTTTTATTAAGCGTGTGGATTAACTACTGTCAAAAAGGCAAAGCCAGCCGCTCGAGCTACCATCTACGGCTGAACAAGTGCTGAATACTCGCGATTTTGCACATCGAAACCAGGGGGACCCGCCCAAAGAGCGTCAATTAGCAGCGAGGAACGCCCTATTCGATACCCTCGAGAAGCTCTGACACCGTCATGTCGAGTGCGGGCGCGATCTTAAATAGAACCTTGAGCGTGAAATTTGCCGTCCCATCTTCGATTCGGTCGAGGTAGGGGCGGCTGATTCCTGTCGCCACACAAAAATCAACCTTGGAGATACCAAGGTCCCTGCGTGTCTCTTCGACCCGCCTGCCAAGAATCTGTTTCGCACGTTCGTCCATGCAGCCGAGTTTGAAATGGAGCCGAACATAAACGTAAACTATAGTTTACGTTTTGCCGAATACACAGGAGTTTTCTATGTCGGGTTCTTCGGTCCGCATGCACCGAGCCACGCTTCGCACAAACAGCGCACCGCCCAAGCTCGTCGTCGTTGAAGCAGAATGCCTTTCGCCCGATGAGCGCACAGCATTTGCATTGCTATCAAGTCGCGTCGTCGCCGTTCTGGTCCCTTGCCCGGCGCAAGGTGAACTTTCTGTTCAATGCCAAACGCACGGCTGCTCGCTCAATCAGGCCGCCGTAATCGCAACCAGCCAACGCGGCCTGCCGCTCCTTCTAGAAGCCGGCATAGCACTCGCCCTTCGCGGCGCCGGATACGAAAACGAGGCCGCCGCCGATGTAGTCTTTCAACCACGATCGAGCGGCGGCCTCGCAGCAGCCATTGAATATGCGTGCAGGCTCGTTGCCTAGAAGGACAAGCTAGAAACCAAAGCCAAAGCCCGTTCCGGTAATCGCCGAGTACATAAAGTAAACGTTGATCACGTTGAGGAACACACCCGTGATGCAACCGTTGCGCAGGTAGCGCTCGCACACGATGCGCGCCATGGCAGCGGAGTCATCATTGTTCTTTGCTTGACGACCGGCGGTAAAATACGTCGCCACGCCGAGCAGCAGGTTGAGCACCGGCAGCGCCAGCAGCTCGTAGCTCTTGCCCCAACGCGTCACCTCGCCTGCTGCGTTAAACTTTGTTGCCACCTCAGGACCAATGTTGGGGATTACAAACGCTGCGACCACCAGCGGAAGCACCGCAAGCACCAGCAGTGCGATGCCCATGTAGCCGGCTTTTTTGCCGTATTTGAACATATGCGTCGCCCTTACACGTTAAAGCGGAAGTGCACGACGTCGCCATCGGCCATGACATAGTCCTTGCCCTCGATGCGCAGCTTGCCGGCGGCCTTGGCGCCCTGCTCGCCGCCGAGCTCGATATAGTCGTCGTAGCCAATGACCTCGGCCTTAATAAAGCCGCGCTCAAAGTCGGTATGAATGACACCGGCGGCCTGCGGGGCGGTCGCGCCCTGACGAACCGTCCAGGCCTTGACCTCCATCTCGCCGGCCGTAAAGAACGACTGCAGGCCGAGCAGCTTGTAGGCTGCCTGCGCGAGCACGTCCAGACCGGGCTGCTCCAGGCCCAGGCTCTCCAGGTAGTCGGCGGCGTCCTCGGGATCGAGCTCGGAAAGCTCGGCCTCAATCTTGGCGCAGATGGGCAGCGGCTTGACGCCATCAATGGGCGCCAGGTCCTCGTTAAGCATATCCTCGTCCACGTTGGCCACATACAGGATGGGCTTCATAGTGAGCAGGAACAGGCCCTTGGCGGCGGCACGCTCCTCGTCAGTCATCTCCATGGATGCGGCGCGCTTGCCCTCGTTGAGCCAGGCAAGCAGGCGCTTGGCCACCTCGAACTTGGGCATGAGCTCCTTGTCGCGCTTGGCCTCCTTCTCGAGCTTGGGCAGCTGCTTCTCGAGCGTGCCCATGTCGGCCAGGATGAGCTCGGTCATGATGGTGTCGGCATCGCCGGCAGGATCGACGAACTCGCCCGTGCGGCCCACCTCACGCATGACGTTGGGGTCCTTAAAGTAGCGCACGACCTCGCAGATGGCGTCGGTCTCGCGGATGTTTGCCAAGAACTGGTTGCCCAGGCCCTCGCCCTCGTTAGCGCCCTTCACCAGGCCCGCGATGTCGACAAACTCGACCGTAGCCGGCACAATGCGGCCCGGGTTGACGATGTCGGCAAGCTTTTGCAGGCGGCCATCGGGCACATCGACGATACCCACGTTGGGGTCGATCGTGGCGAACGGGTAGTTGGCGGCAAGGCCGGTCTTTTTGGTAAGCGCGGTGAACAGCGTCGACTTGCCCACGTTGGGCAGGCCCACGATACCGATGGAAAGGGACACGACAGCTCCTTTTGGTACAGGTACTTCAAACCGTATTAGTATAGCGCCGCCGCAGCATCCGGGCGAATCCGGACACCGCGGCGGCGCAAATGAAGCAGAGATAGAGCTCGCTGACTAGTCCGCGAGCTTTTCCACCTGGTCGAGCATCTTGTCAAGCTTGGCCTTTGCCTCGGCCTTGACCTTCTGGGCTTCTTCGTGGGCCTTAGCCTTCTGGGCGGCCTTTTCCTCGGCCTCGGGATCGACGACGACCAGGTTGGATGCATCATGCTCAACCAACTTAAGCGCATGCTCGGGGCACACCTTGACGCAGGCTCCGCAGCCTAGGCAATACGTGGACTCCAGTGCAAAGCGGCCGCTTCCCACCAGATCGCAGGCGAACGTGGGACATACATTGACGCACTCGCCGCACGACGTGCACTTGTCAAAATCGCACTCCGGCGTGCTCACCTGCATGTTCTGGGCAAGCTCGGGGTGGTTTTGCAATGTCGAGAGCACCAGCTGCCGCCCGTGCGTGAGCGAACGGCGACGCTTGGTCGTCGTGGTGCCGCACATGGTGTTGAGCGTGCGCTCCAGCTGGGTAATCTGATGGCGATGGGCCTTGAGCTTTTGCGTCACCGAGGCCAGCGCCGCCGTCGCCGAATTGAGCTTGGTCACCGTCAGGCCCGTGGTGCGGGCGATCTTTTCCATGTACTCCTTGCGCTCGTACTCGCGGCGTTTATGGCACTTGAGGCTCTTGGGGTCGACCTCCAGGCCCATGCCCGTACCGGCCCACTCCTCGGCGGTGGCGATGGCCTCGCCCAGAATATCCTCGCCACCGGTGTTGCGGCACTTATCGCACACGCCCAACGGCAGGTACACGCTCACGTTGGGATAGTCCGCCAGTACCGAGAACCAGGTCTCGGCCGTAATATCGCCCACGCAGGCAACGACGACCTCGTTCTCGCGCGGCATGCGCTTAAGGGCACGCGTGCAGGTAACGTAGGCGGTCTCGTGACTCGTAGCTGCCGAGACAATATCGTCATACAGGTTTTTGGGCGCCAGGCGCGGCGAAATAATCGCCTCAGTCGGGCAGGCGGCAGCGCACAGGCCGCACTTGCGACAGGAATCGAGGATCTCGATGGCGTCTTCCTCGACCTCGATAGCGTTGACCGGACACACGTCCATGCACGCGGTGCAGCCGCTCTTCTCGTTTTTGCAGGTCAGGCACGGAATGGTGTTGCCGCGCGGACGCTCCTTGTAGTCGGCAGGATTCCACTGCGGCGCCGACGGATCGAGTGCGTCGGTCACACCGCCAAGCGGGTTTTTAAGAAAGTCGAAACCCTTGCTGATCTCGATAATGTCATCAAACAGATCGTGTTCCTGCGCCATGCGCGGCCCCTCCCTGAGCAGTGCAAACAAGCAAGAGATAATGATACGCCATCGGCCCACGACTCGGGCAAATTACACGCGGAGCACCTTTGAGGCAAATAGCCTATGCCTATCGCCGCCTCGATTGCACAAGGTCGATCAAGCGCCTAGCTATGCCTCGCGCATGAGCTGCACGAGCTTTTGTCTGGTCACCTTTGTCTGCTCGTTGGCCATATTGCGCTTGTTTTTAAAGGCCGCTTCTACAACGCTCAGCAGGTCGACATCGGTAATCTCACCAAGCCCCAGTTCCTCAAGCGTCGTCGGCAACCCGACGCGCTGGCAAAACTCGAGCACCTGATCAAGCTCGGGCGCACGCTCCAGGCGCAGCTGCACCACCAGGCCAAATGCCACGGCCTCACCATGCATGGCCTTGCACTCGGGCAGAATCGTCAGGCCGTTGGCGATGGCATGGGCAAGCGCTAGGCCACCGCTCTCAAAGCCAACACCCGAGAGCAGAATATTGCACTCGATCAGGCGCTCAACCGCCGGCGATATACGTCCCTTTCTGAGATCGCGCTTGACAGCGACGCCGCACTCCATGAGCGTGTCATAGCAGGCACGAGCCGCAACCAGAGCCAAGTGCCCCGGCGCGCCACCGTGCTCGTTAGCGCCGTGCGCCGCGGCGCACGAACGCGCCTCGAAGTACGTTGCCAGCGCATCGCCCATACCAGCGACCGTCATACGCAGCGGGGCTGACGCGACCACGTTGGTATCGACCACGACCAGGTCTGGATTCTTCTCGAGCAACAGGTAGCGGTCGAACGACCCATCCTCGTGATACAGCACCGAAATCGCACTGCACGGACCGTCCATCGACGCCGCTGTGGGGCATACGCACAACGGCAACTCGGCATAAAACGCAACGGCCTTGGCGATATCGAGCATTTTGCCGCCGCCAATACCCACTACCATGTCGCAATACTCGGCCTGGGCTTCCTTAGCCATTTCGACAACGGCCTCTTCCGTACACGGACCGTCATAAATCTTAAAGAACGGCTCACTCAGATCGTCGTCCAGAAATCCATCGACGATCTGCCTGCACAGCCGATCCTCGGTGCCCTGGTCAAACAAGACATAGGCAGCGCAGCCCAACCATGACAAATACCTGCCCTGACGCGAGAGTTCGCCCGGCCCCTGAACATACCGGCCGGGACCGCCATAAACCATGGGAAGTGCCATGCGAGAATCCGCCCTTCATCAAACAACGATTGGTGCAAAGTAACCTGACCCCTTTGCGCCATAGCAAAAAGGGGCAAAGCCATCTGTCGGCTTTGCCCCTTCCTTACCTAAGTTTACTCATCCATAAGGTAGTAGTGACCCAGTGCGTCGGCACCCAGGATGGCGTTGGCGACCATCTCGGGCGTCACCTCAAACGGCATGTTGCACATGGTGTCATCGGGCGCGCAGGCGGCCTCGGCAACAATCATGGCCTGCTCGCGCGTAAGCTCGGCAACGCCAAGTTCCTTCATCGTGACCGGCAGACCCAGCTCAATGCAGAAGCCCAAGACTTCCTCGAGCTTCTCGGTCGGAGCATCCTCGAGTACCAGCTGGACGATGGTGCCGAAGGCGACCTTCTCGCCGTGATACATGCCGTGGCACTCGGGCAGCATCGTCAGGCCATTGTGGATGGCATGAGCAGCAGCAAGGCCCGAGCTCTCAAAGCCAATACCCGAAAGCAGCGTATTGGCCTCGATGATATGCTCGACGGCAGGCGTGAGCGCGCCCTTCTCCAGCGCAACCTTGGCCTTGACGCCATCGGCCATGAGCGTCTCATAGCAGAGCTTGGCGAGCGCCAGGCCGGCCATGCCGCCCTTGCCGCCAGCGCAGGTGCCGCCGTCGGCATCGTGCGTCGCCTGGGCCTCGAAATAGGTTGCGAGCGCATCGCCCATACCGGAAACCGTCAGGCGCACCGGGCTCGCCGCGATAACCATCGTATCCATCAGGACAATGTTGGGGTTTGCCTTAAGGAAGAGATATTTATCGAACTGGCCGTCATCGGTGTAGAGCACCGAAAGTGCCGAGCACGGTGCATCGGTCGAAGCGATGGTGGGGCAAATGATAACCGGGGATTCCAGGTAATAGGCAACGGCCTTCGCGGTGTCGAGGATCTTGCCGCCACCGACGCCGACGATGATGTCGCAACCGTTGTCTCGGGCGAGCGCAACCAGGCGATCGACCTCGCCCTTGGAGCACTCGCCGTTAAAGTCCTCAAACAGCAGCTCGGCCTTAGCCTCGACAAAGCCGCCCTCGATCTTGGCACCGACGCGCTTCTTGCCCGAAGGCGTCACGATGACGAGGGCCTTAGCGCCGAGCGGCTCGACATAGGAGCCGAGCTTGGCGAGCTCGTCCGGACCCTGGATGTACTTGCTGGGGCTATTGAAAATTGCAGCCATAACTATCCCATTCTCTAAAAGAAAAAAGAAAGGGGCTCCGTACAGATACGTGCGGAGCCCCTCGTTACGATAACAAGAGTCGATTAGAAATCGATGTCGGTGTCGTAGTAGCAGGCCTTGAGGATCTTCTCGAAGTCGGCAGCCTTGGTCTCACGCGGGTTCTCCGGCGTGCAGGCGTCGGTCTCGGCGTTCGCGGCGATCTCGGGCAGCTTGGCGAGGAACTCCTCCTCGGAAACCATCTGCGGGTTCTCGGCGTCGACCTTCACGCCACCATTCGCGTAATCCTTGATGGACTGCGGAATGTTGAGCTGGTCGTTGAGGTCGCGGATCTTCTGGACGAGCGCAGCGATGAGCTCCTCGTTGGTCTTGCCGGGAAGGTGCAGGATCTCCTTGGCCACGTAAGCGTAACGCTCGGCAGCACGCGGGTCCTTGGAGTTCCACTGGATGACCTTGCCCAGGTACATGGCGTTAGCAGCACCGTGGATGATGTGGCCGTTCTCGAAGGCAGCACCGGTCTTGTGAGCCATGGAGTGAACAATGCCCAGCAGGCCCGAGGAGAAGGCGATACCGGCGATGCACTGAGCCTCGTGCATGTGCTGACGGGCCTCATGGTCGCCAGCATAGGACTTGGGCAGCCACTCGACGATCTCGCGGATGCCGTGCAGAGCGTTGGCGTCGGTGAACATAGAGGCGCAGGTGGAAACGTAGGCCTCCATGCAGTGGGTCAGAGCATCCATGCCGGTGTGAGCGCACAGCTTGGCGGGCATGGTGTAGGTGAGCTCGGGGTCGACGATGGCGACATCAGGGGTGATGTTGAAGTCGGCCAGCGGGTACTTGATGCCCTTGGCGTAGTCGGTGATGACGGAGAAGGCAGTAACCTCGGTAGCGGTACCGGAGGTAGAGGAGATGGCGCAGAAGTGAGCCTTCTGACGCAGCTCAGGGAAGCTGAACGGCTGGATGATGTTATCGAAGGACTCCTCGGGATACTCGTAGAAGACCCACATGGCCTTAGCGGCATCGATGGGCGAGCCGCCGCCGATGGCGATAATCCAGTCGGGCTCGAACTCGCGCATAGCCTCGGCGCCCTTCATGACCGTCTCGATGGACGGGTCGGACTCGACGCCCTCGAACAGCTTAACCTCGAAGCCGCCTTCCTTAAGGTCGGCCTCGACGTCCTGCAGGAACCCGCCGCGGCGCATAGAGCTGCCGCCAGAAACGATGATGGCCTTCTTGCCCTTGAGGTTCTTCACCTCGTGGCGAGCGCCCTCACCAAAGTACAGATCGCGAGGATTGGTAAAACGTCCCATACTGTGCCTCCTAAACAAGCCCCTCTTAGACTTGCGTATATAACGGAGCACCCGATTGGCTCCGTTAGGACCGTTTTGCGCGTTGCCGGCGATGACAATGCGCGATGTCTAAACGTCTCAATGCTCAGACAAACACTATTTTACCGTTCTGGTTGGTCAGTTATTCACCTAAAGCCAACAATGATGAAACGTTTTTTCTATCCCTGAAGACCCTTATGGGGCATTCATACTCCCAAGCTGGGCAAACGTTTTATCAAGGTTGACCACATATCCCGGGCAGGACGGTGCCCCTCCAAAATGTGCCCCGTTCGCCGCCAAAAATCGACCGTTTGCGGCACCGTGATACCACTCGGTCGTCCAAGGTGCCGACATTTGTGCGACATCCGTCTTCGTGGTGCAAAGGTGCAAGTCCAAGTGCGGCACCCCCGGTGTGCCACATGCGGGTAAACTAGAACCTTATATAGAGAGATTTGAACCCTAACCGCAGCAAAGGAGGCCCCATGGCATTCGATCCCATTCAAGAGGATTGCCATCGCCTCGTTCTTGAGGCCTTGCGCCGCGACAATATCCCGCTCACCGACGGTGCCGCCGTAGAGCGTCTGATGGAACAATTCACCCGCAACCCCGCACCGCTCATCGTGCACGACCGCGACCGCGCCGGGCACCTCATTGCCAAGGTGGTCGAGGCTGTCGACTACCGCATTCCCTTTATCCCTGACGATACCCAGGCAGAGCAAGAAGAGGCCACTGCCGAGAACATGCTTCGCGAGGCAACCGAGCTCGATCCGGCCAACTGGGACGCTCAGCGCATGCTGACCGCCCTCACCGCCAACTCCAACGAGGAGTACGTACAGTATCTGGTGTCCAAGTGCGACGAGGTGGAGCGCGACCTGGCACTCAAGATCGCCTCGGCGCAGGACCCCTACGAGCGCGAGGCCGCTGGCGACCTTATGCGCCGTCCCTACCTGCGCTGGCTTGCCGCCCTTGCGTCACGCGCCCTCATTAGCGGCCGCTATCGCATGTCGCTCGAAGCCGCAAATCGCAGCCTCGACTTTGCCCCCAACGATCCTGCCGGCGTCCGCCACACCGCGATGCTCGCCATGGCGAAGCTCGAATACCCCGCCGAGGAGCTCAAGCGCTTTCGCTCTGCCCACTCCGTCTCCTATCTCGCCAACACGCCGCTGCGCCGTCGTCCCAAAGATGCGGAGCGCGACTTGGACCCGTGGACGCTCATCGCGCTGATGAGCGCTGCCTGGCGCGAGCTGGACTACGAGGGCGCCGAGCACTACCTGCGTATCCTTGTGCGCTCATGCCCGCACGCGGCCGAAGCACTCTACTTCCAAACCGAGTTTCCCGATGGTGTCTATGCCCGCGTCAACGTAGGTGTGGGCTCCACCGACGAGCTCGTCCTTGCGCTGTCCGAGGCAACGCCGGTGCTGCAGGAGGGCCTGGGCGCTCCCGACAACGCCAGCTTTGCCGCCTGGGTCGCCACCAACGATATCGTGCGTTCCCAGATCGACGAGCGCATCCTGCGGGCGGCCGAGCAGGGCCTGCCGTTTAAGGGAGGAGACCTCTAATGGATCCGAGCGTCTACATCCCCGCCTACCTGGAGCGCGCCTACCTTGCGTCGCACCCCGAACTCACCGATGCAGCACGCGAGCTTGTCCATAACGACGTGAACGTCAACCCTCATAAGTATGCGCAGACCGAGCATGCCCAGGCACTGCTGTCCTACGCCGGTGTTCATCGCCACCTGCTCGACGAGCTCCATCGCATCGAGGACATGGGCAGCGACGAGGAATTTGAGCAGACGCGCAACCGCCTGTTCGACGATATGCGTGATGAACTGCTCAAGATCGTCCGCATCGATGCGCTGGCCGTCGATGCCCAGCTACTCGCCATCATCCTAGCGGACACGCCCGTCGACGCCTGCCTGGGCGACCTGATGAAGCTCGAGACGAGCACGGCCGACTACCTGCAACAGAGCGTGCCCGGGTTTGATATGGAGGCCCCGCACTACTGGGCCAATAATGTTTTGGCCGACGGTGTCACCGCAGCGGACCTTACCGTGAGCGAGCCGGCCCTTATCGGGTGGCTCCACACGCTCGAGGCCATCTCGCAGCTGTGCATGGCGAGCGCCCGCTACCGCGCTGCTGCCAACTACGCCCGCCGCGTCCTTAAAGCAGAAGGCTATCCCACTCGGGCCGCAGGCACCGTGTTGCTCGCCCTCGCCCGCTTGGAAGACCAAGACGGCTTTTTTGCCCTGGCGCATCAGCTCGAGGAACAGATGGGGGCAGACGCACTCGAAAACTCTCCTTGGTACCTGCTCGCCCGCACGATTCTGCTGTTCAAAACAAACAAGATGCGCCCGGCGACGCGCGCGCTGCGTGAGTTCGCTAACCGTTGCGAGGGTGGCGCGTTCTTCTTGCTGAACCCCATGTACCAGACGCCGTATCTTCCCTGCCGACCCGAGCCGCGCGACCCCTGGGACCTTTCGCACCAGGCAGTTTGGGAGGCCGACGGCATTATCTCGGACACCCCCGACTTTGCCCCCTGGGCCAACGCCTGCGAAGATGTATCGCAGCTCGCCCAGGAATTTGCGCGCCGCTACGGCTTTTAGCGACGCGATCGCCCCGACCATGTCATTCACGTTAGGAACGACTTCATGAACTTCCGCTCATCTCTCGCCTGCACCTCGAGCGATATCGCCCGCTGGGGGCTGCGCTCTATCCTTAAGCGCCAGGGCGGCGTACTCCCCGGCCGCATCGCCATGAAGATCGACCCCGAGTTGCTGAGCGACCTCGCCGGCCTTGTCGACCGCAGCGTGGTGATTACCGGTACTAATGGCAAGACCACCACCTCCAACCTCATCGCTGACGCCGTTGCTGCCAGCGGCGCTACCGTGGTGTGCAACCGTGCCGGCAACAATATGGAGCCTGGCGTGGTGGGTGCTCTGCTCGAGGCCCGCGGCGGCCTTAAGCACGCCAGCAGCGGCAAGCGCGTGGGCGTCTTTGAGTGCGACGAGCTCTACACCGTACGCGTTCTGCCCAAGCTCAAGCCGACGTACTTTGTGCTGCTCAACCTGTTCCGCGACCAGCTAGACCGCTACGGCGAGATCGACCATACCCAAGACGTCATCGCCCATGCGTTGGAGCTCTCTCCGACGACAACGCTCATCTACAACGCCGACGATCCGCTGTGCGCCTCGATCGCCGCGCGCGTCCCCAACACGAGCATCGCCTTTGGCATCGACGGCGCCACGGGCACCGAGTCCGACCGCATTAGCGACTCGCGTTTTTGCTCGCAGTGCAACGCCCCGCTGGAATACGACTATGTGCAGTACGGACAGCTGGGCGCCTATCATTGCCCTTCGTGCGGCTGGGGTCGCCCCGCGCTGCTCCGCCGCGTGACGGGCGTTGAGCTCGGCTGCGACGGCTACGGCTTTGACCTGGCCTTTGGACCCGAGGCCAACGCGCCCGCCGTGCACATCGCCACGCGCTACAACGGCCTGTACATGGTCTATAACGTTGCCGCCGCCTTCTTTGCGGCGCACGAGCTGGGCGTGGACGCGGCGCATCTGCAGCCCACGCTCGATGCCTACGTGCCAGCAGGTGGTCGTATGGGCCGTTGGGATATTGCCGGCCGCACCGTCGAGGCCAACCTGGCTAAGAATCCCGTAGGCTTCGATCGACAAATCCAGTCCATCAAGACGGCAGGCGGCAGACTCTGCGCTTTCTTCCTCAACGATAACGATGCCGACGGCCACGATGTATCGTGGATCTACGACGTCGACTTTGAGCGCATTGCCGACACGCCGGGTCTTGTCGCCTTTGCCGGAGGCACGCGCGCGCACGACATGCAGGTGCGCCTCAAGTACGCCGGCATCGATGCCGCGATTATCTCGGACGTCGCGCAGGCAATTGGCGCCGTGGCAGACGAGGCCGCCGATGACACCTTCTACGCCGTCGCCAACTACACGGCCTTCCCGCCGCTGGTCAAGGAGCTCGACGGACTGAAGGGTGCCGATGCAGCCACGGTTGCTGCCCGCGCCGTAGCCCGTGCCGACGGCAGCGCTCTTCCTGTCGGCATTGCGCCAGTCGAGCTTTCGCGCCCGCTGCGCATCGTCTACCTGTATCCCGATGCCCTCAACCTCTACGGCGACGGCGGCAATGTTATCGCGCTCGAGCGCCGTTGCGCCTGGCGTGGCATTCCCGCGCGTGTAGACGAGGTCCGTATGGGCGAAACGCTTGATTTGACCGATGCCGATATCGTCATGATGGGTGGCGGCTCCGACCGCGACCAGCTAGCCGTGGCACACGAGCTGCTCGCCCAAAAAGACAAGGTCGCGGCCTATGTTGAAGACGGCGGCTCGCTGCTTGCCATCTGTGGCAGCTATCAGCTGCTCGGCCGTTCGTACTATATGGGCGAGGATCGCATCGAGGGTCTGGGGGTCATTGCCGCCGAAACCGTACGCGGCTCCGATCGCCTGATCGGCAACGTCGCCGTCAGGACCGACCTGGCACCCGAGCCCTTTGTGGGATTCGAGAACCATGGCGGTCGCACGCTTTTGGACGCCGATGCCACGCCGCTCGGAACGTCCATCGTCACGGGCACCGGCAACAACGGCGATGATGGCCTTGAGGGCCTCATCTACAAGGGCGTCATCGGCACGTACCTGCACGGACCGGCACTGCCCAAGAACCCCGAGCTCGCTGACTGGCTGATCGCGCACGCCCTCGAGCGGCGTGGCGATGCACAGGCCGCCGCCCTGCTGCCGCTCAAACCCCTCGACGACACCTACGAGCACGCCGCCCACGACGCCGCCATGAAGCTCCTCCCCTAACGCCCCAACCACCAAAAAGGGGACAGGCACCTTTGTGGTGGTTTTTCAGTTTGCCAACGATATGTGAACGGCTAAAAAAGTCTGCTATACTCTTTCCCGCTGTCCCCATCGTCTAGCGGCCAAGGACGCCACCCTTTCAAGGTGGATATCGCGGGTTCGAATCCCGCTGGGGGCACCATTTGAAATCTGAAGCCCGTTACCAATTCGGTGACGGGCTTTTTTCTTCCCCAACGCCGGGATTCGAACCCGACAGGGTGCGGAGCTGAGGAAACGCGCAAGCGTTTTCCAGCGCAGCACGCAAGGAGCGGAGCGACGCAGCGAAAGCGGGCGGCGCCAGCCGCACGCGGACATCCCGCTGGGGGCACCACAGAATCTGAGGAGCCCGTTACCATTTCGGTAGCGGGCTTTTTGCTACCGAAATGCCGGGATTCGAACCCCGAGGGCATTAAATCACACTGTCATCCAAGGGCCCGTGGGCAAAAAATAGCAAATATGAGTACTGTTACCAATTTAGTAACAGCGATTTCATGCCATCTGAAGGCGATTTAGACGCCAGGGGTCCTAAGGTGGAAGAATTGCAGGCGTTTTCAGCTAAGTACTTGGACATATGTTGCGTAACACTACATATTTTGCAAATAAACAATGTTACAGGACTTGTGACAGTACTCATATTTGACGTTTTTTGCCCATAACCCTTTATACCTAGGCAAATCGGCGGCAAAACGGGCTTCAAAGCGTCCTTCGCAAACAAAAACCGGGGCCCGCATGATGCGGACCCCGGCTCAATACCGTGACGATATGTCAGTTACGTTCTACACATAGAACAGAATGTCGTCGTAGGTCGGGACCGGCCAGTAGTCAGCGGCCACGATCTCCTCCATTGCGTCCACGGCGGCACGCAGCGCATCCATAGCGGGAACGACCTCGTGCGCGTACACGTTGGCCTGCTCCTGGCCATCGAGAGCCTCGGCCTTCTGATGCACGACGTCGAGTGCCTTGATGGAGTCGTTGATGGCAGTGATACCGTTGCAGAGCTTGTTGAGCGTGTTCTGCTCGCACTGCATGGCGGCCTCAGCACCGGCGGCACGAATAGTCTCAAGGCCCTTAGCGACCTTGGTGGCATAGGCGGTAATGACCGGGCGATAGGTACGACGCGCCTCGCGAACCATCGTGGTGGCCTCGATGTTCATGAGCTTGTTGTACTTCTCGAGTTTGCAGTCGTAACGGCACTGGGCCTCGGCCTTGGTCAGGACACCCGTCTCCTCAAAGAGCGCAATGGCCTTATCGGAAACAAAGGCGGGCAGGGCGTCGGCCGTGGTCTTGTTGTTGGCAAGACCACGCTTCTCGGCCTCAACGGGCCACTCGTCGGAGTAGCCGTCACCGGAGAACAGGATGCGCTGGTGGTCGGTCAGGACCTTCTTGCAGTACTCGAGCGCAGCGTCCTGGAACTCATCCTCGGGCGTACCCTCGAGTGCGTCGGCGAAGGACTTGAGCGACTTGGCCACGGCGGCATCGAGCACCAGGTTGGAGTCGGAGACGTTCTGCTCGGAGCCGCAGGCACGGAACTCGAACTTATTGCCGGTGAAGGCAAACGGGGAGGTGCGGTTGCGGTCGGTGTTGTCCTGCATCAGCTTGGGCAGAGTATCGGCGCCCAAGTCGAGCACGCCGCGCGTGGCATGGACGGAAGCCTTGCCATCGATGATCTTCTCGACGACCTCGGTAAGCTGGTCGCCCAGGAAGATGGACATAATCGCCGGAGGAGCCTCGTTGGCGCCCAGACGATGGTCGTTACCGGCCGAGGCAACGGAGGCACGCAGGAGCTCCTGATAGTTATCGACGGCCTCGATCACCGCGGTGAGGAAGACGATGAACTGCAGGTTGTCGAGCGGAGTGTCGCCCGGATCGAGCAGATTCTCGGACTCGGTGCCAAGCGACCAGTTGTTGTGCTTGCCCGAACCATTGATGCCCTCAAAGGGCTTCTCGTGCAGCAGGCAGACCAAGTCGTGGCGGGAGGCGATGAGCTTCATCTTCTCCATCATGACCAGATTCTGGTCGATGGCCTCGTTGACCTCGCCATAGACCGGTGCGAGCTCATGCTGGCAGGGAGCGACCTCGTTGTGCTTGGTCTTGGCGGGAATGCCAAGCGCCCACAGTTCATCGTCCAGGTCCTTCATATAGGCCGAGACGGTGGGGCGGATAGCGCCAAAGTAGTGCTCCTCGAGCTCCTGGCCCTTGCAGGGAGCAGCACCAAAGAGGGTGCGGCCGGTGATGACCAGGTCCTTGCGCTTGCGGTAGGCGTCCTTCTTGATCAGGAAGTACTCCTGCTCGTCGCCCACGGAAGGAACGACCTTCTTGGGGGTCTTGCCAAACAGCGCCAAAACGCGCTTGGACTCACGCGAGAGCGCGGTCATGGAGCGCAGCAGCGGAGTCTTCTTGTCCAGGGCCTCGCCCGTGTAGGAGCAGAAAGCCGTGGGGATGCACAGGACATCGTCCTTGATAAAGGCGGGGCTGGTGGGATCCCAAGCGGTGTAGCCACGGGCCTCGAAGGTGGCACGCAGGCCGCCGTTGGGGAAGCTGGAGGCGTCCGGCTCGCCCTGGATGAGGTTCTTGCCCGTAAACTTGGTAATGGCGGTGCCGTCGTGGTTGGGCTCCAGGAAGCTGTCGTGCTTCTCGGAAGTAATGCCCGAAAGCGGCTGGAACCAGTGCGCGTAGTGCGTCGCGCCCTTGGAGATGGCCCAGACCTTCATGGCATGGGCAACGGCGTTGGCCACATCCAGGTCGAGCGGCTCACCGCCCTCGAGGGTTGCAGCAAGGCGCTTCCAAATGTCCTTGGGGAGGTAGTCCTTCATGACTTCCTCAGAGAACACCATGGTCCCGAAGCGGTCAGTAAGTTCGGCCATACGGAACTCCCTTCGTATCGGCACCGCGTGAGAAGCGGTGTTGATTACTAACGAACGAGTCATAGCTTAGACTCGCCGTGTTTCCGCGACATTACCGTTATGTTGCTGTCGCGAAACCAATCAATGAGGTTACCCTATCGAGGCGACGTTGCCACCCTCAACAGCCAATCAACTGCATAAATTGCAGACCTCTCCCCATGGTTTAAGGGTAGTCAATTTGGGATGGGGCTTTATTAACTGGTATTTCGCATCAGATACCATTCAATATAGCCCCATCCTACATTGACCACCCTGTTATAGGAAATGCCGATAGCGAAGCATTTTCGATTGGTATCCCCAAATAGCGAGTGAAACTCCACCGTGACACAGCGGTGCTGTAGAATCCTTACAACACATCGCACTATTACGTATCTAGAGGAGCACGATATGCGCGTCGACGAGGTCTTTAAGCAGGCAGCATCCCAGGGCACCGCACCCGTTTCGTTTGAGATGTTCCCGCCCAAGGGCGAGCTTACCCTCGACACGGCTCGCAAGGTGGCAGGCAACCTGTGCAAGCTTTCGCCGAGCTTTGTCTCGGTCACCTGCTCGGCCGGCGGCTCGGGCAACGGTGCCACCACCGCCCCCATCGCGCATATGATTACGAACGAATTCGATACACCCTCGGTGGCACACCTTACCTGTGTGGGCCGCTCGCACGCCGATATCGCCGCCAAGATCGACGAGTATCGCACCGCCGGCGTTGAAAACATTCTGGCCCTGCGTGGCGATCTCCCTGCCGGCGCGACCGAGGACGACAAGCCCGCCTCCGACTACGCCTACGCCCGCGACCTCATCCCCGAGCTCGTCGACGCCGGCTTTTGCGTGGGCGCCGCAGCCTACCCCGAGGGCCACATTGCCTGTGAGGATCTCAACCTCTCGGTCGAGCACCTCAAGCAAAAACAGGACGCCGGCGCGAGCTTCTTTGTGACACAGCTCTTCTTTGATAACGAGTGCTTCTACCGTTTTCGCGAGCTTGCCGACAAGGCCGGTATCACCGTGCCCATTACCGCGGGCATCATGCCGTTTATGGGCAAGTCACAGATCAGCCGCATGGTCTTTATGTGCGGCGCGTCGCTGCCCTCCCCCGTCATCAAGATTCTCGCCAAGTACGAGAATGACCCCGAGAGCCTGCAGGCAGCTGGTGTAGATTATGCAGCCCGCCAGCTTTGCGACCTCAAGGAGCACGGCGCCGACGGCCTGCACCTGTACACTATGAACCGTCCTGCGATCGCCGCGACCATTATGGAGTGCCTGGGGTAATGGAAAAACCGCACATCGATACAATCGCTGTCGAAGTGCCGGCCGACCTTGCGTCGCCGGCGCTTTACCGTGTCGATGCTGCGCACCATCCCCGTGTCGACCGTGCCGAGATGCTGCGGTATCTGGGTTACGGCGGCCAGCAGATTGAGCCCGAGCTGTCACGACGTATTGAGCTTGTGGTCGAGCACCTTGAGCTGGACATTGAGCCCCGTGGCGTGCGCCGCGTATTTGCCATCGATGCCACGGGCGTGGACGAGCAGGGAGAGCCTTGCATCCGTCTGGTTGGCACCAACGTTGAGTTGCAAGGTCGCGATATCTATCGCCATCTCAAAGACGCCCGCTTTGCCGCGCTCATGGCATGCACCCTCGGCATGGACGCCGAGCGTCGTCTGCGCACCACGGGAGCCCAGCAGCCCCTGGAGGGAGCCGTGCTCGACGCCGCATGCTCTGCCTATGTAGAAGCCGCCGTCGAGCAAATGGACCAGCAGGTCAAGGCTGCGGCCGCCGCACACGGGCTCGCCGGCAACTGGCGCTTCAGTCCCGGCTATGGCGACTGCCCGCTCTCGGCCCAGCGCTCGATCGTGGATGCACTCAACGCCACGCGGCTCATCGGGCTTACCGTCACGCCGACCAGCCTGCTCATGCCCACCAAGAGCGTGACCGCGGTGATTGGTCTGTTCGACGGCGAAGTCCACGACGCCCAGAGCCGCCCCACCTGCACTATCTGCCGCATGCGCGAGCACTGTCGCTTCCGCGCCGCCCACACCACCTGCTATTCCAGCCATTAGGAGCTCATTGATGTTTACTCCGCTTATCACTCATGATCTGGACGGTGCCGCGCTGGCGGCGCCCGTTGATGCCGCACGCCGCAATGGCGCCACGTACAAGACGCGCACAATCGACGACCTTCGCATTAAGGACGATCGCCTGCGCGCTGCCATCGAGGGCACGGGGCACCTGCTGTTCGACGGCGGCATGGGCACCATGCTGCAGGCCGCCGGTATGAAGGCAGGCGCCCTGCCCGAGCTGCTCAACTTTGAGGAGCCTCAGGTCATCACCGACATCCAGCGTCAGTACGTCGAGGCCGGCTGCGATGTGATCACCGCCAACACCTTTGGCGCCAACGCGCACAAGCTCGATGGCGCCGCCACCGTGGCAGATGTCTTTGCCGCCGCGGTCTCTTGCGCCAGCGCGGCCGGCGCCCACTACGTCGCCGGCGACATCGGCCCCATCGGCGCCCTGCTGCGCCCCCTGGGCACCCTCAGCTTTGACGAGGCCTACGACCTCTTTGCCGAGGAAGTACGCGCCGGCGTCGATGCGGGCGTGGACCTCTTTATTATCGAGACCATGACCGACCTGGCCGAGATCAAGGCGGCCGTCCTCGCCTGCCGCGAGAACTCCGACCTGCCCGTCTTTGCCACCATGACCTTTGAGGAAGACGGTCGCACCTTCCTGGGCACGAGTCCCGAGGTGGCCGCCATCACCCTCGACACCATCGGCGCCGATGTCTTGGGCATCAACTGCAGCCAGGGTCCGGCCGAGCTCCGTGGGCTCGCCGCACGTATGCTCACCGTCACCGACAAGCCCGTCATGGTGCAGGCAAACGCGGGGCTGCCCCGTGTGGACGATGACGGCAACACCGTCTTTGACATCCAGGCACCCGAGTACGCCGAGGCCGTCGCCGGGATGATCGAGGACGGCGTGAGCGTCGTCGGCGGATGCTGCGGCACCACGCCCACGCACATGGCGACGCTTCGCACCCTCATCGACAACCACACGCCCAGCGTGCGTCATCGCAAGCCCAGCATGTCGGTCACAAGTGCCCAGACTGTGGTGGACCTTCCCTGCGACGGCCACAAGATTGCCGTCATCGGCGAGCGCATCAATCCCACCGGCAAAAAGCGCCTGCAGCAGGCCCTGCGCGACGGTGACCTGGACTACGTCGTGAGCCAGGGCATCAGCCAGCAAGAACAGGGCGCCGACATCCTGGACGTCAACGTGGGCCTGCCCGAGATCGACGAGGTCAAGGTCATCCAGCAAGCGACCGAGCAGCTCCAAGGCTCCACGCTGCTGCCGCTGCAGATCGACTCCACCGACCCCGCCGCCGTCGAGGCCGCCGTACGCCGCTACGCCGGCAAGCCCATCATCAACTCGGTCAATGGCAAGCAGCAGATCATGGATGAGATCTTTCCGCTGGTCGCCCACTATGGAACCAACGTCGTCGGCCTTACGCTCGACGAAGGCGGCATCCCCGATACCGCCGAGGCCCGCTTTGCCATCGCCGAACGCATCGTGGCCGAGGCCGCCCGCTACGGCATCGGCCCGGACCGTATCCTCATCGACTGCCTGGTCATGACCGCCTCGACCAATCAACGCCAGGCCGAGCAGATCCTACGCGCCATGTCCCTGTGCAAGGAGCGTCTGGGCGTCAAATGCGCGCTCGGCGTGTCGAACATCAGCTTTGGCCTGCCTGCCCGCCCGCTGCTGGGCTCGGTCTTTTTGGCCGCCGCTTTTGGCGCGGGCCTGGACGCCCCCATCATGAACCCGGGCTCCAAGCGCTTTATGGATACCGTCTACAGCTATCGCGTCCTGAGCGTTGAGGACGAGGGCTCGACCGGATACATCGAGCGCTATGCCGGTTGGACCGATCCGTATAAGATCGCCGCCAACCCGGCAGCAGCTCAGGCCGCATCGAGTGATGCCGCGCCCGCTGCTGGCACCGCCGGCACCGACGGCAACGACGACCCGATTCGTCGCATGGTCGTCTCGGGCCGCAAAGGCGAGATCGCTGCCGAGACCGAGCGTCTGCTGGCAGACCACGACGCCATGGACCTCATCAACAATCACTTTATCCCCGCCCTCGACGAAGTTGGCGTCCTCTTTGACCAGGGCAAGTTCTTCTTGCCGCAGCTTATGGCCTCGGCCGAAGCCGCGCGTGTGGGCTTCGACACCATCAAGCGCCTGATGCCCGCCGGCGAGATTGCCGACAAGGGCAAGATCTGCGTGGCCACCGTTAAGGGCGATATCCACGACATCGGTAAGAACATCGTCAAGATGCTGCTCGACAACTACGGCTACACCGTCTTTGATCTGGGTCGCGACGTCGATCCGCAGGAGGTGCTCAAGACCGTCAAGGAGCGTGACATTAAGCTCGTCGGCCTCTCGGCGCTTATGACTACCACGGTCGTCGCCATGGAAGAGACCATCAAGCTGCTTCATGCCGAGGTGCCGGGCGTCAAGATCATCGTGGGCGGCGCCGTGCTCACCCCCGAATACGCCAAACAGATCGGTGCGGACTACTACGCCAAGGACGCCGCCGAAAGCGCTCGTATCGCCGAAGAGGTCTTTGGGCAGTAACACAACGGAAACAACCGAGCACCAAAACGCGCCGCATGCGCCACTTGGCACGTGCGGCACGTTAGAATAGATAAGACTATGCTCGTTTTGGCAGATAGGAGCGCAAGGATGGCGATCACGCCCGCAGAAATCGCGGAAACCCGCGGCATGGTTGAGGAGCAGAACCTCGACATCAGGACCATCACCATGGGTGTTTCGCTCATGGGTTGCGGTGACGAGAACCTCGACCGCATGTGCACGAAGATCTACGACCACGTGACGCACACGGCTGAGCATCTGGTCGAGACCGCCGAGAACCTCGAGCGCGAGTACGGTATCCCCATCGTCAACAAGCGCGTTTCCGTCACCCCGGTGGCGCAGATCGCCGCGTGCTGCAAGGATGAGGACCTCACCCCCATCGCGCATGCCCTCGACCGCGCGGCCGAGACGCTCGGCATCGATTACCTGGGCGGCTTCTCCGCGCTCGTCCAGAAGGGCATCGGCGACGCCGACCGCCGCGTCATCCAGTCCATCCCCCAGGCGCTCGCCACCACGAGCCGCGTCTGCTCCAGCGTCAACGTCGCCAGCCTGCGCGCCGGTATCAACATGGACGCCGTGCTTATGGCCGCCCAGACCATCATCGATGCCGCTAAACTCACGGCCGACCAGGATTCCGTTGGCGCGTCCAAGTTTGTCTGCTTTGCCAATATGGTCGAGGACTCCCCGTTTATGGCGGGCGCCGTCCACGGCGGTGGCGAGGCCGACGCCGTCATCAACGTAGGCGTCTCGGGCCCCGGCGTTATGGCCGCAGCCCTGGAGACGCTGCCCGATTCCGCATCGATGATGGAAGTCGCCGAGAAGATCAAGCAGACCGCCTTTAAGATCACCCGTGCCGGCGAGCTCATGAGCCGCGAGGCCGCCCATCGTCTGGGTGTCGAGAAGGGCATTGTCGACCTGTCGCTGGCTCCCACGCCTGCCATCGGCGACTCCGTCGCGCGCATCCTCGAGATCATCGGTGTGGGCACCTGCGGTGGCCCGGGCACGACCTGCGCGCTCGCCATGCTCAACGATGCCGTCAAGAAGGGCGGCGTCATGGCCAGTTCCAGCGTGGGCGGTCTCTCCGGCGCCTTTATCCCCGTGTCCGAGGACGCCGGCATGATCGCCGCCGTCGAAGCCGGCGCGCTTTCGCTCGAGAAGCTCGAGGCCATGACCTGCGTATGCTCCGTTGGCCTGGACATGATCGCCATCCCCGGCGACACCCCGGTCGAGACCATCGCCGGCATCATCGCCGACGAGATGGCCATCGGCGTCATCAACAACAAGACCACGGCCGTCCGCGTGATTCCCGCCATCGGCAAGGGCGTGGGCGACTGCGTCGAGTACGGCGGCCTGTTCGGCCGTGCGCCCATCATGCCGGTGAACCCCAACGCCGGCACCGTGCTTGCCCATCGCGGTGGACGCTTCCCGGCGCCGCTGAACTCGCTGAAGAACTAGCTGAGGGGTTCGGGCGAGGAGCCCCGGGGAGGGCAAATATATAAGGTCGCCTGCTCGGACAGTCCTGACTCGCACGGAGAGCACATTAAGTGCTCTCCGGCTCGTGCGGAACTCGCGATCGACCTTATATATTTGCCCTCCCCGGGGCTCCCGCACAACGGGACCTCGGTTGGGTTCTATCCCTTTGGCAGTCGCTTCGCTTCTGCCCTACTTTGCTGGTATGGCGGTTTGGCGTTGGATCGGTTCTTTCTGATATATGCTGGTTGCGGCTCTTCTTTTTGGGGGAGTCGCTTTTTTGTTGCTAGGAGGTTGGCCCGTGGTTGATGGGGATGCTCGCTCTGAGCTTCTTTCTGCGGATTGGAATGGCGAATGGATGCGCCTGCAGGCTGATCGGCGGCGGGCTGATGATTCTTTTGAATGGGATAAGCGGGCTCGGCATTTTCGGCCGTTGGAGACTGCCCCGTATGCCCGGGACTTTATCAAGCTGTTGGCATTAAAGCCTGGTGAATCCGTGCTTGATATGGGGTGTGGGGCTGGGTCGATTGCTATTCCGCTTGCGCAAGACGGACATTCCGTGATTGCCGCCGATTTTTCCCCTGCCATGTTGGGCACGCTTGATGCTGGCATTGAGTACTATGGGCTCGAGGGTCGCATTACGCCGCTTGAGCTTGCTTGGGATGATGATTGGGATTTGGTTGGACCGGTCGCGAAAGCGGTGGATGTTGCCTTTGCCAGTCGGTCGGTTACGACGACCGATCTAAAAGGTGCGCTTGCCAAGCTCGACCGTACGGCTCGTCGGCGTTGTGCTGTCACGATGGTCGCTAACTCCAGCCCGCGCTATGATCTGCACTTGATGAACGCTATTGGCGCCTCGGTTACCTGCAGCAATGGCTTTGTGTACGCCTTCAACATCCTCATTCAGATGGGTGCCCTGCCGCAGGTCACGTACTTTGAATCGCCGCGTCGCGATACCTTCGACAGCCTTGAAGCGGGCGTGGCGGACTTTTCCCGCATGCTTGAGCATGGCAACGAGGATAAGGTCGACCGTCTGCGCGACTACATCGCCCAGCACATGATCGAGAATCCCCATGCCGGTGAGCCGGGCTCCAAGGGCGTGCCGCAGGGGCGCTATATGCTCGACCATATCCGTAAGGTTCGCTGGGCGTTTATTGCATGGGAGCCGGTCTCTGCGCCCAGCTCATAGCCTGTTCGCAGCCCGCACCGCCCACTCATTCGGCATCCGCATTCTTTTTGAACTGGGCAAACGCGCTCCACACCGCGCCGTTCCTGCGTTATCGTGGGACAGCTCACGTAGATTAAGGCCCCGTCGCGGGGCGCCCCATACATAGAAAGCGAGAACCCATGGCACTGACAGGAGCCCAGGTCAAGCAGCTTCGCAGCATGGCCCATCACCTCAACCCCGCCATCATCATCGGCAAGTCCGATATTAATGAGGGCACCGTCGAGCAGACGGTCGCCTATCTGGAGAAGCACGAGCTCGTTAAGTGCTCCGTGCTCGATGGCTCCAGTCTTTCCGCCCGCGAAGCCGCCGAAGAGCTCGCCGAGCGCTGCCACGCCGAGGTCGTCCAGGTCATCGGCCGCAAGTTCTCGCTGTATCGCGAGTCCTCGCGCAAGGATATCGAGAAGATCAAGCTCGTCTAAGAGCCAATGATCCGGCGAGCCAACACATAGCAAGCTTACGGGTGCCCAAGTACTTCGGGCGCCCGTTTTTTATCGCTCGACCAACACGCGATTGAGCCGCCCCTCCACCAAGCGCTCGTATAGACGCCTCGTCTCGGGCTCGGGCACGCCATTGACCTGCTCCCTCAGATGGTGCATATGCCCACTGTATAGCTCGACGATATCGCGCCGCCGCCCCGCCGCACTGTAGACACGCATGGCGCAGCGCACCATATCCTCACGCGCCGTTTCCTGTCGAAGCCCCGACTCCGCCAGCCAAATCGCCGACTGCAAATCGTTTTCTTCTAGAGCGGCATTTGCTCCCTTAATCATGCAATCGATGAACTTTGACTGCATAATGCGTCGCATACGCAAAAAGTAGGTGGGATTACAGCCATTGGGAACATACAGCGGTCCGGCATAAAGCTGCTCAATCTTAAGGCACAGCTCAACTAAATGGGGCCCGCGCGCACCCGTGCGATTTCCCAAAACCTCGCGGCTTATCTGGTCAAACAGCCGTACATCGGTCTTGACGTAGTCACTGTTGACCCCAATGCATTCATTTTGGATGAGCACGCACGACTTGCCATCCGGCGTCGGTCCCAAAGCCGACCGCAAGCGCGATATCGTCGAGTATAGGTTGTTGCGGGCGCTATTGAACTCGGCATGGGGCCACAACTCCATGGCCAGCGTCTCACGATCGACGAGCGCATCCATGCCCAGCGCAAGCCGCTCGGCAAGTGTCGCCGCCTTCTTGCGGCGCCACATTTTGTCCGTGATGGGAAACCCGTCGCGCTCGGCGCGAAACGCACCAAACATGCGAATCTCGATATGGTCAATGGTATCAACGGCTTCAACCTCGCCGGCCTGGAACAGGCGCTCACCCTCCCCTTCCAGATCGTCACGCAGCGAGTACCGCGATAGCTCGCGCACGGGGAGTTTCTTACGAATTCTGACCGCCGGCTCGCCCAGACAATGCATGGCAAGGCGTGCAAAGAGCCGATACGATGGCTCTAGAATCCCCGCGCGATTCATGGACATCCAGGCCGCAAGATCGCTATCTCGCCCCGCGCAAGCCAAATGCAGCGCCACCATCCATGCTTCTGCACCACCAACCTGCGTCTGGCTTATATCGAGCAGCTCCGCCTCCTCGCGCACCGAAACCATCGAGGTGTTACGCAGATACGCCGCACGCTCCAGCAGCAACGCATTGTCGCGCATGTATGCAATTGGCTCCTCAGCCAGTTTGAGCACCTGGACCGCGCGGAACTTCGCATTGACCGGCCGACCTTCTGCCAGCGATTGCCAGCCTTCTAGCAGCAGGCCAAACAGCTGAATCTGGTTGTCGCGCATGCGTACGGCAAAGCGATCGAGCTCGTTGAACGCCGCATCGTCGGTTACCGGCAAGCCGGAAAGGAGCCGCCGTGCCGCCAGCACCATGCGCACCCAGATAGCCGGCGCCTTAAGTCCACGTACATCGAGCGCGTCCCGTATCAGCGCCATCTCGTCGTCGCGCTCGTCGATCCCCGCAAACGACCCATCGAAGAGCTCCACTAGCATGCTATCGGCCCGTATAAAAGTCCCCGCGATATCGAGCTCGCAGTCATATGCTTTGCGCGTTTTGAGCTGCTGCAGAGCACCACCGTCGTCTCCCCGCTCAGCCAACCAGTGCTTGGCCCCGATATGTGCAAAGAGCATGTCGAGTGCCGTGTGTTCCGTCTCGATTTCCGGCACAGCAAGGTTCATGGGAAGCCCAAGCCCGTTGTCCCCATAGCAAACTGCCGTAAGGACCTGGGCGACCTTCCACGAAACGGGATCTATTTCACAGGCTGCCCGATCGCCCGCATGCTCAATGAGCGATGCCATGCAGCGGGCGAGCTTTGTGTTGGACACGCTGACCGCCGCCAAATATACGCCGAGTGCCTCGGCAGGCGTTGGCTCTGGAGCGTGATCTTCGGCATCGATCGTACTCAACGCCGCCCGGCAGACATCGGCACCGTGCCCCGTCAGAGCAAGATCGACCCCATACTGCCCGGCAAGTTCAAGGACCACGCTACGGTCCAGAAAGGCGTCGGCCAGGTCCATCGCCGCATCACATCGGCCTGCCTTGAGCAAAATTCGAGCCGCCCGCGGAACTAGCTCGGGACGGATCTCGGCCACCAACTTTCGCAGGCGAAGCCGTCCGTTATCCTCGGCGCCCAGGCACGTAAAGCTCCGGTCGGCCGGATCTAAACCAAAGATCGGGTAATCGCGTACAAGGTAGGACTGGTCGATCATCGACAGCCTCACCCCACAAGCCTCGAGTTCTGCAATATTGCCCTCGCCCATCAAGATCATGAGGCAGGCAACGCAGAACAGCGCATTATTATCGAGCGAAGCAAGATCGACAAGTGCCGCACCATACACGTTGACAATCTCGCTTTCGAGCAGACCGGCAACATCGCCCTGGCCGTACAGACCCGTCTGCAAAGCCGAAACAAGCTCGGGCACACCCTGTGTGAGCTGGTAAAAGTCAAGCGATGTGCTAATCGAAAACGCCGATGCCCACGCCGAATACTCATAGGCATGCACCTTGAGCATTTGCGCATCGATCTTAACCGAGTCACCCAGCCCATGAATCAGCTGACGATTTGAAGGACGGCAGGAGATAAAGACCCCTACCCCCATAGCGCGCAGGCCGCGAATCCTGTCAATGAGGTCTTCGGTATCGTGCTGATCGAGATTTGGCACATTATCAATCGCGACAAGGGAATGCGGCTTGTCTTTGAGCTCTTCGGTTACCACCTCGAGCTGCATAAACACCTCGCGCCCAATGGCGCGATCGGCCTCGATAATCCGCACGGGGCCTCGCGTCGGGTCACTTTTTACCTCTTGGGTGTACTGCAGCAGCACCGAGGTTTTCCCAAAGCCATCAGGCGCGTAGAGAACCACGATGCCGGCCTTTCGGCCCTTGGCGATAAGCTCATTTAGCAGACGCTCACGTCGCACCATATAGCCTCCGCCCAGCGGCATCAGTTCGAGGTCGTCTATACTATCCAAATCGTTTACCATACCTGCTCCTCTACTCGACCGTATGGACACCGTAACCGCAAGACTATACAAGCCGCACCATGAATAGAGCGGTTTTGTGTTTTAGGTTGTCTTTCGGTACGCAAGCGGCAAGTTTTTGTACAGCGAGGGCCGATTGTTATTAATCCCCCGACTAATCGGTCTTTAAGCAGGTAAATGAGCTTGTCAGCTTGTCCCATCTAAGCGGCAGTGTAACGCAGATGAACAAGGTTCAGCTATGTCATTCAACTCGCCTAGCACCCGCTACCGTCTACGACCTTTTAGTGGCATTTTTGCATAGAATCTGGTATGAAATGAATCAAACTGTTGGACATCCGGCATTCGTCAAGCTTGCGGCAAGATTTTGGTCAAGCGGGCGGAAAGGGATAGCAAAAAGGCCCCCGCAAAGCGGAGGCCTTAGGCAAGGCTATGTCGAGGTGCAGGATTCGCGCTACTCGCAGAGCGAAAGGGCGGCCTCGTCGGCAACGACAACGCAGTTGGTGTGCAGCTGCAGGATCGAAGCCGGGCACGCGGGCGTAACCGGACCGTAGCACATGTCATGCACGGCCTGAGCCTTGGCCTCGCCGTTGGCGACGACCAGGATCATGCGGGCATACATGATGGTCTGGGTACCCATGGTGTAGGCCTGACGGGGAACGTCGTCGATGCTGTCGAACAGGCGGCTGTTGGCCTGAATGGTGCTCTCGGTGAGGTCGACGCAGTGCGTGCCCTTGGAGAAGTGGTCATCGGGCTCGTTGAAGCCGATGTGGCCGTTGTTGCCAATGCCGAGCAGCTGCAGATCCGGGTAACCGGCGGCGGCGACGATCTTGTCGTACTCAGAGCAGGCAGCGGCGGCGTCGGGGTTGGAACCGTCGGGCACATGCGTGTTGTTCAGGTCGATGTTGATGTGATCGAAGAAGTTCTCACGCATAAAGTAGTGATAGCTCTGGGGATCGTCGTGCGAAAGGCCGCGATACTCGTCCAGGTTGTAGGTGCTGACCTCGGCAAAGTCGACGTCGCCCTTCTCGTACCAAGCAGCGAGCTGCTTGTAGGCACCGATCGGGGTGGAGCCGGTGGCAAGGCCCAGCACACAGTCGGGCTTGAGGATAACCTGCGCCGAGATGATATTGGCGGCCTTGCGGCTCATATCCTCGTAGTCTTTAGCTTTAATGATCTTCATTACGCGTCCTTTCTCGTACAAGAGAGGCAAGGCTCCCTTTACAAGCACTTGCCCGCGGCCCGCGTCGGCCGCAACCAACGTGTGCGGCCACCAGGGCGAGGTCGCGTAATGTATGTGTCTCGTGTCTAGCCGCGTCGAGGCCCCTGCCCGTCCACGGTGACCCGAAGCCTTTTAGCTTCGGACAAATCCCATCTTGCCACGGAGGGCGTCCTCTTTCAAGGGCGCCCTCCGTAAACGTGTTTGAATTGTAGGCTAATGGCCACGTGCACTTGCTATCGCTCGCGAGCAACGATGAGCTGGTCCATCTCTTCGACATGCACGCCAACGGAGCCCTTGATGCTCGAGAACTCAACGGAGTTGCACACCAAGATGGGAACCGTCACATCGTAGCCCTCGGCAGCAATTGCCTCACGATCGAACTCAATGAGTACATCGCCCTTATGGACGATGTCACCCACTTGCGCATGTACGGTAAAGTGCTTGCCCTCGAGCTGAACAGTGTCCAAGCCAACGTGGATGAGCACGTCCAAGCCATCGACCGTGTTGAGCGCAACGGCGTGTCCCGTGGGGAAAATGGCCTCGACCTTGGCGTCTGCCGGCGCAATCACGCGCGTACCCGTGGGCTGAATCGCCACGCCCTGGCCCAAAAGGCCGGTGGCAAATGTCTGGTCATTGACCTCAGACAACGGGATGACGTCGCCCGAGATGGGAGCATCCAGCGTAAGGACTCGACCACGCATACCAAAAGACCTTAGGACTTTAGTGAACATGATCCCCCTCGGACATACCAATCAACCAAAATAGCTTTAACAGTTTACCACTTGGCACCCGTTTTTGACCATTAGGGAAGTTCGCGCTTGACAACCTCGACGATGTCGTCGACAACACGCTGGGTCAGCTCGTGCGTTTCGGCCTCAGCCATCACGCGGACCAGCGGCTCGGTACCGCTCGGGCGCACCAGAATGCGGCCGCGGCCGTCAAGCTCCTTCTCGGCAGCAGCGACGGCATCCCAGATGGGCTGGCAATCGTCCAGACCAGCCTTGTTGTCGGAATGCACGTTGACGAGTACCTGCGGGTACTTCTTCATGATGCCGGCAAGATCGGTGAGGGTACGACCGGTGCGCTTGAGCACGGCCAGCAGCTGCAGAGCCGTCACCAAGCCGTCACCGGTGGTGTTGTGCTCCAGGAAGATGATGTGGCCGGACTGTTCGCCGCCGATGACGGCGCCGTCCGCGAGCATGCGCTCAAGAACATAGCGGTCGCCCACGGCGGTCTGAACCATCTCGAAGCCCTGCTCCTTCATAGCGATGGAGAAGCCCAGGTTGCACATAACGGTCGAAACGATCTCGGAGTTGGCGAGCTTGCCGCGAGCGGCCAGGTCGGAGCCGCAGATGGCCAGGATGTAGTCGCCATCGATCTCGTTGCCCTCGCTGTCCACGAACAGCACGCGATCGGCGTCGCCATCGTGGGCCAGGCCGATATCGGCGTGGGTGCGCAGCACGAGCTCGCGCAGGGGCTCAAGGTGAGTGGAGCCGCACTCAACGTTAATGTCAGTGCCGCAGTAATCGGTGTTGATGGCATGGACCGTGGCACCCAGGCGCTGCAGTGCGGCGGGCGTAGTCTGGCAAGAAGCACCATGGCCGCAGTCGACGGCAACGACCAGGCCGTCGAGCCTCAGGCCATCAAGCGTATCGATGGCGTGGTCGACGTATGCCTTGCGGGCGTCCTTCATCTTGATGATGTGGCCCACGCCGGCGCCAGTCGGCAGCGTGTCGGCAGCCATGGCTTCCTCGGACATGACCCAGGCGCTGATCTCTTCCTCGACAGCATCGGGAAGCTTCATACCCTTGCGGCTAAAGAACTTGATGCCATTAAACTCCGGCGGATTATGCGAAGCAGAGATGACGATGCCGCCATCGAGCTCGTTTTGAACGGTGAGCAGCGCCACGGCAGGCGTGGGGATGACGCCGCAGCAGTGCGGACGGCCGCCCTCGGCCATAATGCCGGCGGTCAGAGCGCTCTCGAGCATGGTGCCCGAAAGGCGCGTGTCGCGGCCGATGCAAATATCCGGACCAAGGAACTTGGTCGCCGCGCGGCCCAGGCGAAACGCGAGGTCGCACGAGAGGTCGGCATTGGCGACGCCACGGACGCCGTCGGTACCGAAGATGTTCTGGGGCATAGGATCGCTCCTTCCCTAGCAGGCGATATGCAACCGCCCACCCTAGTCGAAAAAGAAAAGCGGGACCCGCCGAGGAATCGGCAGGCCCCGCTTGTACATTGTATCTCGAAAGGAGATAAAACCTTAGCGCTTGGAGAACTGGGGAGCGCGGCGGGCCTTCTTGAGGCCGTACTTCTTGCGCTCGACCACGCGAGCATCGCGCGTAAGGAAACCGGCCTTCTTGAGGTCAGCACGGTAGTCGCCAGCGTTCAGAAGAGCGCGAGCGATGCCCAGACGCAGAGCGCCGGACTGACCGGAGATGCCGCCGCCATCGCACAGAGCGATAACGTCGAACTGACCGGCGGTGTCGGTCACCTTGAAGGGAGCAAGGGCGTTCTCAACGAGCTGATGACGGCCGAAATACTGCTCGGCGTCACGCTTGTTGATGGTCACCTTGCCGGTGCCGGGGACGAGACGGACGCGGGCGACGGCGTTCTTACGACGGCCGGTACCCTGGTAGACAACGGTGTTCTCAGCCATCTTTAAGCCTCCAGCTCAATCTTCGTGGGGTTCTGGGCAGCATGCGGATGCTCGGCACCAGCGTAGACCTTAAGCTTGGTCATCTGGGCACGACCGAGGGTGGTCTTGGGCAGCATACCGCGAACGGCGCGCTCGATGACCTTCTCCGGGTGCTTCTCCATAGCCTGGCGGAAGCTCTCAGCCTTGAGGCCGCCGTTGTAGCCGCTGTGGCGATAATAGGTCTTCGTGTCGGCCTTGTTACCGGTAAGCTGGACCTTATCGGCGTTGATGACGACAACGAAGTCGCCGCAGTCGCTGTTGGGCGTGAACTGGGGCTTGTTCTTACCGCGCAGGATCATTGCGATCTGGGTGGCAAGACGGCCCAGGACAGCACCATCGGCGTCGACGAGAACCCAGTTGCGCTGGACCTCGCCCTGCTTGGCGTAGTGAGTCGATTTCGAAATCACTTAGACTCCTCCATGTACAGTACGTGTTGTTACAGAGATTCACGGGGCTCTGCAAGTAACCCGTCCATATTACCCCGCTCGCCGTACGAGTCAACAGGTATTTTGTCTCCGACCAGAGTTTCTGCACATGTCATCCACGAGCCGTGATTTTCCAGCTCTTTAGCTGTTGTCATTTTTGAGGGTTCGCCGTCGCTAGCGCTCAACGAACTCTTGGATTTCCGCGAGCAGGCGCTTTGCCTCCTGGCGGCCCTGGATATACAGGTCCAAAAGCTTTGCCGAATCGTGCTCGACATGGCCGACCTCGACCGGCTTTTGCGGAGCAACGACCAGCGCACGGCCCTCGCGCTCATACTTCCACAGATGCATGCGCTGGATGTTATAACGGTCGTGGCGCGTCTCGATAGCCTCGAGCAGATAGGGGTAGTCGGCATAACGCGCACGCGCGGCCGGCAAAAACTCGTAGGGCTTTTTCTCGTACGAGCGGTCCTGCGTGACGATGACGACCGCGCGATCGAAGCCCGCCTCTTCGAGCACATGCTCGATAGGAACCGAATCGGCTACGCCGCCGTCGACGTATTTGTGCCCGTCAATCTCGACCGGCGGCGTCACCAGCGGCAACGAGGTCGAGGCGCGCACGGCGTCGAGATCGAGCACGGCGCTTTTGACCGGGAGGTACGTGGCGGTTCCAAAAAGCATGTCCGTCGCGACGGCGTACATCTCGATGGGGCTCGCGTCGAACGTCTCGTTGTCAAAGGGATCCAAGCGGTCCTGGACATCGTTGAAGATAAAGTCGTAACCCACAATAGAGCCCGTGGACGCAAACGATGCGGCGCCCATGAAGCGATTGTCATTGCAGAAAGCCAGGTTGATGCGGTTGGCACGGCCGATCTGGTGCGACTTGTAGTTCACGCCGTTGAGGGCGCCGGCCGATACACCGTAGACCGCCGGAATCTCGACGCCAGCCTCCATGAGAACGTCGAGCACGCCTGCGGTAAATTGCCCGCGGAAACTGCCGCCCTCCAAAACGAGCGCGACCTTGCCGGCGTTCTTTGCCTTATCTTCTGCAGTCATGTTGACCTCCTGCGATTGCGTTTTGGCTTTCTTCTACCCAGTTTTGGGATGGCGAGCGCATGGGTTTTTCGAGGCGGAAGGTGAAGCGGAAAGCGTGCCCCAGTTTGAGGCGGGATTCCGGGATGCGCTTTCCACTTGGACCGCCGCTGGGAAAGCGCGTCCCGTTCTGAGCGCGGATTCCGGGACGTACTTTCCGCCTGGGCCGCCATTGGGAAAGCGCGCCCCACTCTGCGTCACTGAGGCGTTTTCTTTACGCACGCGCCCTGCACAGAGTTCGATTCTCCGCGGTACGGACTAGAAATAAAAAGGCAGGTAGATATAAGTATCTACCTGCCTGTTACTTATGGTGGAGGCGCGGAGAATCGAACTCCGGTCCACGAAAGCCCCCTGATTGGCATCTCCAAGCTCAGTCGCTGGTTTAGTCTCGGACGCTTTGCGCGCAGCGACACGCTCGCGGCATCCCAACCGGTTCGGTCTTAGCCCGCGCCATACCGATTACGTGCGCGGGAGCATTCCCCTAAAATGACGTCGCGCCGGTGTCGGGGAAATCACCGGGTTGACGCGCCGCTATAAACTAAGCAGCGAGAGCCATAGGCTCAAAAGAAGAGTTGTTGTCAATTCAATTTGACGGTACCCCTGTTTAACGAGGCGAGGAGACCTCGGCCTGCTTCCTCTCTCAGAGCTATCGTGTCGAAACCAGTCGCCCCCGAATGTCGGGAAAGTCTGGATGGTATCGGGCCTACAAACACCCGATAACCGTCGACTTTTCAAGGAACATACGGGGCGAGCCCCGCTTGTGATGAGTTATCTTACCACGTTCTGAAAGCAGGCGGCTGTTCTATGCACGAGCTGTGAAGACCCCAATGTGCGCTGCACTTCGCACTTTTGTTACCGATCGCGTCACGTATATTTTCGCCAAGCAAAATTGACCCGCCGAAAGGACCGTTATGGATACCAAGCAGCAACTCGTCAATGCCCTCGCAGGCCTGGGCTCAACCATTACCGAAGCCATGGATGTCATCGAAGGCTTTGTCCCCTGTGGACATCCCGCCCTCACGGTATCGAACGCACTCGTCGCGCTGGACGCTGACGATGATGCAGCTCTCGCCCAGCAGCTTGAGACCGTCGAGGGCTTTATCGACCACGTGAGTGAGAACCGCGGCGTGGCCGCCTACCACGACATCGAGGTCGAGCTCGCGGGTCCCAAAGCCGATCTGCTCGCAGCAATCCGCGAGGTAGGCGCCCTTATGCAGACCGCAGGCGTCAAGAACACCCAGGTCAACGAGTGGGTCTACCGCAGCCTGGCAGCACTCGACAGCTCTGACGAAAAGGCAGCCGAGCAGCTCGCAGAAAGTCCCGCCATTAAGGCCGAGCTTTTGTAAATAGCAGACGCGGGCCCCTTGGCGCATCGTCGTCCAAGAGGCCCGCAAACAGTTCGCGTTAACCGATAGCCGCGCCGCCGCGTTCGGTCAAAGCCAGAATCGGCATCATTTGGCGCGGGGTCTTTGCTGCAAGATCGGCATGTTCGAGCAGCTTGCGATCGTTGGTCACCAAGTAATCGACCTGTGCGCGCTTGCACGCGGCGAGCACCAAGTTGTCCTCGTAATCGCGATGGAGCGTCAGATATTTGTCGGCTAGCCACAGATCGGATGCATCAGCGCCCACGGCCGTGGCGTTTTCGGTCATGTTCCGAACAAACGCCAACGCCGCATCGCCAATTGCACGGGCAGACGCCTCGTCGAGCGCTCCCCCGCTGGCAAGAACGCTGCGCTTCAGTTCGTGTTGGACAACGTACAGCACGTCCTTGGCGATATGCACCGGAAAGAACAGCAATGCCCCCGTCTCCGTCGCCTGACCAATAAACGCACGCGCGGCAAGCGACTCGGCATGGTCGACGCAAAACGAATCAACCCATACGTTGGCGTCTACCATGATCTTGAGAGGCGCCCCACTCACTGGATCATCCCCTTTTGGCGATAATGCTCATCCATGGCTTCGGAATAGATTGTGTCCCAACCGCGATCGTCGGATACGGGCGACGGAGCGATGCCCAGGTCCGCGTAAAGCTGATCCGCCGCCGCCCATGATGCGGCGAACGGAGTATCGTGCGCGACGGTTTGTTGCCGACCATCAACGGCAGACAGCACTTCCTCACACTGCCCGCCACCCTGTGCGACCTTGACCACAACCTTTTTGATGAGCTCGGGCAGTGACCTGCCCGAAAGCTGCAGCGCCTCCTCGGCACGGTTCTTGACCTGGCGATCCACGCGAACGTTCACCTGCGCCATGCCGCTAACAGCACCCATCTCAACCTCACCTTCGACTTTTGCTATCTAAGCTAGCACAACTATATATTTCTGCTAGCACATGGTCAAACGCAAAAGGCCTGCATTCTGGCGGCTGCAACACCGCCCAAATGCAGGCCAAAAACTTAAGTAAAAGCGCTAGCGCAGGTACGCCTTTGCGTTACCCAGGCTGTAGGCGATCGTTGAGCCGTTGTGCAGCAGTGACGACGTCTGCGGAGTGATCATGCCGGTAATACCCAATGCCAACAGCGCCGAGTTGGTGAGCATCACCTTGGAATACGAACTCGACAGACGGTCGATAAGCCCCTGACTCATGCGGCGCAGGCGCACGATTGCGGCCAGATCTGTATCGGTCAGGATGATATCGGCGACCTCCTTGGCGATGTCGCTTCCACCACCCATGGCCAGCCCCACGTCGGCCAAACCGAGCGCCGGCGAATCGTTGACGCCGTCGCCCACCATGGCAACGTGGCGCCCCTCGCCCTTAATGCGCTCAACATACGCGTACTTGTCCTCGGGCAGCAGCTCGGCCTTAAACTCGTCGACACCTGCCTCGCGAGCAATGCGCTCGGCTGTGCGCTCCGAGTCGCCCGTGAGCATGACCACGTGCTTAACGCCCAACGCATGCAGGTCGGCGATGGCCTCGCGGACCCCGGACTTGAGCGGGTCCTCGATACCGAGCACACCCACAACGGTGCCGTCGACCGCCAGATACAGCGGCGACAGGCCCTGCATCTGGGACTCAATGCGCTCCTTGATGTCGGATTCGAGCTGTGCGCCCTCGTCCTCGAATACAAAGTGCGCGGAACCAATGATGGCGCGACGCCCTTCGATGGACGAAGCGATGCCGTGCGCCACGATGTACTCGACGGCGGCATGGCGCTCGCGGTGCTCGAGCCCGCGCTCGCGCGCCGCATTGACCACGGCGCGTGCCACCGGATGCGGAAAATGCTCCTCCAAGCAAGCGGAAAGGCGCAGAATCTCGTCCTCACTCCAGCCATCGGTGGTGAGCACGCAAGCTAGGCGCGGCTGGGCCTCGGTCAGCGTACCGGTCTTGTCAAAGACAATGGTATCGGCCTTGGCAAACGACTCAAAGTACTTCGCGCCCTTGACCATGACGCCCATCTTGGCGGCGTCGCTCATGGCAGTCATGACGGCAACAGAACCCGTGAGCTTGAGCGCGCACGAGTAGTCGACCATCAGCGCCGCCGAGGTCTTGATAAGGCTGCGCGTAGTGAGCGCGACCAGGCCCGCAAGCAGGAAGTTCCACGGGACGATCTTGTTGGCGAGGTCCTCCATATGCGACTGGCCCTCGGACTTGAGCGAATCGGCCGTCTGCACGAGCGAGACGATTGAGCGCAGTTTGGTCTGCGCCGTGTTGGCGCGTACACGCACCAAGATGCCGCCGTCTTCCACGACGGTGCCGGCGAACACGTCGTCGTCCACGCTGCGCTCGACGGCCAGCGGCTCGCCGGTCAGGGTCGCCTGGTTGACCATGGCGCTCCCCTGTTCGACCACGCCGTCAATGCAAATGGACATGCCGGTGCGCACGGCTACCAAGTCGCCGGGCTCAAGCTCGGTGGCGGCAACGCTTACCTCGGTGTCGCCGACGACCTTTTGCGCCTTGTCGGGCACATCGAGCAGCGAGTTGATGAGCTCGTTTTCGCTCATGGCGCGGGTGTAGTCCTCGAGCAGCTCGCCCACGTTGAGCAGGAACATTGTCTGGCCCGCGGTGTCGACGTCGCGTTTGACGAACGAGATGCCGATGGCCGAAGCGTCGAGCACGGGAACGGTCAGGCGCGGCTGCGCCAGCTCATGAAGGGCAGCGCGCAAAAATGCCATGTAACCGGCCACGACAAACACCGCACGCAGAGGCGTGGGCAAGAACCAGCGACGTGCGTAATGGGCACCGACGAGTGTCGCCAGGTCCATAACGAGTTTGTGCTTGCGTGGCTCAAGCTGCATCACGTAGCCCGACTTGGCATCGGCGATAGCTTGAGCATCGAGTGCGCCCAAGGCGTCGAGCACGCTCGCGCGGCGTGGCTCGTCGTACTCCAGCGCCATCTGGCCAATGCGGCCATACACGCGCACCCTGTGCACGCCGTCGATATCGCCGCTGAGCTTAAGAAGTGCATCGAGATCGCTCTCTGGCACAGGACCCGCCAATTGAAGACGGGTCCTGCCGGGGATCTCGCTAATAATCGAGAATCTCATAGTTTGTGCCTGGGAGCGTTACTCGGCTGCCTCGTCAGCAGCGGACTCGCTCTGGGTGATGTAGGCAGCCTCGGCAACCATGTCGTCGACATTAGCCTTGGCCTGCTCGACCATGTCCTGGTAGCCGTTCTTGATGCGCATGCCGCACGCGATACCCTGCACGCAGGCATTCTTGACCGGAGCGCTGGTAAGCAGCTTGATACCGGCCGTGCCAAGCAGAAAACCGCCACCGACAAGCAGGGTATTGAACGTCGACTTCTTCATGTTGCTTCTCCCTTTTGCCGCATTAGACGCGGCACGGTGCCTCAGCACCCGAGCAAATAAGTTTGCTCGAGCACACTTTTGGAAAATAGTTTAGTTTATCTAACTATTAAGGTCAACAAAGGTTAACTCTTTGGAAATCTTGAGGCGCGGAACAGCCGGCTTCTGGCGATCAGCCTGCCGCGATGTACATCCCCGGCATCCAAGAAGCCCCCTCCCCCGACCCAACAAATCGAGGTCTAATACTTTTCCGCGAAGTGAACGAGTGAAATCGAACCCCCGAAACATCTGCATTTTTCGCCAGCAAAACCGCAGGAAAAACTCGACAAAACCGCAGGAAACAGAGCCAGAAAAGTGTTGATGTTTCAGAGGTCCAAAATAGGTCGTTCACTTCGCGGAAAAGTATTCACCTTCTTTTTCAACATCCATAAAGAATGAGGGCGCCAACGGCGCCCTCATTCACCAAATTCCATTCAGCCCGCCTGACCCGAACGGCCGAGTCGTCACGGAACCCGGGAGCCCCGGCAGGGCGGGTGCTTGCTCAAAATGAGTTCCGCACGCAAAGAAGGCCACTTAATGTGGCCTTCGTCTTGCGCAGGACTGTTCGAAATTTTGAGGAAGCACCCGCCCTGCCGGGGCTCCCGATTTCCCGCTTACGAGAGCGACGTTCTCAGCAACTCGTTGAAGAGCTTCGGGTTGCCCTTGCCGCGGCTCGCCTTCATGCACTGGCCCACCAAAAAGCCGATGACCTTCTGGTTGCCGTCGCGGTACTGCTGCGCCTGATCGGCACAGTTAGCCAGCACCTCGTCCACAATCGGCTGCAGCGCACCGGCATCGCTCACCTGACGCATACCACGCTCGTCGACGATCTTGTTGGGGTCGTCGCCGGTCTGGGCCATGGCCTCAAAGACCTCGTGCGCCTGGTTGGAGCTGATGGCATCGGTCGCCAGCAGCTTGGCAAGGGCTGCCACCTGGGCCGGCGCGATGCCGGACTCGGCGAGCGACACGCCCGCACCCTTAAGGTAGGCGATCATCTCGTTGACCAGCAGGTTTGCGACCGTCTGGGCCTCCTTGCCGGCCATACCGGCAGCAGCGGCCTCAAAGAAGTCGGCAAACTCGGGGTCGCCAGCAATCTGCTCGGCGTCGGCCGTCTTAATGCCAAAGTCGGCCTCAAAACGGACGCGCTTGGCATCGGGCAGTTCGGGAATCTCGCCACGGCAGCGGTCGATGAACTCGTCGTCCAAATCGAACGGCGCCAGGTCGGGATCGGGGAACAGGCGATAGTCGTCGGCCGTTTCCTTGACGCGCATGACCACGGTGCGCTTGCGGCTGGGCTCCCAGTGACGGGTCTCCTGATAGATGATGCCGCCCTCCTCGAGCACCTCGGCCTGGCGGCAGATCTCGTAGACAAGGCCGTCGTGCAGGCTCTTGAACGAGTTGAGGTTCTTGAGCTCGGTCTTGGTGCCCAGCTTGGTCTCGCCGCGGCGGCGCAGCGACACGTTGCCGTCGCAGCGCATGGAGCCCTTCTCCATGGAGCAGTCCGAAATGCCCAGCGTCACAAAGATGCGACGGAGCTTTTCCATAAACAGACGCGCTTCCTCGGGCGTGCGCAGGTCGGGCTCGGTCACGAGCTCAATCAAAGGCGTGCCGCAGCGGTTGTAGTCGACGAGCGACTCGGCCGCGGCGGTAATGCGGCCCTCGGCACCGCCCACGTGGACCATCTTGGCGGCGTCCTCCTCCATGTGGATGCGCAAAATGCGGATGGGCACCGTGTAGGAACCGTCCTCGCGACGCTCGGGCATCTGCAGGTTGGACGCGTCGTAGCTGGCCAGATGGCCGGCGCGCTGATTGCCCTCGCGCATGGTCGACGTCATGGACGTGGACAGGCCCTCGGCGTTGGCCGAGGCGCTCGCCAGGCTCTGGGCCTCGGCCTCGCCAAACGCGCAGTCGGGGCGCTCGGCGGCACCGCGACCGGTCACGTCCAGGTCCAGGTGGCCGTACATGGCAAAGGCGACCGGACCCTGCGTGGTCTGGAAGTTCTTGGCCATATCGGGATAAAAGTAGTGCTTGCGGTAGAACATCGAGTGACGCTGGATCTCGCAGTTGGTGGCGAGACCCGCTTTGACGATGCTCTCGATGGCGCGCTTGTTGGGCACCGGCAGGGCGCCGGGCAGGCCCAGGCACACCGGGCAGACGTTGGCGTTGGGCTCGTCATCGTGGCTGAGCTTGCAGTTGCAGAACATCTTGGTATCGAGTGCGGTGAGCTCGGTATGGATCTCCAGGCCGATCACGGCCTCCCAATCCTGCAGGACCTCGGAAAGCTCCTTCATTACAGCTCGCCTCCCTTCCCGGCAAAATCGGACGCGACGGAAAGCGCGGGCGCACCCGTGGCGGCATCGGCAAAGCCGCGCTCCAGGGCGCGGGCAAACGTGAGCAGCTGACGGTCCTTAAAGGCCGGACCCACCAGCTGGGCAGAAACGGGCAGCTGAGTATCCTCGCCCAGGCCCAGCGGCACCGAGATGCCACCGTTGCCGCAAATGTTGAGCGAGATGGTATACAGGTCGGAGAGGTACATCTGCGTGGGGTCGCTGATCTCACCAAACTTAAAGGCCGTGCGCGGCGAGGCGGGCATGAGGATGGTGTCCACCTTGGCATACGCGGCGTCGTAGTCCTGCGTGATGAGCGTGCGGGCCTTTTGCGCAGCGTAGTAGTACTTGTCGTACACGCCCGAGCTCAGCAGGTAGGCGCCGAGCATCTGACGGCGCTTGGCCTCGGCGCCAAAGCCGTGGGCGCGCGACAGCGAGCTCTGATCGGACAGGTTGGCGCAGCCCTCCTCCTGATAGCCGTAGCGAATGCCATCGAAACGTGCCAAGTTGGAGAACGCCTCGGCCGGGCCGATGACGTAGTAGGCGGCGATGGCGGCGTCCAGGTGCGGCAGGTCGACCTCGACCAGCTCGGCGCCTTGGTTCTGCAGCTCCTGGGCGGCGCGCTGAACAGCGGCCTTGACCTCGGGCGTCAGGCCCTCGGCCTCCATAAACGCGGGGATGATGCCCACGCGCTTGCCCTCGATGCTGTCGTTGAGATGCTCGGTAAAGTCGACGGCGCAATCCTGGCTGGTGCAGTCGTACGGATCGTGACCCGCGCCGGTAAGCGCGTTCATGGCCAGCGCGACATCCTCGACCGTGCGGCCAAAGGGTCCCACCTGGTCGAGCGACGAGCCAAAGGCAACCACGCCGTAACGGCTCACGGCGCCATACGTGGGCTTAAAGCCCACCACGCCGCACAGCGACGCCGGCTGGCGAATGGAGCCGCCGGTGTCCGAGCCCAGCGAGAGCGCGACCTCGCCCGCGGCGACGGCGGCAGCGGAGCCGCCCGAGGAGCCACCGGGCACGCGCTCGGTATCCCAGGGGTTGTTGGTGCGGTGGAACGCCGAGCTCTCGGTAGAGCTGCCAAAGGCGAACTCATCCATGTTGGCCTTGCCCATGGGCAGGCAGCCGGCATCGAGCATGCGCTGGACGCAGGTGGCGGTGTAGACGCTCTGGTAGTTCCCGAGCATGCGGGAAGCGCAGGTAGTGCGCGTGCCCACGAGGTTCATGTTGTCCTTGATGGCCAGCGGCACGCCCGCGAGCGGGGGCAGCGGCTTGCCTGCAGCGCGGTCGGCATCCACGCGCGCGGCGGCCTCGAGCGCAAGCTCGGGCGCCACCTGCAGGAATGCCTGAACCCCGCCCTCGCGCGCCTCGATGGCGGCAAGGGAGGCCTGGGCCACCTCGGTAGCGGTAAAGTCGCCGGCGGCAACGCCCGCGGCGATCTGGGCGGCGGTAAGGGAATCGAAGCTTAGCGCCATTACTCGCTCTCCCCCTCTCCCAAAATGGACGGCACGCGGAAGTAGCGGTCGCGCGCGCTGCCGGCGTTTTCGAGCGCAACGTCGAGCGGCAGGTCGCGCTCGGGCTCGCGCAGGTCATCACCCATCACGTTGGACAGGCTTCCGATGGGATGGAACGTGGGCTCCACGTCGGGCAAGTCATATTGCAAGACGGGCTCGAGCATCTGGACGGCGTCGTTCATGTAGGACGTCATCTGGGCGAGCTCGTCATCGGTCAGTGCGATCTTTGCGTACTCGGCGATGCCGCGCACGTCTTTCTCGCTGAGTGCCATAGGCGCTCCCTTCCGCATAACAGATAAACCGCTCTAGTATACAAGGCAACGCCGCTTGGAGCAGGCGCTTTACCCAAATGCAGCGAAAACGTAACGAGGGCGGCGGATTGGCAGGGTGTGATCCGGCGAACCTGCGGCGAAAACCATTCCACCCGCAACGAAAACCGTCCCAACATTTGACGTTTTTCGCCAAAATCGCGATTTTCGTCGAATGTTGGGACGGTCTGGAAGCCCTCGGGCCACCACAAAGGTGCCTGTCCCCTTTGTGGTGGTTCTGGAGAATGTCTTATGCCTAGGCCTTGGCCTTGCGGCGCTTGCGGACCGCGTGGATCACGATGTCCAGCAGCAACAGCACAATGGCTACGACCACGATGAGCACGGCAAACTCGCGCTTGCCCCAGTGGCGGCCAGCCAGCGACTTTTGCTTGTCGACGTCCTTCTTTTTGTACTTGGTACGCACGCAATGCACCAGCAGGCGATGGTCGTTCACGCCATAGGGCGTGCAGGTGACAAGCGTCACCTTGTCGGCGCCGGGCTCGATGGCCAGCGACTCCATCTCCTCGGGCAGCACCACCTCGGAGTCCACCATCTTGTAGGCGAGCGTCTTGTTCATGGTGTGCAGCAACACCAGGTCGCCGGGCTCCAGCGAGTGGATGTCGTCGAACATGCTCAGGTTGCGCATGCCCGAGTGCGCGGTGAGCACGCAATGAGTCGAGGTGCCGCCCACCGGCAGGCTCGTGCCCTCCAGGTGGCCGACGCCCGCCATAAGGACTTCTTCGCTCGTGCCGTGGTAGATGGGCATGCTCACGTCGATGGAGGGAATCTCGACCCAGCTCATCATGGGGTCGCGGTCAAAGATGAGCTGCTGAGCGTAGGGCTCGATCTGGTCGGCGGGAAGCTCGGTGGCCTCGCCCGCTAGCTGCTCGTTATAGGAGCGCGCCTGAAGCAGGATGCGCTCGCGCTCCTCGGCAGACAGCGCGTCCACGGTGCTGGACACCGTGCTGATCTGGTTGAACACGCCCGAGGCCTCGAGCCGGTCCAAGATCCACGGCCAGGTCATAAGGCCCACGCCAATAAGAATGATGACGATGGTGATGAGACGGTCGGCCCAGCGCGGCAGTCGCTTGCGACGGCGCTTGGGCTTTGGTTGAGGTTTGGGCTGAGGGCTTGAGCCGCCGTTGTCCGCGGCGTTACTGCTCTTCATATGTTTGGCGCCCTGCACCATCGCCGGTCACTCCTCTACAACTCAAGTTGTCTGAACAAATAATAGCCGATTAGCGAGCTCATGCGCTGCGCAACGCAGCCTGGCAGCATTGCGCAGTGCAAGTATGGGCCCGCATTTGAGTTTTCAAAATATCCCGAATCGGCTGGGCGATTCGGGATACAATGGCAATAGAAAACGACGCATCCCGCGTAAGTGTTCGAAAGCGCGGGCGGCCTAGTTTTCTGGTTTTGTTAAATGCCCGGGCCGCTAACCCCGGGCATTCTTATTTGCGCTTGTTGCGGCGCAAATGCCTTCTACCGTCCGCACCGCGCGTGCGCCTACGGACCTTAAACCGAACCTCATACGAGTCAAGAAACGCGATGACGAATGTGCCCACCGTCGCGAGGGCGGCGAGCGCGTTAAGGAATTTCAGCATTTGGGGACCTCCGATCGAGTCGTCGGCCGCCCGCGCACGGGATGCGTCGCAAGGGTATTTTACTGCGAGCACTCGTACTTACAGCTGGTAAACGCAATATTTGCAAACATCTGTTCGATATTCATACGCTTGATCCATCGGGCAATGGAGTCTGACTGCGTTGTCCAAAAAAACGGGGCAGACTCCAGTGCGGAGTCTGCCCCGAAAAGAGAATGGCAAAGCAAGAACGTCGATGGACGAGAAAAGTGTCCGCAAGTCTCATGACCATCACATCCCACCTGCCAAAGGGATGGGTGAGCGAGCGTTACTCCTGCTCGGACTCCTCAGCCTGCTTACGGCTGCGGATGAGGTGCGCCACGCCGATGCACAGCACCGCGCCACCAGCGATCCAAGTGAAGGTCACGCCGTTGAGGCCGGTGAGCGGGAGGCCGGAGCCCTGCTTGTTTTTGACAATCAAAGCAGCAGTACCGTTGTCCGTGTTGGTCGTGTCAACCTCGACCAAATTGGAACCCGTGGTGCTCGTCTTGACCGTGAGCTTGTTTTCTTCCACACCCTCTGCTTTGTTGAGGCCAGTGGCTTTGATGGTGAAGGTGAAATCGGGGATGGTGTTGTAGCCGGCGAGCGTATGGGTTTCCTTGACGGTGTAGGTGCCGGCATCGAGGCCCTTGACGTTAATCTCGCCGGAGTCGGTGGTCGTGAACTCATAAGGCTCCTTATCGAGGGAGCCATTATCCTGGACATACATGCCCTTGGATGTAGTATCGTCGGGATTAGTGGCACAGATGGTGAACTTTACGCCGGCAAGTTTCTTATTCTCATCAGTCGCGTCCTTCTTGACGAGCTTGAGCGCATAGGTGTAGTCGCGCACGGTGTCGGGCACAGACTCACCCTTGGTATCGTGGCCAGGGTTGTTGGAGTAGATGAGCTTGACGGTGTTGGAGTTGCCCGTGCCACCGACAACAACATGCTGGGACATCTTCGGGTCGAGCTTGGCGCTGTACCTAACAACGACCCTTGTGTTCTCGTCAACAGTGACACCGGCCGCCCCGGCGGCAGCCTTAAGATCGTCAAACTTTACGCTCAAGACCGTCTTGCCATTTGAATCGGGATTAGACACGGTCACAGAAGTAGGCATGATAGGAGTCTCACCAATCACGGCCTTGACAGAGGACTTATCAACAGTCAAACCGGCAGACAGCTCATCGTAGAACTCATAATAGTAGGTGCCGAACGTGTCGACATTGTTTGCAACCGTGCCGGTCAGCTTGTACTGAACGGTCTGACCCATCTGGGAGTCCGCCTTGTCATGCCACTCGACGCCCGTAGCATCGTCCTTGATCTGCTTCATCACGGTCGGGATGCTCGTCTTCTCGGTAACGCTCACTGCGTCGCCGCCCACGACCGCAAAGATCGGCGAGGTACCGGTCTGCTTCTCTTTCTTATTGAGCGAGTCGGTATCGGTCATGAACAGGTAGTAGCCGGCCTTCGTAGTGGTGAAAGTGGAACCGGCAGCAAAGGAATTGCCCGTAGCGGTAACACTCTTCTCTACAGCCAAGGCAATCTTGTTAAGGATGCTGCCCTGCGGCAAACTTGTGGTATTAGTGGTATCAGTGATCGTGGAAAGGTAGTCGGCAACATCAGAAGCAGTCGAGTCTTTGGTAATTCCAGGGACTTTATTAGCAACAAGCTCGTCCAGGACCGCATTCTCTGCGGCAGGACTCGCCCACTTAACGTTGGACGTAACCTTACCGGACGTTCCGTCCATAACGTCAGCAGTAAAAATCTGATACGCCTTGAACAAAGTGGGGCCATTGTCCGCGGCCTGGCTAATCGTGAGCGAATAGCTGGGGGCGGCACCCTCCTCAGCAAACGCCATGGTCACCGGCGCCATCACACCGCCGAAGCTCAGCGCTGCTGTGAGGCCGGCGGTTACTGCCAGGCGTGCGATGTTCTTGCTCATGCTCATCTTCTTTTCCTCCGTTTTCCGGTTGGTTCTCATTCGATCGGTCATTATCTGTCTGTGTCTTAGCATCTGCTTCGCTATGTCTCGCCCCGCTCTCTGCGGGGCTGCCAGCTACTCTTTATGGCTGCCACCTCCCCGCTTGACCAGGAGCGCGACCACGATGAGCGCGGCTCCGGCGACCGCTGCGGCGGCCGCGGCGTACATTGCCATATCGCCAGTCGAGGGCATAAAGCCTCCGGTGGTAATGCTAGGGGGCGTGCCGGTGGGCGTGTTGATGAGCGACGCCTCCAGGCTGCCCGTCGACCCGTCCGCGCTGTCGGCGCGCAGGGGCGACTCGGCCGTGATGGTGAGCTTGGGCTTGGCGGCGGCCACCTGGTCGACGTCCAGGCCCTCGGCCTTGACCGTCACGGAGCGCGTGCCCTCAAAGGCGGTGTAGCCCTTGGGCGCCTTGAGCTCGCGGACCTCCAGCTTGCCCGAGTCCACGCCCGAGACGGTCACGCGGCCGTCCTCGCCCGTGGTGACGGTGGCCTTGCCATCCGCATCCCACGTGCCGTCGGCCGCCAGTGTGCGACCACGGTCGTCGACGATGCTCAGGACTGCCCCGGCAAGCGGCTTGTCACCGTCGCTGCCGCGCTTGGTGAGCGCGAGATCCCAGGTGTAGGCGCACGCGTCGTCACTCGGCGTGCTGGTGAAGCCGGCATCGCCGGACTGGTCGGCAAAGGGAGAGCGCGGGTAGCGCAGGTAGACCTCGTTGGGGTTGCCCTTCGCGATGCCGTGGTTGCATGCGCTGTTGAGCGGTGCGTTGTACACGGCGACCACGCGGGCGCCAGCGGTAAAGGCGTCGGCCCCGCCGAGCGCGGCGATCAGGTCGCCGGTGCGCACGGTGAAGGTTCCGTCCGCCGCTACCTTGGTGGCGCACTGGGCCGTGATGTCGGTCCAGCCCTTCGCGGGCTCGGTGCCGACGCGGCCGTCCTTGCCGGTCTGGACCGCGTCAAAGCCGCCGTCCGTGCCCGCCGCCACGTACACGCGCATGCTCGCGGCGACCTTGGAGGGGTCGAGCCCCGCGCTCATGGTGTCGACGAACTGCACCGTATAGGTGTCGTAGGCCGTGAGGCCCGCCGGGACCGTGGCCGAGAGGCGCCAGTACAGGTCGTCGGCGACCGTGGCGTCGGCGGCCTTCTGCCAGGCGGCGGTGCTGTCCTCCAGCACGTGCTTTTGGACCTTGGGCGTCGCCGCCTTGGACTTGACGGTGACGGCGCTGCCGCCGACCAGGGCCATGATCGGCGCGGTGCCGACCTCGCCCTGAGCAATGGCGTCGTCGTCGGCGACGATGAGCCAGTAGCCACAGGACAGCTTGGCCGCCGTGCCCGCGTTAAGGGCCACGGACACGGCGTCAGAGCTCTGGAGGGAACGAGCGAGCTGTGCGCTCAGCGCGCTCGTAAGGTGGGAATCGGTGTTGAGCCACTCGGCAGCTTCCTGTGCGGTGGCCTGGGAATTGGGCATGCCGGCGCTGTGCAGCACAGGCAGCGCGGCGTCGCGCACGGCGTCGCTTGCCCAGGCGAGGTCGGTGGCGATCTTGGCGTCGCTGTCGCCGTCGACGACGTTGGCGCTAAAGATCTGGTAGGCGTCGTAGCTGCGCGCCACGGTGCCTCTCACCGTGATGGAACCGGCCGAGGTCGGCACGGCCTGCGCGGAAGCGGGGAACACAACCGCGCAGGTGCCGATCAGGAGGGCAAGCAGCGCAAACAAGATCGGGAAGGAGCAAACTTTCTTATTCACGACGCTCACCTCCCTTCGCATTCGCCTTGCGACGAATGTGCATCCAGGCCGCAGCAGCGCAAAGCACCGCCGCGCCGGCAAGGTACGTCAGAGTGACGCCCGACATACCAGAAAGGGGCAAAGAAGTGGAGTAGGTGTTGGTGAAGGTGGGGGTGGAAGTGTCGGTGAGGTCGTGGTCATCGGTATCGGCGTTTTCCCACTCACCTTTGGAGTTAACGGTTCCCTTCCTGTAGGTCACTTCACATTTAATCGTCTTATCAGGCTGAACAGTTGCCTTGGCCGCAATCTTGTAGACCGAATGGTCGTACGTGTAGTGCGAGAACTGCGAACCGTCGGTTTTCTCGCGCACATAGTACGTAAAGGTCTTGAAAGGGCCACCCGTGGAGCCGCCCGGGTCGTCGGGATTATTCCTGATATCAGAGAGCGAGTACTTGAGCTCAATCGTTTCATTGCTTTTGTCCTTGAACGAAAGCGTCTGCGTCTTCTCAGGACCAGAGGTCACGGCAGTACCGATGATGTTTTTAAATTCGCTGTCTTTCGCAAGTTGAAGCGTAAACGCCTTCATCTCGCCACCCTCAACGACCTTAGTCGCCTTAGGAGTCCAGGAGACGGGAGACACGATTTTGTTGGTAAAGGTCGGTTTCTTACTGTTACCGATAGTAACCGTAGTCTTCGTGCTATCTTGTGAGCTATCTTGTGGGATGTCAACGGAATAGCTTCCGGAACCAAGTGGTTTGAAGTCGGGATCCTTCTCTGTCTTTTTAGAAACGGTTATTTCTTTTACCTTGTAATAATTAATAGGAATCGACATGAGATATTTAGTGTCGGATGGATTGTCCTCAACTTTTACCACGATCTTGTAAATGGTCTCGTCGAATTTGGTATTCGATTCGTTTTCGCCGCTGATGGGTTCCTCAACTAGATAGAAAACGTATTGTCCCGAAGAATAGTCCTTGCCAGAGTCGAAGGTGATATTGCCGTTTGTTTGATCAACAGGCGCCTCGCCCGCAACACTGCAATCGCCCATATCAAATGTGTCGTCATCTTTCCAAGAAGGCTCGATGTCACCATCCTGGCGCAGCAACTTAAATCTGTAATTGTGCGTGCTAAGGCCTTGCGAGATTCCCTTTTCATCTTTAAGCACCTTGGTGGCATTGAGCTTCATGCTCGGATAAACACTCAGATCCTTGACCTCGCCAACGACAAGATCGCCGTTGGTCATGATGCCGCCACCGTGGGTGTAGGAATAGTTGCCACTGATAATGGTCGTAGCCGCTGTCTGCGCCTTTCCCATGGCATCGGCAGTCGGATGGGCCTCAAGACCGAACATGTACTTGGCCTCGGCGCCGCCATTTGGCTCAATGGTGATCTTCTCGCCGTCGCAAGTGCCCTGCCAACCAGCCGAGTCGCCGCCGAGCATCTTGCCGAGCACAACTGCAATTGTCGAGTTCGCACCATCTTTTTTACGCACCAGGAAGAAATCCTTATGGCCGGATTTTTTGAAGGGCTCGGTAATGTACTCGGAGTTACTATCCTCGTTCTTCCCATATCCGCCGGCAGAGTAGTGTTCACCATTATTATCTTTATTGTTATAAATAGCGGCACCGTTGGAATGCGAAACGATTGTTTCGCCCGTAGGGCAAGCGCCAACGCCGCCGCCCCAGCCGCCAGCCTCATTTTCGGCAATCAACGTCTTTACGATATTGAGCTTGCCGCCCTTCTGGATAAAGACGCCACCGCCGCCCCAGTCGCCGCCGCGATCCTTACCCGTCATAGTCTTGTTGTTCGTAATGTAAATCTTGCTGTTCTCACCAGCGCTAATTGTTGCCATCGTACCAGTGTTGTCACCGCCAGCGATACGCAAACCGCCGCCCTCAGCGTTCTCCGCCACGTTGCCGGCAATCGTGCCGCCAGTCATTTCAAACTCGATGGTCTGGTTGTAAAAACCAGCGTAAACGCCGCCGGCAGCCTCATGGGAGTAGTTAGCAGTAACTGAGCCACCCGTTATACTGAGCTTGCCACCATTTACACATGCAATGCCACCGCCACCGAGCAGGCCATTGTTAAACGATTCAGAGATATTGGAATCGACACGATTGTTAGTAATGCTTGCCGAATCGCTGATACTAACGCAAGCATTTTTGGTAAAGACGCCGCCGCCATAACCATTTTCGGGACTGCCGCCGCTGTTGCAAGTGTTTTCATACGTAGCGTTGCCAGAGATAATTCCGCCCGTAAGCTTCAGGGTGGCTCCCTTGTCAGCATAGATGCCGCCGCCAGAACCCGACTTGTTTCCCGCGACCACGCCGCCTGTCATTTCGAGACTGGCATTCGCGCCCGCCTTCTCGCCCGTTATGCACAGGCCACCGCCCCAGCCACCGCCGTTGCCATTGGTGACGTAACCGCCTTCGATTTTGACTTTACCCTCAGAAAAAATCACATGGCCGTCATCGCTCAGATTGGCGGCCGTGGTAATCATGCCGCCCTTGAGATCGAGCGTGCCGCCCTCTTTAACGGTGACCACATGCTTTACGGAACCGCTGTCCGATGCCGCATCAATAGCGCCAAAGCCCGTAACGACATGCCTGATCGTAGTCTCGGTTGTGCCGAGTCCATCTTGATTGGGCGTGCTCTTGGTCTCAAAGTAAGTAAGACTCTTAGGAGTGCCACTATTTGAGCCGTTTCCTGTTTCCCATTCCATAGACGCAAGATGACCCGCCGTCGTTTCGACCAGGGTCTGTTCGTCTTTTGTTTTACCTAAATCCTCGATAGTGAGTGTGGCTCCATTTTCGACCACAAAGAAGGAGTCTTTGTTGCCGGAACCACGGTAGAGCATGTGTCCCGCAAGATCGATAGCAGTGTCTTTGGTGATGGTGATCTGCTTATCCGAATAGGCAAAATCCGTCAGTCGGAACTTGCCGCCATTGGTGAACGTCTCAGCAATATTACCTTTCACCTCGTTATAGCCATCGGCACTGACGGTAGCGGGAGCGATAGCGTTTTCATCGTTAGTTTCATCATCAGAAGGCTGTGTATCGGAAGGCTGCGCGGCGCCCTTGGCCTCCGCGTCGTCGGACGGCAGTCCCGCGGCAGCGGCGTCTTCGCTCGCGCCATTCTCGGTATCATCGCTAATCTGCTTTTCGGCACCCCCGTTAGTGGTGCTGTCTACACCAGTAGACTCACTTGAGGAACCCCCCCCCATCACAGTTTCTTCGGTAGAAACCGTCTGGGCATCGTTGGCAATGGCCTGCGAGATTGGAGGCATGACGAGCGACAGTACCAGGCTCAAAACGGAGGCTCCGCACAAGACGCCTGCCAGTACACGGCGCGTCGCTTTATTACTCTGTTTAGATTTGTCTGAATTTGCTTTCATCGATGTCTCCTCCCCAAGAGACCGCGATCTTGCTCTTTCACTATCAAACGTATCTGCGCAATCTGTAATTGCGCACGCTTAGTAATCCATATTGTAGCGATTGTTTGAACATCTGAACAAGATAACCGATTGTTTTGTAGCGAATTCTCAATTCTCTTGACATTTGCTCAGATTTACCTTCGTTTATTCGCTATCTATTTTTTGTTTCTGCTGGTAATATAGTTGTCTATCATTTTTTAATGGCATTAGATTTATTTGCACAACATTTTGCTCAAGAGTAAACATCCTGTAAACAGTCGAAAATCGACCATGAGCGGTAGGTCATTTACCGGGAGTAATACCCTGCCAAACTGATGAGAATATCTTTAGCCCATCGGTGGTTGGAAGCGTAATGTTCAGACAACCATATTTGAATTTACGCGCAGATTTTAGGCATCAATTCGCCCAAATCGCCTGAGGCCACCGCAAAGGCGCCTGTCCCCTTTGTGATGGTTCTCCCCCGGCGCTACAGCAGATGCTCCTCGATAAAGATCGCGATGCCGTCTTCGTCGTTGCTGGCGGTTACAAAATCGGCGGCGGCGCGGGTGGCGTCGCTGCCGTTTGCCATGGCCACGCCCACGCCGGCGTCAGCCACCATGCAGGTGTCGTTATCGGCATCGCCAAACACGCAAATGTTCGTAAGCTCCATGTTGTTGAGCTCCGCTACGCGCACAAGACCGCGCGTCTTGGACACGCGCGGATCCATAAACTCGTAGAGGCGCTGCGTGGTTTGTAGGGCGGCCGCCTTAACAGTGTTATCGGCAAACGTCGACGCCCGCTCAATCACCCGCGGCATTACCTCGGGCGCCATGGTAAACATCACCTTGGGCTGCGGCTCGCGCAAGAACTCGGCAAAATCGACCACCTGGTAGGGCACGCCGTCGACGCGCGACAGGTGTTCGACGCACGCGTTGCTCTCGGGCACGTAGAACACGCCGTCTCGGGGGCAGACGGGCGTTGCCGGAAGGTCCGCCATGTGCTTGCAGATGCGCGCGATGGTCTCGCCCGGCAGCGGATAGCTCAGCTCGTTGATGTCGTGCGCGCGGTCGATGACCTCGGCGCCACCGCAGCCCACCATCACGTCCACCAGACCTTCGATGCCCCAGAGCTCGTACATGGCCTCAGTCGCGTGGGCATCGCGCCCGGTGCACAGGCCAAAGAGCACACCGCGCTCGCGCAGGGCGCGGATCGCCGCCACGGTGCGCGGGGACACCGTGTGCTCGCTTGTGAGCAGCGTGCCGTCGATATCGCAGAACACGGCTTTGATGTGGCTGAAGGTGGTGTCCATGGGGGCCTTTCTGGGTTGTGCGGCGGTGTGGGGCGTATTCGTGAACGGCGTACATGGTATACCAAGGCACGGGCGCGGCCCGCCAAAGCAAAAACCACCACAAAGGTGCCTGGCCCCTTTGTGGTGGCCTGGCCCGCAGGATGGCCTGACCCGCAGCGCAAACCATCACAACATTCGACGTTTTTCGGCAAAATCGCGATTTTCATCGAATGTTGTGATGGTTTTTACTGCCTTGCGGCACGATCCAAATGCCGGCGTCCAGACAGCAGCAACGCCGCAGGGACCGCCGTCACGACCATGCCTGCCCCCACGAGTGTCCGTTGTACGCCAAATGTCGCCGCCAGCCACGGGGCAATCGCCAGCGGCGCCACGCCGGCGAACATATTGCCAAAGCCCATGACCGAGTTGACGCGCCCGAGTTGCTCGAGCGGGGCCGTTGTTTGCACGATCGTGTTGTGGAGCGGGTTGACGACGCCCCAGGCCACGCCCAGGGCAATCTGACCGACAAGGGCTACGCCCACGTACGGTGTCCCCACATAGAGCAAACTTCCCAGGCCCACGGACATGAGCGCCACGAGCAGCGTTTTAAGGTTAACCAAGCGCGGCGGCAAACGGAGCGCAACAATGGCGCCCAGCACCGCGCCCACGCCCGAGGCCGACGAGAGCCAGCCCATCCATTCGACACCGACGTGCAGAACATCGCGGTAGAAGAACGACTCCAGCGGGTCAAAGGCGCCATAGCCAAAGTTCGAGAGGAAGATGATGCAGAACAGCAGGGCGAGGACGCTGTTGGTGAAGACTGTCTTGATGCTGGCTGCGAAGGTGGCACGGGCGGACGTGCTAGGGTTGGAGCTTTGTCCCGCACGCTCCCCTTCCTCTGCCGAATCGGTATCTGTATGCCCGGCGACATGGCTGGTCTGCGGCCTAAAGCCCCAACCAGCGATGAGCGCAAACACGGTAAAGAGCATCATGAGCACGAACACCGCGCGCGACGACGCAGCAGCCGCGACAAAGCCGCCCAGTGTGGGGCCAACGATGATGCTCACGTTTGAGAGCATGGCGATGGCGGAGTTGATGTCTTTGAGCTCGACAGGATCGTCGGTGAGGTAAGCCGGATAGGATGTGGCGATGGGCTGGGCGAACCCCATCACAAAGCCCAGGAGCACCGCGCCGAGCAGGACGATGCCGGTCGCGCTGCCAAAGGCAATGATCGCCGCGCCGGTTGTCACCGTGCCCACGATGCTCAGCAAGAAATGGTGGCGCGGGCCCCAGGCGTCGAGCGCCGCGCCACCCGCAAAGGATCCCAGGATTACAAAAACATTCATAAACAGGACGGCCAGCGATGTCGCCACGACCGAGGCATCGTCCGCATAGGTGAGCGTTCCGATAACGCCGATAAAGTAGCTGGTCTGAAAACCGGTGTAGATGAGAAAGCGCATCGCCACCAGGCGCTTGGCCTGCGCGGACAGCGACGGCCGGGATTTTGAGAGTAAAGATAGGGACATGGGCGCTCCTTGTTGCATACGAATACGGGCCGCGGGCATTGACCGCCGACCATCGACACAATCTTTCTGTATGCAACGTTAAGGACGCATCGGGCCTCTTCTCTCCGTTTTTGTCAGCACGAACTACTTGGTAGATTTTAAGGCATGTCCCAAACATCTACCAAAGCAAAAACCACCACAAAGGTACCTGCCTGTGGTGGCCCAATGATATGGCAGCGTAGCGAGCCGGTTCCAAGTGCCCCAGGTCGCCCCGAAAGAGGAGCGACGCGTACTTTGGTACGCGAGCGACGGTTTGAGGGGCGAGATGGGGTGCTTGGGGCCGGCGCAGCGTCAAGCCTAAAGATGGTCTTGGATAAGATCGCAGATGGCTCGGGCGTCGTTGATGTTGATGGCTCGGGTCGCAAAGCCGGCGTCGAAGGCCTGGCGCGCCAGGGCCTCGTTGCAGGCAAGGGCCAGTGTGCGGCCGTCGACCAGATCGAGCGAGCTCTTGCCACGCAAGCGGTCGACACCGGAGCGCGCGACCACGATATTGTCGAAGCCCTCGGTCTTGTAGCCCTCGATGATTACCACGTCGACGTCGTTGTAGCGCGACAGCAGCTCACGCGCGGGCATCTCGTCCTCCTCGCGCGTGTCGGCGTACTCCGCCCAGCGCGTGGCGCAAATGAGGCCCACGTGCTTGGATCCCGCCTGGTGATGGCGCCAGGTGTCCTTGGCAGGCACGTCGATGTCGAAGCCGTGGTGCCCGTGATGCTTGAGCGAGCCCACGCGCAGGCCACGGCGGGTGAGCTCAGCGATGACCTTCTCGACAAGTGTGGTCTTGCCCGAGTTCTGGTAGCCGATAAACGCGATTGCTGGGGCAGCCGGGGTGGGAGCTGCGGGTGCGGCAGCAGCGACGGGCCCGCTCGCGGGCGCGACAGCATCGGCAGCGCTTGCCTCGGCAGCAGCAGCTTGACGCTCCGCACGGTCCCACACGCCCGAGCGGCCACCTTCCTTGTGCAGCAAACGCACGTCGACGATCTCCATGCCGCGGTCGACCGCCTTGCACATGTCGTAGATGGTCAAGCACGCGGCACTCGCGCCGGTCAGCGCTTCCATCTCAATGCCCGTCTTGCCCGTCACGCCCGCCGTGACCAGCACATGAAAACCGACCTGTCCGTCCGAACGCGCCGGCGCCCAGCCCTCGGGCACGTCCTCGGCCGGCGTTCCTGCCGGAGCGATTGGCTCGATATCGCACTTACTCTTGGTGGTGAGCAGCGGATGGCACATGGGGATGATGTCACTCGTACGCTTGATTGCCATGATGCCCGCGATGCGCGCGCAAGCAAGCACGTCGCCCTTCTTGGCGCGGTCCTGCAGCACCATGGCTTGCGTCTCGGGATGCATGAGGATGGTGCCCTCGGCGATGGCGATGCGGTGCGTCTCGGCCTTGTCGGATACGTCGACCATGCGCACCTCGCCTTTAGCATCCACGTGCGTCAGCTCGTCGCGGCGGGCGTCGCGGGCAGGCGCGGCAGCGTTATCGCTGGCGGCCGGCTGTGCGGTCGTGGACACGGCGTCTTTGCTGGCTACCGCAGCTTTATGGGCAGACATCGCGGCCCTGCGAGCGGCCTTGGTGGCATCGGCGTACCTGCTCTTGGCCATATGATCATCCTCCGATTTGGGACATAAATCGTTGCGTGCCCTCAATTATCGCGTGTTCCTGCGGTTTGTGGGCCACGGCATCGCGCCAAATCGAAAGTACCTGCATATCATCACCGCGGCGCAGTGCTTCGCGAACCGAATACTCGGCATCGCTGAACAGGCAGGGGCGCACGCTGCCGTCGGCCGTCAGGCGCAGGCGGTTGCAGCTCGCGCAAAAATGGTTGGACATGGCGCTGATGAAACCGACCGTGCCCGCCGCGCCCGGAAAGCGCCAGTAGCGCGCGGGACCGGCACCGGCAGGAGCGTCGTTAATGTCGAGCGGCTCAAGCTCGCCCAGGCCCACCGCAGCGGCACCGGCATTAATGCGCGCCCGCAGCTCGTCGCTCGGTACGGTATCGCTCGCGTCCCACAACTCGGGATTGAGCGTGGGCGCATGAGGATCCACGGCGCAATGCGAGCTCGTGTGCTCATCGCCGATGGGCATGTATTCGATAAAGCGCAGGTGAATGGGGCGGTCGACCGTGAGCCGCGCGAGGGACGCCACATCCTGGTTGAGGCGGCGGACTACCACGCAGTTGACCTTAACCGGCTCAAAGCCCCAAGCAAGCGCCGCATCGATGCCGGCCATGGTCTGCTCGAGCCGACCTAGGCGCGTGATCTTTCCAAAGAGCGCGGGGTCGAGCGTATCAAGCGAAATGTTGACGCGGTCGAGCCCGGCGTCTTTAAGCTGTGGCGCCAGCTTGGGCAGCAGGGCTCCGTTAGTAGTGAGCGAGATATCCTCGATCTGCGGGATCGCGCGGATTTCGCGAATGAGCGGAATAATGCGGCGGCTGACCAGCGGCTCACCACCCGTCAGGCGTACGCGGCGAATGCCCTCCCCCGCCACCAGACGCACAAAGCGGGCGATTTCCTCGGCACTCAGCAGCTCGTCGTGTGCACGCGGCGCCACGCCGTCGGCAGGCATGCAATAGATGCAGCGGAAATTGCACTTGTCAGTAACGGCGATGCGCAGGTAGTTGATATCGCGGCCAAAACCGTCATGTTGCACGCGCTCGTCCACGCAGCCCTCCCCTCGCGCGGTGATTTATTCTTCGGGAAACATAATACCCCACGAGGGAATCAAGCCGACACCCGTACGACAGGACAGGCCATTCGAGCAAGAAGGGCTTCCCGAGCCCATCCTCAGCACCCAAACCGTCCCAACATTCGATGCTTTTCCCGATATTGGCAAAAAACGTCGAATGTTGGGACGGTTTAGGTGTTCGCAGGGCTCGAAAGACGAGCCAGACGCCCCTAGAGGCCGCCGTTCCAGTGCCGAATCACGAATTCCCGCAGGTCATTCTGCCGTTTCTGGAACGCTTCGCTTCGGTCGCACTTGAGACCCATAGCGAGCGCAATGGCATTCATCGCCCGGTGCAATTGCAGCCGGTTGGCAAACTGAGTCCCAGTGAGGACGATCATCCTAAAGCCCAGCGCGCTCAGCACGGTCATACGCTCCGCGTCCGACGCACTGCGCTGCTTATCGAGATGGTCCGAGCCGTTGTATTCAATCCCCGTACCGCTCGCAGGCGCAAATACATCAATCTCGAAATACCCGGCCTTAGCGAGATATTTGAACTCGTTGGGAACATCGACCCGATGATTGAGCTCGACCCTGGTATACCCGAGCCCGCCCTGGGAACGCTTCGCGACGACCATGATTGCGGTAGCCGTCTCCATGGGCGACCGCGCACCGTCATGCACGCGTTTGAGCACGGCAGCCGCACGTGTAGCCCCCTGACGAGATCGATTCTCATCGCAATAAGCGATCAAGTCGGCAACGGTATACCTCTGCCCCATCTCGATATAATCGCCTGTCGCCAAATGATTCAAATGGTATCGGGCGCAGATTTCATACCCATATTCCAGCTGCTCGGGCTCACTCATCCACGAGCCCGCCTGGACGAAGCACATGGCCTCATCAACCACCAGAAGGCCTTCTGCTACCTCGATAAGATGATCCGAGGGTATGGGCGCCCCAAACACGTGGCGTCGGAGACCCGCCGGTCGAGAGCGTTCAAAATCGAAACCAACCAGCGTGTCAATACGATCGAGCTCCTCATGCGGAATGCCAAGTGAGACCAGATAGTCGGTAAGAATCCCGACCGCCGCAGATATTCTCAGCCCCTTGGCATCGAGTCCCAATTTGGGCAGGCCCGCAGTCGGCTCCGCCTCGTCGGCAATCGAGTCCTCATCGTATAGACTGCTTGCTCGCGAGAGCGGCTCGGACGGGCGCGCCACGTTGTGGTACAGCCAGGCAGTCTTATGGGACAGGACAATCGGCAGGTCCATGAGCCCTCCAATGGGTCGGATAACCAACCTTATTCCCCTGCTCGCGGATTCGCACACCTTCGTGCGCAAGAAAGCGATTCCACCCGGTCGAGTGGTAGAAAAACCATCACAACATTCGATGCTTTTCCCGATTTTGGCAAAAAACGCCGAATGTTGTGATGGTTTGAGGCGAGGTGAGAGGCACGGAGGGGTCAAAGCATCGTGCTTGGAGCGTGACTATTTTCGCCCCACTGCCAACACAAACCTTGACTCTACAATCGTTGTAGGGTTTTCACTACACTGGTACGTAAACAAACCCAGCCAGAAAGCCCCGCCCATGGAACATGACCTCACACGCGGCAATGTCCTCAAGACCATCGCGGTCTTTGCCCTGCCCTATATGCTCTCGTACTTTTTGCAGATGCTCTACGGCATGGCCGACCTGTACATGATGGGGCAGTTTAGCGGCGCTGCCGGCATCACCGCCGTGGGCAATGGCGCGCAGACGCTCTATATCATTACCGTGACGCTCGTGGGTCTGGCCATGGGAACGACGGTCATCGTCGGCCACGCCGTGGGCTCGCGTCGCTTCGATCGCGCCGAGACCGCCATCGGCAACACCATCACGCTGTTTATGGGTGTCTCGGTGGTGCTGGCTGTTGTCCTGCTTGCACTGTGCCCGCAGATCGTGGCACTCATTGGCACGCCGGCCGAGGCAGTCGAAGGAACCGCCGCCTACCTGCGTATCTGCTTTATGGGCATTCCCTTTATCGCCGCGTACAACATCCTCTCGGCCATCTTTCGCGGGCTGGGCGATTCGCGCTCGCCCATGTACGTGATCGGCGTGGCATGCATCATCAACATCGCGCTCGACTTTCTGTTTATCGGCCACATGGGGCTCGGCCCCGTGGGCGCGGCGCTCGGCACGGTAACCGCCCAGACGGCCAGTGTTGCCCTCGCGCTCGTCTGGCTCAAGAGCCGCCGCACGAACATCCACGTTAAGCGCAGCGACCTGCGCCCCCAGCCCGAGGTGCTCGGCAGCATTCTTAAGATCGGCGTGCCCGTGGCCGTGCAGGACGGCTTCATCCAGGTGGCGTTTATGTTTATCACCGTCATCGCCAACCATCGCGGCCTGGTCGACGCCGCCGCCGTGGGTCTGGTCGAGAAGATGATCAGCTTTTTGTTCATTGTGCCGAGTTCCATGGGCGCCACCGTCAGCGCGCTCACGGCGCAAAACGCCGGCGCGGGCAAGGGCGATCGTGCGCGTCAGGTGCTCAAGGACGCCATGACCATCTCGGTGGTGTACGGCTGTCTGATCACGGTGCTGATGTGGCTGGTGGCACCGGCGTTTATCGGCTTTTTTGCCAAGGACGTTGCAGTAGTCGCCGCCGGTACCGACTATATGCGCAGCTACATTTTCGATGCGATTTTTGCCGGCATCCACATTTGCTTTAGCGGCTTTTTCGCTGCATACGGCAAGAGCTACATCGGCTTTGCGCACAACGTGCTGGCCGTGGCGCTCATTCGCGTGCCGGGCGCGTGGCTGCTGTCGAACGCCTATTCCGACACGTTGTTTCCCATGGGCATTGCGTCGCCGTGCGGATCGATTTTGTCGGCAGTCATTTGCGTGATGGCATTTACTATGCTCAACCGCCGCGGAGCTTTTGACAAGTTGGCGGCGTAGCGGGGCGTTCGTGTCATACGACGGCCGCGCCGCGCGACTTCGATGCCCCTTCCCCGCCCATTGAAAGGAGCGGTCCCATGACCGACATGCCAACCGAACATACCGAGGGCCTGCTCCGCATTGGCGAGGTGGCGCGCTTGTTTAACCTGAGTGTTGGGACGCTACGTCATTACGAACAGATGGGCTTGCTGGACCCGGCGCACATCGATCCGGCAAGTGGGTACCGCTACTACGGATCGCGGCAGCTCTCCACCCTCAACACCATCAGCCACCTGCGTGTTCTCGACTTGCCGCTAGCGAAAATCCGCGAGTTTGTGACCACGCGCGACGTGGACCTCATGCAGCGGCAGCTAGCTCAGCAGCAGGAGCTCATCGAGCGCAAGCGCCACGAGCTCGAACGCGTGTCGCGCAAGATCGATAACCGGCTTGCCCTGCTGCACGATGCCCTGAGCATCGAGCTCGATACCATTTGCACAATCGATGCGCCCGAGCTTCGCTGCGCCGTGTTGCGCGAACGTGTCAAGCCTACCGACGCCTATGCGCTGGAGTGGCAGATTCGTCAGCTGCAGAAGGGCCAGCACGAGACCTTTGTCTTCCTGGGCAACTTGGGCGTCGGGATTGGCGCCGAGCGCCTCGCCACCGGCGACTTTGATGGCTACGACGAGGTCTTTCTACTGCTCGATGACACCGATGAATACCTGGGCGATGTCGAGGTGCGACCCGCCGCGCGCTGCCTGGCCATAAGCTTTCGCGGCACGCACGGGCAAGCGGGCCCGCGCTATAAGCAGCTGCTCGGCTATATGCGCGAACATAACCTGACACCCGCCGGTCCATCGCGCGAGATTGCCCTGATCGACGACATCATCAGCGACGACCCCACAACATACGTGACGCAGATCACGGTGCCCGTATCGCTAGGCTAGACCGAGCCTCGTCTCTAACTCGGTCAACGCCTCAAAAGCATCACGAGACGCACCTGCCGAGCGCTCACGTTCCGCAATGCGAATTCGCGCCATCAGGTGCTCTTTTGCCTGCCCTTGGGCGTGCCTCGTGCGCCCTTCCGCCTGCGAGCAATTGCGATTCTCTATATCCATTACGCCACCGGCACCTCGCCGGTAGCCAGAATCTGCTCGAGTGCGTCCTCGTCCAGCACGGGCACACCCAGCTGCTCAGCCTTGGTGAGCTTGGAGCCCGCTTTGGGGCCGGCGACCAGATAGCTCGTCTTCTTTGACACACTGCCCGAAACCTTGGCGCCGAGCACCTTGAGCGCCGCGCCTGCCTCGTCGCGCGTGCGGTTGACGAGCGTGCCGGTGAGCACGAAGGTCAGACCCGCGAGCGGCTGTGCGTCGGCGAGCTCGCCTGCCACGCCAGCGTCGGCTGCGGCTTGCGCATGAGCGGCACCCAAGTCGACCTCGAGCGACAGGCCCGCCTGGCGCAGGCGCTCCAGCACGGCAAGGTTCTCGGGCACGGCCAGGAACTGCTTGACGCTCGCCGCAATCTTGGGACCGATGCCCTCGCACTCGGCGATGTCCTCTTCGCTCGCCAAAATGAGCTTGTCAATCGACAGGAATCGCTCGGCGATGACCTCGCCCACACTCTTGCCCACGTGGCGGATGCCCAGGGCAAACAGCACGCGACCGAGCGGCTGGCTCTTGGACTTGTTGAGCTCGGCGACGATCTTTTCGGCCGTCTTGAGGCCCACCGGAATGGGATCGCCCTTCTTAACGCCCTTTTTGCTGTTAGAGCTGGCGTACACGCGCCCCGTGTCCAGGCCGGCAATGTTGTCGACTGTGAGCTGATAGAAATCCGCGACGTCGTGGATCAGGCCGGCGGCGATCATCTTGTCGACGATCTCGTCGCCCAGGCCGTCGACGTCCATGCAGCCGCGGCTCACCCAGTGGAGCAAGCGCTCCTTGAGCTGTGCGGGGCAATCGATGGAGACGCAACGGTAAGCGACCTCGCCATCCTCGTGGACAACGGGGCTGCCGCACACGGGGCAGACCTCGGGCATGTGCCAGTCGACCGAATCGACCGGGCGCTTGTCGAGCACCGGGCCCACAACCTCGGGGATTACGTCGCCCGCCTTGTGCACGATGATAGTGTCGCCCTCGCGCACGTTTTTGCGGCGGATCTCGTCGATGTTGTGCAGCGTGGCGCGCGCGATGGTGGAGCCGGCGACCGTCACCGGGTCGAACTCGGCGACCGGTGTGAGCACACCGGTGCGGCCCACCTGGATGCGAATTTCGCGCAGGACGGTCTGCTTTTCCTCGGGCGGGAACTTAAAGGCGATGGCCCAGCGCGGCGCGCGGGCGGTAAAGCCCAGGTCGAGCTGCTGCTGGAAGCTGTCGACCTTTACGACCACGCCGTCGATGTCGTAATCCAGGTCACCGCGATGTTCGAGCGCCTGGGCACAGAACTCGTGAACCTCGGCGGGTGTGGCACAACGGGCAACGTTAGGGTTGACGCTGAAGCCGGCGCTACGCAGCCAATCGAGGAACTCGCGCTGGCTGTGGACATGCAGTGGGTCAGTATCGGCGATGGCATAGATAAAGGTGGCCAGGTCGCGGCGCGCCGTGACCTTGGGATCCTTTTGGCGCAGGCTGCCGGCGGCGGCGTTGCGCGGGTTGGCGAAGGGGTCGCGGCCCTCGGCATCGGCCTCTTCATTCAGACGAACAAAGCTGCCCTTGGGCATGTAGACCTCGCCGCGTACCTCAATGGTGCGCTCGCGGTCGGCGCCCATGTGGGCGAGCGCCGGCTCGGACAGGTGCATGGGCACATCCTTGATGGTGCGCACGTTGAGCGACACGTCCTCGCCCGTGGTGCCATCGCCACGTGTGGCCGCACGTACGAAGGTGCCGTTTTGGTAGGTAAGCGCCACACCCAGGCCGTCGATCTTAAGCTCGCAGGTATAGGTGACGCTGCCGGCACCGAGCGCATCCTCGGCGCGCTGGAGCCACGCGTCGAGCTCGTCCAGATCCATGGCATCGTCCATGGAATACATGCGTGCCATGTGCGTGACCGGCGTAAACTGCTCGCTCACGTAGCCGCCCACGCGCTGGGTATAGCTATCGGGCTTCACCAGGTCGGGGTAGGTTGCCTCGATTTCCTGCAGCTCAACGAGCATTTTGTCAAAGGCGGCGTCCGTGATCTCGGGCGCATCGAGCATGTAGTAGCGATAGGCGTGGTAATCGAGCTCGTGGCGCAGCTCGGCCGCGCGCGCTGCCGCCTGGGCACGGGCATCGAACGGTGCGGTGGCTTCCGCGGTCGCGGGTGTTTCGGTATCGATGTCCACGCCGTCACCAAACAGGCTCGATTGCTCCATAGCGGCACTCCTTCGCTCGATTTCAAACGGATACAAGAGTACCACCGGTCGCAATGGGGCCGAATAGCGGTCTCAAACCGCACCGAATCGGCAGCCGCCAGACTGGGGTGGACAGTTAGTTCAGATACGTATAAATCCTAGAGCTGGATTAGACACGAACACCCCTGTTTCAACTAATTTGGGCTCCCTGAGACCATGTAAACGTCCCGCTCGCCCTCCCAAACACCCATTCAAACCCCATCCCAATCAAAAATTGCTCAAAACGCATCCCAAGCTGCCCCAGATTTATACGTATCTGAACTAACTGTCCAGACCATTACGAACCAGGCCTCTTACCAGCCACAAGTGATCCGTTTTCCTCCGTCCCCAACGGATCAATAAGAAAAGAGGGGCTGTCCCGCGTTGATGGGACAGCCCCTCTGGCTTCGGCATGTGCGAAATGGCTCGTTAGTAACCCTGGCCGTAGCCCTGACCCTGGCCCTGCTGGCCCAGCAGCTCCTCCAGGTACCGGCGCAGCTGCTCGTCGGTAATACCGCCGTTGCCGGTGTCGGTCGAACTGTCGTCCTGCTGCTGGTTCTGCAGCTCCTCATCGGAGCCCAGCTCGACGGTGACCTTCTTCTCTTCCTTGCCGCGCATGAGCGTGATCTCGACCTTCTCGCCCACCTCGTGGCTACGCAGCGCGATGATCAGGCCATCGGCGCTCGTAATCTCGTCGTCGCCCAGCTTGGTAATGACATCGCCCTCCTGAATGCCGGCCTTGGCGGCAGGACCATCCTCAACGACGCTCGCCACATACGCGCCGCTATCGGTGCTCAGCTTGTTGGTGCGGGCGTTAAGCGCATTGACGCTCGAAAGCGTAGCTCCCATGTACGGATGCACCGGCGTCTTGCCGTCGATGATCTGGTCGGCAATGTTCTTGGCGTAATTGACCGGAATGGCAAAGCCAACACCCGAGCTGGAGCCCGAGTAGCTCTCGATGAGCGAGTTGATGCCCACCAGCTCACCGTTGTCGTTGACGAGCGCGCCGCCGGAGTTGCCCGGGTTGATGGCGGCATCGGTCTGAATCATGTTGGCGTAGATAGTGTTACCGCTGGTAGAGCTCATGGCCGTGGAGCGATACAGCGCCGACACAATGCCCGTGGAGACAGACTGCTCGTTGCCGAACGGCGAGCCGATCGCCATAACCCACTCGCCAACGTTGAGCTTGGAGGAGTCGCCAATTTCGATCGGCGTAAGCTTGGAGGCGTCGGCGTCCTTGAGCTTGATGACGGCCAAGTCGCTCGAGGCGTCGTTGCCCACGAACTCGGCCTCGTAGGTGGTGCCGTCGTCCATGGTCACCACGTACTGGTCATAGCCATCGACCACGTGGTTGTTGGTGAGGATGTGGCCCTCGGTATCGAGCACCACGCCCGAACCGACACTGCCCGAGCTATCCGACTCGTCGGCAGACTGCGAAAGCGAGCCATTCTGGCTACCGCTCGAAGTGGCGGTGATGGAAACGACGGAGGGCAGGGCCTTGGCAGAAACGGCCTCGGCCAGCGTGGTGTCCTCGGAGTCGATCGTGATCTTTTGCGTCGACGAACCCGAAGCACCCGCCGTCACGGCATTCTTGCCGCCGCCGATATCGAGCGTGCCGCTCATAATGAGCGCAATGACCAGCAGGGCGCCGCAGGCACAGCCGGCGAGTGCCGTAATAAAGATCGGCAGCTTTTTAGTCTTGGTCTTGACCACCGTGTGCTTGTTTACAACCTGCTGACCGCCCAGCGGCTGGCCGGTCTGCGTGTCGTAGGCCTGCACATAGGGAATGTTGCTACCGGCAGGCGTCGACTCCACCTGCACACGCGGCTGCTGCTGGGTCTCGCCGGCGTTGCCCGCATCCTGGGGACGCTGGGAATCGTACTCGCTCATAGCTGCGATCCTTTCGTCAAATAACCAAAGGCCCGCCAAACATGTGGCGGGCCATCATTGTTCACGTTGAGTTGTACCCCAATATGCGGGCGAACGTGTATGAGAACGCAATCTTTTAGGAAGGCTTAAGTTCTGCTGCAGACCCGAAAGGACCCGGCCTACGGCAAAACCACCACAAAGGTGCCTGTCCCCTTTGTGGTGGAAATCTAGTCCTTAAACAGATAGCCCACGCCGCGGACGGTGGTGATGTGTGCCGCGATCTGCGGGCCTACCTTGGAGCGGATGCGTCGAATGTGCACATCGACGGTGCGCGTGCCACCGCAGTACTCAAAGCCCCACACGCGGTGCAGCAGCACCTCGCGGCTGTAGGCGCGGTTGGGGTGCGTCGCCAAAAAGCTCAGCAGCGAGTACTCCATCAGCGTCAGGTCGATGGGCTCATCATCGAGCGTCACCTGGTAGGTAGCCAGGTTAATCTCGAGGTTATCGATGTTGAGCACATCGTCGGCGGTGACGGTCTCCTCCTCGCCCATCAGGCGCTGCGCACGAGCCTTGAGCTCGTTGGGTGTCGCCGTGGGGCATACAAAGTCGGCATGCGCGTGATTGGGCAGGCGCAAGGTACCGAGCGCCTCGTCGTCGACGATCACCAACATGGGGACGCCGCCACGATCGTCAAGCCACTTGGCAATCTGATCGATACGGTCGCTGCGGATGCCATCGGAATCGAGAATCAGCAGGTCAAAGTCGTGCGCTGCAGTCGGCGAATCGGGGGTTGCCAGGCTCACCTCGACACCCAGGGTGGTCGTCAAGCTGCGGGCAAACTCGTGGAAGCGCGTCGTGCGCGCCATGAACAGGGCACTCTTATCGGACATATCGGCCTCCAAGGAAATGAGCTCAATCGTACTGAAACAAGCCAGCGCGATTAGGAGTTCGCCAGGTAGTGCTTAATCTCCCACTCGGTGATCGTAGACTCAAACTTATGCCACTCGTCGCGCTTCTTTTTAAGGAAGAAACTGTGGATGTGCTCGCCGAGGGCATCCTTCATAAACTGCGAGTCCTCAAACACGTCGAGCGCCTCTTTGAGCGAGCGCGGCAGCGGCGTGTAGCCGGCCTCGAGCATCTGACGGTCGGTAAGCTTGAGCGTCTCGGCCGTTGCCTCGGGCGGGAGTTCCAGCTTGCGCTCGATGCCGTCGAGACCAGCCGCCAGCGTGACGGCGTTGACCAGGTACGGGTTGGCCATGGGGTCGGGGCTACGAAGCTCGATGCGCGTGGACAGCTGCTTGCCGGGCTTGTAGACCGGAATGCGGACCATGCTCGCGCGGTTGCGCAGGCCCCACGTGGCGTACTGCGGCACGGAATCGCCGCCCGTGGTGATGCGCTTGTACGAGTTGACCGTGGGGTTAGTGATAGCGCTGATCTCGCGCGCGTGTGCCAGAATGCCGGCCATGTAGTGCTTGGCGATATCGGAGAGGTGATACTTCTCGTCGTCCTCGCCCCAAAAGACGTTGTTGCCGTCGTGGTCGAATAGCGACTGGCACAGGAACATGGCGCTGCCGTCCTCGCCCGCCAGCGGCTTGGGCATAAAGGAGGCGTGGCACCCGCTCTCGTAAGCCTGCTGCTTAATGATGAGTTTGGCCGTGGTGATGGCGTCGGACATGCTCAGGGCCTCGGCGTGGCGCAGGCTCATGCCGTGCTGCGAGCGACCGGCGGCGTGAAAGGTGTACTCCACGGGCACGGACATCTTCTCGAGCGTAAGGACCGTGTTGCGGCGCAGGTCGCGGGCGGCATCGCTCACCGAAAGATCGAAGTAGCCCACGTTGTCGAGCGGCTCGGGCGTGTGCTCGTCGGGGAAGTAGTAATACTCCAGCTCGGCGCCCACGTTGAGCAGATAGCCAGCCTTCTCGGCCTTGCGGAACATGCGGCGCAGGGCATCGCGTGGATCGCCGGCAAAGGGCTTGCAATCGGGAGTGCACACGTCGCAGAACACGCGGGCGACGCCGTTGTGGCTCGGGCGCCACGGCAGAATCTGGAAGGTCGAAGCATCGGGAAACGCCAGCATGTCGGCTTCCTCGGGCGTGGCAAAGCCCTCGATGGCGGAGCCGTCAAAGCCAATACCCTCCTCAAAAGCGACCTCGAGGTCCTCGGGGCTAATGGCAAAGTTCTTGAGGCGGCCGAGAATGTCGACAAACCACAGACGCACAAAGCGGATGTCACGCTGCTCTACAGAGCGGAGTACGTAATCGATGTTCTGCTGGTTCATGTCGCTCCCCTTTCTTTCGGGCGGGTTTCGACTGGTCTATATCGCAGATACTATCGCAGAAAAATGTTTCCGCAGGGTTAAAGCGTATCAAGCGCTCAAAAAACGTGCGCGAACAGGCCGTTGCGAACGAGCGGCTAGCGCGAAGTCGAAGCGCGGTGTTCAATGTGACCAGGAACCTCGATGCGCTTGGGGGCGAGCTTTGCGGCTTCGCCCACGGTGGTGGTAACAACGTCGATGCGCTCGGACAGACGCTCGACTACGCGCTCGGCAATGGTGAGGGTGTCTTGCGCTGCTGTGGTCACACCGCCAAAGAGCACGTGGTTCCAAGGATAATCGTCAAACGTCGCAATCTTAAGACCAGCCGGTAACGAGGGACCAAGCTGCGCCAGAGCCTCGGTCAGGCGCAGGAAGACCAGGCCGTTGACGGCAATGAGGCCGAGCCTTTTGCCCGCGTAGTCGCGGATGGTCTTGTCCAAACGGCCAACGCCCGTGGCACCACCGTCGGCCAGGGTGACGACCTCGCCCGCAAGGCCGCGGCGCGAAAGCTCGTCGGTAAAGGCCTCGGCGCGCTCGCGACGCACGGGGCTGTCGTCGCTTGCCTCGGTGAGCAGGCACAGGCGCTCGCTGCCAGCGGCGGCGAGCTCGTCTACCAAGCCAGCGACCAGCTCACGGTTGTTAGATGTCACTAGATCGACACCGCCGTCGGCAACGTCGCGGTCGAGCAGCACGACGGGCAGACGTCCCGCTGCCGCGGCGATCGCCTCGTCATTGCCTCCGCAGGTGTTGACGACCAGGCCGTCCACGCCGGCATCGATAAGCCTGGTGAGCGACTCCGCTTCCTTAGCGGGGTCGTTGCCGCTAATGGCCGTCATGAGCGAGCAGCCGCGCGCGGCGGCACTGGCGGAAAGCCCTTCGAGCATTGCGCTCGAGAACGGGTTGGCGATGTCGGCCAGAATCACGCCGATGAGGTTGGTGCGTGAGCTGCGTAGATTGCGTGCGGCGGCACGTGGGCGATAGCCAGTGCGCTCGATAACCGCCGCGATGCGAGCGCGGGTTTCCTCGGTCATCTGCCCGGGGCGGTTATTGAGATAGCGCGAGACCGTGGCCGGACTCACGCCCGCCTCGACGGCAATGTCCTTGATTCTCATCTGCGCCATAGCGCACCCCGTTTCCCAATGTCGGCAGTCTGAGCCATTTTAGGCATTTTTTTAAAAATCTCGCTTGCAAAACGCTGTAGGTGAGTATACTACAACTCGAAACGAAACCGATTTCGTAAACCGATTTCGGCAAGCGTTGGCACGGAGGTGCAAAGACGCACCCTACCGTCTTGGCACCTCCGTGCCAACGCCATATCAAAGGTGTACACACGAGCAAAAAGGAGCTGCGCGATCATGGGTAAAACGGTTCTTACCTTCGGCGAGATCATGATGAGGCTCTCGCCCAAAGACCATCTGCGCATTGAGCAGGCGACCGAGTTTGATGTCCGCTACGGCGGCGCCGAGGCAAACACCGCGCTTTCTCTGGCTTACCAAGGTGACAAGGCCGCTTACGTCTCCGTTGTCCCGGCCAACCGTCTGGGCGAGTGCGCCCTGCGTTCGCTCAAGGTTTACGACGTCGACACCACGCGCGTCGTGCGTCAGGGCGACCGTCTTGGCTCCTATGTGTTTGAGATCGGTGCCTCGCAGCGCGGCAACGGCTGCGTCTACGACCGCAAGTACTCGGCCATCAACATGGCCAAGCGCGACGTCTTTGACTGGGACGAGATCCTCAAGGGCATCGACGTCTTCTATTTCTCCGGCGTGACGCCCGCTGTCTCCGACGAGATGGCAGCTGCGTGCAAAGACGCCCTCACCGCCTGCCGCACCAAGGACATCACCACCGTGTGCGACGTTAACTATCGCGGCAAGATGTGGTCGCCCGAGAAGTCGCAGGCAACCATGAAGGAGCTCCTGCCGCTCGTCGACATCTGCATCGCCAACGACGAGGACGCGCCTGCCGGCCTCGGTATGACCTGCGTCTCCGGCTCCCTTGCCCACGGCATCGAGGAGCGCGACACCTACGTCGAGATGGCCCGCCAGATCTGCGCCGAGTACGGCTGCAAGAAGGTCGCCTCGGTCGTCCGCAACATTTCCTGCGTCGAGCGCTCCATCTGGATGGGCATGCTCTATGACGCCGAGAGCGGCGCGCACTGGTTCTCCCCTGCCCACGACGTGCACGTGCTCGAGGGCGTTGCCGCCGGCGATGCTTTTAACGCCGGCTTGGTCCACGCCCTCATCAACGACTTTGATCCACAGGACGCCGTCAACTACGCGATTGCGGCCTCGATCCTCAAGCTCACCATCAAGGGCGATTCCAATCTGGTGACCGCCGACGAGATCGCCGCTGTGGCAAACGCCGCCGACGGTGGCACCCGCGTCGCCCGTTAATTCGTTCCCCATTCCGCGGACTGCAGTTTTCCATACCCATACCTCTGCAGCCCGCTCCCCGATTCCTCCGGCCAGGTAGAACCACTTAGTCCCATTCCGGTTTTGTCTGGCATTCCTTCACGACTGGTCTCGTAGCCGGTTCCGAAATTGCTTGTGACCCAAGCAGTGCCTCCGATAACCAATCCGGAACCGGCTCATGGCCAATCTTCTCTGGCAATTACGCGTACCCGCGCGCCTCACATCGAAAGGAACATCATGTTCGATCAGTTCTACACCACGCTTGAGTCCCTGGGCATCGTACCGGTCGTCGTACTCGACAAGGTCGAGGACGCCGCACCGCTCGCCCACGCCCTTATGGCAGCTGGCATGAAGTCCGCCGAGGTCACCTTCCGCACCGCCTGCGCCGCCGAGTGCATCGCCGCTATGGCCGAGGCCGAGCCCGAAATGTGCGTTGGCGCCGGCACTGTCCTGACCGTCGAGCAGGTTGAGCAGGCCCGCGCAGCCGGTGCCAAGTTCATCGTCTCCCCGGGTTACAACGAGGACGTCGTGAAGCACTGCATCGACATCGACCTGCCCGTGCTGCCCGGCACCGTGACCCCCTCCGAGGTTACCGCCGCCGAGAACCTGGGCCTCAAGGTCACCAAGTTCTTCCCCGCGTCCCAGTATGGCGGCCTGAACACCATCAAGGCCCTCGCCGCTCCGTTTGTCGGCCACCGCTTTATGCCCACCGGCGGCGTGAGCACCGCCAACGTCGAGGAGTACCTGAGTTCCTCCGCCATCATCGCCTGCGGTGGCACCTGGATGGTCAAGCCGGCCCTGTTTGCCGACGGCGACTTCTCCAAGGTCGAGCAGATCGCCCGCGAGGCCATGGACGTCGTCAAGAAGGTCCGCGGCTAGGTTTAGCTCTCTATCGTGAAAGGGGGCGTGTCCTAGACCTCGCCCCCTTTCTTTTAAAGCGGCTCGGAAGCGCGCCGTTTCCGTCACGAGCAAGAACCAAAACCGTCTTGTATGCTGATAGAACGTGACGGAAGCGACACGCCCCCGAGCCGCTTTGTATAATCGGCTGGCAGTCGCGCTCAACTAAGCCACATCGACAAAAACCGAGCCACCAAAACAGCTGCGGTGCCGCCTGGAGGAATGGACCCTTGCTTCCGGTCTTTTCCTCCAAGTGGCGCCGCAGCTTTTTCATACCCCGAAAATACCTCGGCAGTTGCGGTGAAATAGGGACTGTTTACGCCATCAGAGCCGCAAAACAATCCCTATTTCACCGCAACTAATTAAGGGGGAGGGACGAGTTAGATGGCCGTGTCTTTGGACAGCTCAAAATAATCGGGATGTAAGGCTATAACCGGGCCCTGCTCCTCGGGCATCAGGTGCAAGTGCGTCTCGGCCAGATAGCTCGCCGTGTCGGTATCGCCCCTCTTAATGGCCTCGAGAATCCGGCGGTGCTGCCGACGAATCGGCTCCCAATCCAAATCCTGCGACACCATACGCAACCAGTTGTATCGCTCAAAATGCGTATTGACGCTCTTCATCCAATCCCACAACATATGGCGGCCGGCAATCGCAAAACACGTCTCATGAAACAGGTTATCCAAGTCGAAAAAGCGACGCGTTTCGCTATGGTCGAGCGACTCGGACTCGGCAAGAATCTGCTCAAGCCGATGCTTTTGCTCGGGCGAGGCGGCCGAACAGCATTTAATAAGCACGCTTCTCTCGAGTTTCTCGCGCAAGAAACAGGCATTCTCGGCGTGTTCCATGCTGATTTTAGAGACGTAGGTGCCGCTCTTGGGACGCGTTTCCACCAGCTCCTGCTCGCGCAGGCGCACAAAGGACTCGCGAATGGGCGTGCGCCCGATTCCCGTCTCCTTTTCCAGACCAATCGCCGAAAGGCGCGTGCCGGGCCTGAACTCGGCATAGATGATCTTGGAGCGTAATGCGTTGTATGCCTGGTCTTGCAGACTCTGATAATGCTGGTGTTGTTCCATAAAGCCCTCGGATGAAGCCCACGGTTTGTCGAATACCACCATGCAATACTATCGCATCGACACGCCCCAGCTCCCAATCAGTCTTTTTGGGACGGGGCTTTTTGGCTACCCTGAGCCGCAGGTCGGCCCCTTGCCACAAAAGTGGCCCATCTACTACGTTAACACGGATAGCCTCGGCCATACCGAAAACCGTGAAAACAAAACTGCAGGTAGACAGCTTGTCGATTTTCGAAAAAGCCGACTATGGTTGACCCCTGCGGCTTAAACGTAGTAGATAGGCCCTTTTCGTGGCGCAGCACTACTGCACCCCAAATTGGCACCCCGAGCCCTCGTGAGTTGCCAACAAGCTGTTCGCCCAGCGCTTTATCCGCGCGGCATTCGGTAAATAGCACCACCGTAAGAACCCGCGAACAGCGCTATACGTTGCTATATCTCACTATACTTTGCTATATCTTGCTATACTTTGCTATATCTTGCTATATCTTGAGCAAAGGTGGTTCACATGCAAACAAACCCTTTTAAGCCCACAGCAGGTAAAACACCCCCCACGATTATCGGCCGCGAAGATGTACTCGAAGAATTCAATGAGGGCCTCGTCAACGGGCCTGGTGCCCCGGGGCGCCTAATGCGCATAGCCGGCGTCCGTGGAACGGGCAAGACGGTCCTCCTTGACGAGTGCTCACGTTTGGCGCAAAGCCGTGGCTGGACGGTCATAAAAGAGGTCGCAACCGAGGGACTTTGCCAACGCATTCTCGAACAGCTGCAGCCCAAATTCCAGGCCAAACACGCCAGATTTGAGCCCACCGTAGCTGGCATATCCATCGGCAGCATAGACATTGAGCGAATCGGTCCATCGCTACGCGGCGCCATGAGACAGACAATATCCAAGAATGAAAATGGCCTGCTCATCACTCTCGACGAGGTTCAAGACGCAGAGCTCGATGAGGTCCGAACGCTCTCCATTGCGATTCAGCAGGTTATCGGCGAAGACCTTGATATCGCCTTTGTTTTTGCGGGGCTGCCTTCGATGATTGAAAGCATCATCAACGGAAAGACACTTACGTTTTTGCGCCGTGCCCTCCCCTTTGACCTGAAGGCTGTGGCAGTAACCGAAGTGTCGTACTCCCTCGAGGAAACCATTGAAGCGTCTGGCATGGAGTTGCAGCCAGGTATTGCCGGCCAACTTGCCGAGGCAACGCAAGGTTATCCTTTCATGATCCAACTCGTTGGATACTACGCATGGCAGTTGGCAAGACGCGCACATACACCGATTATTGGAGAAGAAGAAGCCGAGCGCGGCATTGCAACGGCACGCGAACGCTTCTGTGCCATGGTGATTGAGCCCGCGCTACAGCGCATTCCGCCCACGTGCATCGCTTATCTGCTGAGCATGGCATCTTTGGGGCAGACGAGCTCGACCAGCATGGTTGCCGATGCCCTAAACAAAACGCCTCAACAGGTGAGTTCCGTCCGCAGCCGCCTGTTAAGAGAATCGATTATCGAGGCTCCCTCGTACGGCAAGGTCTCATTTGCCATCCCCTACATGCGCGACTACCTCTACGAGCACAAAGCCGAACTGGAAGTTGAACTGTAGAAACGGCAACTGCCCTGCAAGACGAAAACCGTTTTCGTACGGATTTAAAGCAGACGTAAACGATTTTCGTCTTGATTTGCGTACGGAATTAAGACGTAAATTGCGCTTTCGTACGCTTATTACCAGACGCAAATTGTTTTCGTCCGGCCATGCGTCCCCAATCTAGACGAAAAGAGCCCCGAGCTCGAATCGGGGCTCGATGTAAGTTCTAGGGTGTCAGAAGTTACATCAGCCGCTTACGACCGCTCTGTCTATCTCTCCGAGCGGGACGGGCGCCGATGCCCTGATCTCTGCCATGTCGAGGTGCGAGATCAAATCCTTGGCGCGCTCGCCGGAGTGGTATGCCTTGTTCGGCGCCACCTTCCTGTAGAGCTTCTTGAGCTTCGTCTTCCCCTTGTTGCCCGGCGGCATCTCCGTCTCAGGTGGCAGCCCTAGGAAGGACAGGACGCCGGGCAGGTCGCACAGCATCACGTCCTCGATGTCGGCCTTGGCCGCCAGGTCGACGACTCTCTGCGCTGTCGGCGAGATGTTCGGGGTGCTGCTACCGCCCGCTGGTTCGGAAGCTGGCGGGCAGTAGCGGGCAGTAGCGGCAGTAGCGGTGTGGCTCGATAGGCCCGAATATCCGTAAGGAAGGTGCTCGCTCTCATATGTGCTGATATGCCTCGCCTCGCGAACCTTGGGATGCTTCCTGAGGTAATCCCTCAATTCGAGCCACTCTTTATGCTCATAACGCTTCGAAATCGTTTCCCCGTCGACAGTTTCCTTCACATAATGGTATGTTCGAACGCCTTCGAACTTGCCGAACCCGTTCTCGACGCTGAAGTTTCTGAACCAGCGCGAAAACCCATTCAGGTCCATGAAGTTGACTTGGGGATGCCTGTCTTTCGTTCGTTCGAATGAGTGGACGAGCGGAGTGCCTTTGACTTGTTCCAGGCCGAAGGCTTCCATTTCGCGGGCCTGCTCCTTTTTCCAGAATTCGAGATACGACGTCAGCGTCTCGCTTATCGAGATCCTCCGCACGCTTTTCTTGCTTTTGGGCGAGCGAACGCTTCGATCGGCCGCGAACTGCTGTTCAATGAGGATGCTTCTGTTCTCGACGGAGACATCGGACCACGTCATCCCGAGGGCTTCTGCCCTTCTCATGTCGGTGTCGAGTATGAGCATCACGCATGTGATGTGCGCGTCCGGTTCTCGATTGAGTAGGATGTCGAGTAGGCGAGCGGCGTGATGGTTCCTTCGCGGTTGTCGTGGAACTTTTTTGCGTACGAGCCGACGGTGTCCCTCGATTTTTGGACGTAGGTGCCGCTGTTGAGTTCTGCCTTGTAGGCTTCGAGTGCGGCGTCGACCTCTCGGCTTTTGGTGGTATGTATGGTCTGCCACGGCGAATAGCGGTATTTGCCCGTGACCGGATCCTTGCCGAGGCTGTGACGGTAGCGCCACGTGTATTTGTCGCGGCGTTGCTTCGTTCCTTTGCCTATGACGAGAGGTCGGTCGTTCATCGTGTTCCTTGCCTGAAGTGCCTGAGAATCGCGCTCGGTTGCGCGGAATGGCGCAAAGGGCTGGGGCGAGTGGGCATTACCCTTGGTGGTGGGCCCTGCGTGGGGTCACACCCCAAGGGTAATGCTCCGCCTGACCGCTTTCAAGCTCGTTGTGGGTCGAATTTGGGTCGAATTATTCCGCGTACTTTTCTTTCGTAAATCTATGAAAACATCAAATGACCTGGAGTTATATTGACTTCAATTTGGGTCGAAATGTCTGAATGAAACAACGTCGTAGCGACCTCATAACCCGAAGGTCGGTGGTTCAAATCCGCCCCCGCGACCATGAAACTTCAGGTCGGAAGCATAAAAGCTCCCGACCTTTTTCTTTGTCTAGGGGTTTCGGCATCTCTCGTTCTTTGGGTACCTCGAGGCGGGCAATCAGATAGATGCTTACGAGTATCATAGGGTCTTTTTACGTCGCGGTCGTGTCTCGTACTGGTGCGCCGCTCTTTGTGGGACGTGTCACTTTGCCATAGGTTGTACGGCGGCGGGGCGCAGGTCGTTCCCCGTGGCGTCGCTCCTTTCGACGCTACGCTGCCTGGCTACTCGTTCCACTGGTGCTTTTTCATGTCGACGCAGCCGTTGTCTCGGAAGGCGACTCCTTCCTCCGTCAGTAGTGCTCGCTGGTCGGGGAAGTTTGGCGCGAGGCGTCCCGCGTGGTTGACGACGCGGTGGCAGGGATAATCGCCGTAGCGATCCGCCTCGCTCAGCACCGCTCCGACCAGGCGAGAGTTTTTCTCCCTGCCGATGAGGCGCGCTATCTGACCGTACGAGGCGACGCATCCCGCCGGAATCTCTGCCACGACGGAGAGAATCTCATAAACCAAATCTTCGTCCAGGACTTTTCCCATCGTATCGCTCCCGTGTTCGCTTTTGCCTTCGGGGGCGCGGCGCCGATCACCCGTGCTGCGATTTTCGCAGCTCCCCTTACCGAAGCATCGAGGGAAAGCGCGTGCGTGTCAAGGTTGTCTGGTCCAGTTGCTGGCTCGATGCCTCGAGATGTTCGCCTCAAGTGCGACCTGCCCCTATTGGAAAAGGATGCCGAAGATGTATTTGGTGATGGCGGAACGGCGGATGACCCCCACGAGTTTGCCCTCGTCATCAACCACAGGGAGCTTCTTGAACTTCTTCTTCGCCAGCAGCGCGGCGACGCGGGCGATGCTCTGCTCGGGACGGGCACACACTACCTGGCGCGTCGCGAAATCCATGACGCAGCGATCCTTCAGGTCTTCGATGCGCTGCTCAAGGCTCTGATCGTCGAAGTACAGCATGGACGCGTCGCCGCCCGTGAAGATGGTGTGAGCGCGATGCTGCGCGATGGCTCCCATGACATCGCCGTCGGAGATGAACCCGACCACCTGGTTGCGCTCATCGATTACGGGCATGCTGCTCACCTCGTTTTCGGCGAGCATGCGCACCACGTCGGAAATCGTGCAATCCTGCGTGCAGGTGAACGGCTCTTCAATCATGATGCTCGAAACGGGCGTCCCCTCGAGCTCGAGCGGGATGCGCTCGGACAGAATCTCGGACATCGCTTATGCCTCCTTCGTTTTCGGTGCGGTTTTCTTGGTGCGCACGCTGAATATGGCGCAGATAAGGGAAACGAGGCCGATTGCCGCGCACACCTTGTAAGCGACGCCCGCGCCCACGGCGGTGGCTACTTGGATGCTCGCATCGACGCCGGCCGACGCGGTGACGCTTGTCATGACCGTGATGATGAGCGCCGTGCACAAACCGCCGGCGACCTGGCGGCCGGTGTTCGCGATGGCGTTGCCGTGGGCGATCATGTCATTTTTCAAGGCATTGACACCCCATGTGTTCACCGGCATGTTCGCGAGCGACTGGCCGGCGGACTGCAGCATGCAGAACAGCGCAACCACCAAGATGGGCGTGTTTACCGTCGAAAGCGAGAGCAGGAACAGGGCGCCGGTCATGAGGGCCAGGCCGACGATCGAGATGGCACGCGGACCGAACTTGTCGAACACCACGCCGGAGATAGGGCTGATGATGATGCCCACCGCCGCGGCGGGAAGCATGGCCATGCCGGTTTCGAAGGCCGAAGCGCCAAGCGAGGTTTGCAGCAGCAACGGCAACAGCGTGTTGGTGACCAGGCATGCGGCGTTGATGAGCGTGACGATGATGGCGGCCACGCGGAACTCGCGCGTCTTGAGCGTGCCCAGTTGAAGCAGCGGGTCCTCGATTTTGCCCTGGCGTACGACGAACAGCACCAAGCACACGACACCCGCGACGATCGAGCCGAGCACCACGGGGTTGCCCCAACCCATCGACGAGGCGCTCGAGAACCCGTAGAGAAGTCCGCCGAAGGCGATGGTGGAGAGGACGACCGAGGGCAGGTCGAGCTTGGGGTTCTTCAGCTCGCCCACGTTTTTCAGCATGAACACGCCCAGCACCAGCACGAGAATTGCGAGGGGGACGATGGCGCCGATCATGGTGCGCCAGCCGTACGTGTCGATCACCGCGCCGCCTACGACGGGGCCGACCGCGGGACCCGCCGACATGACGATGCCCGCCATGCCCATAGCCGTTCCTCGTTTCTCGACGGGGAACACCAGCATGGGAACCACCGAGACAAGCGGCATGAGCACGCCTGAGCCCGCCGCTTGCAACACGCGACCGATGATGAGGAACAGGAAATCAGGGGCTGCGGCGCACAGCAGCGTGCCCAGCGCGAACACCAGCGTCGCCCCGAAGAATAGCGCGCGGGTGCTGAACTTGTCGATAAGGAACGCCGAAACGGGGACCATGATGCCGCTCACCAGCGGGTATATGGACATGATCCACTGGGCAGTCGAGGCATCGATGGCGAAATCGGACATGATGACCGGCAGCGCAGGCGACATCACCGTTTGGTTCAGTAGCGCCAAGAAGGCACCCAGGACGACGACCGCGACGATGCTGATCTGGGTACCGGTAATGCGCCCATTGGCGGGCGCGACCGTACAATTATCAGACATAAGCTTCCTTCGTATCTATTCGATTCTTCGCCGAAGGCGCGCCGGCCCACGGGCGAAATAACATGCACGTGCTATGCGTGCATCAGATACGACAGGAAGAAAGCGGCTGCTCAGAGCGCACTTGGGGAACAACAGGAGAGGCCCCGTATACCAGGGGCCGCCGAATTGCGATGTATGCTTTGGTCAAATCCTTCATAGCGGGGAGGCATTCTAGCAGCCGTCTTCGCCCCTTTCAAGGGATGTAACCCAGACGTTGATTTTCTTCACCGAGGCGCCATCGTTGACGGGTGGCGTGCTTCTCTATCGCCACACCGCGGGGCGAGGGAACGCCGCGGCGAGCTTGTACATCGGCTATGTGTGCAGCTGCGAGCGTGTCGCCGGCGCGCGCTGGGCGCCAGTCCGATCCGGCCGACTCTTGCCGACGGTCGGTCGCCGTCCTCCTCCATCTCCGCCTGCTCTGTTTTTGCTCGGCTCCCTTGTCGTATCATGGACGGACGAGAATTGAGCGAAGGCGGTACGTATGAACATCCAGATATTCGGCACGAAGAAAAGCTTCGATACTAAGAAGGCGCAGCGCTATTTCAAGGAACGTCGTGTGAAGTTCCAGTTCATCGACTTGAAGGAAAAGGGGATGAGCAAAGGCGAGCTCGAAAGCGTGGCGCGCGCCGTCGGCGGGATCGACGCTGTGATCGATCCAAAGGCGAAAGATGCCGACACGGTTGCGCTCGTACAGTATCTTGCTGCCGACCAGAAGTTCGAAAAGGTGCTCGATAACCAGCAGATTCTTCGTGAGCCCATCGTTCGCAACGGCCGCCAGGCAACCGTTGGCTACGAGCCTGACGTGTGGAAGGGCTGGGAATAAAGCGGCTGGGAATAAAGTGAAGCGCCCACGCCCGTGGTTTTATCCACGGACGCGGGCGCTTGCGTAAGACGTCTCTTGTCGTTTGAGTGGAGCGCCCCGGCGGCGCTGAACAACGCGCCCCGGTGACGTGGCTCGGGGCTCTTTGTACCGCGCATCTATGAGAGGAGATATTTGATGCGCATGGGCGCTACTCCATGTAGCCACCCTGAATGGCGGAAACTGCATGCTCGGTAAAGAACTTGAGCGTGCCGGAGGTGTAACGATTAGCCTTGGGCTTCCAAGCGGCTCGGCGCTCGGCCAGGACGGCGTCGACCTCGGCCGGCTCCATCTCCTTGCCGGCGATGCCCACGATGGACAGCGAGCGCTCGGGGATGTTGATTCGGATAAGGTCGCCCTCCTCAATCAGGGCAATCGGACCGCCCACAGCGGCCTCGGGCGAAACGTGACCGATAGCCGGGCCCTTGGAGGCGCCGGAGAAGCGGCCGTCAGTGATCAGGGCAATGCTCGCGCCCAGCTCGGGGTCGCTGGCGATAGCTTCGGTGGTGTAGAACATCTCGGGCATACCGGAACCCTTGGGTCCCTCATAGCGAATGATAACGGCATCGCCGGGCTTGACCTCGTGCGTCAGGACGGCGTGAATGGCGTCCTCCTCGCAGTCGAACGGACGGGCCTTGAGCGCAGCCTGGAACATCTCGCGCGGAACGACGGTGTGCTTGACGACCGCGCCCTCGGGAGCAAGATTGCCGTGGAGGATGGCGATGGAACCGTCGGTGCCGAAGGCCTGGTCAAACGGACGGATGATGTCCTCGCGCTTGAGATTCCACTTCTCAAGGTAACGACCGCACTTCTCGTAGTAACCGTTGTTCTTAAGGTCCTCGAGGTTTTCGCCGAGGGTCTTGCCGGTGACGGTCATGACATCGAGGTGGAGCATCGACTTGATCTCCTCCATGATGCGCGGCACGCCACCCGCATAGTAAAAGAACTGCGCCGGCCACTCGCCTGCGGGACGGACGTTAAGCAGGTAGTGAGCACCACGGTGCAGACGATCGAAGTCGTCGGCGGACATCTCGATGCCAAACTCGCGGGCAATCGCGGGGATATGCAGCAGCGAGTTGGTGGAGCCCGAAATGGCGCCGTGGACCATGATGAGGTTCTCGAAGGACTCCTTGGTCACGATGTCGCGGGGGCACAGGTTGTGCTCGGAGAGCCACACGGACTGACGGCCGGCCTCGCGGGCGAACTCGCGCAGGTCGGAGCTGGTGGCGGGCAGCAGAGCCGTGCCGGGGAGCATAAGGCCCAGGGCCTCGGCGGTAACCTGCATGGTCGAGGCGGTGCCCATAAAGGAGCAGGCGCCGCAGCTGGGGCATGCGTTGTGCTTGGCAAACTCAAGCTCCTCGCGGGAGATCTCGCCGCGCTCGTAACGGGCAGAAATCGCGCCGAGCTGCTCCAGGGTCAACAGATCGGGACCGGCATCCATGACACCGCCGGTAACGACGATGGAGGGGATGTTGATGCGGCCCATGGCCATGAGGTTCGCAGGCAGGCCCTTATCGCAGCTGGCGACAAAGACGCCGGCATCGAACGGGGTGGCCTTGGCGTGGATCTCGATCATGTTGGCGATCATGTCGCGGCTGGGCAGCGAGTAGTTGATGCCGTCGTGGCCCTGGGCCTCGCCGTCGCAGATATCGGTGCAGAAGTAACGGGCACCGTGACCGCCAGCCTCGGCAACGCCAGCGCGCACCTCCTCGACCAGCTCGAACAGGCCGGCAGAACCCGGGTGCGAATCGCCAAAGGTCGACTCGATGATGACCTGCGGCTTGTCCAGGTCCTCGATCGTCCAGCCGGAGCCCAGACGCAGCGGGTCCATCTCGGGGCTGATGGTGCGAAACTTGCCGGAACGCGGCTGCAGCTTGGCAACCAGGTCGGCGGCCTCCTGCTGAATCTGTGCCTTGGTTTTCTCGTCCATGATGTTCTCCTCTTTTGGTTTGAACGGTTGTACCAATCGTTGGTGAATAAATCTGGTGTAGGTGGCTGCCGAGCGATGTGCTCGGCAAAAGATGCTTAGCTACGCGAACTAGGCGAAGAACGAAATCACCAAGGCGCAGGCAAGACCCGAAAGACCGATGAGCGTCTCCATAACGGTCCAGGACTTGAGGGTGGTCTTCTCGTCAATCTCCAGGAACGAGGAGCACATCCAAAAACCGGCATCGTTGACGTGCGAGAGGGCCGTGGCACCGCCGCAGATAGCAAGACAGATAGCGGCACGCATGAGCACCGAAGCACCAGCGACCGCGGGCATGGCAGCCATAATGCCCGATGCCATGGTCATAGAGACGATGGAGCTGCCGACAGAGGCGCGCACCATGACGGCAATCAAAAAGGCAACGACCACCAAAGGCAGCGGTGAGGCCTCGAGCACGGGGCCGATAACCTGGCCCAAGCCGCAGTCTTGCAGCATCCAGCGAATGACGCCGCCACAGGCGATAACCAGCAAGATCATGCCGACGGGCTTAAGAGAACGGTCGAGCAGGGCCTTGAGCTCGGCGCCGGAGTAGCCGCGGCGCGCGCCCAGCAGATACATCGCGACGAGCGTGGCGAGCGTCAAAGCGACGAACGGCTTGCCCAGGAAGGCGAGAATCGAGGCGAGCTCGGCGGGCATGGGGATATAAGAGGACAACGTGCCCAGCAAAATCAGACAAAGCGGCGTGAGCACGATGGCAAGCACCATGCCAAAGGGGGGAAGCTCCTTTTCGTCGCTCGCACCCTCGGCAGAGGTAAAGTGCTCCGGAACATCGGTAAAAATGCGACCGCCCACGTTGCGGCCCCAGATGACGCCGGCAATCGCCATGGCGATGAAGGCGGTGGGGATACCGACGAGAATCATGGTGCCCAGGTCGACACCGAGCGTGCCGGCGACCAAAACCGACCCGGCCGATGGCGGCACAAACGCATAGCCAGCGGCAAGTCCCGCGAGCAGCGCGATGCCGTAGTAGAGCGTCGACTTTTTGGTCTGCGATGCCACGCTAAAGGCAAGCGGGATCAAAACGACCACGCCGGCCTCAAAGAACACCGTGGTGCCGATGACCAAACCGGTGATGCCCAGCGCCCAGCTGGAGTGGCCCTGGCCAAAGGTGTCAATGAAGGTCTGGGCGATCTTCTTGGCGCCGCCGCTCTCCTCCAAAATCTGGCCAAACATCGATCCCAGGCCAATGAGCAAGGCGATGTTTTGCAGCGTGGTGCCCACGCCCTTGGTGACGGTGTCTGCCACCATGTCGAGCGGCATGCCGGCACCGATACCGATCACGAGCGCCGAGACCATCATCGACAGCACGGGGTGCAGCTTGAACTTGATGATGAGCGCAAGCAGCAGCGCGATGCCCACGATGGCGGCGATGACCAGCCTGGTGGGATCAGCCATAAACGTTGGGTCTGACATCTTTCCTCCAATTCATCAGACCTTTTGAATTCGTCTGATGACTATAGCGTGTTTTGGAATGGTCTGATGTTTCATTTTGAAATTTGTCCGAAATACATCTGATGTATTTGGTAAACGGTCGTATTTGCGCTGCGAACGGTATATCTAAGCCGCCCGACTCAAATCCATCGGCCAATATCGCATCCGTGGTGCGCTAAAATAGCTCAGATGAATTCTGTATTGAAAGGTATAGCTATGGCCCGCGGCGAATCGGGACTCCCCGAGCAAATATCGGAGAAAATCATTCAATTGATTCTGGATGAACACCTTGAGCAAGGCGATCGCCTGCCTAAGGAAACCGTGCTGGTCGAGCGCTTGGGCGCCGGCAGGAGCACCGTGCGCGAAGCCATGAAGTTGCTGCAGTCGCGCAATATCGTGCGCATTAAGCAGGGTTCGGGCACCTATGTGGCGTCAAACCCCGGCGTTGCCGACGACCCGCTGGGCTTTACCTTTATTGACGACAAGCAGCGTCTGGCGCGCGACCTACTCGAGGTGCGCTTTATGATCGAGCCGCAGATGGCACGCATGGCGGCCGAGCACGCAACCAACGATCAGGTCGTCTGTATCGAAGAGCTCTGCGACGAATCCGAGCGCCTGGCCGAGGCCGGTGAGGATTACTCCGCCGCCGACACCGCGTTCCACAATGCCATTGCCGAGAGCTCCGGAAACCTCGTCGTTCCCCGCCTGATGGGCGTGCTCAAGGCATCCGTCCCCCTCTTTATCGACGTGACTGGCAAAAAGCTCGTCGAGGAAACTATCCGCACGCACCGCGATGTGGCCGACGCCATCGCCTCGCGCAATCCCACCGCCGCGCACGACGCGATGTATCTGCACCTGGTGTATAACCGCAACATGATTGCGGAGGGAGCAGAAGCAAAAGGCATTTAGGGCCCGACAATAATCTTTCTTTGGCAAAACGCAGGCGGCGGCTGCCCAACACACAGGGCAGCCGCCGCTTTTTGCAATCGATTGGTGCAAAGGGGTTGACTAGAGCTCGCAGGCAACCTTGTAGCCATCGCCGATGGCATCGCGGATGTTGCCGCACTTCTGGGCATCGCCCAGCACGTGGGTGGCAACACCGGCTGCAGCCAGGTCGTCGGCCAGCTTGGTATTGGGACGATAGCCCATGGCAAGCACCAGCGTATCGGCACCGGTGATAGTGTGGACCTCGCCGTCCTTTTCGTAGCTGATAGTGTCCTCGGTAATCTCGGTCACCTTGGCCTCGGTCAGCACGTGAACGCCCTTGGAGAGCATGCGCGTGATGAGCACCGCGCGACCGGCACCGCCCTCGTTGGCGGCGAGCGTCTTGGTCATCTCGATGACGGTGACATCGCGGTTGGCCGGCGACAGGTCGTTGACCAGCGGGGCCAGGTAATCGGCCGTCTCGCAGCCAACGGTGCCGCCGCCCACGATGACGATCTTCTTGCCCGGGAAAGCCTTGCCACCCAGTAGGTCGTCAGCTGTCATAACCTGCTTAAAGCCTTGCATGAAGGCCGGAGCGATGGGCTCGGCGCCATAAGCCAGGACAACCTCGTAACCCGCGTAGTCATGCTGAATGTCCTCGGCAGTAAGCTCGGTGCCAAATACGCACTTCACGCCGGCCTCGGCCAGACGACGGTACTGATACTTGATCACGCGGGTGAGTTCCTGCTTTGCCGGCGGAACGGCCGCGATACGCATCTCGCCGCCCGGCTCATCCTGCTTGTCCACGAGCACCACGTTGTGGCCGCGCTTGGCGGCAATGTAGGCTGCCTCCATGCCCGCAGGACCAGCGCCCACAACGAGCACGTTCTTGGCCTCGGCGGCAGGCTCGTAGCCAGCCTCGTCGCGCTCCACGTCCGGGTTGACGGTACAGGAGATGCGCTTGCCGAACATGATGCCGTTCAGGCAGCGCAGGCAGCCAATGCAGGGGCGGATATCGTCGGCGTTGCCGGCAGCGGCCTTATTGCAGAACTCGGCATCGCACAGATTGGCGCGGCCCATCATGCAGATGTCGGCAGCGCCGTCCTCGATCAGCTCCTCGGCGATCCAGGCCTCGTTAATGCGACCGACGGTGGCGACGGGAATGTTGACGTGCTTTTTGATCTCGCGCGAGCAGGCGGCATGCGAGGCCTGCTGGGTACCGGCGGCGGGAATTGCGGAGCCGCGCTTGATGGTGGTGCCACCCGACACATGAATCATGTCGACGCCGGCCTTCTCCAGGCGACGCGAGACGTAGATCATGTCGTTGAGGGTCAGGCCGCCATCAGTGTACTCATCGCCCGAGATGCGGACGTCGATGATAAAGTCCTTGCCGCAGCGCTCGCGAATCTCGGCGATGACCTCGAGCAAAAAGCGCATGCGGGCGTCGAGCGAGCCGCCGTACTCATCGGTACGCTTGTTGTAGAGCGGGGTCAAAAAGCCGCCAAGCATGCCGTGGGCATGCGCCGCATGGACCTCGACGCCATCGACGCCAGCCTTCTGCATACGCACGGCAGCGTCGCCAAACTGATGCGTGAGCTCGTGAATCTCGTCGACCGTGATGGGGCGCGGTGCCTCGCGGGCGTAAGACGGGCCCACAAAGGACGGAGCGATCAGGCGAGGCGTGCCCGGAATGTTAAAGGCCATGTAGGCGGGGTGGAAGAGCTGCGGCATGATCTTGCAGCCATACTCGTGGACGGCCGCGGCGAGCTTTTCCCAGCCGGGGATAAACGTGTCGTCGTAGCAGCACATGTCACCCGGCAGATAGGTATAGGTGGGCTCGACCGTCACGACCTCGGTAATGATGAGGCCAACGCCGCCCTTGGCACGGGCACGGTAATGATCGACCAAGTCGTCGGTCACATAGCCATGATCGGCCAGGTTCGTGGATACCGGCGGCATAAAGACGCGGTTCTTGACCTCGGTCGTACCGACCTTGATCGGGCTAAAGAGCATCGGGTAGGCGGATGACTCCATACAGGCTTCCTTTCGTTTAAGCCGCTCGGCGGCAGTTGCTAACGTACTTATCGTATCAGCAACCGCCGCGTCCGTACCCGCTCGCACTCCCCCGCCTTTAATCCAATCCCCACAAAAAGTTGCGGTGGAATACGGAGTAGATGAGACTTTTGCCAGCCAAAACAGTCCGTATTTCACCGCAACTGATGGGCGGGGTGGACTTGAGGGCTCAGATAGTCAGTCATGCCCTCATCCGCCACTCCCTCACCTACAGCGCGCCGTCCAGCATAAGGTTCACCTTGAGCACGTTGACCGTGGGCTC
>UQLC01000010.1 GCA_900541795.1 uncultured Collinsella sp. | reverse complement strand
GGCCCGTGGGTTATACCCTAAGAGCAAACCACCCTTTTTAAGGGTGGTTCTGATTTGTGCTGGTTATTTCGCTTGCGTTGGTGGATATGTCGTGCGCTCTGCGTATGGCAATATAAGATGGTTAATTGCGTTCAACGGAATTCGATGTTCTTGAGGGTAGGGGATTGAGTTGGGTCGTACTGGGGATATGACGCCGCCTTTGCGTTGGCGGTTGGGTGTTGCTGGTGGCGTGGCGTTGGCCGTGCTGCTTGTTGACCAGCTGACCAAGCTTGCGGTTCGGGCCGTGGGCGATGCGCTGCATGTGACTGTCATCCCCGGTGTGATCGACTTTATGTTTGTCCGCAATATCGGCGCTGCCTTTAGTATGGGTGAGGGGCATGGCATCGCGTTTGCCGTGCTGGCGTTGGCGGTCATTATCGCTATTGCCGTGTACCTCGTTCGTGCGCCCCGGCTCGCCCATCTTGAGGTTGTGGGCATGGCGATGGTTGCGGGCGGTGCTATCGGCAACGCTATCGATCGTTTGGCCTTTGGCTTCGTGACCGATTTTATTGCCACCACCTTCATCGACTTCCCCGTCTTCAATGTGGCCGATATCAGCATTACCTTGGGCGTCGTGCTCGCCCTCTTCGGCTACATGTTCTTGAGCCCTGCGGCCCGCGAGGTCGATGCGACCGCCGAGCTCAACGCCCGTGACGAGGCCCGTGCCAAGCGCAAGGCCCAGCAGCGTGGGGAGCGTGCCCGCAAGATTCGCGAAAGGAATGAGCGCTAATGGCCGACATCCATATTCTTGTTGCCGACGATGCCGCTGGTCAGCGCCTTGATGCCTATCTGGGCGCCAACGACGGCTGCCCCACGCGCTCTGCCTGCGCGCATCTGATCGAGGGAGGCGCCGTTGCCGTCAATGGCGAGACCTGCCTGTCCAAAAAGTATGCCGTGCGCGCCGGCGATCGTATTTCGGTCGATTTGCCCGAGCTGCACGATCCCACCGATGTGATTCCCGAGGCCATCCCGCTCGACATTCGCTATGAGGACGACTACCTTATCGTGCTCTCCAAGCAGCGCGGCCTGGTGTGCCATCCTGCACATGGTCATGAGAGCGGTACGCTCGCGAATGCCCTGGTCTATCACTGCGGTATCGACCATCTGGGCACCGTGCAGGGCGAGGACCGCCCCGGCATCGTGCATCGTTTGGATCGCGATACCTCGGGTCTCATGCTTGCGGCAAAGGACGACGACACCCAGCGCGCGCTCCAAAATCTCATCCGCACGCGTACGCTCGATCGTCGTTATATCACGCTCGTTCACGGTCATATCGCTATGGATGAGGGCACCATTAACACCGGCATTGCGCGTTCTACGCGCGACCGTGTCAAGATGGCGGTTTCGGACGACCCTTTCGCGCGCCAGGCCATTACGACCTTTAAGGTCCTCGAGCGCTTCGATTCCACGCGTTTTGACGACGGCTATACGCTCGTCGAGTGCCATCTGTTTACGGGCCGCACACATCAGATTCGTGTGCATATGCGCCATATCAACCACGCCTGCGTGGGCGATCCACTCTACGGCAAGTGCGATGCACGCGCCGATCAGGGTCTGACCAGGCAATTCCTTCATTCCTGGCGCGTCGCATTCGACCATCCCGTGACGGGGGAGCGTATTGAGTGCCGCGATGAGCTGCCGTGGGATCTCGCTGCGGTTCTTGACGACCTGGCCCCGCGCTCGATTGGCCGCACCGCCGCCGGCGACGACATCGTCCCGCAGCTTGGCCTTCTCGAAGCCTAGCCGGTATTAGGTGGTTTCTTGAACTCGGTAAGCCTGCGGTAAGATATACGATTGTTTACGTAATGCGTTCCTGGGAGCCTGCATGCTCGCCTTTTTACAAACCAACACACCCATCGTGATTTTCAACCAGATTGTCGTCACGCTGCTCACGGTCTGCTTTCTGTACCAGGTGGTCTTCTTTGTCATCGGTGCTCTTCGTGGCGAGGTCGCGCCTCCCAAGGCCAAAAAACTCCACCGCTATGCCTTCTTTATCGCGGCGCATAACGAGGAAGCCGTGATCGCCAACCTCGTACGCTCCATCAAGGACCAGGATTATCCGTCCGAGCTCATCGAGGTCTTCGTGGTCGCCGATGCCTGCACCGACAACACGGCGCAGCTTGCGCGCGAGGCCGGTGCTATTGTTTATGAGCGCAATGACCTGGCCCGTAAGGGCAAGAGCTGGGTCATGGACTTTGGTTTCGATCGCATTCTCAACGAGTATCCCGACACGTTTGAGGGTTACTTTATCTTCGATGCCGACAACGTTATCTCCCGCGATTACGTGTCTAAGATGAACGATGCCTTTGACCAGGGCTTCCATGTGGTCACGAGCTATCGCAATTCCAAGAACTTCGGCAGCTCGTGGATCTCGGCAGCTAATGCCACTTGGTACCTGCGCGAGGCGCGCTTCCTCAACAACGCGCGTAATATCTGCAAGACGTCCTGCGCTGTCTCGGGTTCGGGCTATCTCATCTCCGCCAGCGTTATCGAGGGCATGCACGGCTGGCAGTTCCATACGCTGACCGAGGATATCCAGTTCACCACGTTCTGCGCCATTCACGGCATTCGCATTGGCTATGCGCCGGCGGAGTTCTTTGACGAACAGCCCGTGACGTTTAAGGCGTCCTGGAAACAGCGCATGCGTTGGACCAAGGGCTTCTACCAGGTGTTCTTTACCTACGGTAAGCACCTGGTCAAGTCGACGTTCCGCTATCATCGCTTTGCTGCCTACGACATGTTTATGACCATCGCTCCGGGCATGCTGCTGTCCCTGATCTCCATGCTCGCCAACGCGACCTTCCTCATCGTGGGCGGACTTTCGCATGGCTTCTTGGCCACCGAGGTCGAGATGCAGGCTTGTGCCGCCTCGCTCATTATGACCTTCGCGATGATGTACCAGACCTTCTTTATCCTGGCGCTACTCACCACCATCTTCGAGTACAAGCATATTCACTGCGCGCAAAAGTGGCGTTTGGTGACCAACCTATTTACCTTCCCGATCTTTATGTTCAGCTATATTCCCATCACGGTGGCGGCCCTGTTCCTAAAGGTCGACTGGGTCCCGACGCAGCACGCCGTCAACGTTACCCTCGACGAGGTCATGCAAGGCGCCAAATAACCACCACCAAAACCACCACAAAGGGGACAGGCACTTTTGTGGTGGTTTTTGCTTTCGAGTAGCTGCCCAAGGAGGTGCACGATGCCTTACATCCCATTTTGGATTTGCATCTTTGCCGGTGCTTTGGTTGATGCCCGTGAGCGACGGTTTCCCAATGAGCTTGCCGGCGTGTGTGCGGTGGCGGCGTTGGCAGGCGTCTGGCTCGACAAGGGCGTTACCACGGCGCTTGACCACGCCGGTCTTGCGGTCATCGTCTACCTTGCCCTTGTGCTCACTGAGTCGCTCTGGCGGCGCCTTCGCCACGCCCCCGGCATCGGCATGGGGGACGTCAAGGCGCTCTTCGCGCTTTGCACGCTTGACCCTCTGGGCGGCATCGTGGCATTTGCCGTCGCGCTCCTGGTCCTTGCCCTCTCCTGCCTCTTCACAAAATCGCGCTCCCTGCCATTGCTCCCGTTTTTGGTGCCGATTTTTGCCATAATCGAGTGCGTGGGTAGTACGGTGTAACCGTTTGCGCGCCCTTTTTAAGGAGCATGCCATGGCAATTAATCAAGAAACAGCCGCCATCAAGGCGCGCATGGATCGCATTCCCGCGGCGTTGTCGCCCGATCTGGTCGAGCGTATTGCCGCCGACCGCGCCTCGGGTGTCGTTAACCCGTATCGTTGCAACGACGATCAGGTCATTCGTCGTATTGATCGCGCTGCCGACAAAGGCACGCTCATGCGTCCGGCATTTATGCGCGATACCGAAAAGATACTTCATCTTCCGTCGTACACCCGTTATGCAGGTAAAACGCAGGTCTTTAGCTTCCGTAGCAATGACGATCTGTCACGCCGTGGTTTGCACGTGCAGCTTGTCTCCCGCATTGCGCGCGATATCGGTCGGGCCTTGGGGCTCAATTGCGATTTGATCGAGGCGATTGGCCTGGGTCACGACTTGGGACACACGCCTTTCGGCCATGCCGGCGAGCGCTTCCTCAACGATATCTATCATGAGCGTACGGGGCGTTATTTTTTCCATAACGTGCAGTCGGTCCGAGTGCTCGACACGCTGTATGGCCGCAACGTGTCGCTCCAGACGCTTGACGGCGTGCTATGCCATAACGGCGAGTACGAGCAGCGTGTGTTTGAGCTCTCGGACATGAGTTCTTTTGACCAGTTTGACCAGACGGTTGAGGATTGCATTGCCACGGGCTATAGCGCAATTGAGCATCTGCGTCCTATGACGCTCGAAGGCTGCGTCGTTCGCATCTCGGATATTCTTGCCTACGTCGGTCGCGACCGCCAGGATGCGATCGCGGCTGGCCTGCTTTCGCCCGACGCTTTTGATGATGGCCGGGGCGGTGCCTACAACAGTTGGATCCTCACGCACGCTTCCATCGATATCGTTGAGCACAGCTATGGTAAGCCGCGCATCGAGATGAGCGAGGACCTGTTTGAGGAAATCCGCCGAGCCAAGCGCGAGAACTACGAGAAGATCTATAGCAAGGGTGGTATCGAAGGCGATTCCGAGGTGGAGCTGCGTGAGGCGTTCGAAAAGCTCTACGACCGTTGCCTGCGGGATCTAAACAGTGGTGACGAGTCCTCGTACATCTTTAAGCACCATATTTCGCGCATCGAGCAGCAGCTTTCCTACTACGATCGCGCCTATGCCTGGCAGAATGATAAGGACCAGGCGGTCGTGGATTACATTGCGAGCATGACGGACGGTTATTTCTGCGAGCTCACGAGCAAGCTGTTTCCGGGATTGAAGTTTCCGCACCGTACCTATATTAACGAACGGTAGTTCGTATCTATTAGGTATACTGTTAGTGGATAACTTTTTTGATTGATGCACGGGATGGCTATGGACGACCTTTTTTCTGCTTCGACGCGCGAGCGTTCCTTTCAGAATGCGCCGCTTGCGGTGCGCATGCGCCCCAATTCGCTCGACGAGTATGTGGGCCAGCAAAAGGCCGTCGGTAAGGGCTCATGGTTGCGTGCCGCGATCGAGCACGATGTGCTTTCGAGCGTGATACTGTACGGGCCGGCCGGTACGGGCAAGACGACGCTGGCCCACATTATCGCCAACCATACCAAGAGTGAGTTTGTCGAGGTCAGCGCCGTCACGGGTACCGTGAAGGACCTGCGTCGCGTGATCGACGAGGCAAAGACGCGTCTGAATACGTACGACCGTCGCACCATCCTGTTTATCGACGAGATTCATCGCTTTTCGAAGTCACAGCAGGATGCATTGCTGCATGCGGTTGAGAACCGTACCGTCATTATGATTGGTGCCACGACGGAGAACCCGTACTTCGAGGTCAACTCGGCGTTGCTCTCGCGTGGTCGTGTGGTGGAACTTGAACACCTTAAGGACGAGGACATAGCCACGCTGATCGAGCGTGCGCTCGAGGCTCCGCATGGCCTGAACGGTAAGTTCTCGGCCGATGAGGATACGGTCAAGACCATTTGTACGCTGGCCGCGGGTGATGCACGCTCGGCCCTGACGACACTTGAGCTGGCGAGCGAGATTGCCGTCACGCGTCCCGATACCGAGGGAACGCCAGCGCCGTCGGCGGGGGAGCGCTATCCCATCACCGTGGATGACGTAAAGATTGCCAACCCGCGTCGCGGCTTTACGTATGACAAAAACGGTGACATGCACTACGACATCATCAGTGCGTTCATCAAGTCCATGCGCGGTAGCGACCCCGATGCCACGGTCTACTGGCTTGCGCGCATGATCGATGCAGGGGAGGATCCTAAGTTTATCGCCCGTCGCATTATGATTCATGCCTCTGAGGACGTTGGCAACGCTGACCCGCAGGCGCTTCTTATAGCGCATGCTGCGTTTAAATCTGCCGAGGTTATTGGCTATCCCGAGTGCCGTATTAACCTCGCGCAGGCTGCGCTCTATGTTTGTTTGGCGCCTAAGTCCAATGCGTGTGAGGCTTCGATCGATGCGGCGCTGGCCGATATCCATTCTAGTGGGCTTCGCGAGGTGCCTAGTTATCTGCGCGATCGCCATCGCCCGGGCAGCGATGATTACGGTGTGTATAAGTATCCACATGATTATCCCGAAGGCTGGGTCGATCAGCGCTATTTGCCCGAGGGACTGGAGCGCGGCGCGTTCTGGCAGCCTGCTGGCCGCGGTTGGGAAGAATGGCGCGTAGAGCAAAGCGAACGCGACCGCAGCGGGAATGCACCGAAGTAGCTGCTGATAATTTTGTTCCACGTTGCTGCTCTTGGCATGTTCGGTCCCCTTTGGGGTACCATGGAAACCGTCTGTATTTCGATTCCTTTGGGAGGCTTGTATGAGTCCCATTCAAATCGCCTTGCTGTTGCTCGCCGTTGCCGGCGTGTGGGCTATCGTTGAGCTCGCGCTTACCCTGCGCAAGACCCGCACCGTTGTCGACTCGCTCGATAAGACCGTGAACGACCTCAACAACACCATCGCCGAGGCTCAGCCTGTGGTGGCAAAGCTCGATGGCGCTGTCGATGAGCTTACGCCGGCGCTTGCCCAGATGGAGCCGCTGCTTAAGTCGAGCAAGACCGCGGTCGATGCCCTGACGTCCAACCTTGTTGAGGTTGAGGCCGTCGTTCGCGACATTTCCGAGGTCACGGGCAGCGTGGCCGAGGCCAGCAGCGCCGTGTCGAGCGTGACTGATTCTGCCGCCGGTGCTGTGCAGAAGCTCTTCAATAAGGTGAAGGCTCCTGCAGCCGACGCCGATCGCAAGCTCGCCGCTGCCGCTGCGGAGGCCGAGCAGCCTACCGAGCGCGTCCTAATTGGCGAGGACGAGGCCGCCGCGGGCGACGATGATGGTCAGAAGTCTGTATCCAAGCCGGCTCAGTATTACACCTATACGCCCGCCGAGACCTCTGAGGAGTCCTGCGATGAGTAGCGAAGCAACCTGCCCTATCACGCTGACCGTTGCCGGTGACCCGCGTCTCGCTCGCCTTGTGCGCATGACGGCAGCCAACGTTGGTGCCCTGTGCTCTATGTCTGTCGATCGCATTGAGGACATCCGCATGGCTGCCGAGGAGGCTTTCATCTTTGGTTGCACCGCGGTCGACTGCGATGACATCACCATCAAATTCGATGTCGATGAGACCCACGTTGGCATGACTATTACCTTTGGCGACCAGGCTACGGTCGATGAAGACGACCAGGCTGCGGTGTATGCCGAGCTCATCCTCGCGAGCGTGTGCGATTCCTACGAAAAGACTGCGGCGCCCCTGACGCTTTCCCTCGACCTCAAGGCGGATATCTAATATGACCGAACGTTCCCGGAGCGGTAAGACCGCTTGGGACAAGGAGAAAACCCGCGAGCTGTTTCGTCACTATAAAGAGACCGGTGACCCGGACGCACGCGAGCAGCTCGTCATGTCCCACATGAACCTGGTAAGGTTTCTTGCCAACAAATTTAAGAACCGCGGCGAGCCGCTCGATGATCTGATGCAGGTTGGCTATTTGGGCCTGCTCAAGGCTATCGACCGCTTTGATCCCGAGCGCGGACTCGAGTTCACGACGTTTGCGACACCCACTATCCTGGGCGAGATCAAACGCCATTTCCGCGACAAGGGCTGGAGCGTGCGCGTGCCCCGTCGCTTGCAGGAGCTCTCGGCCAAGGTCAACCAGGCTACCGATAAGCTCACCAACGAGCTACAGCGCTCGCCCAAGGTTGAGGAGATCGCTGAGTATCTAGATGTGACTGTCGATGAGGTCCTCGAGGCTATGGAATCGTCTTCGGCTTATACCTCGGTGCCCATCGAGGCTCCTGGTGCGTCCGATTCCGACGATGCCCCCTCGATTCTCGACCGTTACGCCGACGACGACAACGAGCTCGACTTTACCGATGACCGCTTGGTGATTGAGGAGGCCATCCGTGATTTCTCGCCGCGCGAGCGCGAGGTGATCGAGCTGCGCTTTGTGAAGGGCATGACCCAGATCGAGATCGCCAAGAAGCTGGGTATTTCTCAGGTGCAGGTTTCGCGTCTGCTGCGCCGCACGCTTAAGAAGATTCAGGACAAGATTGACCCCGACGGAGTGATGATTCGTTCATGAGTGAGCACCCCCAACAAACCGATCGCGTGCTGCGCGACACCCGCATTCTGACGCTGCGCATTTGGGCTGTTGTCGGCTGCATTGTTATTGCTGCTGTCATCTTTAACCTTATGGGCATCCTGGCACCGGTCATTGAGTTTCTTGCCGTCGGCTCCATCATTGCTTTTGTGATGTCCCCGATCACCAACTGGCTCGAGCACCATGGCGTGAATCGCGGCATCGGTTCGCTTATCGCGCTTATTGTTGTTGTTGCCGTGCTCGTCGGTGTCGTTTGCATCTTGTCGCCGATTCTCTTTGGCCAGATCATGGAAGTCCTGAGCCGCCTGCCCGAGCAGCTTCGTGTTGCGGGTGGCGATCTCAATGAGATGATCTCGCATGCCAAGACGCTCAACAACACGCCGGTTAAGGAGTACTTGGACGACAATCTGTCATCACTCGTTACCGTCGCATCGAAGTATGTGTCTCAGATTGCCGCCGAGCTCGGTCGCGGTGTATTCCCGCTCATTACCAATACGGCATCGCAACTGTTCGTTATCTTCCTGGGCCTGGTGCTTGCCTACTGGATGGCCTGCGACTACCCTCGCATGCACCACGAGATTTGCACCATCATCGGTCAGGAGAAGGAGACCTCGTACCGCTTTATGGTCGCCATCCTTTCTCGCTCTGTCGGCGGCTACATGCGCGGTATGGTCGTGACGTCCATCTGCGGTGGTTTCCTCGCCTTTATCGGTTTTATGATCATCGGCCATCCGTATGCGGCGCTCATGGCTATCTTTACCGGCATCATGCATTTGGTTCCGGTCGTCGGTCCCTGGGTGAGCGCAGCAATCGCCACAGTGCTCGGTTTCATGTTCAGTCCCATGTTGGCGTTATGGACGCTCATCGTGACGATGGTCGCACAAAATGTCACCGACAATGTGATTTCGCCTAAGGTCATGCAGAGCTCAGTGCAGGTGCATCCCATCATGAGCCTTACGGCGCTCGTTATTGGCTCGGCACTCATGGGCCCCATCGGCATGATTATTGCCATCCCGCTTTGTGCGGCTCTCAAGGGTATCTTCGTGTACTACTTCGAGAATGAGACCGGTCGCCAGCTTGTGGCATACGACGGCGCCGTGTTTAAGGGCACGCCGTATCGCGATGCCGAGGGCAACCCGGTCGCCGCCTACGACGCGCTCGGCGACGATACCTTCATCTACGAGTCCGAGCTCATCGGCAACGAGACTGTGCCCGAGGCCAAGGCCATGCCCAAGCCCGAGCTCGATAATCCCTGGATTAAACTCTCGAGCCTGCAGCCCGATGCCACGGGCTTCTTCAAGAACCTCTTCGCCAAGGACGATGACTCCAACTCGGACGACGACACCAAAACCGGCATCGACGGCTCCATGGACGATTCGGATTCTAAATAGGTTCTATTAACGTTTCTTGAAGTTGTAAATGACAAGAAACGCGACCAAAGCGATTGATAAGGGGCCGGCTACATAGAAAAAGAGAATGTCAATTGCGCGTAGAGTGTAATAAGCCTTATCGCCGGACATTACTGTATACAATACGTATCCAAATGATGGTTGGTTTGCGTACCAGCATGAGAAGGCTAAGAGCGCTAAAAGTGCTACAACCAGAAGTGCATTCAGGACAAATCGTTTGCTTTTCATCGATCGCTCCTTCCGGGTGAATCTTATATGCAATTATACAGCAGTCCTTTTTCAAAGGATCGCGCAGTACTAAATAACGTGCACTTTCGCTGGAGGGTCGCTGTTTGGCGACCCTCTTTTTTGCACAGGCGCGGCGGGATGGTAATATCGTTACGTTTGAACTGTTTCGATGTGAAACCGAGGAGATTCCCTCTATGAGTGCTGACTACCCGTCAATGACTACGGCCGAGATTCGCTCCAAGTTCCTCAACTTCTTTGAGGAGCGCGGTCTTAAGCTCTATCCTTCTTCGTCCCTCGTCCCCGACGACCCTTCGCTGCTGCTTGCCAACGCCGGCATGAACCAGTTTAAGGAGTACTACCAGGGCAAGAAGACCATGAAGGAGATCGGCGCGATCTCCTGCCAGAAGTGCGTCCGCACCAACGACATCGACTGCATCGGCGAGGACGGCCGTCACCTGTCCTTCTTTGAGATGCTCGGCGACTTCTCCTTTGGCGGCGTCTCCAAGCAGCAGGCCTGCGCTTGGGCCTTTGAGCTCATCACCAAGGAGTTCAAGCTGCCGCTCGACCGCCTGTACTTCACTGTCTTTACCGAGGACGACGAGACCCATGACGTGTGGCGCTCCCTGGGCGTTGCCGAGGACCACATCTCGCGTCTGGGCGAGGACGACAACTTCTGGGCCGCTGGCCCCACCGGTCCCTGCGGTCCGTGCTCCGAGATCTACTTTGACATGGGCGAGGAGGTCGGCTGCGGCAGCCCCGACTGCAAGCCTGGCTGCGACTGCGACCGCTTCCTTGAGTTCTGGAACCTCGTGTTTACCCAGTACGACCGCCAGGAGGACGGCTCCATGCCGGAGCTGCCGCACCGCAACCTCGATACGGGCATGGGCCTGGAGCGCATGGCCGCTATCATGCAGCACAAGACTGCTAACTACGACGGCGATCTGATGCAGCACCTCATCAAGCTCGGTGAGGAGATCAGCGGTAAGACCTATGACGCCGACGATTACTCCGGCGCCAGCCGCTCCCTGCGCATCATCGCCGACCACTCCCGTGCTGTCGACTTTATGATCTCGGACGGCATCCTTCCCGGCAACGAGGGTCGCGAGTACGTCCTTCGCCGTCTGCTCCGCCGTGCCGTGTTCCACGGTCGCCTGCTGGGCATCGAGGGCGCCTTCCTGACCAAGTTCATCGACGAGGTCAACGCTCAAATGGGCGAGGCCTATCCCGAGTTGCTCAAGAACGTCGCGCTCGTCAAGGGTATCGTTGCCTCCGAGGAGGAGCGCTTCTCCACGACGCTCGACAACGGCCGCGTGTACCTGGACGAGGCCCTGGCAGCGCTTGCCGAGGGCGCTGTGCTTCCGGGCGATGTCGCCTTTAAGCTGCACGACACCTTTGGTTTCCCCATCGATCTGACCGTCGAGATCGCCGGCACCGCTGGCCACGACGTCGACATGGACGGCTTCACTGCCTGCATGGAGGACCAGAAGGCCCGCGCCCGCGCCAATGCCAAGGGCGACGTCTGGGGCAGCTTCAACGACGTGTGGGTCGAGCTTTCCGACAAGGTCTCCGCGACCGAGTTCGACGGCTATGACAACGACGTCATCGAGGGTGCCAAGGTTGTCGCCATCGTGCGCAACGGCGAGTCCGTCGAGTCCGCAGCCGCGGGCGAGGATGTCGAGGTCGTGCTCGACCGCACCCCGTTCTATGCCGAGATGGGTGGTCAGCAGGGCGATGCCGGCAAGCTTTCCGCCGAGGGCGTTGTTCTGACCGTTGCCGACACCAAGAACCACAACGGCCTGTATGCCCACGTCGCGCACGTTGCCGATGGCACGCTGACTGTCGGTGCCGCTGTGACCGCCGCTCTCGACGCCGAGCGCCGTGGCTTCCTGCGCCGCAACCACACCGCCACGCACCTGCTCGACGCTGCCCTTAAGCAGGTCCTGGGCGAGCACGTCTCCCAGGCCGGCTCGCTGGTGACGCCCGAGCACCTGCGCTTTGACTTTACGCACTTCGAGGCCCTTTCCTCCGAGCAGCTCAAGGCTGTCGAGGACTTGGTCAACCAGCAGATCTTCGCCTCCAAGCCGGTCGTGACCCGTGTTATGGGCATCGACGAGGCTAAGGCTGCCGGCGCTGTCGCCCTCTTTGGCGAGAAGTACGGCGATGTCGTCCGCGTCGTCTCCGTGGGCGCCGAGGACCAGCCGTTCTCTCGCGAGCTCTGCGGTGGCACGCATGCCGCCAACACCGCCGAGATCGGCCTGTTCAAGATTATTTCCGAGTCCTCTACGGGCTCGAACGTCCGCCGTATCGAGGCCGTGACCTCTAAGGGTGCTCTCGACTATATGGCCGACCGCCTGGCACTCGTTGACGCCGCCGCTGCTGCGCTCAAGTGCCGCGTCGACGAGGTTCCCGCCCGTGCGGAGAACCTGCAGGTCGAGCTGCGCGAGACGTCCAACAAGCTCAAAAAGGCTCTGACCGGTGGTTCCTCCGACGCCATTTCCAGCGCCATCGAGGGTGCTGTCGAGCTCGGTGGCTACAAGCTCGTCGTTGCTGAGCTCCAGGGCCTTGAGGCTGCCGACCTGCGCAACGTATGGGATACCGTGCACCAGAAGGTCGCCGGCCCCGTCGCTTGTGTCGTCGCCAGCGTGACTGAGAAGGGCACTCCGGCCCTGCTCGCTGCCGGCTCCGATGACGCCGTGAAGGCCGGGTTCCACGCCGGTAATGTGATCAAGCAGATCGCGGGTCTGGTCGACGGTCGCGGTGGTGGCCGTCCCAACATGGCCCAGGCCGGTGGCAAGAATGCTGCCGGCATCGCCGATGCCCTCGCGGCCGCCAAGACCGCGCTCGGCGCCTAAGAATCTAAGAAGTCACTGTGGTCGCGCTTGCGCTGGACATAGGGGAGACCAGGATTGGCATCGCCGTCTCGAGCCGTGATGGCAAGATGGCGATGCCCGTCAAGGTGCTCCCGGCCGCCGAGGTCACCGGTATGGCCAAGACGTTCCGCTACCTGGTCGAAGACTATGAGCCCGACATCCTGGTAAGCGGACGTCCCCTGACCATGGCCGGTGAGCCCGGCCCCCAAGCCGAGCGCGTTGCCGCCGTGGCGCAAAAGATTGCCGACGAGCTCGATCTTCCGCTGGAGTTTGAGGACGAGCGTCTGTCCTCGCAAGAGGCCAAGCGTATCCTGCGCGAGCAGGGCCTCAACGAAAAGCAGATGAGGGGCAAGATCGACATGATTGCCGCCAGCCTTTTTTTGCAGACGTGGCTCGATCGTAAAAACGAGGAGGTTTCGCATGCCTAGTGCTTCCGATCCGCGCCAGCCGAATCGTACACGTCAGCCGGCGTCGCGCCCTGCCCAGCCTGGCCAGCGTCCGGCACAGCCGACGCAGCGCGCAGCTCAGCCTGCCGCGCGCCCGGTGCAGTCCTTCTCTCGTTCGGCCCAACCTGTTCAACGGACGGGTCAGCAGCCTTCTGCTCGTTCGGTTCAGCATCCGGCTTCTCACGCGGCTCAGCAGCCCACTGCTCGTACGGCCCAGCCTGCAGGCGGTACCCGCTTTAAGCAGCAGGCACCTACCCAGCGAACGCAGGCCCCCCAATCGCATTCTCATCACGCCCGCGGTTCGCATGGCGTTGCTCCGGCGACCCGCTCGAGCTACAACACGCATACTCGTCGCGGTGCTCAAAAGAAGAGCTCTCCGGTTCCCATGATCATCGGCGTTGTGGTGGCGGTGCTTGCGCTTGTCGCGATCGTTTTCTTTGTCGTGCCGGCCGTCAAGGGCTTCTTTGCCGGTGAGGATACGAAGGTCACGGCTGGTCAGCAGGTTACGGTAACCATTCCCGACGGTGCTTCGGGCGATACGATCGCCTCGATTCTCTCCGAGAACCATATCGTCGAGAATCCCAAGGATTACTATGCGGCGGTGAAAAAGCTCAACGCCGATATGTCGCTCAAGCCTGGTACCTATTTGTTCACCACACTCATGGACGCGACCAAGGTTGTTCAGCAGCTCATGGAAGGTCCCAACGCGGGCTCCAATGCGCTAACTATCCCTGAGGGCCTGACGGTCGATCAAGTCGCCGACCGTGTGGCCCAGGCCTACGATGGCATCTCTAAGGAAGACTTCCTCAACCAGGCTAAGGCCTCCAACTACGTGGACGACTATAGCTTCCTTAAGGGCGCCGCCAACGACTCGCTTGAGGGTTTCTTGTTCCCCAAGACTTATTCGTTGGGCGATTCGCCGACGGTCGATGACGTGATTCGCGCTATGCTCGATCAGTTTAAGACCGAGTACAAGTCGCTTGACTTTGCGAGCTGCGAAGCCAAGATCAAGGAGCGCTATGGTGTGGAGATGTCCGACTACGACATCGTCAACTTGGCCTCTATCGTTGAGCGCGAGGGCCTCAACGCCGATCAACGTGCGCACGTGGCCTCGGTCTTCTACAACCGCCTTGCCGGCAAGCTCGACGGTCTGCGCTATCTCAACAGCGATGCGACCATGATGTATGTCACCGGTGGCGAGGTTACCGCCGACGACCTGCAGAGCGATAGCCCGTATAACACCTATAAGCATGAGGGCCTGCCGCCCACGCCCATCTGCTCTCCGTCGCTCGAGGCACTCAAGGCCACGCTTGAGCCGACCGACTCCGATGACCTGTATTTCTACATTACGCAGGACGAGGAGTACTTCTCGCAAACCTACGAAGAGCATCAACAGTCTTGGAATTAGCATGAGGATTTTTAGCCCCAAACGATACGTTGCCTCGGTCGATCGCATCGACCTTGATGCCCTGTGGGCCGACGGCAAACGCGCCATTCTGCTCGATCGCGATAACACCCTGGTGCCGCGCGACACCGAGCAGGTTCCCGCCGCGGTTTCCGCTTGGCTCGATGCCGCCCGCGCCAAAGGCTTTAAGCTGTGCATGGTGTCCAACAACTGGCATCGCGACCAGGTCATGAGCTCTGCACGCGAGCTGGGACTCGAGGCCATCAGCCACGCCATGAAGCCGGCGCCGTTTGCCCTCAAGGCGGGTCTTAAGCGCCTCGGCGCCACGGCCGACGAGGCGGTGCTGATCGGTGATCAGCTCTACACGGACGTGTGGAGCGGCAATTTTGCCGGCGTCGATACTATCCTGGTTAAGCCGCAGGCAACCCAGGACCTGTGGTACACGCAGATCTTCCGTATCTTTGAGCGCCGGGCCCTGCGCGACCTTCCCTGCGAGGAATAGGTTTCGCCATGTCTCAGCACATCAAACACGGCTGCGACCATATCTTCTTTATCGGCTTTTTGGGCGCGGGCAAATCGACGCTTGCGCGCAACGTCGGCACTATGTTCAAGCGGCGTTTTATCGATACCGACCGCCTGGTCGTGCGCCGTTGCGGCAAGTCGGTAACCGAGATTTTTGAGACCGAGGGCGAGGATCGTTTTCGCGAGCTCGAGACCTCGGCGCTCCGTTCGCTCCAAAGCGAGCGCAGCCTGTTGGTTTCGTGCGGGGGCGGTATCGTCGAGACGCCGGTGAATATTGAGCTGATGCACGAAATGGGTACGTGCGTGTACCTCGAGGGCGACTTCGAGGATTCGATTCGCCAGATTCGTCGGTCCGACACGCGCCCCGATTTCCGTTCGCCCGAGCATGCCGCGCGCCTGTTTGAGCATCGTCGTCCGCTGTATCGCCAGGCCGCCGATATTACCCTTGATATTCGCAACAAGTCCTTCGAGGACGTTTCCTACCTTTGTGCCGAGATGCTTTTGGAGCGTGGACTGCTATGATTCGCCGTCAACTGATCAATTTCCAAAACCGCAGTGTCGATGTCCGCGTCGGATTGGGCGCGTTCGATGAGCTGCCGCGCATGTTTGCCTCGGCCGTGGGCAAGCCTAAGCGCGCGATGGTGGTTTGGAACGACGCCACATCCGAGCGTTTTGGTGAGGTCGTCGAGCATGCGCTGGTCGACGCCGGTTTTGCCGTGTCGCTGCTCGTCCTCGAGGTTTCGCCTGCTGGTGCCACGCTGGCCGACGCCGATGCTATCTTTGGCGCCCTGTCTGCCAACCGCATCACCTGCGACGATCTGGTTGTCGCTGTTGGCGATGCCGCAACCTGTTCGGTTGTTGGCTGGTGCGCCAACCAGTGGTGTGGCCGAACCGAGTGCGCGCTGCTGCCGACGACCTTCGACGCCATGCTCACGGTCGCGACGACCATGAAGCCGCTCGTCGCCTCGTTGGCCAATGCGCTTCCCGCTATCGCGTTCCGTCCCGAACCGGGCTTGGTTGTGTGTGATCTCGACCTTGTTCGCGAGGCGGAACCCGAGGACCTCAAGTTCGGCTATGCGGTACTTGTTGGCACCATGCTTTCGAGCAGCAAGTCCCGCTGGAATCAGTTTACTGAGACCGTCCCCGAGATTCTCGCGGGCGAGGAGGTCGCACTCGTCAATGCCGTTCAATGGTCTCAGACTGCCCGCAAGGACGTGCTGACGGCCACGAACCCGAGCGCTCGCCATGCGCTCGATTTTGGCAAGACGGGGGAGCGCACCCTGCGCGCTTGCTTGGGCGATGCCGCTTCGCAGGTCCCTGCCTACCAGCTGTTGTCCGAGGGCATGCGCTTTGAGGCGCGCCTAGCACACGATGCCTGCGACTTCGATATCGACTATGTGTTTGATCTCGATGACTGCCTGGAGGACTTTGGCATCGAGGAGCTTGCCTTCGACTTGGAGCCTGCCGCATATATCGAGGAGTTCCGCAGACAGCAGTTTGTCCGCTCGAACCGCAGCATGCTGCCGCTGCCCGCGGCGCTCGGCGCCATTCGCCTAACGAGCGTCGAGGACGAGGTTCTTGAGCGCCATGCTCACGCCTACTTGGCTTCTCGTAAAGAACTTCTCTAAGATTTATTGACTTCCATCGTCTTTCGTATCATGTTGAGGGGCGGGTTTTCAATCGGTTGCGGATCGCATGCGATTCCGTCGTTCGGTTGAGACCCGTCCCGTCTATATTGAGACAACAAGAAAGGAATCTGCATGTCTGAGTTTGCTGCCGGTCCTGCCGGTCGTATCGAGCGTGTCCGTGCCCTGATGGTCGAGCGTGGCTACGACGCCATCGTGGTGCGCGACGAGGCCAACCTTCGTTGGCTTACGGGCGTGAAGGGCGTCTTCGACTACACCTTCGAGTTCCCGCACGCTGCGTTTATTACGGCCGACCAGTGCCTGTTCCACACCGACTCGCGCTACCTCAACAGCTTTGAGGAGAACACGCCAGCCGGCAGCCCCTGGGTCTACGACATGGATGAGGGCACCATCCCCGGTTGGGTCGCCGGCAAGATCGCGGCCAACAAATGCCGCGTCTGCGCTGTCGAGGACGATATGCAGATTAATTTCTACCAGGGTATTCAGCGCGGCCTGGAGGACCGTTCCGTCGCCTGTATGCTGCCGCTGATGCACGACGATATCCGCAAGATGCGCGCCATCAAGGACGCCGAGGAGATTGAGCTCATGCGCCATGCGCAGTCGATCACCGATGCCGCCTTCCAGCACATGCTCGGCTTTATTAAGCCCGGTATGACCGAGAAGCAGGTACGCAACGAGCTCGAGATCTTTATGTTCGCCAACGGTGCCGACAGCCTGGCCTTCGGTTCCATCGTCGCGAGCGGCCCCAACACCGCCAACCCGCATGCCGTGCCGAGCGACCGCGTGATCGAGAAGGGCGATTTCGTTCTTATGGATTACGGCGCGGGCTATTGCGATTACCGCTCCGACATGACGCGCACTGTCGTGATGGGCGAGCCCACCCAGGAGCAGCTCGACCTGTACGCACTCGTGCGCCGTACGCACGAGGAGTGCGTCGCCGCCATCCATCCGGGCGTTGAGGGCAACGACATCTTCAAGCTCTCCAAGAAGATCATCGGCGATGCCGGCTATGGCGATTACTATAACCATGGCTTGGGTCACGGCGTGGGCATCGACATCCATGAGCTGCCCAACTTTAACCGCAGCAAGAATATCATCGAGGTCGGCTCGGTTATCACCATGGAGCCCGGCGTCTACCTGCCCGGCGTGGGCGGCGTGCGCCTGGAGGACTACGGCGTGGTCACCGAGAACGGCTATGAGCCCTTCACCAAGACCCCGCACGACCTGCACGTTATCGACTGCTAGTTTACTTCAGTAGATAGTTTGGGGCGGGGCGTCCGGATTGATTCGGACGCCCCGCGTTCTCTTTTTATGCGCTCGCCGCAGGCGCCGTCTGCAAGTGTATAATTTCTGTCGTATGTAATTTGGACGCTTGTGCGTTCTGCCCATAACAAGAAAGGTCGCTATGCCTACCATTTCCACCGCCGACTTCAAGAACGGCCTCGGTCTCCGCATCAAGGACAAGGTCTACACCATCGTCGAGTTCCAGCATGTCAAGCCGGGCAAGGGCGGCGCGTTTGTGCGCTACAAGACCCGCGACATCAAGAGCGGCCGCGTCGTCGAGAACACCTGCAACGCCGGCACCAAGTTCGAGAGCGTCATGCTCACCACCCGTGAGTTCCAGTACCTCTACAACGATGGCACCGACTACATCTTCATGGACAACGAGTCCTATGAGCAGGTTCCCGTTCCCGAGGACATGGTGGGCGAGAACTCCAAGTGGCTGCGCGAGAACGACATCTGCCAGCTGCTCTTCGCCGACGATGAGCTCATGGGCGTGACCCCGCCGATGTTCATCGAGACCACCATCGTCCAGACCGACCCGGGCTTTAAGGGCGACACCGTCCAGGGTTCCACCAAGCCGGCCACGATCGACACCGGCGCTGTCATCCAGGTCCCCATGTACCTCAACGAGGGCGAGGTCATCAAGGTTGACACCCGCGACGGCAAGTTCGTCTCCCGCGTCTAGCAACCAACTCTTCTAGGAGGACTCATGCCCCAGGAAATCAAGATTGACGGCATCGGCATTTCGCCCGATGTTCTGACCGCCATCGTCTCGCGCGCCGTGTCCGATGTCGAGGGCATCGCCTCCGTTGGCGTCAAGGACCTTGCCACCAACCTTGTCTCCATGATGCTCTCGTCCAAGGCCCCGGCTTCTGAGCCGGCGGTCGAGGCCGAGGTCGTCGGCGACAAGCTCGCACTCACCGTGCGCGTCGTGGTGTTCTTTGGCTATCCGTTCAAGAAACTCGCCGAGGCCGTTCGCGCTGCCGTGGTCGCCGCCATCGATGCCCAGGTTGGCGTTGAGGTCGAGCGCGTTGACGTTTGCATCGACGGCCTCGTTTTCCCCAAGGAGTAACCTTTGAGCCTTAAGGTTTATCGCGGGCGTACGCTTGCCCGCAGTCAGGCGCTGCAGCTGCTGTTCCAGGCCGAGGCCACGGACAGCCCGCTCGAGCGCGTCCTCGAGGGTGATTTCCTGATCTCGAAGGGTCCCCTCGATCCCTATGCTCTGGAGCTGTGCCGAGGTGCCTACGAGCATATCGACCGCATCGACTGTGCTCTGCGCTCCGTTGCCAAGAACTGGGATCTTATGCGCATGCCCGGCGCCGACCGCAACCTGCTGCGTATCGCCGTTTACGAGATGCGTTTCCTCACCGACGAGGAGGTCTCGGACGCCATCGTGATCAACGAGGCCGTTGAGCTTGCCAAGGCCTATGGCACCGACCAGTCCGCGTCGTTCGTCAACGGCGTGCTGGGTAAGATCGCTCGCAGCGAGGAGCTGCCGGGCGAGGACCTATACCAGGAGCTGCTGGCCGAGGATCGCGCTCGCGAGGAGGCACAGGCTGCCGAGGCTGCCGCAAAGGTTGCGGTTGCTCAGGCCGAGGCCGGCGTTCTCGACGAGGACGCTGAGGTCGCCGAGGCCGAGACCGGTACCGTCGAGGAGTAGCCATGCCAGAGGGTTCCGTCCGCAACTTCGACGAGATTTCGGACCGCTTGGACCAGATCATAGCTACCGTTCGCTCTAAGGATACGTCCTTGGAGCGTTCGCTCGATCTGTTTGACGAGGCGATTGAGCTGGGCTCCCGTGCGGTCGACATGGTCGATAAGTTTGAGCTGACGCCGCGTGAGGCCGACAAGCTCGAGCAGGAATACGATGAGGATGCGGCAAACGAATCCCAGGATAGCTAGGCCGCATCTCCGGATACGAATGGTTGATGGCATTCATGAAACGCGTGCGTCTTGATGACGAACTGATTTCACAGGGCATCTGCGCCGATCGCGCGGATGCCCTTCGCACTCTTATGGCTGGCTTGGTCTCGAGTGGCGGCGAGCGCTTGACTTCGCCGGGCCTTAAGGTGACCCCGGGCCTGCCGTTGCACGTGAAGGGGCGCATTCCCTATGTTGGCCGCGGCGGTCTTAAGCTCGAAGGCGCGCTTGATACGTTTGGTATCAATCCGACGGGCCTTGCCTGTCTGGATGTGGGCTGCTCTACCGGCGGCTTTACCGATTGCCTGCTCAAGCGCGGAGCTGCGACCGTTGTCTCGGTGGACGTTGGTCGCGCCCAGTTCGATTGGTCGTTACGTCAGGACGATCGCGTGACGCTGCATGAGCGCACAAACGTGACGCAGCTGCCTGAGCTTGGCTATGCCGGCGCCATCGACCTGGCTGTGTGTGATGTCTCGTTTACCAGCATCGCGAACATTATCGATGCGGTGCTGGCGTGCCTGGCGCCTACGGGTGCATTCTGCACGCTTGTAAAGCCGCAGTTTGAGGCTCCGGCGGCGCTGGTGGGTGAGGGCGGCATTGTGACCGATCCCGCCGTGCGCCGCGATACACTCGTTGCGGCAGTTGAACTCTTTGCTGCCAAGGGGCTGTTCCCGGTCGATGTGTGCGTGTCGCCCATTCATGGTGCCAAGGGAAACGTTGAGTTTTTCCTGTACGGCACGAGATTTGACCCCGGCGACCGCACGCAAGACGAGCTGCAATTCCAGGTATCGGTTTTGAGCGAGAAAGCTGCAACGCTATGAAGGTCTTTCTGGTTCCCAATTACTACAAGCAAGAGGCGGTTGAGAGCGGCCTGATGCTCGAGCTTTGGCTGACGCGCCAGGGCTATGAGGTCGCATGGGCTGCCGACCAGCGATCGAAGATTCAAAGCACGCCTGATATTGACGGCTCCGATCTGGTCATTACGCTCGGCGGCGACGGTACGTTGCTGCGCGCTGCCCGCATCCTCAACCATCGCGAGATTCCTATCCTCGGTCTTTCCTATGGTCACCTGGGCTTTTTAACTGCTGCGAGCCCCGAGGAGCGCGACATTCTGCAGGTCGTGAGCGACGCCCTTTCCGGCGAGCTGCACGTGAGCCGTCGCGCCACCATCGCCGCGGATATCGTGTCCGTGCGCGACGATGGCACGAAGGATGTCGTGCGCACGTTCGCCCTCAACGACATGGCGCTCACGCGCGGCCCCCTGTCCGATATGGTTGAGTTCGACATCACGGTGTCGGGCCACCATATCGATCGACTGCGTGGCGACGGCGTGGTCGTGTCCACGGCGACTGGTTCTACGGGGTACGCGCTCAGTGCAGGTGGCCCCATTGTGAGCCCCGACTATACGGGTATGGTCTGCGTACCCATTGCGCCGCACACCATTCAGGCCCGTGCCTTCTTGACTTCGCCGAGTGATGTCGTCGAAATCTTTATGTCCGATGATCGCCCGAGCGTTCCGGCGATCGCTATCGATGGACAGTTTATTACCTGCGACGGCACGGTCGAGAGCGTGGCCGTGCGCCGAGGCCCCGGCGATGTGCTGCTGCTCGACTACGGCCCCGAGAGTTTTTACAACTCGGTGAGCCGCGTATTCTACGGAGTGCGTCATGATCGATGAGCTGCAGGTTTCCAACATTGCACTCATTCGCGAGGCGACGTTGGTTCCGAGCGCGGGCCTAACGGTTCTGACTGGAGAAACCGGCGCCGGTAAGACCGCGCTGCTCTCGGCCCTCAAGCTTATTTTGGGCGAGCGTGCGGATTCTTCGACGGTGCGCGAGGGCGAGGCGCTTGCTAGCGTTGAGGCGCGGCTGTTCGACGGTCCACACGACACGGAGGGTTTCACGGTCCAGCGTAGCCTTTCTGCCGAGGGCCGCAGCCGCGTGAAGATTGACGGCCGCATCGCCAGCGTGCGCGAGCTTTCGGAGCGCGTTGGCGTGATGATGGATCTGTGCGGCCAGCACGAGCACCAGCGCTTGCTCGATCCGGCGCATCACGTTGCGATGGTCGATGCGTGGGCGGGACGTTCTGCGCTCGAGGCGCTCGAGCACTACCGTGCTTGCTTTAAAGCCTCGCGCGCGGCTGCCAAGGAGGTTCGTCGCGTCGAGGAGGCCTCGCGTGCGCAGGGGAGTCGTGTCGAGGAGGCGCGCTTCGCCCTGGAGCGCATTGCCGAGGTCGACCCCAGGCCGGGCGAGTATGAGGAACTCGAGGAACTGCTGCCGCGCTCCGAACATGCCGAGGTACTGGTTGCCACTGCTAGCGATGCCCATGCATCGCTTGTCGCCGAAGGGGGAGCGCTCGATGCCGTGAACAACGCCGTGGCAGAGCTTTCCCGTATGGCTACCGTCGATCGCAAACTGGGCGACATTGCCGATGCGCTTTCGGATGCCTGTATCTCCCTTGAGGATTGCGCGAACGAGCTTCGTGCCTATCGCGATGGGGTCGCCTTCGACCCGCGCGAGCTCGCCCGCATGCGTGAGCGGTATTCCGACCTCAAGGGGCTGTTGCGTCAGTGGGGCCCCACCATGGACGATGTTTTTGCCATGCGCGATCGCTCGCAAGAGCTGCTGTCCCTGGTCGATGATGGCGATGAACAGATCAAAAAGGCGCGTGAGGCACTCGGGAGCGCCGAGCGCGAGTTGTTCGCCGCTGCCAAGGCACTTAAGCGCGCTCGCAATACGGCGGCCCCGCGCTTCTGCCACGAGGTTGGCCGCCAGATGGCGCGCTTGGAGATGGGTAGTGCCGAGCTCGTCTGGGAGTCGCGCGATCTTCCCCGTGCTGAGTGGACGCCCGTTGGTCCTTCGAGCTACGAGCTGCTATACCGCAGCGGTGCCGGTTTGACGCCGCGCCCCCTGCGTCGAATTGCGTCGGGCGGCGAGCTCAGCCGCGTCATGCTGGCAAGTAAGGTTGTCCTCGGTAACGCGGACGGTGTCGATACGCTGGTGTTTGACGAGGTCGATGCTGGTGTCGGTGGCTCCACGGCGCGTGCGCTCGCGGGCGTGCTGGCAGATCTCGCCGCTACGCATCAGGTGATTGTCGTAACCCACTTGGCGCAGGTCGCCGTCATGGCTGACAAGCATTATGTCGTCAGCAAGGAACCGGGCGATGTTCCCCAGACGCATTTGGGCGAGGTAACCGGCGAAGCGCGTACTGCCGAGATCGCCCGCATGTTGAGCGGCGATCAGTCCGAGGCAAGCTTGGCCCACGCAAAGCAGATGCTCGAAGAAGCTCGAGGTTAGGTCGTATCAGCGGTGTTGGTGGGACAAAATAGACTGAAATTTTTGTCCCACTACGCGTTTTACTCCACAACCTTATCCGGCTGGATGAGCTCCTCGTAGTAGCTGATATGCTCACGCGCGTCTTTAATCTCGGGCAGCAGGAAGTTGTAGATGACTTCGATGATCATCGTGGCGCTGATCTTGGAGAACGCGAAGTCACCCGTTGTCAGCAACGCTTCGTGATTGACGGTATTAAAGGTGTAGTCGGCGAGGCGCGCAAGTGGGGATTTGCTGTCACTGCTGATGACGACTACGGTTGCGCCGCAGTTGCGAGCCGCTTTTGCCATGCGATTCAGTCGGCGCGATTTGCCAGAGTTTGAGATGAGCACGATGACGTCACCCGGGCGTAACGTGAGCGCAAAGCCGATTGATGTCTCGCTAATGGTGCTCGCCATGCAGCGCAGGCCCAGCTGCGAAAACTTAAACGTCGCATCGAGCGCGACCGCGTTCGTATTGCCCACAGCTGCAAACTCAATAACCCCTGCATGCTTAAAGGCATGCACAACAGCCGCCAGCGTATCGTGGTCGATTCCGTCGATGGTCGCATTAAGCTCGCTTACCTTGGCAGCCAGGATGTTCTTGAGGCTCTGCTCCATATTGTCGAGCGAGACCTCGTCGGTCAGGCCCTCGTTGCGCTGGCTTTCCAAATCCCTCGCCAACGAAAACTGAAAGCTGCGGAAGCTACCAAAGCCCAGCTTGCGGCAGAAGCGCGAAACGGTCGCTTCGGACGTGGCAGCGGCGCGCGAGAGCTGAGCCGCCGTGAGGCGTGGCGCCTCGGACTGGTGCTCCAATATATAGTCGACAATGCGCTGCTCGGACTCGCTGTATCCCTGATGGGTACTAATGAGGGAAAGTGCGCTCTTGCTACTATCGGTCATGGATGGCTCCTGGTTGGCATGAAAATCTAACTCGATTTGCAATGCCATAGTATACGGGCATTTTCAATTACAAGATACACCTTGCTGTTTCAAGTGTTGATGGTAAACTTTCACCTACCGTTTACGGTTATGAAAGAACCTTTCACCGGAGAATTGCACCTTGTCTTTTCTCACGCGTACGGTAGGTTGGTATCTTTCAGTTGTGGAAAAACGCGCATTGAAGCGCGTGTAGGGGAGCGCCCGCGGGCGCTGTACTCAAGAAGGAGGGACACATGGCTAAGTTTGACATCATCGCCGCGACCGGTTGCCCGACCGGCATTGCGCACACCTTCATGGCTAAGGAGGCGCTGGAGAAGGCAGCTGCCGAGCGCGGTCTGACCATTAAGGTCGAGACTCATGGCCAGGTCGGTGTCGAGAACGAGCTCACCAAGAGTGAGATCGCTGGTGCCAAGGCCGTCGTCGTCGCAGCCGACAAGGATGTCCAGGCTGAGCGTTTCGCCGGCAAGCCCATGGTTTCCGTTGGTGTTTCCAAGGCCCTGTCCGTCGAGGCTGCTGGTAAGCTGATTGACCGCGCGCTCGCCGCCAAGGGCGACGACACGGTTGCCGCTGCCGCCGATGTCGAGGACGAGGTCGAGGAGAAGGAGTCCATCGGTCACGTCATCTACAAGCACCTCATGAACGGCGTCAGCCACATGCTGGTCTTCGTCGTTGCCGGTGGTGTTCTGACCGCCATTTCGTTCCTGTGGGGCATCACGTCCTTTGATTCGACGGCTGCCGACTACAACAGCTTTGCCGCGATGCTCAAGATTATCGGCGGTATCGCCATGAACCTCATGGTTCCGGTGCTCTCCGCTTACATCGCCGAGTCCATCGGCAAGCGCCCGGCGCTCGTCCCCGGTTTCGTCGCCGGTATGATTGCCATCCAGGGCTTGCCTGTTAACGCCGATACCGGCATGATCGACGCCGGTGGCGCAGGTGTGGGCTTTGGCTTCCTAGGCGGCATCGTCGGCGGCTTCCTCGCTGGCTATGTCATCCTGCTGCTCGAGAAGGTTTTCTCTAAAATTCCTGCGAGCCTTAATGGCCTGAAGGCAATCTTCCTGTATCCGCTGTGCTCTACCGCCATCGTCGGTCTGGTCATGCTTGGTATTTCCGGCCCCATGGCTGCCATTAACCAGGGCATGATGGATTTCCTGCAGAGCCTCGGTAACTCCGGTCCGGTGATCCTTGGCCTGGCCATCGGCTGCATGTGCGCCTTTGATATGGGCGGCCCGGTCAACAAGGCTGCTTACGCTACTGGCACCTTCCTGCTCGGTACCGCTCTCGAAGCTGGCGTCGGCACCGAGACCTACAACTTCGGCACCAACTTCATGGCTGCCGTCTCCGCCGCTTGCATCGTTCCGCCGCTGATCACCACCTTCGCCGTCGTTGTCGGCAAGAAGTACTTCAGCCAGGAGGATCATGACGCCGGTATCGTCAACCTCATCCTTGGTTGCACCCACATCACCGAGGGCGCCATTCCGTTCATGACCAAGAACATCTGGCCCGTTATGCCCATCATGATGCTCGGTTCTTCCATCGCTTCCATCTTGACCATCTTCTTCAACGTTCACGATCCGGCGCCTCACGGCGGCTTCCTGGTCCTGCCCGTTGTCGAGAACGGTCCGCTGTGGGTCCTCGCGATCCTCATCGGCGCCGTGGTCGGTGGCATCCTGTTCGTGGCTTTCAAGAAGTACGACTTCGAGAAGAACCAGAAGCCCGCTCCTGCAACCAAGCCGGTTGAGGCCCCCAAGGCCGCTGCCGTCGAGGCCCCCAAGGCCGAGGCTGCTGACTTCGTGAAGGTCGAGAACGTCTTTGTCGCCGAGGACTTCGCTTCTCGTGACGAGGCTCTGAGCTTCGTTTCCAACCAGGCTGTCAAGGCCGGTATCGCCAGCGACGCCGACGCCGTGATGAACGCCTTCCTGGCCCGCGAGGCCGAGGGTACCACGGGCATGATGGAGGGCTTCGCCATTCCGCATGCCAAGTCCGATGCCATTACCGAGGCCGCCGTTATCGTCGTCAAGGACGACTCCGGCGTCACCGGTTGGGACACCATGGACGGCGCTCCCGTCAACGTGGCTATCGCCCTGCTCATCCCCGGTGCCCAGGCTGGCACCACGCATCTCAAGATTCTGTCCAAGGTCGCCGAGGCGCTCATGGACGAGGACTTCCGTGCCACCGTCAAGGGTTCCACCAACGCCGCCGAGATCGCCAAGACGATCAACGCCCGCCTGGTCTAATCCCCCAGCCCGCGAATAACATCGCCCCCTGTATATAAGGCGGAGTCCCTCCCCAGGGCCTCCGCCTTTTTTCTATCCCTCCCATAAGTTGCGGTGAAATAGGGACTGTTTAAACGATTCAACCCCAAATGCAGTCCCTATTTCACCGCAACTTACAAAAGGGCATAGAGGGGGCTACCTATCGAGTCTTTGTCGCGAACAGATCATCAGCCAGATTTCCGTTTGCACGATATTGCTCTGGACCGACCGAGTTTCCGCAGCTTGCTCGCCCACAGGGGCCCGTGCGCGGCCTGTGAGATTTCCTGCTCTACAGTCCTGCTCGCACGAAGAGCACATTAAGTGCTCTTCGGCTCGTGCGGAACTCGCGATAAATCTCACAGGCCGCGCACGGGCCCCTGTGGGCGAGCAGGCGGACGACAAACACATCTGTCCAACAATTCGTCCGAAACATAATGAAAAACCGTTTGATGTGAGTTAATATAAACAACGTCGTGAATCTGACTCCTGCCACATGCATGACAGGGGTTAAACACAAAAAGGAGTCAATTATGGTTTCTGAGAAGGCTACCCTCGTTAATCCTCAGGGTCTGCACATGCGTCCGGCTGGTCTGTTCGCCTCCACCATGGGCAAGTACGCCTGTGACGTGACTGTCGTCACCCCCGAGAAGGAGGTCAACGGCAAGTCCCCGATGGCCCTCATGGCTGCTGGTATCCCCTGCGGTACCGAGGTCGAGGTCAAGTGCGACGGCGCTGACGAGGCCGAGGCTCTGGCTGCTGCCATCGAGCTCATCAAGAGCGGTCTTGGCGAGTAGAACTCAAACGGGTCGCATGTTGAACAACTAAGTTCATATTTGGGGGCGCAGTGACCTGTTGTAAGGTAGCTGCGCTCTTTTGTCATGGATATGGCAAAACGCTTTATCACATGACACGGAGAGAGGAATGGGAATGTATCAGGGAGTCAACGCTTCCGAGGGCATCGGTATCGGCACCGTCATGGTCGCCGTCGATCCCGACTTGACGTTTGAGCCGCACGAGGTTGCTGATTCGGCAGCAGAGAAGGAGCGCTATCAGTCCGCTCTTTCGGTCTTCTGCGAGAAGACCCAGGCTCAGGCCGACCACATGAAGGAGACGGTGGGTGAGGCCGAGGCCGAGATCATGAGCGGACACATTGTCCTGGCTCAGGACCCGGGCATGACCGACGCCATCAACGCCGCCATTGACGGCGGTACCTGCGCCGAGCAGGCGCTCATGGACACTTCGACCATGTTCGAGAACATGTTCCTGTCCATGGACGACGAGATGTTTCGTCTGCGCGCGGCCGACATCGCCGACATCCGCACCGGTATTCTGGCCGAGCTGCTGGGCAAGGAGGTCGTCGACCTCTCCGTCCTGCCCGAGAATACTGTCGTTGTCGTTCACGACCTTACGCCGTCCATGACCGCCACGATCGATAAGGCCCACGTTGCCGGTATCGTCACCGAGACCGGTGGCCGCACGTCGCACTCCGCGATTATTGCGCGCGCCCTCGAGATCCCGGCTGTCCTTTCGGTTTCCAATAGCTGCACCGCGCTGCGCAACGGTATGACCGTTGTCGTCGACGGTGGCAAGGGTATCGTCGAGGCCGATCCCGACGAGGAGACGCTCGCCGCATACACCGCCAAGGCCGAGGCCTTCGCTGCCGAGAAGGCAGCCCTCGAGGCCTTCCGCGGCAAGCCGTCCGTGACTGCCGATGGCATCAAGAAGATCATCGCCTGCAACATCGGTAACCCCGATGACGTGCCCAACGCGCTCGATCACGACGCCGAGGCCATCGGTCTGTTCCGCTCCGAGTTCCTGTTCATGGACTCTGCTGAGCTTCCTTCCGAGGAGGAGCAGTTCAACGCCTACCGTAAGGTCGCCAGCGCGCTCAAGGGTGCTCCGGTCATCATCCGCACGCTCGATGTTGGCGGCGACAAGGAGATTCCGTATCTGCACATGGTCAAGGAAGATAACCCCTTCATGGGCTTCCGCGCCGTGCGTTACTGCCTGGCCAATCCCGACCAGTACAAGGTCCAGCTCCGCGCTCTGCTGCGCGCTAGCGCCTTCGGTGACGTCAAGATCATGATCCCGCTCGTCACCTGCGTCGAGGAGGTCTTGGCTGTCAAGGAGCTCGTCGAGCAGTGCAAGGCCGAGCTGACCGAAGAGGGTCGCAAGTTCAACGAGAACATCGAGGTCGGCATCATGGTCGAGACGCCCGCCGCTTCGCTGCTCGCAGACCGTCTTGCCGAGGTCGCCGACTTCTTCTCCATCGGCACCAACGACCTGATCGGCTACACCATGTGCGCCGACCGTGGTAACGACACCATCTCCAACCTGTACCAGGTTTACTATCCCGCCGTGCTCCGCTCGCTCAAGAACATCATCGAGAGCGGCGTGAAGGCCGGCATCATGGTCGGTATGTGCGGCGAAGCCGCTGCCGATCCGCTGCTCGAGCCGCTGCTGATCAGCTGGGGCCTGGAGGAGTTCTCGATGAGCGCTCCTTCTATCCTGCGCGCCCGCAAGACCATCAGCCAGTGGACCAAGGCCGAGTGCGACGAGCTCGCCGAGAAGGCGCTCGCCTGCAACACCGCAGCCGAGGTCAAGGCACTGCTCGAGTCCGCAGCTCGCTAATTTGGTATCAGAGGTAACCGCGTGGTTGGAATGGGCCGGCCACGCGGCCCTCACATATACAGGGGGTACTGTAAATGTTCTACACGCTAACCGCTAACCCGGCTGTCGACATGACGGTTTCGAGCTCTCCGCTCGAGCCCGACGAGAACGTCCGCACCGGCTCGGCCAGCTACACGGCTAACGGCAAGGGCCTCGACGTGTCCTTCGCCTTTAAGAAGATGGGCGTCGACACCGTCGCGCTCGGCTTCTTCGCCGGCTTCACGGGCAAGTTCATCGTCGAGGAGGTCATGAACCTGGGTTGCCTCTGCCGCCCGGTCTGGACCGACGGTATCACGCGCATTAACACCTACGTCAACGATGGCCAGCACGAGTACGGCATCCTGAACCCGGGTGCTCCGATCACGCCGCAGCACCAGGAGGAGCTCTATAACATCCTGGACACCGCGGGCGATCTCGAGTGCCTGATCGTTTCCGGCTCCGTGCCTCCCAAAGCTACGCCCGACTTCCTGGCTCAGGTCATGGAGCACGCTCAGGCTCGTGGCGCCGACGTCGTCCTGGACCTGTCCTCCGACAAGCTCAAGGAGCTCGCTCACAAGAAGCCGCTGCTCATCAAGCCGAACCATCACGAGATGAAGGCCATCTTCGGCGTGCCGGTCGACACCGACGACGAGGTTCGCGTTGCTATGAAGATGGCTCACGACGCTGGCGTTCAGAACGTGCTGCTCACCCGTGGTAGCCGCGGCGACGCTTACTTCTCCAACGGCGAGGACATCTGGTACGCCAAGCGTGAGTTCAACATCAAGCTGGTTTCTTCCGTCTGCGCTGGCGACTGCACCCTCGCTGCGTTCCTGCACAAGTGGTACAGGGATCGCGACAACGTCGAGGAGGCCATGAAGCTCGCTATGGCCACCGGCGCCAACGTTGCCGAGTCCGTCGGCATCGGCGACTTCGGTCACGTCGACGAGTACAGCAAGCGCGTTGCTGTCCGCAAGCTCGATCGTCAGTAATCGAAACGCGATATATTCGTGCGCATGCGGCGCCCCGGTTTCGGCTGGGGCGCCTTTTTTGTTCCGTCATTGGAGAGAGATGTTCTGCCGTACTTCATCGCTTCCACACCGTTCACCGAGTTGTCCTAGCCTTTTACCGATGGGTGGAATATACTTTCACCAACACGTTACTTCGTGAAAGGAACATTCATGATTTACACGCTCACTGCAAATCCCGCCATTGACTACAACATCTCCTGCGACGGCCTTGCTGCCAACACCGTCACGCGTACCCGTAACGCCGTCTACACGCCCAACGGCAAGGGTCTCAACGTCTCGTTCACCCTCGATCACTACGGTGTCGACACCACGATCCTGGGCTTTTTCGCCGGCTTCTCGGGCGAGTTTATCGTTAAGGGCGCCGAGGCCCTAGGCGTGCCCGTCAAGCCCGTTTGGACCGACGGCATCACGCGCGTCAATGTGTTCCTCAATGCCGGACCCGACACCGAGTACAACATGGTCAACGCCGGTGCCGCCATCAACGAGGCCAACGAGCAGGAGATGTTTGAGCTCATCGATTCGCTTGATGACATGACCTGCCTGGTCATCAGCGGCTCGCTGCCTCCCAACACTTCCGAGGGCTTCTTGGCCGAGGTCCTGCGCCGCGTCAAGGCCAAGGGGGCCGAGTTCGTCCTCGATATCTCGAGCCATCAGCTGGCAGACCTCATTGCCATGGAGCCGCTGCTGATTAAGCCCAACGACGACGAGCTGCTCGATATCTTTGGCATTAAGGTGAGCGGTGGCGACGACGAGTCCGTCAAGGGCGCGATGGCCGAGCTGCACGCCAAGGGCGCCAAGAATGTGCTGCTGACTCTTGGCGGCGCTGGTGCGTACTTCTCTAACGGCGAGCACATCTGGTTTGCCAACCGCACCTTCGACGTCAAGCTGCTGTCGACGGTGTGCGCCGGCGATTCCTCGCTCGCTGCCTTCCTGTCCGTGTGGCACGACGCCCCCGAGCGCGTCGAGGACGCCCTGCGCCTTTCGATGGCTACCGGCGCCAACGTGGTCGAGTGCCCGGGCCTGGGCGACTTTGCCAAGGTGGACGAATACAAGAAGAACATCGAAGTTCGTCAGGTCTGCTAGCCGTATCGAAAAATCGCTGCCGAACACCCGCTTTGGATCTCCGAGGCGGGTGTTTTTTGTGCACTGAACGCATATGGCGTCTGCTTTCTCGTTTTATCGAATCGACGACGCGATTGCGTGTGCGCGCTTTCTCGTTTCTTGTTAGACTTCTTGAGAACCATCGATTAACGCTCGCAAGTGCAGGAGGCCACAGGCATGTGCAATGTTTCGCTCAACGGTACGCAACCGTCCGATGCCTCCTTGCGCGTCCTTCGTGCGCTCGAGGCGGCCGGTCTTGAAGCTTGGTATGTGGGCGGTTGGGTGCGCGACGCCCTGATGGGGTACCCCAGCCACGATGTTGATATGTGCTGTAGCGGCCTGTGGCAGGAGTCTAAATCGTCGCTCGAGGCCGCCGGCATCGCGGTTGTGGAGTCGGGCATTAAATTTGGTGGAATCACGGCTATTTCCGATGGCGAGCGTATCGAGGTCACCACGTACCGCCTGGATGGCTTTTACACCGATGGGCGCCATCCTCAGAGCGTCGAGCGTGCCGCCTCGCTCGAGGACGATCTGGCGCGCCGCGACTTTACCGTCAACGCCATGGCCTGGCATCCCGAGCGCGGGCTTGTCGACCGCTACGACGGCCAGGGTGACTTGGAGCGCAAGCTGATTCGCGCTGTCGGCGATCCCAAGCGTCGCTTTAACGAGGACGCCCTGCGCATGCTGCGTGCGGTGCGCTTTGCCTGCCGTCTGGACTTTATGATTGAGCCCGAGACCAAGCGTGCGCTTGCCGAGTGCGCGCCGTTGCTCGATGCCGTGGCGCGCGAGCGCGTGGGAATTGAGCTTGAGGGCATTCTTTCGACCGGTCATGGGGGAGACGCTATGCTGCGCTACCCCGAGCTCATCTGCGCCGCCGTGCCCGAGCTCGCGCCCGCTCGCGGGTTTGACCAGCGCAGCGTCTACCATGCGTTTAACGTCTACGAGCATATCGCCCGCGTGCTGACGGTGGCAGGGGAGCTGGCGCTGTGCGATGGTGTCGCGCCCTCGTCGAGCCTTATGTGGGCGGCGTTTTTGCACGATGTTTCCAAGCCCGATTGCTTTACGGTCGATCATGCCGGAAGCGGACACTTCTACGGTCATCCCGAGCTCGGCGCCAAGAAGGCGCGTGTCATCATGGATCGTCTGGCGCTTTCGCACGATTTGGTTCGCGATGTGTGCCTGCTGATCAAATACCATGATAAGCCGCTGCGTTCCGAGCGATCCTGCCTGCTCAATATGATGCGCGCGCTTTCGGGCGAGGGTGTCGATACGCCGCGTCTGATGGACGAGCTTATGGACCTTAAGCGTGCCGACACACTCGGCAAGGCACCTTCGTGTTTCTATTACGTCGAGACGATCGAGGAGATGCGCGCGCTGGCTCACGAGCTGCTTGCGGCGGGGGAGCCCTATACGCTTAAGATGCTTGCCATCAACGGCGGCGACCTGATCCGTGCTGGAGTCAAGCCCGGGCCGGAACTGGGGCAGCTTCTCAACTCCGCCCTCGACGCCGTGATCGAAGACAACATTCCCAACGATCGCGAAGCTCTTTTGGTCCATCTTAACTTGAATTAGCTACCTAGTTTACCTGCGTGTTCCATAACCTGCCGACAATTTTTCGGCAATTTGGAATTTCTTCTTGCGCTGATGTTTTTTGTCCCGTAATATATTTCCTCGCAGCACGGCAGTGCAGATGTCATGTGGCCCGTTCGTCTAGCGGTTTAGGACGCCGCCCTCTCAAGGCGGAGATCACCAGTTCGAATCTGGTACGGGCTACCACGCATCTGATACCCGGACTTCCTATGGAAGGCCGGGTTTTTTTATTTTCAAACAACCGTCTGCAATTCCCGTTTGAACCACAGCTTTGCGTTCTGCCTATGGCCCTTACGGGTACAATATCCAAGATATTTTGACTGTTAGAAGGAGTCTCATGACGGAGTCCTCTCAGCATACGTCTAAGCCCCAGGTCGAGGTTGAGGCCTCGGGCGGAGATGACAATAAGAGCGCACGCCGCGGCGCCATCTTTATCGGCGTCGTGCTGGTAGGTTATATCGTCTATCTGGTGGTAACCGGGCAGATGGGGCAGTTCTGGGCCGCTATGTCGAGCGTCCAGGCGTCATGGCTCGTTGTCGCGTGTCTTTGCATGTTCATGTACCTGTTCTTTGGCATTGTGGCCTATGCGATCGCCGTCTGGCTCGATCCCAATTCGCCCGTCGGCATCCGCGACCTGATCTCGGTCGAGGCGAGTGGCATCTTCTTTGGTAACCTGACGCCCATGATGATGGGCTCCACCCCGGCTCAAATCTATCGCCTGACCAAGGCCGGCCAAAACGTGGGCGAGGCCGGCGCCACGCAATTCACGCGTTTTATCGTGTACCAGTTTGGCCTCGTTGCCTGGGGCGCTATCCTACTGCTTGCTCGCATGCCGTTTTTTGCCGAGCGCTATGGCGACATGACGTTGCTGTGCGTCTTTAGCTTTGGTGGGCACTGCTGCATCTTGCTGGGCATCTTCGCCGTCGCGCTCATGCCTAAGACCGTCACGCGCGTCGCCCATTGCATCATCAATTGGCTTGAGCGCATTGGTGTCTCGGCCACTAAGATCGAGGGATGGCGCACGTTTGTCGATGGCGAGATCTACTCCTTCTCCGAGAAGTTCAAGCTTTCAGCCGGACATTTTTCTTCCATGCTGCTCACGGTGGTCATCACCATGCTGCAACTTGCGTTTTTCTATCTGGTTCCGTATTTCCTGATGCTTGCTTTTGGCCACCACGAGGTCGACTTTTTCTCGGTCATGGCCGCGAGCGCCTTTGTCCAGCTGCTGAGCTCTGCGGTCCCCTTGCCCGGTGGAACTGGTGGCGCTGAGGGCGGCTTTGCATTGTTCTTGGGTCATTTCTTTGGGTCGGCTTCGACCGCCGGTTATCTGCTGTGGCGCCTCATCACGTTTATTGCGCCTACCATTTTGGCTGCGCCCCTGCTGGGACTTAAGAGCGCCCACAACGAGAGCATCCATGCGCGCTGGGATCGCGTGATGCGCAAGCTCGGCCGCACGCCTCAGACGCCCTCTGCGCCCACTAAGCCGCACCCCACGAATGCTGTTACCGTTGATCCCAAGAAGCACGCTCAGAAGGCTTCTGGGACCGCTAAGCCGGCTCATAAAGCCTATGTGCGCCAGACGGGCGACGGTATTCGCGTATCTCCGTCGGCGCTCAATAAGAAGAAGCATCCTAAGTCGCAGTAGGACAGTCGTGCGTTCTTCATGATGCGGGGCATATTTGTGCTGTATGGGGGATAATCCTCTTACGTAGATTATCTCTCATCTGTTGATGAATGCCCGCATATCGAAGGGACACGCCCATGGCCACCAGCAAACCGCGTATTGATCGCCGCATCGTTCGCAGCCGCAATGCCATCCTTTCCGCGTTCGAGCGTCTGCTTATGGAAAAGCCGCTGGCAGACATTACGGTGAGTGCCATCGCGCGCGAGGCCAATGTCGACCGCAAAACCTTCTATGTGCACTTTGGCACGGTTGACGGCCTGCTCGATGCCATTGCCGTCGATGTAGTGGAGATGATTGTCGATTCGGTCGAGAAGACGCTTTCCTCCATGGACGGCGACACCAACGAGCGCGCCCTGGGCGCGGCGGCGACCTTCTTTAAAACCGTTAACGAGGCGCTGTGCAACAACCTCGTGCTCAATCGTCAGCTGATCGAGAATATTCCGCTCGATGATTTTATGGCTCGTCTTCGTGCGCCGCTCGAACACGAGATTGCCGAGCGCGATCTGCTGCCCCAAGGTCTCAAGGACGAGATGTTCGATTACTATCTGGCGTTTTTGCTGTCGGGTATTATCGGTATCTATCGCACGTGGGCACTGTCTGACGGTTCGGTTCCTATCGAGCGCGTCTCGGAGGTCGCCAACGACCTCACGCTCAACGGCCTGTCGAGTCTGGAATCTCGCTTGGATTAGGCCTAGTTGGGCTCGTCGGCGTGGAAATCCCTGTTCACGAGGTTCTCCGGCGCCTTGGAGACCTCGCCGGCGTAGGAGCTGTAGCCTGAGGATCCTTAAAAGAAAGTCCAGTTTATTCTTCCCACTCCAAATGGGAATCCTCCGATGCGCCTTCGCACGCTTGCATGACCTCGATACCATGCGAGTGTGCGAACTCGACGAGCTCTGCGTTGCGGGCGTTTAAGGTGCCGAAGGCAGCGGGGCACACGATAAGGCGCGCGCAGTGGATGAGGAGCTCTATGGCGCGGGCTATGGTTTTATCTCCGATCGTCTCGAAGGCGCGCTCGGCCACGCATTCCGCCGCCAGGTCGCGCGCGAGCTCGCAGTCGATGTCTCCTTCGTGCAGAACGCCCGCGTAGAACGCTTTGCCCTGCCGGATGAGCTGGCGAAACACAGCTGACCCCGTACCTGCGCCGGCGATGACGAACGTGTGCGCATCGCCGTGTGGGCGCCCAATTTCCACGCTGCCGAAGCGCTCGTTGAAGGTGCCATGTTTAAGGCCGTAGAGCTCGCCAATCGTCTCGCGCGTGAATATGTCCTCGGGTGCGCCGGCGCGGAAGACCCGGCCGTCCTTCACGCAAATCACCTTGTCGGCGCTTTTCTGCGCGAGCTCGAGTTCGTGGATGGACATGATGATAGCCACATTTCGCGATTTCGCAAGGTGGCGAAGTATTCGCAGCAGGTCGATCTGGTAGCGGATATCGAGATACGACGTGGGCTCGTCGAGCACGAGCACGCGCGGATCCTGCGCGATGGCGCGTGCGAGCATGACGCGCTGGCGTTGCCCGTCGCTTATCTGCATGAAGTCGCGCTCGGCGAGCTCTTCCACATGTGCGGTTTTCATGGCCTCGTCGACCCGACTATGGTCGTCGGGCGAGAGTGTGCCCATTCGCCCGGTGTAGGGATGCCTTCCCGCCTCTACGATATCGCGGCAGGTGAGGAGCTCGGTCCGGGGGCGATCTGTCAGCATAACGGCAAGGTTCCTTGCGAACTCCGCCGTCTTCCATCGGGAAATCTCCCGCCCGTCGAGCTCGACCGCGCCGGCAAGCGGTGCCAGATGGCGTGTGATGGTTTTCAAGATGGTCGACTTGCCCGAGCCGTTCGGCCCGATGAGCGCCACGACGTCGCCCGCGCGAACCTCCAGATCGACGCCTTCGACTACGACCTTCTTGTCGTAGCCCGCCGACAGGTCGCTTATGCGGAAAAGCGGCGCTCCGTCAGCCTGCGTTTCGACCGGGGTTTCGAGGTTCGACTCCGCTCGAAGGAGGCGTTCCGCGCGCAGTTCCGCACGAGCCGAAAGTGTCTTCTGACGCTTTCGTGCGAGCTCAGGACTGTCTAAGCATGGAATGTCCCCTCCGAGCGTTTTGGGCCGCGGCACGAATTCCCCCATCTACCTCACCCGCTTCTTCAGCATGAGCGCGATAACCACCGGCGCGCCGAAGATGGCGGTGACGGCGCTGATGGAAAGCTCGACGGGAGAGAACAGCGTGCGCGCGATCAAATCGCAACCCGCGCAGAAGATGGCGCCTCCCAAGAAGCACGCAGGAATCACGCGGATGGGCTTCGACGACTTCAGCGCCGACTTCACGAGATGCGGAACCGCGATGCCTACGAACGACACCGGACCAGAGAACGCGGTCACGCAAGCGGAGAGCATGCTCGCTAGAAGGACGAGCACCACGCGGAAGCGTGCGACGTTCACGCCGACGCTTTTCGCGTAGGCTTCTCCCAGCTGGAAGGCGGAAAGGGGCTTCGATATCGCGAATACGCATGCGCTCACGGTGATCACCACGACCACGATGACCGCGATGTCGTCCCAGCTCGAACCCGAGAAGCTACCCAAAGACCAGTTGTGCAGGTTCACGATGGACTGGTCGTCGGCGAAAGCGATGAGAAAGTTCGTCGCCGCCGAGCAGATGTATCCCACCATGACGCCCGCCACGATGAGCATGGCCATGGAACTTATGCGCCGTGCGATGAGGAGCACGAAGCCGATGGTGATAAGCGATCCCAGAAACGCTGCGGCCACCATGGCCGGCGAGGACATGGCCTGGTTCGCGCCCAGAAGCACGATCATCGTAAGCGCGACGACGAACTTTGCGCCCGAGGAGACGCCCAAGATGAACGGGTCGGCGATGGGGTTGTTGAAAAACGTCTGCAGCAGGAACCCGGAGAGCGAAAGTGCCCCGCCGAGAAGCACGGCTGAAAGCACGCGCGGCAGGCGAATCTCCCAGATGACTTGGCTTTCCATGGAATTGGCCGCGCCGCCCGAAAGGATTCCGGGGATGTGGTCTGCGGGCACGAGCACGCTCCCGATGCACAGGTTGGCCCCGACGAGCACGATGAGGACAACAGCGAGCAGCGCCGTCACGACGCGACACCGCGCGGCGCGCCCCGATTCGTCGTATGTCATGGAAAGCCGGCTTCTCATGACGCTAGCCAAGCTTCCTCAGATAATGGAAGTCGCTCGCGTCATCGCCGGTGAACGCCCCGTGCAGCTCGTCGATAATGTCGGCGGTAGAAGTCATCTGCTGGTACATGTCGGCGCTTGTGACCCAGACGTTGCCGTTCTTCACGGCTTTGAACTGCGACAATAGCGCGTTTTTGCCTACGAAGTCGTTTAAGGTGGCAACCGATTCGTCGATGGTGCCGTTGTAGACGATGATGTCGGCATCCTTCGCCGTCGCGTAGAAGCGCTCCATTTCGAGCGTTACTGACGAACCTGACGTCGACGCCGTCTGCGCGTCATCGAGCGCGTAGTTGCCGCCTGCAAGCTCGATCATCTGCGCCACGTAGTCGCCCGCCCGCCGCGTGACGGCGGCCCCGTTCGAGTTAATGTAGAAATACGCCACGGTTTTACCTGACGACGCGAGCCTCGACGTTTGCTCGACGCGGGCCTTTTGCTCGTTGAACAGGTGCGCGGCCTCGTCTTCCTTGTCGAACAGGACGCCGAAAAGCTTAATCCACTCGAGGCGCCCGAGTGCTTCGGGCTCGCTCGACGACTGTTCGGTGAGCACGACGAGCCCGAGTTTCTGCAGCTTTTCCTTCACATCGGGTGTGTGGTTGATCATGGTGTTCTCGATGGCGAGCGTGCAGCCCGAGGCCGATATTCGCTCGTAGTCGGGCGCGCTGTACTTGCCGCCGTAGGCGATCGCCCCACTTTCGAGTGCGCTTTTGAAGCCCGCGACCGAGCAATCGTCGGCCTTCGTGCCCGACATGAAGATATTGTCGTTCGCATCGAGCGCGTCGACCAGGCACATCGTTGCCGACGACACGAGGTACACCTTGTCGGCGGGGCGCCTTATGACCGCGATGTCAGAGCTCAACCCATCAGGTACCTTCGCATCTTGCGGTACCACGAGGAAGCGCTCACCGTTCGAAACGCAGATAAGCCGCAAGCCGCCTTCGAACTCGTCGACAGTGAAGTGCTCGGCGTATTCAAGCTGAAGCGTCCCCGTCGGCTTCCAGCCGCAGCCCAAATCGGCGTTGTGGAAGTCGGCCGCGGCGCTTGAAGCCGTTCTCGCAGGGGAGCCGCCGCTTGCTTCGTCGCCCGATTTCTCCTTCATGGTGGATGAGTCGAAGTAGAGCGTGTAGTCTATGGTGTGCGGCGTCGACATGGCGACGGTCTCGGCCGACACGGCGATGTCCTCGTCGAGCGTGACGGGTATCTCGAACGTGGAGTTGCCGCCGTCGTTTACGGGCGCGTAGTCCACGCCGTCGACGGTCATCTTGTCGTAGTTCGAACTCGACCAGGTGATGGTCGCGGTGTAGGTGTCGCCATCCTTCACAATTGTGGTGGGCGAGGCGATGCTTGCACGCCCTGACCCACCGGAAAGCGAGACGCTCACAGTGTATTCCTGAGAGCCCGCCGTGCCACCGGTCGCGTTCGGGCTCGCACTGCACCCCGCGAAAGGAAGCGCGAGCAGGGCGACGAGAACGCAGACAATCGCGCGCGCCGCGATGCTGTGGCGCTTCCTGTTTTCCCCCTTGGGAAGAATCGACCGCATGGCGTTACTTCAGTGCGTCGGCGCGCAGATCGACGCCGGCGGATTCGAACACGAGCGTGCGGTCGTACCACTGCTCTTTTCTAATACTCCACGCGGCGCAGGCGGTGTCCTCGTCGAGCGCTTCAACGGGCACGTCGTAGGTGTACTTGCCTTCCGCGTTTTCCACATAGGGGATGAAGTCGGCCTCGCTCGCGGTGGCAGCCTCGTCACCCGTGCCCATGAAGAGCTTGCCGTAGCCCGTGCCGGAAAGTGTCATCACGCAGTGCATGGAGCCGTTTTCCACGATGAGCTGGGCGTCCACAATCCTGAACATGTTCGAGCTGGAATCTACGGTGATCGGATAGGTGCCGTCGGCCACCTTGTCGGCGGTGATGGGGGCAGCGCTTGCGCCCTCGGGCGCATCGGCCGCCTGTTCGGTCTTTTCCTGGGAATCGGCATCGCTTGCCTTTGCGCTGTCGATTGAATTTCCGCCGCAGCCGGCGAGCGAGAACGCAAAAAGCGCCGCTGACAGGGCGAAGGCGAGGGTTTTCTTCAACATGGAGGGGGTTCCTTTCAATCGCTTCGACCGCCCGCGCCGTGCGGTGGGCGGGCGGGATGCGAATGCAACGGGCATGCGCCGTCGGTCGGGGAAGGCGCATGCCCGTTGCACGGGGACGCGACCGGCGCCCCCGTGCGCGGCGAGTTTACAGCTTGGCGATGGCGTCGTCCACGTGCGAGACGTAGATGTCGTCGACCGCGGCGTTCTGTCCCAGACCCTGGAGCAGGCACGTCACTTCGAAGCCAGCGGCCACGAACTTCGCAGCCCAGCTGTCGGGGTCGGTCTCGTCTGCCATGTCGTTGTTCGCGTGGTCGCCCGCGACCACCATGAACGGCGCGAGCACGGCCTTCTTGTACCCTGCGGCGCTCGCGGCGGCGATAACATCCTCGCAGGTCGGCTCAGCCTCGACGGTGCCGACGAAGAACTGCGTCAAGCCCTCGTTCTGGAACACTTCCTGCATCTTGGCATAGTCGGCGTTGGAATCGGCTTCGGTGCCGTGGCCCATGAGGCACAGCGCCGTCTTGCCGTCGTCGAAGGACGCCATGTTCTCATTAATGGCTGCGGCCACCTTCTTGTAGTCGTCGTCGGAGGTGAGCAGCGGGTCGCCGAGCGAGATCTTGTCGAACTTGTCGGCGTACTTGTCGAGCTCGTCTTTCACGTCGGCGTATTCCAGGCCAGCCATGAGATGCGTCGGCTGCACGACAATTTCCTTCACGCCGTCTTCCACGCAGCGGTCGAGCGCCTCGGTCATATTGTCGATCGTGATGCCGTCGCGCTTCTTCAGCTTGTCGATGATGATCTGCGCGGTGAAGGCGCGGCGGATGTCGTAGTCCTGCCAGTACTTCTCGCGGATAGCGTCTTCGATGGCGCCGATGGTGATGTGGCGCGAGTCGTTGTAGCTCGTGCCGAAGCTCGTGACGAGGATGACCGGCTTCACGGCCTTCTCCTTTTCACTCGATTTCTCGGAACTCGCGGAGGTGCTGGAGCAGCCCGCGAGCGCGACTCCGGCGAGCGCGAATGCTCCGGTTGCTGCGGCGCCCATGAAGCCGCGGCGTGACATCTGGTCGGACATGGTTTTTCCTTTCCTCGGTTTGCCGGTCCCCCGGCGACAGTTGCTTGTCGGCACAAGCGAAAGAAAAGCGCGCCCCTCGGGGTTCACAAGGAGCTAACGCCACGGCGATGCCGTGAGGAAAAGGCGAAGCAGTCTGGCTTGGGGCGCGAGGCGGTTCGCCTGCGCGTCCTACACAGTAATGTCCCTTGCCCAGGATTCCCACCTGGTTCCCTCCGCAAGCCAGCGCGGGCTGTGCGGGCGCCGCGCCGGTCATTTCCTTTTATCCGATTGTCATATGCTCGTTGCCGAAACTTTTACTATGATAGTGGGCACTTGTGAACGTGTCAAAGCCAGGGCGGGCGGCATTGCGCCTCCTGCCTGCGTATTTGCGCCGATTGCCGCCGCAGGCGCCGTGTTTTGTCCGCTGCGCGAATGGCGGCGTCAACGGTTGCGATGAGAAACGGGAAGGGAAGGCTCGGATGATTCATATCGTTGGCGCTGGCTCGGGCGCCGCCGACCTTATCACGCTGCGCGGGGCGCGCCTTCTGCGCGCGGCCGACGTGGTCGTTTGGGCGGGGAGCCTTGTGAACCCCGAGCTGCTCGCCGAGTGCAAGGAATCCTGCGTCGTCTACGACAGCGCGCACATGACCTTGGAGGAAGTGCTCGACGTGATGTGCGCGGCAGATGCGCGGGGCGAGGAAGTGGTGCGCCTGCACACGGGCGACCCGTGCCTGTACGGCGCCATCCAGGAGCAGATGGACGCGCTCGACGCGCGCGGCGTGGACTACGAGGTGGTGCCCGGCGTGTCGAGCTTTTGCGGTGCCGCGGCGGCGCTTCGCCAGGAATACACGCTGCCGGGAATCAGCCAGTCGGTCGTAATCACGCGGCTTTCCGGACGCACCCCCATGCCCGCGGGCGAGGGCATGCGCGCCATGGCGGAAAGCGGCTCGACTATGGTCATCTTCCTGAGCTCGGGTATGCTCGCCGAGCTTTCCGCCGAGCTTTTGGCCGCGGGCCGCAGCTCCGATGAGCCGGCGGCGCTCGTGTACAAGGCGACCTGGCCTGAGGAGCGCGTGGTGCGCTGCACAGTGGGCACGCTCGCCGATGCGGGCGCGCGAGAGGGCATCGACCGCACGGCGCTCGTGGTGGTGGGCCGCGTGCTCGGAGCTCGCGGCGGACTTGCGTACGACGGCGCGCAAGCGGAGTCGTACGAGCGTAGCAAGCTTTACGACCCTTCGTTTGCCACGGGGTATCGGAAGGCGAGCAGCTAGCGTGGCCTTCGAGCACTACATATATACCGGGACGACCCGCCTGCGCTGTGGCTACACCACGGGGAGCTGTGCCGCGCTCGCGGCGAAGGCGGCCTGCGAGATGCTCTTGTCACGAAAGCCCGTCGGCCGCGTGTCGATCGTCACCCCCGGCGGGCTGCCCGTCGAGGCGAACGTGGTCGACGCATGCATCGGCGAGGGGTGCGCCCAGTGCGCCGTGCGAAAGGACGCAGGCGACGATGCCGATGTGACCGACGGCGTGCTCGTGTACGCGCGCGTGGAACATGCGGGGTCGGGCACGGGTACTGCGGGCAGCAAGGACGTGCCCGCGCACGAATCGGAAGTTTCTGTCGATGGCGGCGTGGGCGTGGGGCGCGTGACGTTGCCCGGGCTCGAGCAGCCGGTGGGGGCGGCCGCCATCAACGCGACGCCGCGCGCGATGATTACTTCGGCGGTGCGTGAGGTGTGCGCCGCGCACGGCTTTTCTGGAAATATTGCTGTGACGATTTCGGTACCCGAGGGTGTGGCCCTTGCCGAAAAGACCTTCAACCCGCACCTGGGGATAGAGGGCGGCATCTCCATCCTGGGCACGACGGGCATCGTCGAGCCGCGCAGCCTCGCTGCCTTGCGCGACAGCATCGAGCTCGAGATCCGGCAGCATGCGGCTATGGGGCGGCGCGGAGTCGTGCTCACGCCCGGCAACTACGGCGGGCAGTTCATCTCGGGGCATTTCCACCTAAACGGTGCGCCGGTGGTCTTCATCTCCAACTTTGTGGGCGATGCGATTGATTGCTGCGTTCGCGAGGGATTCACCAATGTCCTTCTTGTGGGACACATCGGCAAGCTGGTGAAGGTCGCTGGCGGCATCATGGACACCCATTCGCGTACCGCCGACTGCCGCGCGGAGATTCTGGCCGCTCACGCGGCCTTGGCTGGCGCGGGCGCGAAGACCGTGCGCGAGATCATGTCGTCGGTCACGACCACGGCGGCGCTCGAGGTAATCGAGGCCGCCGGCGTGGGGGACGCTGCGCGCGCCTCGCTCGCTGCGGCAATCGAGGACAGGTTGCGCCGCCGCGCGGCGGGCGCATGCGACATCGCCGCGGTCGTGTTCGACGCCGAGCGCCGCGAGATTTTCCGCACGTCGGGCGCCGATGCAGTTATCGGGGAATTGGGGGCGACGTATGAGTAAAGGCGTTCTGTATGGGGTGGGCCGCGCAATCGGCTGGCCGGGGACGAAGGTGGTCATGAAGGCGCGCCGCTCGCTTGCGGACACGAAGCGCTTTCTTTGCGAGGAGGGCGCCTTCGACGGTGCCGAGCTTGTAGAGGACTGTGGGCTTCCGGGCGAGCGCGTGTACCGCTCGCTTGACGATGTGCCCGATCGGGGCAGCTACTTCTCGACGATGGTGGTGCGCTAGATGAGGGTTTCCTGCATAGCGTTCACTGAGAGGGGGTATGCGTTGGCGGAGCGCACCGCACGCGCGCTTTCCGATTGTGCGCAGTCAGGTGAAGGTGACCCTGGCTGGGACGTTTCCGTTTCGCGCGGGTTCGGCGAGGGGAAGGCCGACCTGCGCGCATGGACGGCGCTCGCGTGGGAAGCGTCGGACGCGCTTCTGTTCGTGGGCGCGGCGGGCATCGCCGTGCGGGCGATCGCGCCGCATGTCGCCTCGAAGGCAAACGATCCCGCGGTTGTGGCGATCGACGAGGTGGGGCGCTTTGCCGTCCCGCTTTTGTCGGGGCATTTGGGCGGTGCGAACGAGCTTGCGCAAACTGTGGCACGCGCGGCAGGGGCCATCCCCGTCATTACCACGGCGACCGACGTCCGCGGCGTGTGGGCGGTGGATACGTGGGCACGCTGTGCGGGGCTCGCCGTTTCGAATCCCGAGGCCATCAAGCGAGTGTCGGCGCGGCTGCTTTCTGGCGGGCGCGTGGCGCTCTATTCCGACATGCCGATTTCGGGACAGCCGCCTGAGGGGGTTGACATTGCGTCCGACCGCGCTCGGGCCGATATCGTCGTGTCGCCGTTCGCCGGCGCGAATGCAGGTGCGACCGTTCGCGCGGCGGAGACAAAGGGCGAGGTCGTTCCCACCACTGAGACGGGGAAGCCGGCGGGCGTGCGGGCGCAGGCGCCTGCGCCCGAGCCGCTTCGCCTTGTTGTGCCCTGCATCGTTGCGGGCATAGGGTGCCGTCGCGGTGCGTGCGCCGAAGCGATCGGGGAAGCGTTTCTTCTCGCGTGCGGGCAGGCGGGCATCTCGCCTTCGGCCGTGCGCGAGGCGGCGACGATCGACGTGAAGGCGCACGAGGAGGGTTTGCTCGCCTTCTGCCGCGCGCGCAATATCCCGCTCGCGACGTATTCCGCAGAGGAGTTGTCGCAGGTCGAAGGCAGCGTTTCGCCATCTGATTTCGTGCGCGCGACTGTGGGGGTCGACAACGTGTGCGAGCGCGCGGCGCTCGCGGACGGGGGCAAACTTATCTTACCGAAGCTCGCTCACGGCGGCGTGACCGTCGCGTTTTCCAAGGTAACTATCGAACTTTCGTTTAAGGAGCGGTGATGGGAAAGCTCTTCGTGGTGGGGATCGGCCCGGGCGGCCCCGACGGCATGACGATTGCGGCCCGGCGCGCGCTCGAGGCCGCCGACATCGTTGTGGGGTACACGAAATACGTGGAGCTCGCGCTCGCCGCCGTGCCCGACGCGGCGCATCTCGCGACGCCGATGATGCACGAGGTCGAACGGTGCCGCCTGGCGCTTTCACGCGCGCAGAGCGGAGAAGCCGTGGCGCTCGTGTGCAGCGGTGACGCGGGCGTGTACGGCATGGCGAGCCCCGTGCTGGAGCTTGCGGAGGACTACCCCGATGTAGACGTGGAAGTTATCGCCGGGGCCACCGCGGCCCAGAGCGGGTCGGCGGTGCTCGGCGCCCCACTTGCCCACGACTTCGCGGTCGTGTCGCTCTCCGACCTTCTCACGCCGTGGAAGGTCATCGAGCGCAGGCTCGCCGCCGTGGCGAGCGCCGACTTCTGCATCTGTTTGTACAACCCGCGCAGCAGAAAGCGCGCCGACAGGCTCTCGCGCGCGGCGAAGATTATGCTCGAATGGAAGGCCCCCGACACGCTCTGCGGTTGGGTACGCAACATCGGGCGCGAGGGGCAGCAGTCGGGCATGTGCAGGCTCTCCGAGCTGGGGGAGATCGACGCCGACATGTTCACCACCGTGTTCGTCGGCAACGCGGACACGAAGCGCGTAGGCGGCCGTATGGTCACGCCGCGCGGGTATCGGGAGATTCCATGCGAAAGGTAACGATCATCGGGGCGGGGCCCGGAAACCCCGACTTGCTCTCGCGCGCGGCGCTTGACGCGATCGACATCGCCGACGTGGTCATCGGCGCTCATCGCGCGCTCGTCGGCATCGACGTGCCGCCCGACGTGGTGAGATGCGAGCTCGTTAAGACGGCGGACATCGTCGCCGCGCTCACCGATGCGGCGTCGTGGCTGCGCGCCGTGGTCTTGATGACGGGCGATGTGGGGCTGTTCAGCGGCGCGCGCCGCCTGGTGGAGGCGCTCTCCGGCGACGCGCAGGTGGACGTGCGTATCATTCCCGGCATAAGCTCAGCGTCGTATCTCGCCGCGTGCCTCGCGCGTCCATGGCAGGATTGGCGCTTTGCGAGCGCTCACGGCGTGGCGTGCGACATCGTGGCCGAGGCCGAGCGCTCAGGCGAGCTCTTCCTCGCCACGTCGGGCGGGGAAGACCCCTCGCGGCTTTCGGGCGAGCTTGTGCAGGCGGGCTTCGGGGACGCGCGCGTGACGGTGGCCGAGCGCCTGTCGTACCCCGACGAGCGCATCACCTGCGCGACCGCAAGTGAAATCGCAGGTCAGACGTTCGACGACTTGAACGTGATGCTTATCGAGTTCGCAGGCGGCGCCGGGTCGCCTGCGGGCTCTAGCGCAGCCTCCGAGGCGCCGGCTGGCGCGTCATCGCCCGCGGCGGCTTCTTTCGCGGCAGACTCTGCGGGCGCATCACGCGCCGCGAGCTCCCGCTGGCCGTACGCTTCCTCGGGCATTCCCGACGAGCTCTTCATCCGCGGCGACGTTCCCATGACCAAGCAGGAGGTGCGCGCCGTCGCGCTCGCGAAGCTGCGCCTTACCGCGACCGACACCGTGTGGGACGTCGGAGCCGGCACGGGGAGCGTGTCGATCGAGGCGGCGCTCGTCGCGCGAACGGGGTCGGTATGGGCGGTCGAGCGCAACGCGGCCGGCGTGCGGCTCATCCGAGAGAACGCGGATGCATTCGGGTGCGGCAACGTGCATGCGGTCCCCGGTGTCGCCCCCGAAGCGCTCACGAAACTGCCCGTCCCCGACGCCGTGTTCGTCGGCGGGAGCGCGGGCGAGCTTCCCTCCATCGTGGAGGCGGCGCTCGAGAAGAACTCGCAGGTTCGCCTGTGCGTGCCATGCGTCACCGTTGAGACGCTCTCCGAGGCGTGCGCGCTCCTCTCGGGTTCGCGCTTTAAGGGGTTCGAGGCGTGCCAGGTGTCGGCCGCCCGCGCCGAGGCTGTAGGCTCGCACCATCTTATGAAGGCGCAAAACCCCGTGTTCCTCGTCAGCGCGCGTGGTGCAGGTGGGGAAGGCGGCGCCCGGTGAGCACGACCATCCCTCGCTTCATGGTCGCTGCGCCCTCGAGCGGGAGCGGCAAGACGGTCGTTACGTGCGCGCTCCTGCGCGCGCTTGCGCGCCGCGGCCTCGCATGCGCGGCCTTCAAATGCGGCCCCGACTACATTGACCCGCTCTTTCATCGCCGCGTCGTGGGTGCGCGCTCGGGCAACTTAGACGGCTTCTTCACCGACGCCCCGACGCTGCGCGCCCTGCTCGCACGCGGCGCCGCGGGCGCGGATGTCGCGGTGCTCGAGGGGGCCATGGGCTTCTACGACGGCATGGCGCCCGGCGTGGCCGACGCGAGCAGCTACCAGGTTGCGTGCGACACGGAAACGCCGGTCGTTTTAGTGGTGAACGGGCGCGGGGCGTCTTTATCGCTCGCCGCCGTAATCCGCGGCATCGCCGAGTTCCTGCCTTGTGCGAACGTGCGCGGCGTCGTGCTGAACAAGACGAGCGCCGCTGCCTGCGCCTACGCGAAGCCTGCGATCGAGAAGCACACGGGTGTCGCGGTTTTGGGGAATATCCCCGCCGACGATGCGTTCTCGCTCGAAAGCCGGCATTTGGGGCTTGTGACCGCCGACGAGGTCGAGCAGCTCTCCGCGCGCATCGACAAGATGGCCGAGCTGGTGGAAAAGAGCTTCGACGTCGACCGCTTGCTCGAAATAGCGGCGACGGCACCCGATATCCGCGAGGATCCTTACCGGTTGGAGCCGATCGCGGGAGCGCGGCCCATCGTCGCCGTCGCGCGTGACGAGGCGTTCTCGTTCTACTACGAGGAGAACCTGCGCGCGCTCGAGGACCTGGGTTGCGAGCTGGCCTTTTTCAGCCCCCTGTGTGATAGCGAGTTGCCGCGGGGGGCAAGCGCCCTCTATCTGGGAGGCGGCTACCCGGAGCTCCATGTGCGGCAGCTCTCCGAGAACGCGCCGATGCGCGAGGCGGTGCGGCGTGCGGTGGAATCCGGCATGCCGACGGTTGCCGAATGCGGTGGGTTTCTGTACCTGCAGCGCGAAATCTCCGATAGCGAGGGGCGGCGCTGGCCTGTTGTGGGCGCCCTTGAGGGCGCAAGCGAGAACGGGGGAAGGCTGTCCCATTTCGGGTACGTGGAGCTCACTTCCCAACGCGACGGGCTCTACGGGCCGCGCGGCACACGCATCCGCGCGCACGAGTTCCACTACTGGCAGTCCACCTGCCCGGGCGGCGACTTTTGGGCGCAAAAGCCCCGGCGCGACAAGGGCTGGCCGTGCATGACGACTACCCCGTCCCTGGTTGCGGGCTTCCCGCATGTGTACTATCCTGCGAACCCCGACGTTGCGCGCGCGTTCGCGTCTGCCGCAGCGTCGTTCGCAGAGAGGAGACGGCATGGCTGAGGCAACCGAAACCGCGCTTGCCTGCATCCGCGAGGAAGTCGAGCGCGCGTTCTCGTCGGCGCCGGGCGCCGTGCTCGAAGCCGCGCTCTCCCGGATCGCGCCCGCAGACGAGTGCGCCCGCGCCGCCGCGTACGCCGCGTGGGACTCCATCGCGCACCCCTTGGGGGGATTGGGCGACTTTGAAGACGCCGTCGCGTGTATCGCCGCAGCTCAGGGGAGCGCCGAGGTGGCCGAGTTCCCCCGTGCGCTCGCGGTATTCTTCTCCGACAACGGGGTCGTTGCCGAAGGCGTGTCGCAAAGCGGGCAAGACGTGACGCGAGCCGTCGCGCGCAACATGTGCGAGGGGGCCACAAGCGCTTGCCGCATGGCGGCGTTCGCGGGTGCCGAGGTCGTGCCCGTCGACGTGGGTATGGCCCGGGGCATAGAAGACGCGCGCATGGTGCGCGCGAACGTGCGGCGGGGGAGCGGCAACATCGCGCACGGCTCCGCTATGTCTCGCGATGGGGCCGTGCGCGCGATCGAGGTCGGAATCGCCGTCGCGTGCGGGCTTGCCCGCGCCGGCGTGCGCCTTCTCGCCGCGGGCGAGATGGGCATCGGCAACACGACCACCTCGGCGGCGGTGGCCGCAGTGCTCATCCGGGCGGACGCGCGGAGCCTCGTCGGGCGCGGCGCGGGGCTCTCGGACGCCTCGCTCGCGCGCAAGCGCGACGTGGTCGAGCGCGCTATCGACGCGAACTCGCCCGATCCCGCCGACCCGATCGACGTGCTCTCGAAGGTGGGCGGCTTCGACATTGCGGCGATGTGCGGCTTCTACCTGGGGGCCGCGGCCTCGAAGGCGCCGGCACTCCTCGACGGGGTCATATCCTGCACGGCGGCTCTGTGCGCGGCGCGCCTGTGCCCCAACGCCTTGGGCTACCTCGTGGGCACCCACGCATCAAGCGAACCCGCAAGCCAGGAGCTCCTTCGCGAGCTCGGCATAAAGGCACCCCTCGACGCAGGCATGCACTTGGGCGAGGGCGCGGGCGCCATGGCGTATCTGCCCCTTCTGGATTCGGCGCTGTGCGTGTACCGGGATGGGAAGACGTTCACGGCGACTGGCATGGCTGCTTACGAGCATTTCGAGGCCGGGAAATGGCGGTGACGTTCGTTATCGGCGCCGCCGCGAGCGGTAAGAGCGCCTACGCCGAGTCCTTGTGCCTCGGGCACGACGGCCCTCGCGTGTACCTGGCAACGATGGAGCCCTTCGGGGAAGAGGGCGCCCGCCGCATCGCGCGCCATCGGGCGCTGCGCGAGGGCAAGGGGTTTTCCACCCTCGAGCGCACGCGTGACGTGGGCGCCGCAGTGCCCGGGCTTCCGCGCGGCTGCACGCTTCTTTTGGAGGACGTGGGCAACCTGGTTGCAAACGAGCTTTTCGCGGAAGCCGGCTTGTCCCCACGCGACCCCGACGCTGTGGCGCGCGAGGTGCTCGGAGGCATCGAACGGCTCGCTCAGGCCGCTGCGTATACGGTGGTTGTCACCGTCGACGTGTTCGCCGATGGGATGCGCTACGATGAGGGGACCGAGGTATGGAGGCGCGCGCTCGCGCGCGTGAACGCGGGCGTGTCGGCGCTGGCCGACTGCGCTGTCGAAGTGGTATGCGGGATTCCCGTGTGGATGAAAGGCGAAGGACCTACAAGGTGAAGATAGCAGAGGCAATCGGCGCGGCGTTCGGAACGTTCTCGCGCATCCCCGTCCCGAAATCGGCCTGGACCGATTTCGGGTCAACCCATGCGCTTGCCGCGTTTCCCCTGGTGGGCCTTGCGGAAGGCTTCCTCATGACGGTGTGGGGGCACGTGGCGAACCTGCTCGGTGTGCCTGCGACCATCGTCGCGGCCGTGCTCGTGGCGCTGCCTGTGGCGGTGACGGGAGGCATCCACCTAGACGGGCTCTGCGACACCTCCGATGCGCTTGCAAGTTGGGCCCCGCGCGAGCGAAAGCTCGAGATCATGCACGACCCGCGGGCGGGCGCCTTCGGGGTCATTGGTGTTGTCATGTACCTTATTCTGCAGTTTTCCCTGTTCACCGCGCTGCCGCTTACGGCGGGGGCGTTCCTCGCGCTTCTGTGCTCGCTCGTGTTCTCCCGCGCGCTTTCGGGGCTCGCCGTAGAATGCTGGCCTGCCGCGCGGGCGGACGGCATGGCCGCGGGGCTTTCGCCTGCGAAGAAGCGCGCGGCGATCGTCGTGCCGCTTTGCGCTTTTGCTGCGGCTTCGGCTGCAGGGATGGTCGCGTGCGCTCAGGCCGTCGGCGCCCTTATGGCGGTGGCGGGGCTTTTGGCGCTCGCGTGGTACCGCCATGTTGCCCTGTCCCGCTTCGGCGGGGTGACGGGGGATTTGGCTGGATGGTTTCTGCAATGGGCCGAGCTCGCGATGCTTGCCATGCTGGTGGCGGGGGGCATGCTCCTATGATGCTCGTGGTAGGTGGCGCGCGTTCGGGGAAGAGGACCTTCGTGTGCGAAAGGCTCGGGTTCGCGGCGGACGATTTCGTCGACGCGGCGCAGCTTGCGGAGGGCGGCGTGCCCGCGGCTTTTGCCGGCCGCGTCGCGTACCGTGCTGAGGAACTCGTACGCGCGCTCGACGCTGACCGGGCGCTCGAGCGGCTGATCGGCTTCGACGCAGTGATTCTGTCCTTGGTGGGCTCGGGGGTCGTCCCCATGCGTGCGGAAGACGCCCAATGGCGCGAGCGCGCGGGGCGCCTGGGATGCGCGCTCGCTGCGCGCGCCGACGTCGTCGTGCGCATGACGTGCGGGATTCCCCAGGTCATCAAAGGAAACCTTGCCGATGCGCCTCGAGGGACGCAGGGCGCGGTCGCGCCTTTGGAAGTCGTCTTCGTGCGCCATGGTGCCACAGCGGGCACGGAAGACCATCGCTACAGCGGGGCGGGCACTGACGAGCCCCTGTCGAGCGCGGGCGAGCGCGCTTTGCGCGACCTCGCGTGCGATCGTGACGTGTACCGTGTTATCACGAGCGGCATGGCTCGCGCCGACCAGACGGCGCGCATTCTCTTCCCGAACGCGGAGCTTATGGCGTGCCCCGGTCTGCGCGAGATGGATTTCGGCGACTTCGAGGGGCGAAGCGCCGCCGAGCTTAAAGAGGATGCGCGCTACCGCGCCTGGGTAGACTCCTGGTGCGAGACGCGCTGCCCGCATGGCGAGGGCAAGAGCGATTTCACCCGCCGCGTCGTCGCGGCGTTTCGGGAGGCGTGCGAATCGGGGTGTGCCCAGGGGAGTGGGCGCGCCGTCTTCGTCGTTCACGCGGGTACCGTGAAAGCGCTGCTCTCCGAGCTAGCTGTCCCGAAAATGGGATACTTCGACGTGCATACCGAGCCGGGCGGCGCATGGGCCGCCACCTGGGATGGGCGCTGCCTTCTCGACGTTCGCCCCGCTTCGGGGGGCGATGTCCGGTGATGACCATTCTTGCCGTCGCCGCCGGGTTCGCGGCCGACCTTGCCTTCGGCGACCCGCGCTGGCTTCCCCATCCCGTCGTCGCCATGGGGCGCGCGATCACGTGGGCCGAAGGCCGCCTGCGGGGCGCATTCCCGCAAACGCCCGCGGGCACGCGCGCCGCAGGGCTTGTGCTCGCCGTGGCGCTTCCGCTTGCGTGTGGACTTTTGACCTGGGGAATCCTGCATCTTTGCGGCATGGTTCACTCCGGCTTGCGCTTCGTGGCCGAGGCATGGGCGAGCTATCAGATTCTCGCGGCATGCGAGCTGCGCCGCCAGAGCCTGGCCGTGGCCCGCGCGTTCTCGAAGGGCGGCCTTGTCGCGGCGCGCGAAGCCGTCGGGCTCATCGTGGGACGCGACACGTCTGTTCTCGACGAGCAGGGCGTCGCGCGCGCCGCTGTGGAAACGGTGGCGGAGAACGCGAGCGACGGCGTCATCGCGCCGCTTTTCTACCTTATGATCGGGGGTGCGCCCTTGGGCATGGCGTACAAGGCGGTGAACACGCTCGACAGCATGGTGGGCTACAAAAATGAGCGCTACATCGACTTCGGCTGCGCCTCGGCGCGCCTCGACGATGCGGTGAACTGGATTCCCTCGCGCTTATCGGCCCTGCTCATGATCGCCGTGTGCCCGATCGTCGGGCTCGACGCGCGCGGGGCGGCGCGCATCTGGCGCCGCGACAGGCGTCGCCATGCGAGCCCCAACTCGGCGCAGACCGAGTCAGCGTGCGCGGGCGCGCTCGGGCTGCGCCTGGCGGGACCCGCGGTGTATTTCGGCAAGCTCGTTGAGAAACCGACGATAGGCGACGCGTCCCGCGAAATCGAGTGGGGCGACATCGCACGGGCGACAAGGCTCATGCTCGCCGCGTCCGTATGCGCGCTCGTCGTCTTCGGCGCCGCGCGCGCGGCGGTCGTGCTCGCCGTGGGGGCGATGGCATGAGGGAAGACCACGCCGCGTCCCGGGCTGCCGGGGGAATCCTGCGCGCCCGTACGCATGGGGGCAGCTCGCAATCGCTCGGCATCGCTTGCGAAGGGGGCGTCTCCGACCTCATTGACTTCTCGGTGAACGTGAATCCGGCAGGCCCCTCGCCGCGCGCCGTCGCCGCAGCTTGCAAGGCGCTTTCTCGAATCGACGCCTACCCCGATAGGGAAAGCCTCGCACTCGTTCGCGCCCTAGGGCGCGCCCAGGGCATTCCCGAAGATACTATCGTCTGCGGCGCGGGCGCGTCTGACATCATCTGGCGGCTCGCCGCGGCGGTACGCCCGAAACGCATCGTCGTGTGCGCGCCGACGTTCTCTGAATATGCGGAGGCGGCATCGTACTACGGTGCATGCGTGCAGGAGTTCCCGCTCTCCGAGGCGGATGACTTCGACGTGCCCGCCTCCTTCGCCCGCGCGATCGAGGGGCCGGGAGACGTGGCGTACCTCTGCAATCCGAACAACCCGACGGGGCGCCTCGTCGACCCCCGCGTGATCGATGCCGCGGCTTGCCGCTGCGAGCAGGTGGGCGCGCTGCTCGTCGTGGACGAGTGCTTCCTCGGATTTGCGCCCGACGCCCGCGAAAGGAGCGTGGCCGCACGCGCCGCGTGTTCGCACCATGTGGCCGTGCTCTCCGCGTTCACCAAGCTCTACGGAATGGCAGGGTTGCGGTTGGGGTATCTGATCAGCGGAAACGCCCAACTCATCGAGGGGATTCGTCGGGCGGGGCAGGCGTGGCCCGTCTCCTCGGTCGCCGAGGCCGCGGGCATCGCCGCCCTGGAAGACGTCGAATACGTCTCGCGCACGCGCGATGTATTGGCGGGCGAGCGAGCGTGGCTTTCCCACGAGCTCTCCTCGCTCGGGCTTTCCGTCGTGCCGTCGGATGCGAACTTCCTTTTAGTCCGCACGCCGGCGAAAGACATCCCCGAGCGCCTGTATAAACAGGGGGTTTTGGTCCGCACGTGCGACTCGTTTTCGATACTGTCCCGTTTCTGGTGCCGCGTCGCCGTGCGCACGCACAAGGAGAATGCCCGGCTTGCGATGGCGTTCAGCCGCGCGCTTCGGGCGGAAGGCGCATCGGGCGAAGGCGAACCCGACGAACGGGGCGGCGCTTCTTGCAGCGGCGCTATGGCGGGCGCGGATGGCCGAGGCTCGGCGAAGGAGGTCGATACCCGTGGGTAGGGCGAAGCCCATCATGATCCAGGGCACCATGTCGAACGCGGGGAAGAGCCTGCTTGCGGCGGGGCTGTGCCGTGTGCTTTCGCAGGACGGCCTGCGCGTGGCTCCCTTCAAGAGCCAGAACATGGCGCTCAACAGCGGTGTCACGGCCGACGGGCTCGAGATGGGGCGCGCTCAGATCATGCAGGCCGAGGCGTGCGGCATCGCGCCCGACGTGCGCATGAACCCCATCCTGCTCAAGCCCGAAAGCGATCACCGAAGCCAGCTCATCGTGGCCGGCAAGGCGCAGGGAGCCTTCGCTGCGAGGGACTACTTCGCGCGAAAGAAGGCGCTCATGCCGCAGATTTTGGAGGCGTTCGATTCGCTCGCGGAGGAAAACGACGTCATCGTCATCGAGGGCGCCGGCAGTCCCGTCGAAATCAACCTTGCCGAAAACGACATCGTCAACATGGGGCTCGCGCGCGCCGTGTCCTCCCCCGTGCTGCTCGCGGGCGACATCGACCCAGGCGGGGTGTTTGCCCAGCTCTACGGCACGGTCGCGCTCCTTGCGCCCGAGGACCGCGCGCTTTTGCGGGGGCTTGTGGTGAACAAGTTCCGCGGCGATGTGGAAATCCTGCGTCCGGGTTTGGCTCCGCTCGAGAAGATGTGCGGGGTTCCCGTCGTGGGGGTCGTGCCGTATCTTACGCTCGACCTGGACGACGAGGACTCGCTCGCGCCGCGCCTAACTGCCCGCGAGGCGCGCGGCGTCATCGACGTCGCCGTCGTGCGCCTTCCGCATCTGTCGAACTTCACCGACTTCGACCCGCTTTCGCGCGTGCCCGGCATGGGCGTGCGCTACGTTTCCTCGACGACCGATCTGGGCCGACCCGACCTGGTGGTGCTTCCCGGCTCGAAGTCCACGGTCGACGACGCGCGCTGGCTTGCGGCTAGCGGCATCGGAGCCTGTGTACGCGCGCTTTCGGGCGCGGGCACGCCGGTGCTCGGCATATGCGGAGGCTACCAGCTTTTGGGAGACGAGCTTTCGGACCCGCACGGCAGGGAAGGCGCTGGCACCGCGCGCGGGCTCGGGCTCATCCCTGCAAGTACGGTGTTCAAGGAGGAAAAGCGCCTCGCCCAGTCGGAGCTGCGCATCACGGGCGCCCAAGGCGCGTTCTCGGTGTGGAACGGCATGACGGCGCGTGGGTACGAGATTCACGACGGCGAAACGACCGTCTCCTGCGCCCCTGCGGGCACGATTGGCGGCAAACCAGAAGGCGCGGCCTGCGGAAACGTGTTCGGAACCTATCTCCACGGCCTGTTCGACGAACCGGGGGTGGCGCTCGCCCTCGCGCGCTCGCTCGCGCGCATGCGCGGCCTGCCCGAGAGCGTCGTGGGTGCTGCGGGCGCGGCGTCCGCGGCCGATCACCGTGCGCGCGAGTTCGACCGCCTGGCCGACGTCGTGCGCGGAGCGCTCGACATGGAGTATGTCTACCGCATTATCGAGGAGGGCGTATGATTCACGTGTATCATGGCGACGGCAAAGGCAAGACCACGGCGGCGATGGGCCTCGCCCTTCGCATGCTCGCCGCAGGCCGCCGCGTCGTCGTCGTGCAGTTCCTGAAAGACGGCGAAAGCGGGGAGGCGCGCCTGCTCGCCGAGCATTTCGGCGTGCCCGTGTTCGCGGGGAAGGTGTCGGACAAGTTTACCTGGTCGATGTCGTCGGAAGAACTTGCCGCTACGTGCGAGCTGCACGATGGGAACCTCGCTTCCGCGCTTGCCGAGCTCGAGGGCGCGCAGGAGGGGCTGCTCGTGCTCGACGAGGCGCTCGATGCGCTTTCGAAGGGGCTTGTCGACGAGGCGCTCGTGGACCGCGCGCTCGATATGTCCGCGCGCGGCGTCGAAGTAGCACTCACCGGGCGCGCGCCTTCCCGCAAGATCGTGGAGAAGGCCGACTACATAACCGAGATGCGGTGCGAGAAACACCCCTACGAGCAGGGGATATGTGCAAGGGAAGGAGTGGAGTACTAGATGGATTCCAAGGAGATGGCGCCCGGCGACATCGAGCGGCGCAGCTTCGAGATCATCACCGAAGAGCTCGGCGGCCGCACGTTCCCGCCGCTCGAAGAACCCGTCGTGAAGCGCGTCATCCACACCACTGCCGACTTCTCGTACGCCGATTCCCTCGTTTTCACTCATGACGCCGCGCACTGTGCGCTCGACGCACTGCGCGCAGGGGCCACGGTGCTCACCGATACGAACATGGCGCTCGCAGGCATAAGCAAGCCTGCGCTCGCGAAGCTCGGCTGCAAGGCCGTGTGCTACATGGCCGACCCTGATGTCGCCGTGGCTGCGCGCGCCGCGGGCACGACTCGCGCCGTTGCGAGCATGGACAAAGCTTGCGGCATCGAGGGTCCGCTCATCGTGGCCGTCGGCAACGCTCCCACAGCACTTCTGCGCCTCGCCGAGCTCATGGACGAGGGGAAGATCGCGCCCGCGCTCGTCGTTGGGGTGCCGGTCGGGTTTGTGAACGTGGTCGAGGCGAAAGAGGAGCTACTCGCGCGACGCGCGCCGGCCATCGTCGCGAGGGGTCGCAAGGGTGGTTCGACCGTGGCGGCCGCCATTATGAACGCGCTGCTCTACCAGATCACGCGCCCAGGCGGCCCGAAGTGACGGCGCCCGCATCTGCGCCGGCGCTGCGCATCTTCGCCGGCACCACCGAGGGCCGCCTTCTGTGCGAATGGGCGAGCGGGGCGGGCATCCCCGCCCGTGCCTACGCGGCAACCGAGTACGGAGGCGAGCTTTTGGGCGAGCTTCCGGGCATCGAGGTGCATGCGAGCAGGCTCGACGAGGCCGACATGGAGCGCGAGCTTTCCGGCGCGCGCATCGTCGTCGACGCCACGCACCCCTTCGCTACGCTCGCCAGCGGCAACATCCGGGCCGCTTCGCTTGCCGTGGGTGTACGATGTCTGCGCCTTGCGCGCCCGGCCGAGGCGCTGCCCAAAGGCGTCGTGTCGGTCGCGTCGATCGCCTGCGCGGCGCGCTTTCTCTCCGAGAACCCGGGTCGCGCGCTTCTCACGACGGGGAGCAAGGAGCTTGCTCCCTATACGCGCGTCGCCGATTTCTCGGAGCGCTTCTTCGTGCGTGTGCTCCCGCTGCCCGGTGCTATAACGAAGTGCATCGACGCGGGGTTTTCGCCGTCGCACGTCATCGGCATGCAGGGGCCCTTCACCCGCGAGCTCAACGAGGCGATGCTTCGGCAGGTGGGAGCCCAGTGGCTTGTGACCAAGGACTCGGGAACCGTAGGCGGCACGGCCGAGAAGCTTGCCGCCGCGCGCGACGTGGGAGCGCGCTGCATCGTGGTCACCCGTCCCGCCGAGGGAGACGGGGGCCTTTCGCTTCGGGAAGTGGAAGACGCACTCTTACGGGAGTTCGCGCGCTAGGCGCTCGCCGCGCCTGCGCGTCCTCTCGCCCGCGAGGAGGAGCGCCCCGAGCAAGCTCGAGCCGTACAAGACCGTCATCCGCCAATAGCTCGAGGAGGACGCCCGGAACTGGCGCAAGCAGCCCTTCAATAAGTTGCGGTGAAATAGTGTCTGTTTTTGCTGCTAGATAGCATATTCAGTCCCTAATTCACCGCAACTTGTTGGTGGTGGCTTACTGGTAGCGTAGGCACTCCACCGGGTCGAGCTTTGCCGCGCGGCGAGCGGGATAGAAGCCAAAGATTACGCCGATGCCGACGGAGACGGCGAAGGCCAGCAGTACCGTGGCAATTGAAAAGCTCGGTGTGATTTGCCCGCTGGCACCGAGCTCGCCGAGAACCCCTGATCCTGCGGCAAACATCGCAAGAGCCCAGGCCAGCAGATAGCCAATCAGGACACCTAGCAGTCCGCCGGTGACGCACAGCGCCGAGGATTCGGCCAAAAACTGCGCAGTGATATCGCGACGACTTGCGCCCAGAGCGCGGCGGATGCCGATCTCGCGGATGCGCTCCGTTACGTTGGTAAGCATCATATTCATAATGCCGATACCGCCGACAAGCAGCGAGATGCTGGCGACAGCACCCATGATGAGTGAGAACGCGTCCATAAAGGAGTTGAGTGCATCGATGGCGCTTTTCATGGAGGTCGCCGATACACTGTTGTACTCATCCTCCTCCTCGATGCCCTTCATCGCGCGCACCTTGGACTCGATGGTCTTGCAGAGCTCATCCATGTCCGTGTCCTCGGCGGCGAGCGCCGTCACGCTGGGGAATGAAGGATTCTCGTCGCCAAACAGGCCGGAGATGGTTTCGCGTGGCATATACAGCGTGAGCGAGCCCATGGAGTCGCTGCCGCCGTCAATCACGCCGACAATCTGCACCTCGCCGTTGGACACCTTGATGGTTTTCCCCAGCGCATCCTGTTCGTTGCCGTAAAGCTGATCGGCGCCGCCGCGGCTGATGAGCGCCACGCGCGAGCCTGATTGAGACTCGGCCTGGGAATAGGTACGCCCCGCAACGAGCTTTCCGGCCCCCACGGCGTCGAGCATGTCGCTATCGACACCCTGTGCCATGACGGTATAGCTTTTATCGCCGGTCTTGTACTCGGTATACGCGCTGTCGACAATGCCGATCTGCTCTATCTGCGGCACCAGTTTTTGAAGCTTCTCGATGTCCGACTCTGTGAGTTCTTGCGACGAATAGATTTGCACCATGCGTGCCGCATTGAGGCCCAGGCTGTTGACCAGGCTGTTTTGGATGCCGCCGATGAGCGAAGTCATGGCGATAACCGAGGCGATGCCGATGACAATGCCCAGGATGGTGAGCAGGCTGCGCCCCTTGTTGGCCTCGAGCGAGTGAAGGGCTTCCTGGATGAGATCGCGGGCGCTCATGCCATCTCTCCTTTCGGCGGGTTGGCGGAGGCGGAAATCATGGGCAGGCTATCCACGGCGCTGCGCAGGGTCCGCGGTGCATGTGGAATATACGCGCCATCGTGAATGCGACCGTCGCGGATGGTCACGGCACGGTCGGCCTCGGCGGCGATGCCGGGGTCGTGTGTGATAAGCACGATGGTTTTGCCGCGCTTCTGGAGCTTATGGAAGGTCTCCATCACAAGCGCTCCGGTAGCGGAGTCCAGGTTTCCCGTCGGCTCATCGGCCAGGATGATGGGCGGGTCATTGACGAGGGCGCGCGCGATTGCGACGCGCTGCATCTGGCCGCCCGAGAGCTCGGATATGCGGTGGTCCCAGTGGTCGACGGGCAGCGTGACAGCCTGCAGCGCGTGAACGGCGCGCATTTCGCGCTGGCTACGGGGCACATTGGTGTAGGCCAGCGGCAGCATGACGTTTTCGATAACCGACAGGCGCGGCAGCAGGTTGAAGCTCTGAAAGACAAAGCCAATGCTCAGGGCGCGGACTTCGGTGAGCTCGTCATCATCGAGCTCGGCCACGTTGAGCCCTTGCAGGTAATAGTCGCCCGCCGTCGGTTTGTCCAGGCAGCCCAGGATGTTCATGAGCGTTGACTTGCCCGAGCCCGAAGGGCCGGTAATGGCGACGAACTCGCCGGGTTCTACCGCCAGGCTCACGTTGTGCAGGATGTGGGCGCAACCCGCCTCGCTCTCAAAAATGCGGTGCACGTTGCGGATGTCGATAACGGGACGCATTACATGCCCTCGTCGTCAGACATGCTGCCCGAATCCGTGCTGTAGCCGCCTTCAGCCGTTGCGTCCGCTCCGGTGTCCATGACGAGGGTGTCGCCATCGCGCAGCTTGGTAACCGGCACGTTGGGGTTGATCTCGTTGCCCTGGTCGTCGCGCTTTACCTGTGTCTTGCCGACTACGGCTTCGTTGTCGTTTTGCGTCACGACGGTCACCTTCACGCGACGGGTATGCTTGCCCTCGTCATCGGTTGCCACGTTGACGTAATAGTGTTCGCCGTCTTCGGTCATGAGCGCCATCGTCGGCACCATCACCACGTCGTCGAGCTGCTCGGTCACCACCGATACCTCGGCCGTCATGCCCGGCTTCAGGCGCGCGTCGGGCGCCTCTATGAGAATGTCGACGTTAAAGGTTACGCTGCCGCCGCCACCGTTGGCGGCGTCGGAGTTTGCCACCGACGCGATAGCCGTGACGGTGCCCTGGCTCACGATATCGGGAAACGCGGGATACGTGACGTTGGCACTCTGCCCAACGGCGATCTTGGCGATGTCCTTTTCTCCCACCTGTACGGTCACCTTCATCTTGGATAGGTCGGCGATCTGCATGCACTGCTTGCCGCCGCTCGTATCGCTTTCGCCCATGATCATGCCGCCTGTTACCGTGGCGCCCACCTTGGCGTTGAGCTCTACGATACTGCCCGAGCTCGGGGCCGTGACCGTACGACTGGCCGCCTTGGCGTTCGCCTGATCGAGGTTTGCCTGGGCCGATGCGAGGCTGCGCTGCGCGGCCGATACGGCGTTCGTGTCCGCCGATGCGGCGGAGACGAACGCCGCTGCGGAAGCTCCATCGACGTCCGTCGTTGGGGTGGCCTGAGCGGCAGCTGCGGCTTTCTTCGCATTAGCGAGGTCTTCTTGAGCGGCAGCAACTGCACGCTGCGCCTCGGCAACGTTGCGATCGAGCTCGTCGTTTTTAATGGTCATAAGCACGTCGCCCTCGTTGACGGATTGGCCCGCCTGCACGTTGATCGAATCGACCGTACCGTCGACAGAAGGGGAGACCACTGAGGACGAAATGGGTTTGAGCTGGCCTTTCGCCTCGACCGTTGTGGTAAACGTGCCCTCGGTCACCATGTCGGTCACCGGCCCGTTGTTGCCTGCGGGCCGTGCGTTGATGGCTAAGGTCACGACAACGGCGATGAGCACAATGGCGGCCACGACGCCGGCCGCAATGCCGCGTCGGATGAGCTTTTTGCGTCGACGTTCGGCACGTTTTGCCTTGAGCTTGGCATATGCCTCTTCATCGGAAATCTCGGTCGCATCGTTCGCGCGTCCGCTCTGCTTATCGGCATGTACGTTTGTAATCAGAGGAATCGTTTCGGTGACATCTTCGAGCGTGTGCTCGGTATCATCCGGGCCCGGGGTGGTCGTGGGGACATTCGGCATAGCGTCTCTTTTATAGAAAGTACCTCGATAAGTATATGCGCCCACCGGTTGGGGTGGGCGCATAGAACGGTTTCTTTCGGAACTGTTAGATTGGTCGCAGCGGTTCCACGTTGTAGGAATGCGCGCGTTGCACTACGAGTGGACAACCACGCATAGGCCGACTTTGATGCAGTCGTGAAGTGCCTTGGCGTCTGCCAGGCGCAGGTTGATGCAGCCGTGGCTGCCGCACCATTTGTACGACTCGGCGTTATCGAAGCTCTTGTCGTTTTGCCAGGTGGCATCATGGAAGCCGATCATGTTGCCCTCAAACGGCATCCAGTAGCTCACCGGACTCTCGTATTTGGGCTTGCCGGTCTCGGGGTCCTTGGCTCCGATCAGGGTGCTGCCGCCGTCGTTGCTGTTGATCTGCCACACGCCCTCGGGGGTTGCGTCCTCGCCCGGCTTGCCCGAGATAAAGTTGGCCTCCCAAACGATATTTCCGCTCTCGTCATAGTAGCGCGCGTGCTGTTCGGACAAGTCGACGTCGATATACGCCTTCCAGTCGGGCTCTCCCTTTGCGGTAAAGGTGTCGGCCTTCTGGGAGTACTTGATCTCGATTTCGCCGGTCTGCTTGTTGTTAATGGCGTCCTCGACCTGCTTGGCGAGCGAGCTGCTGTCGATGGACCAACCAAAGTCGCCGCCTTCGACGGCGCACTGCTTGCCATCGGCGCGCGTCCACCAGCGAGTGGAGCCCACGGTATTAAAGCCGTTGGCGAGTTCGGCTGCCCAGTTGCTGATCTGCGACGTATCGAGCGTTGGGTTGGCGGGATCGGCAAAGCTGATCCACTGCAATACGGAGCTGCCATCAACCTTGCCGGCATCCTCGCCGTTGAGCTTGAGGGTCACGTTGACGCCCAGGAAGTTGTTGGCGGCATCGCATGCGGCCTGAATCTGATCATCGGTCAGCGTTCCATTGAGCGGCTCATAGGCATCGTTGCCGAGCTTGGAAAGATCTACGGACTCGGCCAGCGAGGCAAGCTCGAGCTCGGCATACTTAATGACATGCTCGCGGTTGATTTTCTCGTTGGAGCGCGCCTTCTCGACGGTAAACTTGCCGGCCTGCTCGTCATAGGAGCTATTGGCCTCGAACGTGCCCGAACGGCCCTCGTTAAACTCGTCGATAGCGGCGCCCAGGTCCTCCTCAAACTTCTTTTGGTCAAAGGCGTCGGAGAGCATGGACAGGTCGACGTCTTGATCAAGATCGACTTCGTTGGAGGTAGCGGTTGTTTTGGTCTTGCCGCTTAAGGATTCCACAAGGCGGACCGGCCAAATAAAGGCTTCGTTGTGGCTGATGATTTCTTTTGCGGCAGCTTCGCCGTCGACGATGGGCTCATCGGACTCGGGCTGATAGGTCCAGCTAAAGTCATCGCCTGTCACGGTGAGCTTATAGTGCTTCCATGCCGAGTTGACCTTGGTGGCGGCAGACGAAGCGTTGGAGAAGGAGACGTCGACGCCGGCAATGGTGGTGTTGGGGTAGGCTACCTGCGAAAACGCTACGACGCCTACGATATAGATAATGACGATTAGACCCAGGATGACAAAGAGCGTCGTCTTTTTGCCCGACTTATTGTTCTCGGCGGGTTTGCGCGCGGGGCCGCGATCGCCTCGAGCGTGCGTGGGGGGCTGCTTGGGCGCATTGCCGTTTGCCTGGCGCTGCTGACGTTGTTGACGCTGCTGTCGCTGTTGGTTCGGGCGTTGGGAAGCGTTTGCCGCACCACGCTGCTGACCGTGGCTCGGCGCGATAGGACGCGGCGACTGAACGCCGCCGGTGTGCCTGCTCGGCTGCTGCGGATCGGGAATCAGTTGAGTTCGATCGTTTTGCGACATCGTATGCATATCCTTCGATTTTCGCCTTGCGGTTCATCGTGTTTTTACTGGGCTTGCATTATAGCGATTGCCCTGCTGTTTGTGGTACGGAAACGGTGGCATTCAAAAGAGGTGGGACATTTGTCCCACCTTTGAGTCGTTCTTTGCCGCTATCCGCACACACCGCATTTTGCACAGGCCGAAAGTGCGGCCGGAGCCTGCGCGATGCCGCCCTTTGCCGTCTCGCGCAGCGTGGCCGGCAACGCGTGGCCCACCGAAAGCATGACATGTGCCATCTGGTCAAACGGCACCAAGCTCTTAATGCCTGCGAGGGCGAGTTGTGCCGAGCTAAAGGCCGCTGCCACGCCAATGGCGTTGCGGTTTTGGCAGGGCACCTCCACGAGGCCACCGACGGGGTCGCAAACGAGGCCCAGCAGGTTACTCAGCGCGATGGAACTGGCGTCGAGCGCCTGCTCGGGCGTGCCGCCGAGCATCTGCACCAACGCGGCGGCTGCCATGGCAGCGGCGCTTCCCACCTCGGCTTGGCAGCCGCCCTCGGCGCCGGCAACACAGGCGCTTGTGGTGAGGTTGAGGCCGATTGCGGCTGCGCAGTAGAGCGCGTCCATGACCTGCTCATCGTCGAGCTGCAGGCGATCGGCGAGCGCCAGCACGCAGCCGGGCACAACACCCGCGGAGCCTGCCGTGGGGGCGGCGACAATCACGCCCATGGTAGCGGAGCGCTCGAGCACGGCCATGGCGCGGGCAACGGCGTCGGTCTGGACGGCGCCCATCAGGCTTGCACTCAAATCGTTGCAGCCGGTTGCTTCGACGAGCTTGGCCTCGCCGCCGATAAGCCCGCCGAGCGAGCGTTGCGGATTGGCGATGGGGGCCGTGGTCTCCTCGCGCATGACGTCGAGCACGCGGCGCATGGCGGCGACGGCGTGGGCCTCACCGGTCAGACGCGCCTCGCGAACGGCCATGACGGCGCCGATGCTGAGCCCCAGTTCCTCACACGCATCGAGCAGCTGCTCGCCGTCGTCGAAGATTTCCTTGGCCGAGACGCCGGGGGAGAGCGACGAGGCAGAACCAGGGAGCTCGATAAAGGTGGCGTAGCCGACGTTGTCGAGTTTGCGCACCATGGGGATGACGGTGTCGTCGGGTGTGCCGTCGGTCTCAAAGACGGAGTAGGCCTGGCCGCCCACTTCGGTGCGGTAGGTGCGGCAGAAGGCGATGTTCACGTGGGCGTAGGCGAGCAGGTTGGTGAGCGCGGCGAGTACGCCGGGGACGTCGTAGTGCGCCACGAAGAGTGTGGAGTACATGCCCGAGATGTCGACGCCGACGCCGTTAATGCGGCTGATGCGCATCTTGCCGCCGCCCAGGCTCTCGCCGCGGACCTGTGCCGTAGCGCCCGTGTTGTCGACCATGTCGATGTCGACGGTGTTGGGGTGGATGGACGCGTCGTCGCCCTTGATGTCAAAGTGATATTCGAGGCCCTGCTCGCGTGCGAGGTCGAAGGCCTGCTTGATGTTCTCGTCATCGGTGTCGAGGCCTAGGATGCCCGCGACGAGCGCGCGGTCGGTGCCGTGGCCGCGGTAGGTGTGGGCGAAGGAGTTCCACAGGCCAAAGGTGACTTTGGTGATGCGGCCTTCCAGCAGGCTGGCAGCCACCTGTGCACACCGCAGGGCGCCGGCGGTGTGCGATGAACTGGGGCCGACCATGACGGGGCCCAAGATCTCGAATGCCGAGGTCGTAGCTAGTGTTTGCGGCTTGCCTGCCATGGGTGCTCCTTCTTTGTCCCGTCGTTCCGAGGGCTTTAGTATTTGGTCGCCTGCTCGGACAGTCCTGCTCGCACGGAGGCCACATTAAGTGGCCTCCGGCTCGTGCGGAACTCGCGATCGACCAAATACTAAAGCCCTCGGAACTTAGGATACATGGTTGGAGTCGCTCTGCTGCAAAATTTATCGGCCTGTGATTTATTCCATGTCCCAGGTAGGCTCATCTTCACCACCTTTAAATAAAAAAGAAGTACCGGTTGGGGCCGGTACTTCTTTTGGTGCGTTGCTATTTGGCTGCGGCTTTTCTCGTTAGCTTACAGGCCGCAGGCTGCTTTGAGTTCTTCGACTCGGTCGGTTTTCTCCCAGGTGAAGTCGGCGTCTTCTCGGCCGAAGTGACCGTAGGCTGCCGTCTTTTCGTAGATGGGGCGACGCAGGTCCAGGTCGCGGATGATTGCACCCGGGCGCAGGTCGAAGGTCTTCTCTACGGCCTCGACGATCTTGTCCTCGGCAACATGTGCGGTACCGAAAGTGTCGACCATAATTGAGAGGGGCTTGGAAACGCCGATGGCGTAGGCAAGCTCGACTTCGCAGCGGTCGGCCAGGCCGGCGGCGACCACGTTCTTGGCGACCCAGCGCGCGGCATACGCGGCGGAGCGGTCGACCTTGGTGCAGTCCTTGCCGCTAAAGGCACCGCCGCCGTGACGGCCGTAGCCGCCGTAGGTGTCGACGATGATCTTGCGGCCGGTGAGGCCCGTATCGCCCATGGGGCCGCCCACGACAAAGCGACCGGTGGGGTTCACGTAGATGTCTGCGTTGTCCCACGGCATGTTCTCGGCGGCCATGACCGGGGTGATGACGTGCTCGATGAGGTCGGCCTTGATCTTGCCCATGTCCTCGATCTCGGCGGCGTGCTGCGTGGAGATGACGATGGTCGTGACCTCCACGGGCTTGCCATCTTCGTAGCGCACGGTGACCTGGGTCTTGCCGTCGGGACGCAGATAGGCGAGGGTACCGTCGTGACGCACGGCGGCCAGGCGCTCAGCCAGACGGCTTGCCAGGTAGTGCGGCATGGGCATGAGGGTCTTGGTCTCGTTGGAGGCGTAACCGAACATCATGCCCTGGTCGCCGGCACCGATCAGGTCGATCGGGTCGGTGGTAGCGCCGGTCTGGGTCTCGAAGGACTCGTCGACGCCCTGGGCGATATCGGGTGACTGCTCGTGGATGAGGCTCATAACGCCGCAGGTGTCGCAGTCAAAACCGAATTTGGCACGGTTGTAGCCAATGCGGCGGATAACGCCGCGGGCGATTTCCTGCACGTCGACGTAGGCCTGGGTGCGGATCTCGCCGGCGACGATGACGGTGCCGGTGGTCACGAGGGTCTCGCAAGCGCAGCGGACGTTCTCCACGTTGGCAGGCACGCCGTTGGGGGCGATGTAGCCCTGCTCCTGGAGCTCTATTTCTTTGGCGAGGATTGCGTCGAGGACGGCGTCGCTGATCTGGTCGGCGATCTTATCGGGATGACCTTCGGTCACCGACTCCGACGTAAAAACAAAGGACCCGTGTTGGGGCGGAATGGAACGAAGTTCTTCTGACATGATTGTCCTTTCAAAAACGTGTCCCGGCGACCGTTACCATTCCGCCGGGCTCTCTATGCAAGGGCACATCATAGCGCGTAAATCAAACATTCACACCCTTTCCGCACCTACTCATTGGGGACAGACATAAATGACCAGCCTTAAACTAAGAACGTCTCCAACGACTGGTCATTTAAGTCTGTCCCCAATGAGTAGGTCGGTGCCCTTTGTGCGGAGGTTGCTTTGATGCTTTATACTGGTGCGGTTAGACATCCATCCTGCAATCGAGGAGATTTCCATGGCATCAGACGTTCGCGTCCGCTTTGCACCCTCACCGACGGGCAAGCTGCACATCGGCGGCGCCCGCACCGCTATCTATAACTGGGCTTTCGCCCGCGCAAACGGCGGCACGTTCATCCTGCGCATCGACGACACCGACCCCACCCGCTCCACCGACGAGAACACGCAGATTATCCTGCGCGCCATGCGTTGGCTGGGCCTGGACTGGGACGAGGGTCCCGAGGTGGGCGGCGACTTTGGCCCCTACGCCCAGACCGAGCGCCTGGACCTGTACAAGCAGGCCGCCCAGAAGCTTTGGGACGAGGGCAAGGCCTATCCCTGCTTCTGCACCAAGGAGCAGCTCGACGCCGACCGCAAGGCCGCGCAGGAGCGCAAGGACCCCTTCCAGGGCTATCAGCGCCGTTGCCGCGATCTTGATCCCGAGGAGGCCCGCCGCCGCATCGAGGCCGGCGAGTCCTACGTCCTGCGTATTAAGGTGCCCGAGGACCGCGGCGACGTCGTCATCCACGACGCCGTCCACGGCGAGGTGACCTTCGACGCCAAGGAGCTCGACGACTTTGTCATCTTCCGCTCCGACGGTACGCCCACGTATAACTTCGCGACCGTCGTCGACGACGCCATGATGAAGATCACCCACGTCATCCGCGGCGACGACCACCTGTCCAACACCCCGCGTCAGGTCATGGTCTACGAGGCCCTCGGCGCTCCCGTGCCCACGTTCGCTCACATCTCCATGATCCTGGGCGCCGACGGCAAAAAGCTCTCCAAGCGCCACGGCGCCACCTCGGTGGAGGAGTACCGCGACGCCGGCTACCTGTCCGACGCCTTTGTCAACTACCTGGCGCTGCTCGGCTGGTCGCTCGACGGCGAAACCACGATCATCCCGCGCGATGTCCTGGCCAGCAAGTTCTCGCTCGACCGCATCTCCAAGAACCCGGCGACCTTCGACCCCAAGAAGCTCGACTGGGTCAACGCCGAGTACATCAATGGCATGTCCGATGCTCAGTTTGCCGACGAGATCATGGTTCCCGAGCTGCACGAGGCGGGTCTCATCGAGGGTAATGTCGAGTACGGCGAGGATTGGATCGACGCGCTTGCCGCCATCGTCAAGCCGCGCACCAAGATGCCGGCCGACGCCGTGACCGTCGCCGCTCCCATCTTCGCTACGGCCGAGACGCTCGAGTATGACGAGAAGTCCGTCAACAAGGGCCTGGCCAAGGAGGGCATGGGTGCCATTCTGGATGCCGCCAAGGGCGCGCTCGAGGGCGTGGACGAGTGGACGGCTGCCAACATCGACGCTGCGCTTGAGCCGCTGCCCGAGCAGATGGACCTTAAGAAGCGCGTGGTGTTCCAGGCCGTGCGCGTCGCCGTTTGCGGCAACATGGTGAGCCCTCCGTTGGGCGAGACCATGGCACTCGTCGGCCGCGACGATTGCTTGGCGCGCATCGACCGCGCCCGCACGATGGCGCTGTAATCGCTGCGCAAACGTATGTATCCGAGCCCCGTTCACCCGAGCGGGGCTCTTGTTTCTGTAGACGTATGGGATAGGAGGTGCTGGGGCCATGGTCGAGCAACTTTCGCTGTTTGGTTCGCCGGAACCGGAGGAAGCTCCGAAGTCCGCGGCTCCTGCCGCCGCCCCGGCGCAGCCCGAGCCCGCACCTGAGCCCATCGCCGCCTATGCGAGCGTGGTTCTCGACATCCCAACGCGTGCGCTGTCCGAGCCGTTTGCCTATGGCATTCCTCAACCTCTTGCTAGCGAAGCGCAGATCGGATCAACGGTCCTGGTCCACTTTGGTAACCGTGCCGCCGCGGGCTATATTGTCGACATTGCGCCTGAGCTGGGCGACCTACAAGGCAACATCGCCCTCGACCCCGCACGCATCAAGCCCATCGAGGCTATCCTCAGCAAACCGCTCTTTACTGTCGAGGCTGCCCGTATCGCACGCTGGATGAGCCGCGAGTATGTCGCGACGCTTTCCGAGTGCCTGCGTTTGTTCTTGCCCCCGGGTGGAAGTCCGCGCGTGGTCAAGGGCGATGACGGCGTGTGGACGGTTGAGCGCCCCGCCGTCAAGCCTATCCAAAACCGCTGGGTCATGCTCACGCCCGAGGGTTTCGACTACACGCCGCCCAAGACAGCGGTTCGCCAACGTCAGCTCATCGAGGCACTCCAGTGCGGCCCGGTCACGACACGCGACCTCAACCTGCTCTACAACAGCATGTCGGCGACCATCAAGGCGCTCGAAAAACGTGGTGTCGTGGTGGTGGAGGAGCGCCGCGCCTGGCGTGGGTGCAGCGAGCAGACCACGCTGTCCTCGGCGAGTGGCAAGGCCCCGGTGGCACTTACCAACGGCCAGCAGCAGGCCCTCGCGCAGATTGAGCACGCACGCCTGGACGCTCACGGCGATGTGGTGCTGGTCGATGGCGTTACCGGTTCCGGCAAAACCGAGGTCTACCTCTCGGCGATTGAGCGCGTGCTGGCGGCCGGCCGTTCGGCCTGCGTGCTCGTGCCCGAGATCTCGCTGACGGCCCAGACCGTCGGCCGCTTCCGCTCGCGCTTTGGCGAGACGGTCGCTGTGTTCCACTCGCGTCTTTCCGCCGGCGAGCGTCTGGATCAGTGGGATATGGTCGCCAGCGGTGCCGCGCGCGTGGTCGTGGGCGCCCGCTCGGCGCTCTTTTGCCCGCTCACCGACTTGGGCCTCATCATCATCGACGAGGAGCACGAGACCAGCTACAAGCAGGGTTCCAGCCCGCGCTACCATGCGCGCGAGGTGGCTGCCGAGATGGCGCGGCGTTATCGGTGTCCGCTCGTGTTGGGCTCCGCCACGCCCTCGGCCGAGGCCCTCGACCGCTGCCGTCGCGGCACGTATAACGGTGCCACCTGGACGCGCGTCGAGATGCTCGAGCGCCCGGGACACGCCGTGCTGCCTACGGTTCGCATTGCCGACCTGCGCCGCGAGTTCGCACACGGCAGTCGCTCCATGTTCTCTAAACCGCTGATGGAAGGCCTGGAGCGTGTAGTCGAGCGCCGCGAAAAGGCCGTGTTGCTGCACAACCGTCGCGGCTTTGCGCCGTTTCTTATGTGCCGCGAATGCGGCTGCGTGCCCACCTGCAACCACTGCTCTACCGCGCTCACGTACCACGAGCGCACGCACACGCTGCAGTGCCACACCTGCGGATCGTCCTGGCGCGTGCAGCCTTATCCGGCGCCCTCGAGTCGCTGTCCCAAGTGCGGTAGCCGCTACCTGGCAAAAATGGGGCTGGGCACGCAGCAGATCGAGGACGCCCTACACCAGATGCTGCCCGACGACGTCGCCATTATTCGCATGGACGCCGACTCCACGCGCGGCAAGGATGCACACAAAAAGCTGCTCGAGCAGTTCGATGCCGCCGATTGCGCGGTGCTGCTGGGTACCCAGATGATCGCCAAGGGCCTCGATTTTCCCGAGGTCACGCTCGTGGGCGTGGTCAATGCCGACTTTGCGCTCAAGCTGCCCGATTTTAGAGCAGGGGAGCGCGCCTACGATCTGCTGGAGCAAGTTGCTGGCCGCGCCGGCCGCGGCGATCGTCCCGGCGAGGTCATCATCCAGACCTACCTGCCCGAGGACCCGGTCATTCGCGCCGTCGCCGAGCACGACCGCTCGATCTTTACCGACCACGACCTGGACCAGCGCCGCGACGCGCTGTATCCGCCGTTCGTGCGCCTGGTCAACATCTTGGTATGGTCGACGAACGCGGGTGACGCGCGGGACTACATCGGTCGCATCGCGAAGCTCCTCAAGCGCCGCTGGCATGCCGCCGGGCCCGACTTTTTACGGGCAGGGAGCGCCGTGCCGCAGGTGCTGGGCCCGGCTTCGTGTGTAATCGAGAGAGCCAAGGACCGTTACCGCTTCCATCTGCTTGTAAAGTCGCCGGTAGGGTACCATGTCTCTGATGATATCGACGCATGCCTCAAAGAGGTGGGCTCCGTGCGCGGCGTGAGCGTGAACGTTGACGTCGACGCCTATGATTTGATGTAACAACCCGAAAGGATGGCCATGGAAGCCAACGGAATCGTACTGTCGCCCGACCCTCGTCTGCGCCAGGAGTGCGCCGTCATTGAGGAGATCACCCCGGCGATCGAGGCGCTTGCCGAGAAGATGAAGAAGATGATGTTCGAGAACGGCGGTTGCGGCCTAGCTGCCCCGCAGATCGGCGAGCTCATTCAGCTCGTCACCATCGACTGCGACTACAGCGACAAGAACGACTATGACCCCTACGTGCTCATTAACCCCGTCATTGTTGAGCAGAGCGACCATCTGGTGCCGTTTAGCGAGGGCTGCCTGTCCATCCCCGGCATTAGCTGCGAGATCGAGCGTCCCGACCATGTCGTCGTCGAGGCGTACGACCTTGACGCCAACCTGATTCGCTATGAGGCTACGGGCGATCTGTTCTGCGTGTGCTTGCAGCACGAGATCGATCACCTGCACGGTAACACCATGTTCGAGCGACTGAAGCCGATGCAGAGGCTCAAGGCAGTCAAGGAGTACCAGGACGCCCTGGCCCGCGGCGCTCGACCGGGCGAGACTGAGTAGATTGTTCGTCCCTGGGGTGGGGCCCACACATATCATCCCGTGCTCAAACATTCTCGCTTTGCTGCGAAACTGCGCGCGGGACGATATGTGTGGGCCCCACCCCAGGGACTGCGTTTACGTGCTCGTCTCGCCCGGGTGCCGTTGGGCCAGGGAGGGGCGTCTTCGCTGATATTTGGTTTGTTGAGAGAGCTGCTTTTATTGCGGCTCTTTCTTTGGTTTTGGGTATATTTGTTCATGTTGAACTGTTTTTGCGGAAGGGCTGGGTACTTGGCTTTCCGCTGTTATTTGTAGCCGTTTCGGCTTTTGTTGAGGGGAGACGTCCTTTATGCGTATTGTGTTTATGGGTACGCCTGATTTTGCTGTGCCTTCGTTGACTTCGCTTGTTGCGGCTGGGAATGAGATTGCGCTTGTTATTACTCGCCCTGATGCTGTTCGTGGGCGTGGTAAGAAACTTGAGCCGTCTCCTGTTAAGGCCAAGGCGCTTGAGCTAGAGTTGCCGGTTATTGAGGCTAATCGTATGACGCCTGAGGTCGTTGAGGCGCTCAAGGCTGCCCAGGCTGACATTTTCTGCGTGGCTGCCTATGGTTGCATTTTGCCGGATGACGTGCTGCATATGGCGCCGCTTGGTATTGTGAATGTTCATGCGTCCTTGCTGCCTCGTTGGCGTGGGGCTGCTCCTATTCAGCGTGCCATTCTTGCTGGTGATGAGGTTGCTGGCGTTTCTATTATGCGCATTGGACATGGCGTTGATACCGGCGCTTATTGTGCCCAGGCGTCTACGTCGGTTGCCGGTAAGCATGCCGAGGCGCTGACCATGGAGCTTGGTGAGCTTGGCGGCAAACTGCTTGCCGATACGCTTCCCTCGCTTGCCGATGGCTCGGCTGTTTGGACTGAGCAGGATGAGTCGCTCGTCACTCATGCTGCCAAGATTTCCAAGCAGGAGATGCGCCTGGATCCGCAAATGGCGGCGCTTGATTGCGTGCGTCATGTGCTGGCCTCGTCCGATACCGCGCCTGCTCGTTGCGTGATTGCCGGCAAGACCGTGCGCGTGCTCGATGCTGCGCCGGCTGATGTGTCGCTTGGCGAGGGTCAGGTTCTCGTTAAGGCCAAGCGTGTTTACCTTGGTCTTTCCGATGGCACGGTTGAGTTGCTCGAGGTTAAGCCCGATGGCAAGCGTGCTATGGCCGCTTCTGCTTGGGCTGCTGGGCTGCAAGGCGCCAATCTTTCGTGGGGTGTTCTGTCATGAGCAAGCTGTCTCCCGCGCGCAAGCTTGCGCTCGATGTGCTGATGGAGGCCGATCGCCGCGGCATGTACGCGCGTGACGTGCTCTCGTCCCGTGCTTCGGCCAAGGCTATTGACCAGCGTGATTCCGCTTTTGCAGCTCGCTTGGCGCTTGGCGTGGCCGCCACACAGGGTATTTTGGACGAACTGCTCGATCAGTTTCTCGATAAGCCTAAAAAGGTTGCGCCGCGTGTGCGCATGGCGCTTCGTATCTCGGCCTTCGAGATGCTTTACCTGCATACGCCTGGTCGCGTTGCCGTAAGTCAGGGTGTTGAGCTGGTACGCAGCGGTGCTAAGTCCGCCGCCGGTTTGGCCAATGCCGTGCTGCATAAGGTCGCGGATAACGTTGAGGACTTTGCCACTGCGTCCGATGTGGATGAGTCTGAACGACGCTTGGTTCGTCTGTCGCGCCTGATGGGACTGCCGCGTTGGCTGTGCGCTCGCATTATGGCATCGTTCGACACGCCTGAGGGTGCGCTTAACTTTGCCGGCAATCTGGCCCCCGCGCCGCTGGCCCTGCATGAGAACGCCTTTGCGACCAAGACCGATCCGTATATCTCACAGCTTGTGGCGCCTGTCTTCCCGGGCTGCCATGCCCCGGTTGATGCCCAGGTTACCGTTGCTTCGGGTGTGTTTGAGCGTGCTGCCGCGGTGGCATCTGATCTCAACGCCCAGCTCATCGCCACGGCAGCCACGCGCCCCGGAAGCTGCCTTGAGATTGGTGCCGGTCGCGGTACCAAGACCTATGTGATGATGTGCCAGGCCAAGCGCGCCGGCTATGAGCGTCAGCATACGGCGCTCGATCTGCATGATCGCAAGTGCGATCTGAATCTCGCTCGCCTTCATAAGGCCGGTATTCAGGGCGTTCGTACGGTTTCGGGTGATGCCTGCGAGCTTGATGAGGTGCTCACATCGTTTGATGCCATGCTTGGCAAGCCGGTTAAGTTCGACACGGTCTTTATCGATGCACCGTGCTCTGGCACCGGAACCATGCGTCGTCATCCCGAGATCCCGTGGCGCCTGACCGAGCGTGACGTCACGTGCGAGCTGCCCAAGCTGCAGCTGACGATGCTCAAAGAGGCTGCTGCGCGCGTAGCTGCCGGCGGCGAGCTCATCTATGCGACGTGCTCGGTCTTCGACGAGGAGAACACGCAGGTGGTGGATGCTTTCCTTGCTTCTCCCGAGGGTGCCGGCTTTAGCGTGGCACCGCTTTCCGAGGCACAGATTCTGCAACTCCCCGAGTTCGATCAGGCCAAGAAACTCGTATCCGTACGCCAGAACGATCGAGGCCTCTTCCAAAGCGTACCGGTAAACGCCGATTCCTACGACGGCCACTTCTGCGCCAGACTGGTCCACAAGTAACGACTAAGTTGCGGTGAAATAAGGATTGAATAGCGGCTTCCACCCACCAAACAGTCCTTATTTCACCGCAACTCACAAGGAAACCTGGGTAGCTTGATTAGCTACCCATAGAGCAAAGAAACAGCCCCGCGATCGGCGTTGATCGCGGGGCTGTTTGGTTTCTAGTGGCTGTGCGGGCAGTTGGCGCAGCAGCCGCTCGTGGCGCTGGTGCTGGAGCCGCCGCTTCGCTGGTCGGTGTTGTAGAAACCGCTGCCCTCAAATTTAATGCCGCTGGCTGAGAACGTCTTGGCCGCCGGGGCACCGCAGCTGGGGCACACGACCTCGGGGGTCTCGGACATGGGATGCTCAACCTCAAACACGTTGCCGCAGCTCGAGCACTTGTAATCGTAGCGCGCCATAATACTTCCTTTTCAGCACAAAGCGGGCAGATCGCTCTGCCCGCATAAATTCAAACGTCTGTAACTGTACCCTATATCGGGGGTTTTATCACGCTTCGCCCCAGAATCTATGGGTGTTGCGCAGGAGCTGTGCAGTTTTATCTTCGGCGGCCTCAACGTCGGCCTCATCGGCCTGCCAGGTCCAGTTGCCCGTGGCGACACCCGGCACGTTCATGCGGGCATCGTCGCCCAGCCCCAGCACATCTTGCAGCGGCATCATCACGAGGGGAGCGTCGCTTGCGAGTGCGTCGCCCATTAGCTTTCCAGCGAACTCCTTGCCGCTCGGCTCGTCGCCGCCCGCAAAGGATCGCGTGCACCAACCGGCGAGCGTCGAGGTGTCGTGCGTCGAGGTATACAGGATCTTGCCGGGCGTGGGATTAATCCCGTTGCGGACGTCGTAATCGCTAAACTCCAGCACGTCCATACCGGGGAAGCCACAGGTCGAAGCCATGGCACGAACACCGGGCGTCAGGTAGCCCAGATCCTCGGCGATAAAGTTGAGCGGACCCAGTTCGTCGTAGGCAGTCTGGAACAGATCCTTGCCCGGGCCTGCCAGCCAGCGACCGTCGGCGCAGGCCTTGCCCGCGGGAATGCTGAAGTAGCTGTGGAAGCCCAGGAAGTGGTCCAGGCGTACACGGTCGTAGAGCGAGAACGCACGACGTAGACGGTCCATCCACCAACGATAGCCGTTCTCCTTCATGTGATCCCAGCGGAACGTCGGGTTGCCCCACACCTGGCCCTCGGGTGCAAAGTTGTCGGGCGGCGCGCCAGAAATTTCAATCGCCTTGCCGGTATCGGACAGCCAGAAGTTCTCGGGTTCGCTCCACGCGTCGGCCGAATCGTCGGACACATACATCGGAATATCGCCGATGACCTCTATGTCCTTCTTGTGCGCGTAGTTCATAAGCTCGCACCAAGCCAGGTCGAAGCGATACTGCATGTATGCCTGCAGTTCTGCCTCGTCGTGAAAGCGCTTGTCGTCAAACAGATGCTCGTTGTAGCGCGCGACATCGGCCGGCCAATCGTGGCGTGACTCGCCCTCAAAGTACTTTTTGACGGACATGTAAACGCAGTACTTCTCGAGCCAGTCGGCATTGCGATGTTTAAACGCGGTGTAGAGCGGGTCGGCATCCTCGCCACCGCGGGCTTTCCAGACCTTAAAGTCGGCGGCCAGCTCCTCGTGCGACTCCGGCAGCAGGTCAATATTGCCAGCAAAGGCCGAAGGGCCAGCGTAAGGGGAGCGGAAGAAGTCCGTGGGATTGACGGGCAGGACCTGCCAGTAGCGCATGCCCATGGCGGCAAGATGGTCGATAAAGCGACGCGTGGGCGCGCCAATCGTGCCGGGCTTGGCGTCGTCGGTCGGCACCGAGGTGATGTGACACACGACGCCCGCGCCGTGGTCGAGCGGCTCCTGTAGGCGCTGCTCGGCGTGGTGATAGATGATCGACGAACCCAGCGGATACAGGTCGAGCGTGACCGTGCCGTTGTGGATCTCGCACTCGTGGCCGCTAATGACATCGCTTGCGCATTCGCCGAGCGCTGGAATCGTCACGCGGTGCGAATTGCGCAGGCTGCGGTTGATGATGACGGTCGCGGACTCACCGTCTTTGCCCGTGCGGGTGTAGGCGAGCACCTCGTCATTGAGTGCGAACGCCCTGATCTCGCCGTCGATCATAAACGGCAGCGCACGGCGTACGGCAGATGCGTTCTTGACGATCGCGAGCGTGTCGAAGTCGTGCAGGTCCTCCTTTTTAGGCATGGTGCGGCGGTTGCCCGGGTCGGTAAGGCCCTCCAGGCCGTATTCGTCGCCATAGTAGATCGAGGGCACGCCGGGGAAGGTCATCTGCATGAGCGTCGCGAGCCAAAAGCGGCTCTTGGCAAGGCCCATCGCATTCTCGTCCAGACGCCATTTGCTGCGCTCGCACTCGGGCAGCTTCGACTCGTCGGGGCCGCCGCCGAGCACCGAGATGATGCGCGGACGGTCGTGGCTCGAAAGCAGATTAAGTGCGCAAGACAGGGCCTCACGCGGATAGTTCTCGCGTAGGGTCTCGATATCCTCGGCAGCTTGGTAGGCGTTTTTGTAGCCCATCAAAAAGCCGATGACCATGTCGCGGAAGGGGTAATCCATGGCCGAGTCGAGCTCGGAGCCTTGCAGGTAGCGACGCAGATGGCCGTAGCTGATCTTGTTGGAGGCATCTTCCCAGACCTCGCCGAGCAGCAGCGCGTCGGGCTTCTCGGCGAGTACGGCCTTTTTGATCTCGGTCAGGAAGTCATCGGAAAGCTCGTCGGCCACATCCAGGCGCCAGCCGTGAGCGCCGGCGCGCAGCCATTTGCGGATCACGCCGTCCTTGCCCAGGAGCCGCTCGCGCACCAGTTCGGAGCTCTCATTGATGGCGGGCATGTTGCCCACGCCCCACCAGCAGTCATACGAGCCGTCCTCATGGAAGTAAAACGCATCGCGCCACGGCGAGTCCTCGCTCTGCCACGCACCGACACCGGGATAGTTACCGTAGCGGTTAAAGTAGATCGAATCGTCGCCTGTGTGGTTGAAGACGCCGTCCAGGATGATGGAGATGCCCAGCTTCTCGGCTGCCTGGCACAGCTCGGTAAAGTCCTGCTCGGTGCCCAGGATCGGGTCGATCTTGGTGTAGTCGGCCGTGTCGTAGCGGTGGTTGCTCGCGGCCTCAAAGATCGGGTTGAGGTAGATGGCCGTAAAGCCCAGCTCGGCAATGCGGGGCAGGTCATTCTGGATACCCTTGAGCGAGCCGCCGTAAAAATCCCAGGTCTTGATGGAGCCGTCTTCGGCACGCTCGTACTCGGGCGGTTCGTTCCAGTCCTCGACCATGCGGCGCTGGATTCCTTTGCGCGGTTTTTCAACTTCGGCAAGCGTGCGTTCGCGCCAGTTTTCGTCGCGGGCATAGCGATCGGGGAAGATCTGGTAGACCATGCCGCGCTCGTACCACTCGGGACGCACTTCGCGGTGCTTGTAAACGGTGATCTGGAAGGACGGAACCTCGGCGTAGTCGTAGGTTACGCCCTCGCCGCCGGTGCGGCCCTGCGGCGCGCCCAGGCGAACCTCGGGCTGGCCCTCGATGTTGCAGATAAAGCTGTACCAGATAAGACAGGGCTCAGTGCACTCAAGCTCTACGGTAAATATGCCGTCGCCCTCGTGCGTCATGGGATACAGAGACTCACCGATTTCATCGACCCAGGTACGCAGGGTAAGCGTTGCCTGGTTGGGGTCGGCATCCTCCAAAATCACCGATAGCGAAACGGAAGTTCCAGTGGTCACAGCGCCAAACGGAGTACGAAACTGCGGCAGACGGCTGTTGTGAATCAATCTCATAATACGGTCCAGTTCAATAGAATCACGGCCTGCGGGCCATGGGCTTTACGCACAGATTGTAAGTATATCTGTTGTACACAGGCTGTATAAACAACATCCGTTTACCATCGGCGAACGGTTGTCCTAGAAAATCGTTTTACCAACTACCTACAGAGAAGGGGCGCTCGGTTGGAGCGCCCCTTACTTAGGGTTTGATTAGGTTTTGAATCGTCTGTGGGCTAGCGGCGCTTGCGGGTGGCCGTTGCCTTGCGGACGGACGTCTTCTTGGTCGGAGCCTTTTCCTCTGCCGGAGCGGCGGGGGAGACCGGAGTCTCCTTGGCGGGCTCGGGCTTGGCCTTTACCTCGGCCTTAGGCTGCTCTTTGGCGGCAGCGGGCTTGTCCTCGACCTTAGCCTCCGCCTTGGGAGCGGCAGTCTTGGTCGTGGTCTTCTTGGCCGTCGTCGTAGAGCGCTTGCGCGTGGTGGTCTTGGCGGTCGACTTGGCCTCGACGGTTACCTCGGCCTTGGACTCGGCGGGCGTCTCCTCGACATTGGCGGCCGGCTTTGCGGCCGCCTTCGTTGCAGTGGCCTTGGCGGTCGTCGACTTGGTAGCTGTAGTCTTCTTGGCGGTCGTGCTCTTGGTCGCGGTCGTCTTCTTGGCTGCAGCTTTGGCCGGAGCCTTTGCGGCCGGCTTGGCCTCGGCGGTCTCGGTCTTTACCTCGGAGGCTGCCTCGACCTCGGCGGCCTTCTTGGCAGCGGCGGTCGTACGCTTGCGTGTCGTCGTTGCCTTGGCAGCAGTCGTCTTTGCTGCGGCGGTCTTGGTGGCAGCGGCCTTCGTGGTCGTAGCCTTCTTGGCCGTCGTCTTGCGCGTCGTGGTCTTCTTGGCGGCAGGCTTCGCCGCGGGCTTAACCTCGGCCTCGGCAGCCGGCTTCTCCTCAGCCTTGGGGGCTGCCACAACCTTCACCTCAGCCTTGGGCTCGGGCTCGGCCACAACCTCGGGCTCAGCCGCAGCCTCCACAACCTTCGCCGGCCTCTCAATCTCCGGATGCATAAAGAAGTACAGGTCCAGATACTTGTCGGCCGAGCGCGTCCAGCTAAAGTCCTGGCTCATGGCCTGCGTGACCAGTTGGTTCCAAGCATCACGGTTATCCCAGAACAGGCGCGCCGCGCGGAAGACCGCGTCGCCCATCTCGTCGCCGTTAAAGTTGGTAAACGAGAAGCCCGTGCCCTCGCCGGTAAACTCGTTATACGGGATCACGGTGTCCTTCAGGCCACCGGTCTCGCGCACGATGGGCAGGGTGCCGTAACGCATAGCGATGATCTGCGACAGACCGCAGGGCTCAAACTTCGAAGGCATCAGGAACATATCGGCGGCGGCGTACATGCGCTGCGACAGCGCCGGGTCAAATTCGATGCGTGCCGCCATGGTGCCGGGGTACTTGTCCTGGAAGTAGCGCAGGCCGTCCTCGTAGTCGCGGTCGCCGGTGCCCAGCACCGCCACCTGCACGCCGCCGGCCAGGATGCGGTCGAGCGCGTACATGACCAGGTCCATGCCCTTCTGGCGCGTCAGGCGCGTGACCATCACCATGAGCGGACGGTCGTCGCGAACCTCGAGCCCCAGCTCTTCCTGCAGCTTGGCCTTGCACACAGCCTTGCCGGAGCGGTCATCAACCGTGTAGTTTGCGGCAATGCGCTTGTCGGTCGCCGGGTCAAAGCCCGCCACGTCAATGCCGTTCAAAATGCCCTGCAGCGCATAGGAGCGCTCGCGCAGCACACCGTCCAAGCCCTCGCCAAATTCGGGCGTCTGGATCTCGTTGGCATAGGTGGGGCTCACCGTAGTGATGGCGTCGGCGTAACGTAGGGCGCCCAGCATGTAGTTGATGCTGCAGGCGTCGCAACGCAGCTGCGAAGCGGCCGCCGGAATGTGCGCCACGCCCAGGATGTCCTCCATCACGGTGTCGCTAAACTGGCCCTGGAACGCCACGTTGTGGATCGAGAACACGGTCTTGACGCGGTCGTACAGCGGCAGGCCCTGGTAGAACTCGCGCAAGAACACGGGCGCCAGCGCCGTCTGCCAGTCATTGCAGTGCAGGATGTCGCACTCAAAGCCGGCCGGCAGGTGCTGCAGGCTCTCGGTGATGGCCTTGGAGAAGAACGCAAAACGCTCGCCGTCGTCAAAGAAGCCGTACGGATAGTCGCGCGCAAAGTAGCGCTCGTTGTCGATAAACATATAGGTGACGCCGTCGTGCTCGAGCTTCTCGAGTCCGCAGTACTCGTTGCGCCAGCCTAGGCTCACGTAAAAGTCGGCAAAGTGCTCCATCTGCGCCTTGTACTCGTCTTTGATGGTGGCGTACTTGGGCACCATCACGATAACCTCGGCGCCGGCGCGCACAAGCGCCGCAGGCAGCGAACCCGCCACGTCGCCCAGGCCACCGGTCTTTACAAACGGCGCGCACTCGGCCGAGGCAAACACGATCTGCATCTTTTTGCTGGAATCAGCCATATTGTCTCCCATGTTGTTATTCGAGAATAGCCGCCAGGCGCGAACCGGGCGGCTATTCTACATGTTACGAGCGATGTTGCGGTGCCAACGTTAACGCACGATCGTGGTATCGGAAGTTAACGGAGCCTTGCCCAGCACCAGGATGTTCTCGGGCGTGCCGCGAAGCTCGGTGTTGGTGGGAACCACGTTGTTCTTGTCCAGAATGGCGTTCTCGACGCGTGCGCCGCTCTTGATGATGCAGCTCTGATTGATGATCGAGTTGGTCACCGAGGCGCCTTCCTCGACCACGACGCCGCGCGACAGGATCGAGTTGCGCACGGTGCCCTTGATGATGCAGCCGGCCGAGATGATTGAGTTGCACGCGTGGCTGCCGGTCGCATAGCGTGAAGGCGGCACGTCGTGAGCCTTGGTCAGGATCGGGCGCTCGGGATCGAAGAGCTGGTCGGCCACGGTCTGGTCGAGCAGGTCCATGCTGCGGCGGTACAGCGACTTCTCGCTAAACACGCCCACGACCTCGCCCTTGTACTCGTAGCTGCATACATCGTTGTTGCCAAAGTCGCCCTGGAGTGCCTCGAGCAGGTCCAGATAGTCGGCGGCCTGGTAGTGGTCGATGATCTCGAGCAGCGTCTCGCGGTTGACGATGCAGCAGTCCATAGAGGCGTTGTCGCCGTACACGACGCCGGCGCTCACGCCCGTTAGGCGGCCGTTCTCGTTAATTTCGAGTTTGGTCTCGTCATCGACGTTATGCGTGGCCTTGCAGTACACCACGGTCATCTGGGCACCGGAGTTCTCGTGCGCGTCGATGATGGTGTTGAGGTCCATGTTAAAGATGATGTTGGTGCCCATCATCACAACGTAGGGCTTGTCCGAGCGCTGGAACAGCGTCTTGTTGGAGATGATGTCGCGCAGCAAGAAACGCATGCCGCCCTTGGTGGTGCCATACGCGTTGCCGGGAACCATGAACAGGCCGCCCTTTTTGCGGTCCAGGCCCCAGTCCTTGCCCGAGCCCACGTGGTCGATCAGCGAGCGGTAGTTGCCCGGCATGACGACGCCGACGGTCTTAATGCCGGCATTCATCATGTTGGACAGCGGGAAATCGATCAGGCGGTAGCGGCCCAAAAACGGAACGGACGCGATGGGGCGGTCCTTGAGCAGAACGCTGCCGTAGGTCGAAGAGTAGTTAGCGGTGATATAACCGATGGCCTTGCGATTGATCATCGGATCATTCCCCCTTCCCGATAACGATGTCATTTCCAACGACGGCCGTATCCTTGGTGGTATCGACAGAGCCGAGCTTCACGCCCTCTTCGACCGTGGAGTTCTCGCCCAAAATAGCGCGGCAGATGTGTGCGCCGCTCTTAACGTGCGCACCCGGCAGCAGCACGGAGTCCTCGACCACGGCGCGCTCCTCGATGATGACATCGGTCGAAAGGATCGAGTGGCGAGCGGTGCCGTAGATCTTGCAGCCGTTGGAGACCAGGCAGTCGTCCAGGCGGCCGTCCGGGCCAATGTAGTGCGGCGGACGCGTGGTGATGTTGGACATGATGGGGAAGTGCTTGTCAAACAGATCGAACTCGGGGTTGTTGCCCAGCAGGTCCATCGAGGTCTCGTGGAAGCTGGCGATGGTGCCGACATCCTTCCAAAAGCCGTGGAACTCGTAGCTGTACAGGCGCTTGTTCTCGCCGAGCAGCTTGGGGATGATGTCCTTGCCAAAGTCGTGGCTCGAGCGCTGGTCCAGAGCGTCTTCCTCGAGCGCCTCGATCAGGACGTCGGCCGAGAAGATGTAGATGCCCATGGACGCGAGGTTCGAATCGGGCTTCTCGGGCTTCTCGGTGAACTTGGTGATGCGGCCGTCCTCGGGGTCGGTGGTCAGGATACCAAAGCGGCTGGCCTCCTCCCACGGCACGGGCATAACGCTCACCGTGAGGTCTGCATTGTTCTCAATGTGCGTCTTGAGCATCTTGCGGTAGTCCATGCGATACAGGTGATCGCCCGAAAGAATCAGGACGTACTTGGGGTCGTTGGCCTTGATGTAGTCGAGGTTCTGCGTAATGGCGTCGGCCGTGCCCGCATACCAGGCGCCACCGGTCTGCGTCTCGTACGGCGGCAGGATCGACACGCCGCCGTCGCGGCTGTCCAGATCCCACGCCTCGCCGGAGCCCACGTAGGCATGCAGCAGGTAGGGGCGATACTGCGTTAGAACGCCCACCGTGTCGATGCCCGAGTTGGAGCAGTTGGAGAGCGAAAAGTCGATAATGCGGAACTTGCCACCAAAGCTAACCGCCGGCTTAGCGATCTTTTGGGTGAGTGCCCCCAATCGGCTGCCCTGTCCTCCTGCGAGGAGCATCGCGATGCATTCTTTCTTACTCATCGATTTCTCCTTCTGTCATCGATGTTCCTAAACCCATTAGCGACGGGCGTGGTGCAACGTCACGCCCGTCGAGTAATGCCGTGCTGGCATAGGGGAGCTCGCGGCCTTTATGCGTGCCAGATCTCGTCGCGGTACTCGCGAATGGTGCGGTCGCTCGAGAACCAGCCGCTCGAGGCGGTATTGAGCAGCGCCTTGCGGTTCCAGGTCTCCTGGTCGCCGTAGCTGCCGGTGAGCTTTTCCCATGCATCCACGTAGCTGCGGAAGTCTGCCATGACCAGGTCGGGGTCATTGTTGTTCATGAGCTCGTTGTAGATGCTCTCGAAGTTGCCCGAAAGGCCGGCAAACGTGTTGTCCTTGAGCTCGTCCATCACGCGGCCCAGACGCTCGCGATCGTTGTTGAGCGTATCCCACGCAAAGTAGCTGTTAGACGCCCAGAGCTGCTCGACCTCGGGAGCGGTCAGGCCAAAGATGGCCTCGTTCTCGCGGCCGGCCAGGTCGGCGATCTCGATGTTGGCGCCGTCGAGGGTGCCCAGCGTAATGGCGCCGTTCATCATGAGCTTCATGTTGGACGTGCCCGAGGCCTCCTTACCGGCGGTGGAAATCTGCTCGGAGATCTCGGCGGCGGGGTAGATGAGCTGGGCGTTGCTCACGCGGAAGTTGGGAATAAAGCAGACCTTCATGACCTCGTTGACGCGCGGGTCGTTATTGACGACCTCGGCCACGGAGTTGATGAGGCGGATGGTCTCCTTGGCGAAGGTGTAGCTCGAGGCCGCCTTGCCGCTAAAGATGAAGGTCGTCGGCGTCACGTGGAAGTTGGGGTCGGCGATGCGACGGTTGTAGATGTTCATCACCTTCATGATGTTCATGAGCTGACGCTTGTAGGCGTGGAAGCGCTTTACCTGGACATCGAAAACGGTGTTGGGATCGATGACCAGACCGGTCTCGGCCTTGACGTAGGCGGCCAAACGCTCCTTGTTGGCGCGCTTGGAGGCACCTACGGCCTTCAGGAACTCGCTGTCGTCCTTAAACTCCTTAAGCTTCTCAAGCTCAAAGGCGTCCTTCAGCCAGCCGTCGCCAATAGCCTCGGTCACGAGCTTGGCGTAGGTGGGGTTGGCCTCGGCAAAGAAGCGACGGTGCGAGATGCCATTGGTCTTGTTGTTGAACTTCTCGGGCGTCAGGGCATAGAAGTCCTTGAGCACGATGTTCTTGATGATGTCGGAGTGGATCTTTGCCACGCCGTTGACGCTATGGCTGCAGATCACGGACAGGTTGGCCATGCGAATCTCGCCGTCCCACAGAATGGCGGTCTGGCGCAGACGCTCCTGCCAGCCCTCCTGCGTGGTGTCGAACGACTCATGCCAACGACGGCTGATCTCGTCGATGATCTGGTACACGCGGGGGAGGAGCTTAGAGAACGTGCCGATGGGCCACTTCTCCAGAGCCTCGGGCAGAATGGTGTGGTTGGTGTAGCTCACGACCTGCGTCACGATGTTCCAGGCGTCATCCCACTCGAGCTTCTTCTCGTCGATGAGGATACGCATGAGCTCGGGGCCGCACATGGCGGGGTGGGTGTCGTTGGTGTGGATGGCCACAAACTGCGGCAGCAGCTCCCAGTTCTCGCCGTGCTCCTTCTCAAAGGTGTCGAGCAGGCTGTAGATGCCTGCCGACACAAACAGGTACTCCTGCTTTAGGCGCAGCAGACGGCCGTGCTCGCCGGCGTCGTTGGGGTAGAGGATGGCGCTGATGGCCTCGGCCTCGGCGCGCTCAGCGTCGGCCAGGGCATAGTCGCCGCGGTTGAAGGCCTCTAGATCGAAGTGCTCCTCGACCGGCTCGGCAGCCCAGACGCGCAGCTTGTTGACGGTCTCGCCGGCATAGCCCACCACGGGGATGTCATAGGGAACGGCCAAGATATCCTGCGTGTCCACCGTGCGGTAGAACGTGCGGCCGTCCTCCTCAAAGCCCTCAACGTGGCCACCGAACTTGATGGTCACGGCCTTGTCCTGACGACGGACCTCCCAGGGATAGCCGTGGGTGAGCCACTCATCGGTGGCCTCGACCTGGCTGCCGTTAACGATCTCCTGCTTAAACAGACCGTAGCGGTAGCGCATACCGTTGCCGTAGCCGGCAATGCCCTCGGCTGCCATGGAATCCAGGAAGCACGCGGCCAGACGGCCCAGGCCACCATTGCCCAGAGCCGGATCGGGCTCCTGGTTCTCGATGACGGACAGGTCGAAGCCCATGTCGTCGAGTGCCTCGGCGACCATGTCGCGCACGCCAAAGTTGAGCAGGTAGTTGTCGAGCAGGCGGCCGATCAAAAACTCGATCGAGAAGTAGTACACGCGCTTCTTGCCCTCGGCGGTGGCGCGGGCGTCACTCTTGGTGGCAACGGTGCGCGCCTTCTCGGCCACGAGCTTGGCCAGGGCGTTAAAGCGGTCGAGGTCACTGGCGGCCTCGACGCTCTTGCCGCTGATGCTCATGACGGCATCGCGATAGAGCTCGGTAAACTCCTGCTTGTTGTCGAAGATCTTATTCATACGTTCCTTTCCCCCGGGGATATCTCCCGGAACGGTTATGACTTACATCCTACGCCCCAGCGGGGCGGGTGATTGCAGCGGTAACGTCTTTGTTACGCTTTCTTGGCGGGAGCCTTAACAGCAGTTGCCTTGGCCTTGGGAGCAGCCTTTTTGGTGGCTGCCTTCTTGGCCGCGGTGGACTTGGCCGGAGCCTTGGCGGCAGACTTGGCAGCCTTCGCCTTAGCCGGAGCCTTCTTAGCAGCCGCGGTCTTGGGCTTCACCGAGGACGCGCGCTTGCGCGTCGTCTTCTTTGGCTCCTCGATCACGGGCGGCTTATAGCTGCTGGGACCGCGGCGCTTAAGCACCACGCCTGCCAGACCGGGCACCTTGATCTCGATGGAGTCCATCTGCCCGTTCCAGGGATAGGGCTCGCTCGAGCAGGTGTAGGGCTCCTCACCGGCATAGCCGCTGCCGCCAAACTCGGGACGGTCGGAATCAAAGATGACCTCCCAGTCACCCTCGCGCGGCACGCCCACGCGGAAGCTCTCGTAGCTCGCCGGGTCAAAGTTGATCAAAATCACCAGGTCGTCATCGACGTCCTCGCCCTGGCGTACAAAGCTCACGATGGACTGCTTGGAGTTATCCGCGTCGATCCAGGTAAAGCCGTCGTCGGTGTAGCCGCGCTCGTACAGGGCAGGCTCGGCGGTGTACAGATGGTTGAGCGCCTTGATAAACGCCTGATGATGACGGTGGGTCTCGTACTCCTCGGTCAGGAACCACTGGATGGACTCGTAGTAGCGCCACTCAATAAACTGGCCGATCTCGTTGCCCATAAAGTTGAGCTTGGCACCGGGGTGCGTCATCTGGTAGAAGGCCAGCGTGCGCAGACCGGCAAACTGGCGCCACCAGTCGCCCGGCATGCGGCCGATCAGCGAGCACTTGCCGTGCACGACCTCGTCGTGGCTCAGCGGGCAAATAAAGTTCTCGGTAAAGGCGTACATGATGGAGAACGTGAGCAGCCCGTGGTTGCCGGGGCGCCACGGAAAATCGGTCTGCATGTAGTGCAGGGTGTCGTTCATCCAGCCCATGTCCCACTTGTAGTGGAAGCCCAGGCCGCCATCCTGCGGCGGGTAGGTCACGAGCGGCCACGCGGTGGACTCCTCGGCCATCATCATCACGTCGGGGTAGTGTGCCTCTACAGCGCAGTTGACCTGGCGGATAAACGCGCTGGCGTCCAGGTCCTCCTCGGTACCGTACTTGTTGAACTTCTTTTGGCCCGGATCGTCGATGCCAAAGTTGAGGTACAGCATACTGGACACGCCGTCCATGCGAATGCCGTCAACGTGGAAGTTCTCGAGCCAATACAGCACGTTGGAGACCAGGAAGGAGCGGACCTCGCCGCGGGCGAAGTCAAACTTGTGAGTACCCCAGTTAGGGTGAATCTCGTGCTCAAACAGCATGTGGCCGTTAAAGGTTGCAAGGCCGTGGGAGTCGGCGCAAAAACCGCCGGGCACCCAGTCCATGATCACGCCGATGCCAGCCTTGTGGCACGCATCGATAAAGTGCATGAGCTGCTGCGGGTTGCCGTAGCGTGACGTGGCGGCGTAGTAGCCGGTCGTCTGGTAGCCCCAGGAGCCATCGAAGGGATGCTCCATAAGCGGCATGACCTCGATATGCGTGTAGCCCATGTCGCGCACGTAGTCCACGAGCTCCACCGACAGGTCGTCGTAGGTGTAGAACTCGCCGCGCTGCGCGGGGAAGGGATCCATGGGTCCGGGGTAGTTGCCGTACTCGTCGGGCTCGCCCTGCGGCGCGTCGCCGTGGCGCTTCCACGAGCCAATATGCACCTCATAGATGTTGAGCGGCTGCGACATATGGTTGTGGCCGGCGCGGCGCTTGAGCCACGCGGCGTCGTTCCACTTGTAGCCATCGAGGGTCCACAGCACGCTCGCGGTACCCGGAGGGCACTCGGCCTTAAAGGCATACGGATCGGCCTTGTAGAGCTTTTCGCCCTCGTTGGTTTCGATGAGGTACTTATAGAGCTGGCCCTGCTCGGCGCCAGGAATAAAGCCTTCCCAAATAGCGCTCGTATGCACGGGCACCAGCGGGTTGGCTTCCTCATCCCAGTCGTTAAATTCGCCAATGACATGGACGCTCTTTACGTCGGGGGCCCAAACGCAAAAACGCCAGCCGCGCGTACGGTTCTGCGTGTCGGGGTGCGCGCCCATCTTTTCCCAGCTGCGCTCCCACATTCCAATGCCAAACAGGTAGACATCGTCCTTGGAGAGCTCCGGTGCGTGCGGAGCCGGTTTGCGGGTTGCGGGCTTTTTAGCCGTTGGCTTTAGCTTTGTATCGCTCACGTTTGATCCCATCATGACGCGGCAGCGTGTTGCCTTGGTGACTAGATGCGAAAGGTCCAAGACTGCACGAATCGAAGGGACGGCGAAGTTTCTGTGATTCGTTCCACCTCGCGTGCTCGGTGGAACTTTCGGCAGAAACTACGATAACACCTGTGCGTTAGTTTTATGGACGAAAGCGGATTTACGGGAGCGTTTAATCGGTAAGCGACATGTTTATACCACTGGCAGAATTGCCGTGGTAAAACTCTTGACAGTTTTACCAATTAGGGTTTCAAAATTGTTAGCCTGACGTTTGGTAAAACGTTTTTAGCAGGTTGTTTACCATTTGACATTGAAAGGTTCGTTTATGTCCCATACCGCCGCTCCCAAGGTTGCTTTTATTTTCGATTGCGACGGCACACTGGTTAATAGCACCCCCGTTTGGGCCTATGCCCAGCCCGAGTTATTGCACCGCCACGGTGTCGACGTGACGGTCGACGATTTTGCCCAGTTTGAGCATTTGTCGCTGGAGGATGAGTGCCAGGCCTACCACGATACGTGGGGCATTGGTGCAAACGGTGAGGAGCTGTATCGCGAGCTGGGCGAGATTTTGATTGATGGATACTCTAAGGTGCCGCCGCGCGACGGGCTCCTGGCATTTTTGGAGCAGGCGAAGGCGGCGGGTATTGCCATGTGCGTGGCCACGTCCACTCCGGCCGAGCTGGTGCAGTCTGCGCTCGCAGGTGCCGGGCTCGACGCTTACATGGAGTTTGTTACCACGACGGGTGAGGCAGGACGCTCCAAGCAGTTCCCCGATGTGTACGAGCTGGCTCTGCGCCGCTTGGAGGAGCGCCACGAGTGCAAGTTTGAGCGCGCTTGGGTGTTTGAGGACGCGGTCTTTGGCCTTAAGAGCTCTGGCGCCGCAGGCTTTAAGCGTGTGGGCATCTATGACCCGCACGGCCGCATGAAGCGCGACGATGTGCGCGACAACTGCGATATCTTTATCGATAGCTACGAGGAGCTGGATCTGGCCCGCGTGCTTTCGTTTGAGGGATAGGCGAGGGCCGTGGCTTGCAAGGTATTAGTGGTCTGCGGCTCGCCCGTGGTGGCGAGCGCGAATCTGTTACGTAGGCTAGCAGGGGAGTGCGACCACGTCGTCGCCGTGGACCGCGGACTCGACGCGCTGCTGGGCGCGGGACTGGGCTGCGATGTGTATGTGGGGGACGCCGACACGGTGAGCGACGCAGGTCGTGCGTTGGTCGATGCCGCCGAAGCCTTTGAAGTAGAACGCCACGACCCATACAAGGACTATACCGATCTGGCGCTGGCGCTCGATTCCGTCCGTCGTCGCTGGCCGGGTGCCGAAGTGGTTGCGACCTGCGCAACGGGCGGCCGTCCGGACATGGCGCTTTCCGTACTGGGCCTGCTCGCAGGCTACGATGACGCCCCAGTCTGGATTGCCGAGGACGAGACCACGGCCCGCATTCTTCACGGAGGCGAATCGTGGACCATTAAGGGCGCCGAAGGCAAGACGTTCTCCATCATCGCCATAGCCCCTAACACCGAGGTAAGCGAACACGGTCTAGAGTGGGAACTAGATCACAGCCCACTGGGCTTGTTGGCCGACACGGGTATCAGCAACGTTGTAAGGTCAACAGCCACGATCCAAGTCCACACCGGCACAGCCATCGCTTACCTATATCAATAGGCATTTAGAATCTGACCTAAAAAAGTCCTTGCACCCCGCGCCAACTTCCCCTATAGTATCTCCTCGTCACGGGGGCGTAGCTCAGCTGGGAGAGCGCTTGACTGGCAGTCAAGAGGTCAGGGGTTCGATCCCCCTCGTCTCCACCCGAGCATTGAATGAGGCTCCAACGCAAGTTGGGGCCTTTAATATGAGAAAGCCATTGTCAATAGGCGTGTTTGTTCGAGCCCGGTTTTAAACCGGGCTTTTTCGTTTCCCGTCGGGAGGGCCCGCGCACGCTGCACGTTTAGTCGACGCTTGCCTGGCAAGCTAATATCCGCGGGCTCTTGCGGGCGCGCTGCCGGCGGTCAGCCCGGTATGTCCGCGCACCCCACCGCATTTCGATTCTCCGTCCGGCGCGCTCGTCCGAAACCAGTCTTGTTCACGGGCGCGGCCCTTGGGCTGCCCAAAAAGGGCTCGTGAACGCGCGCCGGCGATGCGTCGAGGCGCGGGCCCTCCCGGCGGGAGGCTTGTTGTCCGACGGGGTCAGCCGAGGGTCCCCTCCGCCCGGCGCCCGATCTCCCAGACCCAGCAGGCGAGCTCGCGCGCGACGGCGGCGTTTGCCTTGCACGAGCTCTTGCCCGCCGCCGCCAGCGCCTCGCGGCGGCGGCAGAGCCTGGCGGCGCAGTCGTCGGCGCGCGCCCGGATCGCCGCGGGGACGTCCGCGCCGGGGGCCGGGGCCTTCGGGCGGGGCGTGCACGTCAGGTAGTGCCACGCCGACTCCACCAGTGCCGTCCTGGCGAGCCGGTTGCCCGTCTTGGTTATCCCGCCGCGCCGCTCGGTCTCGCCGCTCGAGCGCTCCGACGGGACCAGCCCGCACCAGCTCGCGAAGGCCGGG
>UQLC01000009.1 GCA_900541795.1 uncultured Collinsella sp. | reverse complement strand
CGGCTCGTGCGGAACTCGCGACAAACATAACCAAGCCCCACCGGGCAACCTACCAACCAGATTCTTTTCAGCCCAGGCCCCTGTGTACCGCGCGTCGAAGATCTTCAAATTCAAATAAACTGACAATCGATTCTTATAGCAGAGGCCCCTTGGCCTTTAGTTTGATACAAGTTCCGCACGAGCCGGAAAGCACTTAATGTGCTTTCCGTGCGAGCAGGACTGTTCGCAGTAGCAAACTAAAGGCCAAGGGGCCCAGTCAACCTATCAACAGCGATTACTCAGCAGCTAGTTGAATTTGAAGATCTTTGAGGCAAGACGGTATAGGCCGAGTGTGGTTTTGTCTCCGGCCCGTCCGCGCAGATTGGTGAAGAACCCGACCACGCCGTAGCGGGCACGACGATACATGCGCTCGTCGTAGGCCTTCAAATCATTCCACAGCATCTTTAGGCGCTCGTCGGCGCAATCTTCCTCGGAAAGCTTGGTGAGCACCGAGCAGATCGCCATCATCATGGTGAAATAGCCCATCATGTACGAGCGCAGACGCGACGACTCAACATCGCTGTACAGGTGGTACGACTCCATCATGATGCGCGTCACACGGAACTGCTGGTCCAGACGCTTGACCATCGTGGCCTCGTTGACACTCTGGCCCTCGCGACCGATAAAGTAGCGATAGAGGTCGATGTCGGCGTAGTACATGGTCTTGCAACGCGGCAGCGGCACGTAGGCGTAGATGTTGTCCACATAGAACGTGTGCGGCGGCATGGGAAGGTTGGACTCGCGCAGCACATCCGTGCGATAGCACAGGCTGTGCATGAGTAGGTTCTGGTCCAGGCGGAAATGACCGATCTGATCCCAGGAAAAGATCTTTTTGCGCGGCAGGGCAAATTTGTAGCCAATAGCGGTATGCGTGCCCTCGTAAACCTTCTCGTACACGTAGTTCGAGATAAACAGGTCAACGCGCTGGTCACGCTCTTCAAAGCCACGCAGAATCGACAGCATAGTCGAAAGAGCCGCAGCATCGAGCCAGTCATCCGAGTCGACGACCTTGTAGTAGGTGCCCTGTGCCTCGCGCAGACCCGAAAGGACGGCAATACCGTGGCCGCCGTTCTCCTGGTGCACCGCGCGAATGATACCGGGATAACGTGCCTCCCACTCGTCGGCCTTATCGGCCGTCTCGTCCTTGGAGCCGTCGTCCACTACGATAATCTCGATATCGGTGGCGTAATTGCTCCCCTCCAAGATGGAGGTGATGCAATGGTCCATGTCCTTGGCGGCGTTATACGAGGGAATACCGAATGTTATGACTTTATGCATGGCAGGCGATAATCTCATCCGAAAGATCGAGGGCGGAATTGGTCACAGCGTCCATATCGTAGTAACGATACTCGGCCAGACGACCCACCGGGTGGAAGTTCGTCAGGTTCTGGACGCGCTCAAGATAGCGCTCATAGAGCTCACGGTTCTCGGGCTCAAGAATGGCGTAGTACGGCGTCTCGCCCGAGCCGGGCGTATAGGCCTTGGAATACTCCTTCATGATGGTGGTCTTGCCGGGCAGGATCTGACCGGTCATGTTCTTGAACTCGGTAATGCGCGTGTAGTCCTCGCTCGTGGTGTAGTTGACGGTGCCCACGGGCTGGAACTGGTCCATATCGAGCGTCTCGAACTTCATGTCGAGCGTGCGGTACGGTAGCGCGCCCAGATCGAGATTGAACAGCTCATCGAGCGGACCGGTGTAGACGATCTCGCCACCATAGACCTTGCCGTCGATCTTGACGGTAGTCTCGTCGATTTCAAAGAGGTCACGGGCGTCCACGTCGCAGAACACGTCGATCAGGTCGTGGTCGAGCATGTGCTCAAAGAGCGCCGTGTAGCCCTCCTGCGGCATGCCCTGGAAGGGAGCTTGCGGGAAGTAGCGGTCATCATCGCCCACAAAGACGGGAACGCGGCCGGTGATCGAGGGATCGATCTGATCGGGCGTCTGGCCCCACTGCTTCATGGTGTAATGCAAAAAGACGTTCTCGTAGACGTAATCGGCGACCTCGGCAAGATCCGGGTCGTTCTTCTTACGCAGCTCCATAATGGGCACCTTGACATCCTTGCCAAAGGTCTCCACGAGCTTCTGATACAGCTCCTCGCCGCGCTCGTCACCAAAGGCGAGCTTGAGACTCGCATGGTTGAAGGGCACGGGCATAAGGGTACCGTTGATGTTGGCGAGCACCTTGTGCTGATAATCCGTCCACTTGGTAAAGCGCGACAGGAAATTGTGCACGCGCTCGTTAAAAGTGTGATAGATATGCGGACCGTACTCGTGGATCAGGATTCCGGCCTCGTCAGTGCAGTCATAGGCATTGCCCGCAATGTGGCTACGGCGCTCCAAAACGGCAACACGATAGCCGATGGTCTCGGCAAGACGGCGGGCGCAAACGGCACCGGCATATCCAGCACCGACGACAATCATGTCGTACGCGCCGGCGTTAAAGCCTTCAGGCAGGCCTGAGGTAATCTGCATCGATACTCCTTGTCAAAAGCCACGGGCTCGTTAGCTGGGCTTTTCTCGAACATTCTTCGAGACATATTTATCAGAGCGATTATAGCGCTAATGCGTCCTATAATGAGCTTGCCACACAAGGAAAGCTCAAGCACCGCGGCGAACATAATTGAAAGGTAAACCCGCTAGCAGCGGGTTTATTCGTGAACAGCCGGGCGCCTGGAGCTTAGCGAAACGCTTGTAAGGAGTAACATGAGCGATTTCCTAAACCGTATGAAGTCTGCCGCCAAGGCCGACCTTAAGACGATCGTCCTGCCCGAGGGCGAGGATCCGCGCACTATCGTCGCGGCCACCAAAATCATCGAGGAGGGCCTGGCAAAGATCGTCATCCTGGGCAACCCCGACGAGATCAACGTTCCCGGCGCTACCGTCATCGACCCGCGCAATGCCGAGAAGCACGAGGAGTACGCGCAGAAGTTTGCCGAGCTCCGCGCCAAGAAGGGCGTTACCATCGAGCAGGCTCGCGCCCAGGTGATGGACGCCACCTACTTTGGCACCATGATGGTCAAGATGGGCGATGCCGACGGCCTGGTCTCCGGCGCCTGCCACTCCACTCCCGACACTCTGCGCCCTGCGCTTCAGATCCTCAAGACCGCCCCGGGCACCAAGCTGGTCTCGGCCTTCTTCGTGATGTGCACCGATACCCCGCAGTTCGGCACCGACGGCACGCTGATCTTCGCCGACTGCGGCCTCAACATCAACCCGTCCTCCGACGAGCTCTCCGAGATCGCCATCGCCTCGGCTCACTCCTGGTCCACCTTCATGGGCAACGTTGAGCCGCACGTGGCCATGCTCTCCTACTCCACCATGGGCTCCGCCGGCGGCGAGGTCGCCAAGAAGGTCCAAGAGGCCGTGAAGTTCTGCAAGGAGAAGGCTCCCGAGCTCGCCATCGACGGCGACCTGCAGCTCGATGCCGCTATCGTCCCCACTGTCGCCCAGCTCAAGGCTCCCGGCTCCTCCGTCGCCGGTAAGGCTAACGTGCTGGTGTTCCCCGACCTCGAGGCCGGCAACATCGGCTACAAGCTGGTCCAGCGCTTCGCCGGTGCTGACGCCTACGGCCCCATCCTGCAGGGCATCGCCAAGCCGGTTAACGACCTTTCGCGCGGCTGCTCTGCCGACGACATCGTGGGTGTCGTGGCCATCACCGCCGTCCAGGCTCAGATGGCTGAGTAGCGTACATATCCCCTCGGGACAGGAATTTCCGCCCGCTAGCAAAAGGCCTCCGGAGCTGTTGCTCTGGAGGCCTTTCGTTTACTTGCAAATGCGAGCGTTAGTTGTTCTTGGTCAGGCGCTCGACGTCGTGGGCGATCATGTATTCCTCGTCGGTGGGGATGACCATAACCGTGACGGAAGAGCCGGCGGCGCTGATGACCTGTGGGCCGTTGCCCACGGCCTCGCGGTTCTTGTTGTTGTCGATGCGCACGCCCAGCCACTCAAAGCAGTCGCAGAAGGCCTTGCGGATCGACCAGTCGTTCTCGCCGATGCCGGCGGTAAAGGTAATGGTGTCCACGCCCGCCATGGAAGCGATCATGGAACCGGCCTGCTGCATGGCCTTATAGGCGAACATATCGAAGGCGAGCAGGCAGCGCTCGTCGCCCTCGGAGGCGCGCGTGCGGATGTCGCGGGCGTCGTTGGAAATGCCCGAGATGGCAAGCAGACCAGACTGCTTGTTCATCATGTCATCGACTTCCTGGTAGCTGTAGCCGCCCTCGCGCTGCAGGTAGCACACGGTGGCCGGGTCGATGGAACCACAACGGGTGCCCATCATCAGGCCATCGAGCGGCGTGAGACCCATCGTGGTGTCGCGGCACACGCCGTCCTCGATAGCAGCGAGCGAAGCACCGTTGCCCAGATGGCACGAAAGCAGGCGGTGGCAGCGCGAACCCAGGATCTCCTTGGCCATCATCCACTCATAGCGGTGGCTCGTGCCGTGGGCGCCGTACTTGCGCACGTGGTACTTGTCGCAAACGTCCTTGGGCAGCGCGTAGGTGTAGGCAACCTCGGGCATGGTCATGTGGAACGAGGTGTCGAAGACCGCCACGTTGGGCAGCTCCGGATACTTCTCACGGCAATACTCAATCGCTGCGGCCTCGCCGTAGTTGTGCAGCGGAGCAAGCGGTGCCACCTCAAGAATCTTGGCCATAACCTCGTCGTCGACAACCGCGGAATCATCGAAGTGCCAGCCGCCCTGAACGATACGATGCCCAATGCCATCAATCGTAAAGTCGGTCTTCTCGAGCTCCTCGAGCACGCGAGCGATAGCAGAGCGATGATCGGGGAAAGGGACCTCCTCGGTCTGCTTAGCGCCACCGTTCTCGGAGTGGCCAAAGATGCCCATGTCCGATCCGATACGCTCGCAGTTGCCCTTGGCGAAAACCTTGCGGGTATCGGTATCCAAAAGCTGATATTTAAGGCTTGAGCTGCCGGCGTTGACAACAAGTACGTTCATGAGACTCCTTCGCAGTGCAATACGGTCGACGCAGGCCCCTTAAGGCGGCCGCATTTTAATAAGAAGTTATCATATCTTGATAAATAGATATCAGCATATCGCCCAACGAGCGCAAAAGAGGGGCCGAACGGCGCTCGGTCGTCCAGCCCCTCCCCTCTTGCAATTACTTGCCGTTGACGATGCGCTCGACGTCGGAAGCGATCATGAACTCCTCGTCCGTAGGGATGACGAAAATCTTGACCTTGGAATCCTTGGCGGACAGGCACCAAGCGCCGTCGCCACGCAGGGCATTACGGGCGTGATCCATCTTGACGCCCATAAAGGCCAGACGATCGGCCACGCCAGCGCGAACGGCCGGAGCGTGCTCGCCGATGCCGGCGGTAAAGACCAGGGTGTCCATGCCGCACATGGAGGTGGCCATCTCGGCGGCCTTAGCGGCAATCTTGTAGACGAACATATCGAAGGCGAGCTGAGCCTCGGGGTCACCAGCAGCGGCGAGCTCCTCAACGTTGCGGCAGTCGTTGGTCTTGCCACCGGTCACAGCCAAAAGGCCAGACTTCTTGTTCATCATCTCGTCGACCTCGTCGAAGGTGTAGCCACCCTCGCGCTGCAGGTAGCACACGGTAGCCGGGTCGATGGAGCCGCAGCGGGTGCCCATCATGACGCCGTCGAGCGGCGTCAAGCCCATGGTGGTGTCCATGCACTTGCCGTCCTCGATGGCGCACAGGGAAGCGCCGGAGCCGATATGGCACACGACGACCTTGCGGGCCTCGCCGTTGGTCATCTCGGCGACCTTCTTGGAGATGTAGCGATAGCTGGTGCCGTGGGCGCCGTACTTACGGATGTGCAGCTTGTCGCAAACATCCTTGGGAAGGGCGTAGGTCTTGGCGACCTCGGGCATGTTGAAGTGGAAAGCGGTGTCGTAGACCGTGACGTTGGGCAGATCGGGATACTGCTCCAGGCAGTACTCGATAACGTTGGCCTCGGGGTTGTTGTGCAGCGGCGCCAGCGGGGCGACCTCGCGAATCTTGGCGAGGACGTCCTCGTCGACGAGGGAGGAATCACCAAAGTACCAACCGCCCTGAACGATACGGTGGCCGATGCCCTCGATCTTGACGCCGTTGGCCTCAAGGTCCTTCAGGACGACCTCGATGGCGACCTTGTGGTCGGGGAACTCGATGTTCTCGGTCACCTTCTTGGAGCCATTGGCAGCATGGGTGAAGGTACCACCGGTAAAGCAGACGCGCTCGCAGGAGCCCTTTGCGGACACCTTATGGGACTTGGTGTCGATGACCTGATACTTAAGGGTCGAAGATCCCGCGTTGACGACCAGAACGTTCATGTGTCTCCCTACTAACAGGCGGTGTGGCGCCGCCAGGTTACATACGCTTCAATAATAAACCCAAACGCCCTCGCGCTCGGGTTTATTGCGTTGATATATAAGTTATCGGTGCCTAAATACTCATGGCCTTTGACTTGTAAGACGAAATAGCGCGGGGATATACACCAGGGAAGAAATCCCGAGCGCAACAAGCAATACGACTCGAATGCCCGCGATGCTGCTCAACGCAGCATTGAACAGATAGAAAAGGATGGCACCCACCGCCACCATCTGGCTTTGGACCGAAATCAGTGAACAGCGCATCGAAGAATCGACAGCATTTTGAAAAATTGAGTATTTAATTGGAGCAAATAACGAGTACGCGACCGTCTGCAGTACATAGAACACGGGCAGCAAATAGGCCGGAGTAAAGGGAATCAAAAACAGAGCAGCCAGGGAAAGGCGCACGATGCCGCAAATACGCGCAAAACGGCCCTTGTCGACATGAGCAATCACACTGGGCACAATAAGCCCCATGGAGGCCGAGGCAAGAAGCTGGACCGCAATGATCACACCCGAAGCGACGGCATTCATTCCGCGACCCGCAAGCAACAGTGAGAAAAAGTCTTCCAGGGCGACAAAAGCAAATGCCTGAGAGCAGTCCATGATGAACGCTGAACGAAGAATGCCGTTACGCGCAATAGCGGCACCGATCATCTTCGGGCTAATTCCACGCTTAGGTGTCGCTGTAGTGTCCCCTCTTCGCATCTCAGGAATGCAGACAACGACAACCAACGTCAACACCATTGCGATGATATCTGCCAAAAGACCAATGAGATACGCGCCAGCGGACGAAATGAAACCGCCCACACAAGCGGAGAGGGCATAAGAGGCATAGAAAACAAATCGCTCAACGACATTAAGCCTTACGAGCTGGTCCAGAGAGACGCTGTCAATGTAAATCGCTTCCATGGACCCGCTCATACATGCAGCGGCAAAACCTTTGAGAGCAAACGCGCCGATTAAAAGCAGAGGAGAACGGACGAGAAGCAGGGCGGCGTAGTATCCAAGCATCCCCACGACGCCAACGAGACCACTTGTCTTTCGTCCAAACCTATCGGCAATATAGCCAGTGGGAACTTCAAGGATGAACTTGCTCACTTGATATGCAATCATCATGCTAGAAATCGCCACCATCGAGAATCCGACGAATTCAAGGTAAACCGTCAGAAAATACAAAATGGTGCTGAAGTTCGACAGAAAAACAAACGTCATATAAAGCAAAACCGTACGGTTTTTCATGCTCCGCCCTCCAAGAGTCAACAATCTAAATCGGAATCTTGGAAAAGCATGAGGGCAAAGCCGTCAGTCATGTGTTACAAGGCGTCAACATTCACTTGACGACACGAGGCCAAATGGCCTCACGAAGCAAGATGACGCAATAGGTGAAGAAATACCGTCTGGTGTCGATCGGTCCAGGCATTTTGTCGATAGCAAAAGTAGATGGGCAAGGCTACGTCATGCGAACCTTCAATAGAGTACTCGCTCACTTCCGACCCATCTGATGCGAGAGAAGAGCCAGAAAAACCCAATATCAATCCCCCGGCTTGAAGAAACTCAGCCTGCGCTCTGTTTCCGTATTCGACGTCGCGGAAGCGGAAATTAACCAGCTGAGCTTCGGGGCATTGATTGATCGCATTGAGACAGGGCGACAAATTAATGGGAACAGCTAACCTGCCGCCCAGTAACTCACGAACGGTCATAGCACCCACAGATTGATGACCCGCTGGGCACGAAAGAACCTTGAGCTCCTTTTCACCCAAGTATTTCGAAGAAAGGACACTGTCCCTTGGTTCCTCAAATGAGATGGCCGCATCCGAAATGCCAAGCACAAGTGATTCAAAGCATGTAGCCGTTGGCTGATGCCACACATCAAGGTGAATCTGAGGGTGCGAGCTTTCAAACGAGTCGTACCAGTTTTCGGAAAAAAGACGCCCCCGCCCGTGAAGACAGGGGACGTAAAGACGAAAGTGGCCGTCGGGCGAAACGCCACCGTTCCCCGATTGGGTGTACTTTTTGAGATCGTCGACTTGTGCCAGGATCACGCGTGCACGACGCGCAAATTCTCTGCCCGCCGGAGACAAAACAGCCTCCCCCGCCGATCGATTGAGCAAAACGATCTGATACTCAGACTCCAGTTTCTTAATTGCCGACGAGACAGCCTGTGGGCTCACGTGAACGGCGCGAGCCGCTTTGCGCACGCCGCCGTAGTTCGCTACCGCTTGAAGGTATTCGAGTTGAGAAAACTGCATAGGTTACTCCAAAGGCAGCCAAGGCGACGGGCCGTGCGTCCTCAGATGAGGTTCTCGCCCAGGTTCTTGCCGCCGAGGACGTGCATGTGGAAGTGCATGACGGTCTGACCGGCGTTGACGCCCTTGTTGGAGATGACGCGGAAACCGTCCTCCAGACCCTTGGCCTTGGCGACCTCCTGGATGGCGTGGGCCATGGCGCCCATGGTCTCGGCGGGCACGTTATCGGCGATGTCACTGTAGTGCTTCTTGGGGATCACGAGCGTGTGGACCGGTGCCTGGGGATTGAGGTCGTCGAACGCGATGACCTGGTCATCCTCGTAGACGACGGTCGAGGGGATCTCGTGGTTGGCAATTTTGCAGAAGATGCAATCACACATGGTTGGTTCCTTTCTCACAGACCAAGGTAATTATATTTGGTCGGGATGGTTAGAACGAAAGGTTGTCGTCGGTGTTGGCGGCTTCGCCGTCGGCGAGCACGTCGTTGCCGTCGACGTCCTTCAGGAGCACCGAGACCTTCTGCTCGGCATCGGACAAGCGGGTACGCAGGCTCTTGAGGAGCTCGACGCCGCGGGTATAGCTCTCAAGCGACTCCTCGAGCTCCATATCACCCGACTCCAAGCTGCGGATGATGAGCTCCAACTCCTGTGAAGCCTGCTTGTACGTAAGCTGCTCGACCGGGGTCTTCTCTGCCATATCTGTTTCCTTTCCTAAAGGTTTATCGCTATGAAACGCGGCCTACTCGACCGTATCGACCGTTGCCGCCACGTTGCCGTCTGCCATGCGCACGCGAATGGCGTCACCGGGCTTAAAGGTCTTGGCGCTCGTGGCCACCCCATCATCGCTGTACGCGATGGAATAACCACGGGCAAGCACCTTGAGCGGCGACAGGGCATCGAGCGAGGCTGCCGCACGGCCCAGGTCGGATGCTGGCTTGTTGAGCATCGTGCGCCCCTGATGCTCCAGGCGGGAGCTTGCGAGCGTGAGCGCATGGCGCTTGCCATCGAGTCCTGAGGTGCTTGCGATCAAGCGCTCGGGCAGACGCTCAAAGTTGGAGCGGAATGCCCCAACCGAACGCGTTATGGCGCCGGACAAACGATCGGCCGTCAGGGCAAGCTCAGACTCGCGACGCTCAACCATAAACGTTGGGTCGTTGAGGCACGGGCGGCATGCGGCCGCATCGAGCGCATCGCCCAAGCGAGCCGTATAGGTATCCCAGGCACGGCGACCGCGCTGATCGAGCATCTCCAGGTCGACCTGGGCCGACCCAATCATCGATGCCATCGCAGCACCCAGACGTTGATAGCGCGCCTCGAGCACATCGGCCAACTCCGTCATAGCCGGCGCCACCGATTCGGCCGCCGCCGTAGGCGTGGAGGCGCGACGGTCGCTCACCATGTCGCAAATCGAGGTATCGGGCTCATGGCCAATGCCGGTCACCACGGGCACGGGACAAGCCGCCACCGCGCGGGCAAGCTCCTCGTCATTAAAGGTCATGAGGTCCTCAAAGGAGCCGCCGCCGCGCACCAACAAAATACAGTCGGGCGCCGGCGTAATGGAAGCGGCGCGGCGCAGGCCCTCAATGAGCTCTGTCGGCGCACCCTCGCCTTGTACCTTGGCACCCACGCAGACGAGCTCGACGAGCGGGTTGCGACGACGCAATGTGCGCTTGACGTCGTCGATTACGGCACCCGAAAGCGAGGTGACGACCGCCACGCGGGAGCAGAACACCGGGATGCGGCGTTTGCGCGCTTCGTCCATCAGACCCTCACGGCGTAGCTTTTCGGCCAGTTGCGCCACTTGTTGACGCAGCAGACCCTCCCCCGCCAGCGAAAACGAGCGAGCGACAAAGCTCATGCGGCCCGTAGCCTTATAGAGATTGAAGCTGCCCTTAAAGCTCACCTGCATACCGTCGCGCAGATCGAACGTGCGCTTGAGATAGGCACCCTTCCAAATGATGCAGTCAACGGCGGCCGAATCGTCCTTGATCTGGAAATAGCAGTGGCCGCTTCGGGCGTTAGGACCACGAAAACCCGTGACCTCGCCCAAGACGCTCAGCTGCGGAATGGCATCGAGCGCACCGGCGGCGATCTCCACCGCCTGGCTCACGCTGAGCTCCTTGCGCTCTTGCTCGTCCGAACCGTCGAACTCGGCGGAAACGGCATTACCGGTTAGGTTCCAGCCTGCCACGCAGCCTCCTTTCGTTATCGAGCACAGAGGCTCCGGCCCCGTGCGAAATTAAGTCCAACACATAGTACAGCGCCGCGAGGACACGAATCCCGGTAGCGCGCAGAGATGTGGTGTAAGAGGCGGGGCATGCCCCGCCTCTTCTCTTTCTTGAAAGGGAGGGGGCACCGCCTAGAATTCGTCGTTGGAGTAATGAAGGTGACGAATGGAAGGAAAGGCGATGCCCCAAGGAGAGAGTGTACTGCGCCTCGGCCGCGACGAGGCCCTCGAGGCGGCGAGGCTTTGGCAGGAGTGCGGCGACGCGCGCGAGTTCGCGTGCAGGGTGCTGGGCGGCGTGATGAACGCGCTGATGGACTCCGAGGCCCAGCAGATGTGCGGCGCGGGCCGCAACGAGCGCAGCGACGGCAGGGAGAACAGCCGCAACGGCTACCGCCCCAGGTCGCTCAAGACCGCCGTGGGCGACGTGGAGCTCGAGATACCCAAGCTCAGGCACGGCACCTACTACCCCGAGGGCATGCTCGCGCGATGGTCGCGCGTCGACACCTCGGTGGCCGCCATCGTGCAGGAGATGTACGTGTGCGGCGTGTCCACCCGCAAGGTCGAGCGCGTGGCGTCCAAGCTGGGCATATCCTCGCTGTCGAGCTCGGAGGTCTCGAGCCTCTGCTCCGACCTCGACGCCGAGGTGGCGGAGTTCCGCAGCCGCGACCTGTCGGGCACGCCGTGCTGCTACCTGTGGCTCGACGCCACCTACATGAGCTGCAGGGTCGGCTCGTCGGTCGTCTCGCAGGGCGTCGTGACCGCGATCGGGCTGGGCGCCGACGGGCGCAAGCACTTCCTGGGCTGCGACGTGGTCGACACCGAGAGCGAGGACTCCTGGGCGGCATTCCTCGGCGGGCTGCGCGAGCGCGGGCTGGCCGGCGTCCGCCTCGTGGTCTCCGACAGCCACGCCGGGCTCGTGGCCGCCGTCTCGCGCCTGTTCCAGGGCTGCGCCTGGCAGCGCTGCGTGACGCACCTGCAGCGCAACCTCCAGAGCGCCTGCTCGGGCAGGCCCGAGGACTCCAAGGCGGCCGTCAGGGACCTCGTGCACGCCGCGGTCTACCAGGACGACCCCGACCTCGCGCGCTGCGTGTGGGCCGAGGCGGCGCCCTGGGTGGCGTCGGTGTCCGCCAGGGCCGGCGAGGTCTTCGAGCGGGCCGAGGACTCCGCGCTGGCGTTCACGGCCTTCCCCAGGGCGCACTGGGCCAAGCTCCGCACCAACAACGTCCAGGAGCGCGCCAACCGCGAGATCAAGCGCCGCTACAGGGTCGTGCAGTCCTTCCCCTCGAGGGAGTCGATGCTGCGCCTGACGTGCGCGAGCCTCGTGGAGACCGAGGGGCAGTGGTCCCAGCAGCGCGTGTTCTCCGAGGCCTCGGCCGCCGAGGGCTTCGCCGGGCCCGCGGACAGGCCGGCCCCGACAGAGGGGAGGCGCCGCGCGCTCGGGCGGCGCGCCAGGGAGATAGTGGACGAGATAGTCGAGAAGCGCGGTCTCAAGAAGGAGTAACATCGGGACTTGCAGCGACGGACCTCAGGACACTCTTACACCACGTCTGCGCGCGCGACCCGAATCCCCACGGCGCCTGCCTGTCCCATTTGTTATCGGTTGGAGTTTCTGTTGTAGCGAGCCATAAGGTAGAGCAACTGAATGATCGAAGTGAGCGCTGCAGCCACATAGGTAAGCGCGGCTGCCGTCAGTACCTTCTTGGCGCCGTTGACCTGCTTGGAGCTCATGCCCGACTGCTCGATGTACGCCACAGCACGTCGGCTGGCGTCAATCTCGACAGGCAACGTAACGAGTTGGAACAGCACACTAAACGAAAAGAAGATCAACGCGAGGGTCGTGAGCCCGGCAATGTTCATAAACAGGCCCAAGAGTAACACGATGGTCCAGGTGTTCTGGGTAAAGTTGACGACCGGCACGAGGGCGGTACGCACTTTCATCATGGCATAGCCGCTTTGACGCTGGGCGGCATGGCCCGCCTCGTGGCAGGCGACGGCAACGCTTGCGACCGAACCGCCCGAACGGTTGGCATCCGACAGATACAGGTTGTTGTCCTGCGGGTTGTAATGGTCGGTGAGCTCGCCAGCGACACCCTTGATACCCACGGCGCTACAACCGTTGGCATCGAGCATGCGGCGAGCGACTGTGGCACCCGTATCGCCGTCCGAGCGAACCTTGGACCAGGTTTTGTACGTCGAGTTGATATAGTTCTGTGCGGCAAGGCCAAGCACCGTGCAGACAAGAACAACCAGCAGGTACAGCGGGTCGATGCCAAAGCCGTATCCATAGTAATAAGGCATGCGAATTCCTCCGAGTCGAGTTACACGTTGGAGGCATTTTACCCACTCAACCGGCTAGGCTTCCCTACAGGAGCTCGATTTTGCCGTCCTTCACCGTCAACCCCATATTGCCGGAAAGCAGATCGTCCAGGCGCGAGCCCACAAGCTCAAAGCGCCAACCTTCGCGCAGGCGGCTCTGCTCGGGATGCTCAATGTAGTCGGCCAGGTCATCGCGCGAGGCAATGACCGAGGTCGCAACGCCTGAGCGCTCGGCAACCAGGCGGATAAGCGCATACATAAGGTCAGTCACGCTCTCCAGCTCCGGCGAAATCTGACGATGTCCGCGCACCAAGAGCGGCAGGCGATCGTGCGGACAGCTCGCACCGCGCTTGATGGCCATGAGCGCACCGTCCACGTCGCGCTCCCCCAATTGATCGGTACCGCGAATGCTACGGAACTCCTCAACGCGCACGGGATTGCGCTTAACGAGCGCTAGCAGCGTGTCGTCGGACATGACCCACTTGCGTGGGATGTTGCGCCGCTCGGCGCGGTCCTCGCGCCAGGCGGCGAGCTCGCGCGCGATACCCAGCTGATGACGGCTGCACGAATTGATGCGCTTGACCTTGCGGAACGCCTCGTGGCGATCGGCGCGATAGTGTGACTCGTCAGCCAGCGGGCGCAGCTCGTCGAGCACCCAGTCCACACGGCCCAGCTCGCGCAGGCGGCTCATCATCTCGATATAGGCGACGATCAGGTACTTGACGTCATCGATCGCATACTCAATCTGCTTATCGGTCAGCGGGCGGCGCGACCAGTCGGTCAGTGACTCGGTCTTGGGCAGCGATACGCCGCAGAACGTCTGAACAAGCGCGCCATACGAAATCTGCTGGCGCTCGCCCAAAAAGGCGGCGGCGACCTGCGTATCGAAAATCGGTCGTGGCAGCACGCCCACGGTATGGAGCATGACCTCCATATCCTGCGAGCACGCGTGGAAGACCTTGGTCACGCTCTCGTCGGCCATAAGCTCGGCCAGCGGCGATAGGTCGTCGATTACCAGGGGATCGACCGCGACGCTCTCAGCAGGGGTGGCAATCTGAACCAAACATAGACGCGGATGGAACGTGCGCTCGCGCAAAAACTCGGTATCGACGGCAATCGCGTCGAACTCACGGGCGCGCTGGCAAAAGTCGAGTAGAGCCTGATGTGTGGAAATGTACATATCAACCCATCGAATAAGGTTAGGCCCGAAAAACACGGGTAGGATATCGGCATTGCCTTACAACTATACTCGGTTAGTCACAGAACGGGAACGTAAGTATGCGCTGCCTTATCATCCACAACCCGGCATCGGGCCCCAGCTCAGATGAAATCTTCGCATTCACGCACGCCCTTGCACAGGGCGGCGACGAGGTCGTGATGCGCTTTATCGGCGATGGCATGGAACCCGAGGACGCCGTGGCAGACGTGCGCGAGTTTGACCGCGTGGTCGTTTCGGGCGGCGACGGCACTGTCTCCAACGTGCTCGACCAGATGCGCGGATGCGGTGTCCCCACGCTCGTCTTCCCCTCCGGTACGGCCTGCCTGTTCTTCAACAACATCGGCAATGCCCCCGAGGCGGCGGCGCTCGCCAAGGCCTGCCGTGCCGGTCGCACGGTCAAAGTCGACATGGGCGAGCTCTTTTGGCTCGACGAGAACGGCAACGAGAAGCGCCACGGCTTCATCATCATCGCCGGCTCGGGCTTCGACGCCGAGATCATGATGAAGGCCGCCCCCACCAAAAACGACATCGGCGAGATCGCCTACTTCCTCTCTGCGCTCGCCACGCCCAACCCTACGGTAGCGCACTTTACGATTGAGCATGACGGCATTGTCGAGGAGCTCGACGGCATCTGCTGCATGGCCGGCAACACCTCGGTCATCCAAAACGACATCAACCTGTTCCCCGACTGCCGTATGAACGATGGCATGGTCGACATTGCGGTCATCGAACCCGTGCGCACCGTGCAGCTGCTGCCTACCGTGATCACCGCCGCACTCGACCCCGCCGGCAAGGTACTCGGGCGCCCGCAGTTCAAGATCATCCAGACCAAGGAAGCCAAGATCACCTGCACCCCGTCGCTGGGCATGCAGTTCGATGGCGAGATTATCTCCAGCAACTCGGGCGTCTTTGGAGCCCGCGCGCTTCCACAATGCCTCGACCTCATCGTCGACGAATTCTCCCCGCTCGGAAAATAGGAGGACCCTATGAACGACAATCCCCTGCTCGGCTTCATCATCATCGTTTTGGCCATGCTCGTCGGCTATGCGATCAACGTGATCCACCGCCGGAAGAAGTAATTCCACATTGGTATGATATTCATCCAATTATCGTCTCCCCTGCTGTTTATGCATTTGCCAAACAGCAGGGGGATTTTCATTTCGGGCATTCCCAGCTACTTTATTCGGCTACAGTAATCACAGGGCGCCTTTATTAAAGTAAAGCTACAAACTGAGTATAATTAACCGCTCATCGCATATTTCATTACGCTTATCGAGTAAGTTTCTTTCATAGATGAATATTGTTTCCAGTTCGTTACGCTAATGGGGTGTCTTTATTGGCTGAAGCCCTCTGGCTGCGGAGGGCTTTCGCACGCTGGGAGGGAAAATGAGGAAAACTCACCCCGTCAACGCGCTCAAGAAGCTAGGCATAGGCCTCGCCTTTGGAGCAGCGGCCATCATGGCCATGCCGACTTCGGCGCTCGCCTGCACCCAGATCTACATGGGCAGCAAGCTTACGGCAGACGGCAACACGTACTACGGCCGTTCCGAGGACTTCGGTCCGCGCTATGTCAAGCACTTTGGCATTGAGCCCGCACACAAGGACGGCAACAAGTACACCTCGGTCGAGTCCGGTTTTGAGTACAAGTCCAAGGGCGCAACCTACCGCTACACCTTCGTTCGCGACAACCCCTCGCAGTGGGAAGATCGCTACGACGCATATTCCGAGGCCGGCATCAACGAGAAGGGCGTCTCCTGCTCTGCCACGTTGAGCACCTCCTATAACGAGAAGGCCGAAGAGGCCGACCCCATCACCGAGGAGACCGGTATCGGCGAGTACAACTACGCTAGCGTCATCCTGGGCGAGAGCGCCACGGCCCGCGAGGGCATCGAGCTCATCGGCAGCCTGATCGACGAGCAGGGCGTCTGCTCCAACGACCAGATCATCATCGCCGACAGCAGCGAGACCTGGCTGTTCGCCGCGCTTTCCGGCCATCAGTGGATTGCTATGAAGCTCGCCGATGACATCGCCTCGCTCAACCCCAACATCGGCAACCTCACCTATAACGTCGACCTCGATGACACCGAGAACTGTCTCCATTCCGAGGGCATCGAGTCCATGCCTAAGGAGAAGGGCTTTGCCGAGTACACCGACGGCAAGTTCGACGTCGCCAAGACCTACGGCGAGGAGATCGGCGAGGCCGGTATGCACCAGTGGTCGCGCTATATCCAGGGTCGCGATTACTTCATGGCCCCGCTGGCTGAAGGCACTGACTACGAGATCGTGAAAGACGAGCGCGAAGATGCTCGCGCCACGACCGGCGCCCTGGTCCACGAGATGCAGCCGCTGTTCTTCCAGCCCGGCAAGTCCGACTGGAACACCTTTGAAATGATCCGTTCCTTCGCCGCTCGCGGCGAAAATGTCGCCGGCCTCAACGCCAACACCGACGGCGCCTATGCCATCGGCTCCAACCGCAACACCGAGATCCACACCTTCCAGATCCGTCACGGCATGGATCCCGAGATCGCGACCATCCAGTGGGAGATGCTCTCCAACGCCGAGTTCTCCGTCGCTATCCCCCTCTACTCCGCACTGCTCACCGAGGTCAGCCCCTACTTTAGCGATCAGGATGTCTCCTTCGATCACTGCGAAGAGGAAGACGTCGTGAACAACGAGGAGCCCAAGAACTCCATCAACTACGTCCTCATGGACATCAACACGCTCGCCTATGAGAACCGCGACCACTGCGCTTCCGGCGTCCGCGCCTACCTCGATGCGCTGCAGAAGGAACTCATCGAGCAGAACCTGACCGTCGACGAGGCCATGCAGGCCGCCGAGGACACCGAAGCCCGCACCGCCCTAGCCAACAAGGCCGGCAAGGCTGCCACCAAAAACACCTACCTCAAGTGCAAGGCCATGCTCGAGGAGATGCGCGACTACCTCAAGGAGGAGGATTTCTCCGAGGAGTTCGTCCCGAGCGACTACGATGCCGACAACGACTGCCTGGTCAAGTCCATCACCTACGCCGACGAGGCCCTCTCCGATGAGGACGTAGCCGAGCCCGAGGTCGAGAAGGAAGAGGCCACCGAGGAGAAGTCCGAGGGCAACAACATGGCCGCCATGGCCGTTGGCGCCGTCGTCATCATCGGTGTCTGCGGCTTCGTGCTCTATCGTCGCAAGAAGGCCTAAGAACCCCTCACCTTAAGGCGCGGGCGGGAAGGCCAAGGTCGCCCGCCCGTCCGGCCGCCCATTCGACCGGCGGGAAACGTCGCCGAAATCTTTTCAAAAAAGATTCCCTGCACACACTTCGCTGTGCTATAGTGCAGCGCAACAGCAACTAGGTGCGACCGCGCCACGGCATCACGAAAGGAGCCACCGACATGAAGAACACGATGAAGTCTCTCAACAACTGGTGGTGGCGTGATGCGAATACGATCGGTCGACGGTGAGTCCCTCACACCTGTTTTTGCGCTCTAGGTGATTGGAAGGCCTCCGGTTTCGACCGGGGGCCTTTTTCTATCTCGAGCCCGATCGCATTCGCATCGCGCGCCTCCGCTTTCTTCTCTTGCACTTCCCCTCCGAAAGGATTTTCACCATGTCTCAGAACACCACCACCGCCCAGCCCCGCACCGTCCAGACCGCCGACCGCGGCAAACTCGACGTCCGTGCCCTCGTCTTGCTCGCCATCCTGCTTGCCGCTGGCTTCATCCTCAACTTCACCGTCGGCAAGGCTATCTCCGGCATCTCGGGCGGTATGATCAGCCCCGAGTTCATTATCTCGGCCTTCTGCCTCACCATCCTGGTCGTTCGCCCCAACATCGGTCAGGCGCTCGTTATCGGCTTGATCTCGGCCGCCGTGATCCAGATCACCACCACCTCGCCGTTCGTCGATTTTGCCGCCGAGGGCATCGCCGCCATGCTCATGGCCGTTATTGTCAACGCTGCTGCCAAGGACGGTCAGGTTAAGCCTGCCGTCGCCATCGTCGCAACCTTCGTGACCACCTTTGTCTCGGGCGTCATCTTCATGGTCATCAAGATGGCCATGCTCGGCGTGGTGAGCGAGCTCGCCGCTGCTATGCTGCCCGTCGTCGCCATGACCGCCGTCTTTAACGCCATCCTGGTCGGCGCACTCTACCTGCCCATCCAGAAGGCCCTTAAGCTCAACTAACCCGCTCGGCTTTACGAGGTGCCCCATCTTGGCGTTCATTCGTCGCTCGCATACCCAAGTACGCTTCGTTCCTCTTTCGCGCCAACCTGGGGCACCTCGTAAAGCCGTCTCCGTGCTTCACCACCAAAGACTGTCCCAAACAACGGGTTCATGGACGTTCTTATACGGTTCGTCATTCAAGAAACTCCGATGACTATGAAAGGTATCCATGGAAACGATCATCAACGTCGACGATGTCTCGTTCTCCTACGGCACGCAGACCGAGCAGGCGCTTAAGCATATCTCGCTCGGCGTGAACAGGGGAGATTTTATCGGCATTATCGGGCCTTCGGGCGCCGGCAAGTCCACACTTGCCGCCTGCCTGTCGGGAGCCGTACCCCACCATTACACCGGCGCCTTTTATGGCTCCGTGTTAGTTGACGGCCACGACACCTGCGAGGTCTCGCTCACCGACGTATCGCAGATCGTCGGCAGTGTGTTGCAGGACATCGACACGCAAATGGTCGCCTCGGTCGTCGAGGACGAGATGCTATTTGGCCTGGAGAACTTTGGCGTTCCCCACGACCAAATCGAGCAACGTGTGAGCGAGACGCTTAAGACCGTCGGCATCAGCGACCTGCGCGACCGCGAGATCGCCACGCTTTCGGGCGGTCAAAAGCAAAAGGTTGCCATCGCCGCCATCCTCGCCATGCGTCCGCGCGTGCTTGTGCTCGACGAACCCACCGCGGCGCTCGACCCCGCCAGCTCCACGCTGGTCTTCGAGACCCTGTGTGAGGCCAACCGTGCACTCGGCATCACCATCGTCGTCGTTGAGCAAAAAGTCGCCCTGCTTTCGGAGTATTGCAACCGCGTGCTCGTGCTCAATCATGGCGAAATCGCGCTACAGGGCGAGCCGCACGAGGTCTTCGCGCACGCCGATGAGCTCCGCGCCATCGGCGTCGATTGCCCGCGTGTCACGCGCATTTTCAACAGCCTCGAGACCGATGGCCTGGCCAGCGGCACTCCCTGTTTGGATGTTGATGAGGCCGAGCGCCTGATTACGGGCATCGTCGACCCCGCACACGCAAGCAGCGACATTCAGGCACCCGCCGGCTCACCGCACGCACCGTCGTTGCGCCCGCACGCCAAGGACGCCGAGCCCGTGCTCGCCTTCGATCACGTTGAGTTTGCCTATCCCAATGACGGCGCCGCCGTCCACGACCTCAACCTGACCCTCTATCCCGGCGAGCTCGTGGGCATCGTCGGCCAAAACGGCGCCGGCAAGACCACACTTACCAAGCTGCTCACAGGCCTGCTTAAGCCCGCTTCGGGCAGCGTGCGCGTCACGGGACTGGATACCGCAGCCGTTTCCACGAGCCGCATCGCCCGAGAAGTCGCAACCCTCTTCCAAAACCCCGACCGCCAGATCTGCAAGGGCACCGTGCTCGACGAGGTCGCCTTTGGCTTGGAGCTTGCCGGCATCGACCGTGCCGAGGCGCTGCGTCGCGCCCAGCTCGTCATCGACCGCTTTGGCTTGCCGGCCGACGAGGCGCCCTTCTCCCTCTCGCGCGGTCAGCGCCAGATGGTAGCACTCGCCTCCGTCGTAGTCGTAGAGCCCAAAATCGTGGTGCTCGACGAGCCCACGAGCGGCCTTGACTACCGCGAGTGCATGACCGTGATGGAAACGGTGCGCACCATGGCCGAGCGCGGCTGCGCTGTAATCATGGTCTGCCACGACATGGAAGTCGTCTCCGACTTTGCCGAGCGCATTGTGGTAATGGCCGACGGCCGCATCCTCGAGCGCGGCCGCACGCACGAGCTGTTCTCGGACATCGAGCTCATGCAGCGCGCCTACGTTGAGCCGCCCCAGGTCATAGAGCTTTCCCGTCGCCTGGCATCCTCCGTCTCTCCCGCCTTTGCACAGGTGAGCGAGGTCACCGATATCGTTCGCATTACCGAGGAGATGGTCCACCGTGGTTAACGTCATCGACTATATGCCGGGCGATACACTGCTACACCACTTGAACCCGGTCGTTAAACTGGGCCTTGCCGCCGCCATCATCGTCGGCATCTTCCTGTCCGACACCTACGTGGCGCTGTTGGGCTTTTTGGCGCTCACCCTTGCACTGGGCGCCTACGCCGGCGTCGTCGACCGTCTGCTCTCGCTACTCAAGCTGCTGATTCCGCTCGCGCTTATCATGCTGGTGCTTCAGCTGGCCTTTATGCGCGACGGCAACATGGTGTGGGGCTTTATCACCGACACGGGCCTCATTACCGGATCGAAGGCCTGCCTACGCCTGTTGGGCGTGGCACTGCCACTCATCCTTATGCTTATGGTGACCAAGCTCAACGACCTCGCCAACGCCTGCGTCGAGGTGCTGCACGTGCCATATCGCTATGCCTTCACCTTTACCACGGCACTGCGCTTTGTGCCGGTATTTGGCCAGGAAATGAACGCCATCATGGAGGCACAGACTGCACGCGGCGTCGAATACGACACTAAGAATCCCGTCAAGAAACTCAAGCTCATGCTGCCGCTGTGCGTGCCACTGCTTATCTCGAGCGTGGGCAAGACCGATGCCACCGCGCTTGCCGCCGAGCAGCGCGGCTTCTACCTGCGCACGCGTGCGAGTTCGTATAAGCGTTACCCCATCAAAGGCCTGGATATCGCCGTACTTATCGTCAGCATCGCCCTTATCGCCATCGGCTTCCTGTTCTAGCAATCACTGGCAGCAACCGACAAACGCAAAAGGCCCCGGCTCGCATCAAACGAGCCGGGGCCTTACTGTTTTCCCAGATACCGCCTACCAAAATAAACCTGTCCCTTTTTGGCAGGTCGAGGGCTACAGGCGGTAGGGGACGCCGCTGCGAATGATGGACTCGCGTACCAGGACATCCATCGCATCGAGGGTGATCTCGGGCATCTCGCGATACTTCTGCAACACCGAAAGCTCCGTGCAGGCCAGGATGACGCGGTCGCAGCCGCTACGGGCGAACTCCCACATCACGCGGTCGAACTTGTCCATATCGGGTTCGCGCCCGGCCTTCACATCGTCGTAGATGAGCGACATCACGTCGGCCTGACGCTTTTCGCTGGGATAGACGACCTCAACGCCCGCGGTCTCACATTCGCGCCCATAGACGTCTGCGCCCACGGTACCGTCGGTGCCCATGATGCCGATCTTGCGCACCGGCTCGGCCGGCATACTCAGGTTGGGGTCGAACTCGCACTCCCCCATCACCGCGCCGGCCAGAGCATAGCGCACCGACTCGCGCGGCATGTGGATAATCGGCACCTTCGTAAACGACTGGATCTGGTCGTAGAAGTAGTGTGACGTGTTGCAGGGAATCGCTATGTGCGCGCAGCCCAGCGACTCGAGCGCCTGAGCGCACTCCTTCATGGTCGCCAACAGCTCGGCATGCTCGCCGGTCTTGATGGCCAGCGTGCGGTCAGGCATGGTCGACTTGGAAAGCACCACCATGTCGATATGCTCCTGATCACAGGTAGCCGCCGTATGACGTACCACCTGGTCGTAGTAATACGACGTGGCCTCGGCGCCCATGCCGCCGATAACTCCCAGCTTTTCCATCGCCGCCTCCTTGGTGACGCCCACGCAATTGCGCGTATCATACCCGCGCCCGTCCGATGCAAACCGGGCGGGCGCCGCGCTGATCTACTTGTAATACGTCTTGAACAGCTTAAAGTGGCGCAGCTTGGTGTGCCACATGCGCAGCCAGCGGTTAAAGAAAAAGTCGCCCTTCATAAACGAAGGATCGGCAGCCTTGCCCTCCTTGACCAGACGATGTGCCTTCGCACGCAGCTCGGGGTCCTTGACGTACTTGTCAACGACGCCCATAGGAACGACCATCCACAGCGCCTCGTCCTGCGCCGTCACAAACTCCGGCTCAAACGGGCGGTTATAGACGTACTCATCCACCACGTATTTAGCAACGTTAAAGCCACTATTGGTGACATAGTAATTACTGCGGCCCTGACGCGTGTTGAAGTCGAAGAACTTAAACGAACCATCGCGCTGGTCGTACTTGACGTCGAAGTTGGAGAAGCCCGTAAACTTAAGGTCCTCAAGCAGCTTGCGCACGCCACCCATGAGCTCGTCGTTGGGCTCAGTGATGATGCAGGCGTGGTTGCCGACACCATGGGGCTGATGCTCCTCGAGCAGCACATGGCCCAGGCACATCATACGAACCTTGCCGTTGCGGTCGGAATAACTGGTAAGCACGCGCATGTACTCGTCGTTGCCGGGCACGCGGTCCTGCAAGATGAGGTCATCAGTGTAGCCGCTGACGTACACATCGCGAATGACCTGTTCCAGCTCGGCGCGATCGGCAATCTCGTAGGCCTTCTTCTGACCCTCGAACTCGTGCTCCCACCACATGATGCCGTCAGAGGGCTTCAGGATCATCGGAAAGGGGAAGTCGATCTGGTCGAGTGCCTCGGCGGAAGCCTCACCCTGAGCGTTGAGCATCGCCATGGTAAAGGTAAACGTGTGCGGATAGGGCACACCGTGCTTCTCGCACAGCTCGTAGAAGATCTCCTTCTTCTGGCACTGCTCGAGCATGCTGTAGGGCGCATAGGGCGCGATGACGTTCGAGGCAAGCTGGCCGGCGTCCTGGGCCTGCGCGGCAAGCGCGACGTAGTTGTCGCCGCAACCCATGAGAATAATCTTCTTATCAGGATTGGCCTGTGCGACGCCGTTAACGGTCTCGATCATGACCGGCATGGTATCGATATCCACGTTGGGCGTGTAGTCGATAATTTGGCTGCGATACGCGGGGCCGGTCTGGTACTTGCCAAAGACCAGGCTCTTAACCTGATACTCCTCGTAGAAAGCGCGCGCCACCGAATACGCGTTGATGTCGCCGCCGAGCAGCACGGGGATAAACTCGCGCTCTGTAAACTGCAATGCCATGGAAACTTCCTATCTAGAACTGCCCACACGAGGGGCGGTCTTTGTGCAACTGATTTATTCTAGCGTGCCGAGCCGCCGGCACCCAAAGCTCCACCGTATCTATGGCAATCGGCGTAATTATCCAGCACGAAGGCGGCGATCACCGGTGTACGACAACGGGCAATGAACCCACCGTTGTTGTAGGATTCAACATGTTGCCCGCCCCGTCGAAAGGTACACTGTGCCCCAGGCTCATCCGATCAACAACCCCATCATTGACGCCGCAAAGCGCGAACTTGCGGATCGTGCCCAGACGGCAGCTCCCCTACGCACCGCAAACGATGCTTACAAGGGGCCTGCCCGCATCGTCTCGATCAACACGTCGGAGCACAAAGGCACGCGTAAGTCACCCGTCGCCGACGGGCACGACACCGTCATCGAGCAGTCTGGCCTCGCCTCCGATGCGCACGCCGGGCATTGGCACCGTCAGGTCTCCTTTTTAGCTGCAGAGTCTATCCAGACGGCGCAGGCGCGCGAGCTCGATGTGCACGAGGGTGACTTTGGCGAGAACTTCACCACCCAGGGCATCAACCTGCTCTCACTCCCCTTGGGCACGCAGCTCAAGATTGGCAGCGAAGTGCTCGTCGAAATCAGCCAGATCGGCAAAGTCTGCCACACCCGCTGTGCCATCTACTATCTCGCCGGCGACTGCATCTTCCCCCACGAGGGCATTTTTGGCGTCGTGCTGCAGGGCGGAGAAGTCCATGTCGGTGACGACATACAGATGGTCAAGCTCGGTGACGGCACCTGTTCGTTTACGCCGGCTGAGGCGCTCCAAGAGGTGGAGCAGGCTCGCCGCGAAGGAACCCTATAGTTGCAAAACCCCACGTTGAGGTAGCTTTTGCAGCCAAAAACCCTCACAAACAGGGTGCCGTAACGTTAAAGTTGAACTCTATGGTTTCTCAACAATTCACCATTCCCGCAGGTCAAGGCCAAAGCCTCAAGTTCAACTTGACCCTTTAGAACCTTTAAGGTTCAAGTAGAGGTCGAAAGCAGTAGTAGAATACACCTCGACCAATAACCTACGATTGATTGCAGAGGGACTGGATGCAGCATTCGAACCATCGCACCGCAGCGCTCATCGCGTCGAAGCCGGCTCGTATCATCACGAGCGCCGCGCTCGCCGTCGCGCTGACGGCCACGCCGATGCTCTCCCCCGTCGCGGCCTATGCCGCCTCGCAGGCAACGCAGGATCAGCTTTCCGCCGCCCAGAAAAAAATCGAGGACGCTACGAGCGCCTACAACGACGCCCGAACCAAGCTCGAGGATCTGCAAAAGCAGATCGACTCCAATGAGGCGAACATCGATAAGATTGAGGCCGAGCTACCCGAGCAGCAGGCCAAGGCAAGCTCCGCCATGCGCAATCTGTATAAGTACCAGAAGGGCACCAGCCCCATCGTGAGCTTCCTGGTGAACACGCAGAGCTTGGGTGACTTTATCACCACCTGCAAATACACCAACCAGATTACGAGCTCGAGCGTCGACGAGATCGAAGAGCTTAACAAGATGCAGACCGAGCTCGAGCAGAACAAGACTGAACTCGAGCAGGCCAAGTCTCAGCTCGAAGGCGAGCAAAAGAATGCCGAGGATGCACTGGCGCAGGCTCAGCAGCTCCGCAGCGAGGCGCAGGCAAAGGCCGAGCAGGAAAATGCTGCCGAGCTGGCAAAGCTCGAGGCCGACAAGGCCGCTGCCGCCGAGAAGATCTCGGGCGAGGGCGTAAGCGGCAACAACTCCAACAGCCAGGCCAACAACGCCAACACCACCATCGACACCACGGTGAACAGCTCGAATAGCGGTAACTCCGATTACGACTCGTTCATTAACGAGTGGACGAGCCGCATCGATAACTACCTTGCCGGCTCCCCCATGGCAGGCCAGGGCTACAACTTTGCCGTCGCCGCCTGGAATACCGGCGTCGATCCCCGTTGGTCCCCCGCCATCGCCTGCATCGAGAGCAGCAAGGGCCTCTATTGCGCCGGCTCCTATAACGCCTGGGGCTGGAGTGCCCGCGGCGGTGGTTGGCGTAGCTTTGGTAGCTGGAGCGAGGGCGTCTCCGCCCACGTTGCCTACCTGGGCGCCAACTATGGTTCCACGCTTACTCCGGCAGCCGCCAAGAAGTACTGCCCGCCCACGTGGCAGGACTGGTACAACAAGGTCGCCAATCAAATGAACCGTATTTAAGTGCAACTGCAAAGGGGCCCCAAACGGGGCCCCTTTTCGATTCTCTAGGAGACGATACCGGTCGCGTTGCCGATAACAACGACGACGCACATGACGGCAAACATAAACCCGAGCGCCTTGAACCACAGTTCGACAAAAGCACTCCCCCGATACCGATCGAGCACGGGAAAACGACGTCGAAGCCTACGCCGGTCGAGCATTCCGAATGTAATGAGCAACACCAGGCCATCGACCATAAAGAAATACTCAAGCGCCAAAAACCACGTTGGATAGTTTCGGTTTTCGCCCGTTGGCGTAAATACCGCAAAATGGCTGCCCATCAGCAGCAACAATGTTGTCGCATAGACGCATCCATTCCATATGCGCCCCACGGGCTCGGGAATACACGAGAGCAGACGCGCACATTTGGACGTCACGGGAGAGACGATCGAACGCCGGTTTGCAGAAGACGGAAGCGTGAGGGCAACCGGCTGCTGTACCCGCTGAACCTGTGACACCGCGACCCGGGGCACACTGGCAGCAGAAAAGGTCACGGGCGACGGTGCAGGGAGACATAGCTCATATGCCGCACGCGCAGCATGCCCCAGTGCCTTTGCACTCGCAAAGCGCTTGGCAGGATCGAGCGCCATCACCATGCAAATCACATCCGCCAGCGGAACGGGAATGCCATGCGCCTCGCATTGCTCACGTATGTCCCGCCCCGGCTTGGGGTCAGTTCCCGTCAGGCAAAAGAACAGCAGTGCGCCAAGCGCGTAAATATCGCTGCGGACGCTCGTCTGCCCAAACCCAAACTGCTCGGGCGGCGCATAGGAACGCGTGCCAAACTTGACGGTGTCGGCGTCGGCGCCATCGCGCCAAACGCGCGCGATTCCCAGGTCAATAATCACCAGCGACGAGAAGGTCATGCCAGCATCGGCCGCATACCTCACGCCCGATACGATGATGTTCGAGGGTTTAAGGTCGCGATGGATTACCGGTACCCCTGGCTCCCCCGCAGCTGCAAAACCAGCATGCAGCTCGCCCACCGCTTCACACAGAACGGGATACAGCTCGCGGGCATAATCGGGCGTCGCGCCCAGGCGCCCCACGAGCGCCTCGAGCGTCTCGCCTTCGACATATTCCATCACCACATCGAGCTCCTCGCCCGCGCGGCGGCAATCGACAATCCGGGGTAAGTGTTCAAAACGGCGTCCGGCCCGCTGAGCCGCAAACAGGCGCTCGTAGGCCCCGCCAATCTGCGCCGAAGCATCGATGCGCTTGCGGACAAAGGGACCGAGAGACCCGCCGCCAGAGCCCTCAAAATAGACGAGTTCGGTCGTCTCGACATCCGAGAGCTTGAGCACGCGCTCCACGCGATAGCTGTCGTCGCGGTCGAGCGACGCCAAATGCTCGACAAGTGAAGCAGTCAGCTCGTCATCGGAATATGTTGGGCTCTGAGTATCCATGGCGTCCATCATAGCGCAGGGCGCGGACACCCCATGGTGTCCGCGCCCCGTTCGTTCGCATAGTTGTTTTGGTAACAGCCAGCTCAGCCATCAGCCGCTAACTCACCGTCTCCTCGCCAAAGCGGTACAGCTCTTCATTGACCTTTTGGAGGCTGCAGCCGCGGTCGATGCAAAAGATAATGATTGCATCGCGACGGTCCTTGCAGTTGAGGACGCTCACTCCGGCGGCCGTCAGGGCGCGGTTGGTCTCCTTGAGCGTCAACGCCATCGCAAAGGCAATCTGCAGCACCTTATTACGGCTTGGTTGGCGCGCACCGGTAAAGATCTGATAGCCAAAGGTCTCGTTGAGGTCGGCCATGCGCACCACGCGCGAGCGCTCTAAGCCCTTTTCCTGCAGCAGCTGCTTAAGGTAGTCCGAAAGCGACGGGGCGGCAAAGTCGTGTTCTTTGATATAGCCATCGATGTTTGGCGCGTCGAGGAGTTCATTGAGCAACTCGTCAGTCAGCTTTTTATCGGGCATACGACCTCACCTCCCATACGGCGCAACGGTAACGACATGCTAGGCCAGCACCCAGCTTGCAGTGGCAGACTTATCAAACATGTTGGCAAAATACAGTGCCTTCTTGATATCGCCATCAAAGTAGATATTGCCCGCCACGGAGCCACCGGCGGCAAGGGTACCAGACTGCAGTTCATCGGAGCCCTCGCTGTAGTAACCCTGATTCTGTTGAGCGCCGTTGGCGTCCTCGCCCTTCCAGTCGTAGATATTGTAATCTGCGCCCTCATCGCCATTGTTAACGTACGTGACGTGAATGCCCGTCATGGTCGAACCGTCATAATTTGTGAGGCCGGGCTGGACGGAATCGACGACGACAGAAAGGCCAGCAGCCGTGGTCACCGTCGTGCCAACAGCTAGGTCAGTCGTAGGCTGCTCTTCCTTCTTCGTCTCTTCCTTCTTGTCGCCATCGCCGGTGTCCTCGGTGACGGTCGCCTTATCGCTACCGCAACCGGCAAGAAGACTGGCAGTCCCCAAGGCAACAGTGGCGAATGCGCCAAATGCAGCGCGACGGCTCAGCAGCACTTCGTTTTCGAGCTTATTCATCATGCATCCTTCCTACGATCCGGCTACCGCGCCGGCACACAGCACATCGTAGGAAGGATTAAACTTGAATTCATTAGCTGAGAGCTAAGGTTGCGGTAAACGGCCAATGCGGTTGTCCAAACGCCAAGCAAACGCACTTTGCGCGACCTTCTGCTGGCAGTGCATCAACCCACTGTGACGGATTCCCCGGTAAAGGTACTGATCATCAGCAGGACAAAGAACACCAGGTAGCCGACACTCAGTGGGTACGCAATGACCAGGAAGACGGCCCAGCCGACATTGGTTTTACCGTCGGCACGACGTTGCTCGCGATTGCGGCAGAGCCAAATCGTCACGCCAATGGCCACGATCAGCAACACGAGTGCCGCTGCTGCCAACCCGGCAAGCGCAAACATAACGCCAATGCTCACAGCAATAACCGGAAGCAGCAGCAAGCCACACCCGCATCCACCCGGACTATACATGGCAGTCTGTCGGCGCTTCATCGTCACTCCAAGTTAAGCAATCGTTTGTAGACATCGAGGCCTTTGAGCAGAATTTTCTCGTCAAAGAGCATGGTATCGGCATGCAGAGCGCTCGTGGCATAGGCGGGACAGCCATCCGAATCGCTCGGGTTTTCTTGTCCCTCTGGCGCACCCGTGCCCAGCAAGAAGAACACGCCCGGCAGATGGCGCTGATAGAACGCAAAATCCTCGGCGATCAGCAGCGGCTCGTCCACAAGTTGCAGCTCGGACAAGGCAGGCGCAATGCAGGCAAACAGCTCGGGGTCGTTACCGACTGGCGGATAGCCCTCGGCAAAATCGAGATCGTACGTGCAGCCCGTTGCGGCGCAGGCATCGTCCAACACGCGGCGCACGCCCTCGCGCGCACGGTCGAACATACCGTCCGTAAACACGCGCAGACTGCCAGCCACATGGGCCTCCCCTGCCACCGCATTGCAGACGGTGCCGGCCTGAAGCAGGCCGAACTTACCAATGCAGGGCTCGTCGGCACCCAACTCGTCCATGAGCTCGCGCTCGGCAACCAAGAACTTGGCAGCCGCCAGTGCCGCATCGTGCGACTCCTCGACTGGAACGCCGTAGGTCTTGGCGATATGGATGCTCGCGCCATGGATATGAATGTGCGTCTCGCTTGAGCGCGCCAGCAGCGGACCGGGACAACTCGCCAACGTACCGGCAGGCAAATCGGGCCATACGTGGAAGCCAAAAATGCGGTCGACGCCATAGCGCTCGAATACACCGCTCTCACACACCGTCTTGGCGCCACCGGTCGTTTCCTCGGCCGGCTGGAACACAAAGAGCACGTTGCGCTTGATGACGCCCGGTTGCTCGCGAATCGTGCGGTCGACATGCGTCGCGGCGGCAAGCGCCATGGCCATGTGTCCATCGTGTCCGCACGCATGCATCTTGCCGGGATGGGTCGAGGAAAAATCCGCTCCCGTTGCCTCCGCAATGGGCAGGGCATCCATGTCAGCGCGAATCGCCGTAGCATGCGCGGCGCCCGTGCCGGCATCGAAGAAAGCGCAGACGCAGCTGGGACACGGATGAGTCAACTCGCAGGCGAGCGGCGCCAACACGCCCTCAATATAGGCGATAGTCTGCGGAAGATCGAAATCGAGCTCCGGAATGCGATGCAGGTCGCGCCGATAGCGACGAAGTTCTTGGAGCTCGGTCATAAAGGGTCCTTTCATGGGGCATATCCATTCACACACTATTGTGATGCAGAATTATGACGCCCTTGTTTCTAGCATATCCCTGCATTTTTTAAACGTTATATACGAATACTCTTGTTTGGTAAAGTGCAACGTGGTAGGGTCGTTACCACTTGATAGAGGCGCGGGCACGAAGAGCCGCGGGCGAGCCGGCAGGCTTTGACCCCGCGGGGAGGCGAAACCCGCCGAACTGGGTTTTTCGGGCACGAACAACCTGGTGGGCCTGCGGGAAACACCCGCAGGACTGTCTGCAGCAATGCGGGAGCGCTATCCGGACATGGGGTCCACGCTATGCGGATTCGATGCGCCGATGGCGCCGTCTGGATAGCGAGGTTTACGGGACATGGCATTGACCCCCAACGAGGCATATGCGGCCAAGCAGCCGTTTGTGGACAAGAAGACGCTCGAGCATATCGTCGAGCAGTTTCCCACGCCGTTTCATCTATACGACGAGGCGGGCATCCGCCGCAACATGCAAGAAGTGCGCGACGCCTTTGCATGGAACCCGGGCTTTAAGGAATACTTTGCCGTCAAGGCCAATCCCAACCCGGCGCTCATCTCCATTCTCAACGAATACGGCTGCGGCTGCGATTGCTCGAGCTATACCGAGCTCATGATTGCCCGCTCACTGGGCATCACGGGACACGACATCATGTTCTCGTCCAACGACACGCCGGCAGCAGATTTTGCCCTTGCAGATAAGCTGGGCGCCATCGTCAACTTTGACGACATAAGCCATATCGAGTTCTTTGAGCGCGTTGCGGGGCCCATCCCCAAGACGGTCAGTTGCCGCTTTAATCCGGGCGGCCTGTTCCAGCTCTCCAACGGCATTATGGACAACCCCGGCGACTCCAAGTACGGCATGACCACCGAGCAGCTCTTTGAGGCTTTCCGCATGCTCAAGGCCAAGGGCGCCGAGAATTTTGGCATCCATGCCTTCCTTGCCAGTAACACCGTCACTAACGACTACTATCCCAAGCTCGCGCGCATCCTCTTTGAACTTGCCGTACGCCTGGAGCGCGAGACCGGCGCACATGTCGCCTTTATCAATCTGTCCGGCGGCGTCGGCATCCCCTATCTGCCCGAGCAGCAGGCTAACGACATTCACGCCATCGGCGAGGGCGTACACGCGGCATACGACGAGATCCTGGTTCCTGCCGGCATGGGCGATGTGGCCATCTGCACCGAGATGGGCCGCTTTATGATGGGCCCCTACGGCTGCCTGGTCACCAAGGCCATCCACGAGAAGCAGATTTACAAGGACTATATCGGCGTGGACGCAAGCGCCGTCGACCTCATTCGTCCCGCTATGTACGGTGCCTACCACCACATTACGGTGATGGGACAGCCGGGCGGCCCTGACAAGACCGCAGCACCGATCACGAACACGTATGACATCACGGGCAACTTGTGCGAGAACAACGATAAGTTCGCTATCGACCGCGAGCTGCCGCAGATCGACGTGGGTGATGTACTCGTGATCCACGATACCGGCGCGCATGGCTACTCCATGGGCTACAACTACAACGGCCGCCTGCGCTCCGCCGAGGTATTGCTGCGCCCCGATGGCTCGGCCGACCTCATCCGCCGTGCCGAGCGCCCGGGCGATTACTTTGCCACGCTCGACGTGCTGCCGAGCGGCCGAGAGCTGCTGGCCAAGTCGCGCGCCGAAAGCGCCCGCCGTCGGGCCCAAGACGAGCGCCTGGCAGTCGCCGCCCAATGGAACAAACGCATCCAGATCGCGGACGCGAAGGAGAAGAACATGGACATCCGCAATCTCGAGGGCTCAATCGTCGCCCTTGTTACACCGTTTAAAAAGGACGGCAGCGTCGACTTTGATGCACTCGAGCGCCTTATCGATTTCCACCTGCAAAACGGCACCGACGCCATCCTCACCCTGGGCACCACCGGCGAGAGCGCCACGATGACCGATGACGAGGACAACTCCGTCGTCGCCGCCGTGGTCAAGCATGTTGCAGGACGCGTCCCCGTCATCGCCGGCTCGGGCTCCAACTCCACGCAGACGATGCTCACCAAGTCGCTCACCTACCAGGGCTTGGGAGCCGACGGCCTGCTGCTCATTACCCCCTACTACAACAAGTCCAATGAAGAGGGTATCTATCAGCACTTTAAGACCGTCGCCGATGCTGTTGACATCCCCTGCATCCTGTACAACATCCCCGGCCGCTGCGGCTGCGGCATCAGCGAGCGCAACGTAGAGCGCTTGGCCGCGCACCCCAACATCATGGGCATCAAGGAAGCCTCGGGCAACGTCGCCTACGCGGCCAAGATCGCCCACCTGCTGTCCGACGACTTCCGCATGTACTCGGGCGAGGATGCGCTCACCGTGCCGCTCATGAGCCTGGGCGCCTCGGGCACCATCAGCGTGTGGGCCGACATTCAGCCGCAGCTTGTGCATGACATGTGCCGCGCCTATTTGGACGGCGACGTGGAGCGCGCCCGCGATATCCAGATTGCCGGTCAGCCGCTCATCAATGCCCTCTTTAGCGAGGTCAACCCCATCCCCGTCAAGGAAGCGCTTGCTCAGATGGGTATGATCGAGGCAAACTACCGCATGCCTCTATGCCCCATGGCAGACGACACGCGCGCTGCACTTACCGATGCTCTGAAGGGAGCTGGTCTGCTTGATTAAGACTGTCATTATGGGAACGGGCCGCATGGGCTCGCTCATCCGCACCACCGCCGAAAGCATTGTCGATGCCGCCGGGCAGCCCGTTTTTGATATCGTGGCCCAGATTGGCTTCGATTTGAGCGAGCTCGAGAACGCACCGGCTGCCGATGTGATTATCGACTTCTCGAACGCCGCGACCTTCGACGCTGTCGTCGCCTATGTCGAGCGCACGGGCGCGGCGTTGGTCTCAGGCACCACGGGTTACACACCCGAGCAGATGGACCGCCTGCGCGAGCTGGGTCAGAACACCCGCGTTATGCACTCGGGCAATTACTCCATCGGTATCGCAGCCCTGCGTCATCTGGTTGCCCAGGCCACGCGAGAACTGCCCGGCTTTGACTGCGAGATTGTCGAGACGCACCACAACCAAAAGGTCGACGCTCCCAGCGGCACCGCCAAGCTGCTACTCGACGCCGTCGTCGAAGCCGAGCCCGAGGCAGGCTACCACCCCGTCTATGGCCGCGAGGGCATGTGCGGAGCGCGCGACCCCAAGGAGATCGGCATGCACTCGCTGCGCGGCGGCGCTGTTGCCGGCGTGCACGAAGTGAGTTTCTTTGGCCAGGACGAGGAGGTCACGCTCACCCACCGCGCCACGAGCCGTCAGATCTTTGTCAACGGCGCCTTGGCAGCCGCGCAAAAGCTCGTCACCCGCGAACCCGGCTTCTATACGTTTGACCAGGTCATGTTTGCCTAACCAGGTATCAACCGAATCCACCCAAAGGAGAGATAGCAGATGAGCAACGCAGCCGAGATGGATGCACAGGAGATTATCAACTACATCGCCACCGCGCCCAAAAAGACGCCCGTCAAGCTGTACGTGCGCGAGAAGCCGGGCATGAAGGTCCAGTGGGGCAATGCACACGTCTACGGCGGTCGTCGCGGCAAGACCGTCTTTGGCGACTGGGAAGAGCTCAAGGCCATCCTCGATGCCAATGCCGACTCCATCGACTACTACGACGTCGAGAATGACTGCCGCAACTCCGCCGTCCCCATGCTCGACCTTAAGGGCGTCAACGCCCGCATTGAGCCGGGCGCGATCATCCGCGACCGCGTCGAGATCGGCGACCGCGCCGTCATCATGATGGGCGCCATCATCAACATCGGCTCCGTCATTGGCGAAGGCTCTATGATTGATATGGGCGCCGTGCTGGGCGGCCGCGCCACCGTGGGCAAGAACTGCCACATCGGCGCCGGCACCGTACTGGCAGGCGTCGTTGAGCCCGCGAGCGCCACGCCCGTCATCATCGAGGATGATGTCATGATTGGCGCCAACGCCGTGGTCCTGGAGGGCGTGCGCGTGGGCAAGGGCGCCGTCGTGGCTGCCGGTGCCGTATGCGTCGAGGATGTCCCCGCCGGCGCCGTCGTGGCCGGTGTTCCCGCCCGCGTCATCAAGATGCGCGACGCCCAGACCGACAGCAAGACCGGTCTCGAGGAAGGTCTGCGCCAGCTTTAATGGTTACGGCGTTTTACCAAACGCCGTAACCACTCGACGCTGCAAACGACCCAGAGCGGCAATCTGACGTTCAATCGTCGGGCATGACCAGAAGGTCAATGCCCTCCTCTTTCACGTCACCTTGCTCGCTCTGGGTCGTTTTCGCTGACTTATGCTCAACCAGTAGCGTAATTAAGCCCCAAGTAAAAAGGCCGAAGCCCTCGTCCGAGGCTTCGGCCTTCCCTATCTCAGGGTTCCGTCGTATTCAACCATGGCGGGTTGCTTTGACAGGCGCCCTACGGCCGTCTTATAGACCTCGGAACGATCGCGGCGACCTATTGCCACGATCTCGGCAATCTCAACCGTTCCGTCCTCCCGGATTCGAAAAACCATTCGGAGTCCTGCATTCCGCCATTTAATCTTTTTACAGCCGGCGAGCTCGCCGTGAAGCGGCGTTCCAATTTCATCAGCGCGCGTCTTTAATTTCGCGACTGCAATACGGACGAGTCTTCGCTGAGATCCATCTAATTTTTGATATTCCTTCTCGACGTCTCGATTCAAAAAGCCGACGACAAAATGCCCACTCATTCGAAAAGATCCTCATTGGGGATCGCGTCCGGATCCATCGATTCAAACTCCGCGAGCTCCTCGGTAGTTAGGGCGTCCTCAAACGGAACAAATTCATGCGGACCATGCTTGACTCGATCCGCAGCGATGCGATTTATCTCAAGTTCGTGCAGATACTGCAGCGCACCGTACATTTCCTCATAGGCGGCATAGTCGATAATCACGGTATCGATATCGTTATGATCGGCAATGAACTGTGGTGCGCGTTTTGCGCGTTTACGAATGGCAGATAAAGACTTGCTTGCTTCGGTAGCCGAAACAACCTGGTCTTTTGTAAACACCGGTTTTTCCAGAACAAGTGGGGACATTTTGACCTCCAAAAAATAATCTGGATTACATTTCAAAGTATACTTCAAAATATAATCCAGACTTTTATTCGAAAGAAAAAAGCCCTATCGATTCTCGATGCTGCCGATATTCTTGAGCTCGATGGAGATGAGGCCGTTGGGCTCGTTGACGAACTCGATGTATTCGGAGTTCGAACCCATCTCGGCCGGGAAGCTGATTTCGATACCCGTGTCGGTACGGATCTTGTGATTGCGCACAGCTGCGCGCTCGACCTGTTTGCGCTCCACGGGCACGCGCTCGGGCACCTTCTCCTCGGTCAGTGCCGCGCGCACGCTCTCCTTGATAACCGGTTCGTTCTCAAAGACCTCATCGACGATATCCCAAGGCGGCAGTTCCTCGTCATCCTCAACCTTCTCGGCAACGGCAGCCTTAACCTTAGCAAGCGCTACGGCCGTGTTGGCACCGTGCTCCTCGGCGACTTCCTCGACCACACGCGTCACGGTGTCGATGATCTCCTTGCCCGACACGCCCGTGTCGCACTGCAGCAGGCCATCAGGGATAAGCATACGGTCCTCGCCGGCAATCTTGCGCTTCTTGTCCACGTAGCCGATCTCCATGGTACTCGCACGCACGATGGCATAGCTCGGCACCTTTTGCGAGGGGTTCGGCAGAATGGCGTAGTGGCGCGCGATGTCGTTGCGCACCTCCCCCTCCTCGCGGCCCACTTCGTGCATAAAAGCCTGCTTGGAGCCCAGCAGCATCACGGCGAACCAGCGGGCATCCTCATCGTCGTCAAAATCGGCCACGAGCACGTCGGTGGACTCGGCTTTCTCGGCTTTGGTGAGCTCGGAGGAGATAAACTCCGCAATCTGCTGCGACAGGTCCACGAACTCGCGATCGCCAAAGAAATAGCCCTTGAGCTCGCCGCCGAATGCGGAGTTCTCGGCAAACGTGGCGCGTTTATTGTCGGCCGAGGTGCGTGCGCGGCGCAGATGCGTGGTTACGAAATTGCGCACGGTACGGCTTTCGATATCCAACTCGCGCTGGCTCATAACGTTGACGGCAGAGTCAAAGTCCAGGATATGCAGAATCGCGTGATTGATTTTCATATACGGCATTCCGTTCTAGATCGATTTCGGCACGAACCAGTATAGCGGTCGAGCCCGCCCCAGACGCATCGAAGATTGGTGCATCGGGGACAGGTGCTTTGCACCAATGGCTAGCGCAGGAGCTCGGACTGCCAAGCCTCGAGCTGTTCTGCCAAACTCTTGCCGGCAGCGGGCATGTCGATCTGGGGTCGTTTGGGCAGCAGTGCGCATTTAAGGATTGCCACGATGGTCTGCGAGACAAAACGTCGCGTATCCTTGTCAAAGCCTTGCGCAGCCTGGAGCATCACGGGCAGGCTCTCGCGCAGATTCCCAGCGATATCCGCAAACCGCTCAGCACCCGTAGCCTCAAACACAGAGAACAACGCATCTACAAAACGCTCGCGCTCGCTGGGCGACACTGCAAGCAGCATCTCGCGAATGGAGCCATCAACGTATCGAGCACCGGCAGACAGGCGCTCACAGTACACGAAGTCGTGGCCATCAACCACCCAGCTAAAGGGATTGTGCTGCAGAAGGCTGAACTCGGTGCTCTCAACGATGGCATAGTCCTCCTGTGTCTCGAACATCATGCCAAAGATCGACGACCGAGGTAGCGTCTTGTCGATTCGACCAGAAAGATCGGCAAAGGCGTTTCCGTTCAGAAACTCCTCGACGAAGCCCGGACCATCATGGGAATACGCCCGTTCGATTCGCTCACGGGCGACATCGGAGCACATCGCCGCACCGTACACCGCAAGGTTTCCACCCTTGGAATGACCTCCGCACAAAAGCGGCCCGCCAATCGCATCCGCCGCCTCGTCCACATAACGCGTCGCGGATTCCTGGGCCGGCACAGGACACCGGAACGCCATGTTAAAGTCCTCTTTCCAGCCCACAATCGTGCTGTCGGTCCCCCGGAAGGAAAGATAACTAAACCCCGCCGGAAACCGGAACGCCATGGCGGCAAACTGCTCTGTCGCCACCACATCGCTCACGGCACGATAGCCGCAAACGTGCACGCCACGGTAGCGAGGGCTTGCTGCCACGGCCTCCAACAAGGCCCTGCTCCCCTCTGGGTCCCACAAGTCGTCAATCATGTCCCGGTAGCACTCGGCACGCAGCAGCTCGCGTACGTCTAGGCCCTGCCAGTCCGTCAGCTCCGCCATATCACCCGGCAAACGCAAATAGGACAACCACGCAAAGACCAGGCTATCCACCGCGCAGAACGGCCGCTCCTCAAACGGATCAAACGCCGTCTGGGCATAGGTCAAAAAATTAGGCGAATCCGACATGGCCCTCCCATCAACTATGGTGCATTGGGGTCAGGTTACTTTGCACCAAAAAGGCGCCCGGGCCGTGTGGACCCGGACGCCTTCATTGTAGCTTTTCGCTCTAGCGAGCTTGATTTAGCAGGAAAAATCGACGCTGTCGATGATGTCCTTGAGGGCCTTGGCGGAGGCGGTGAGCTCATGCTGCTCGTCATCGTCCAGCGGGACGGGGACGCGGCAGACAACGCCGTCGCGGCCAACGACAGTCGGCATGGAGATGGCGAGATCGGACAGGCCATACTCGCCCACCATGAGCGAGGAGACAGGCAGAACGGTCTGTTCATCGCGCATGACGGCGGTGCAGATGCGCTTGACGGCCATGGCGACGCCATAGTAGGTGGCGTGCTTCTTCTCGATGATGGTGTAGGCGGAGTTCTTGACGTCCTCGGCGATGCGCTTCTCGGCGGCATCATGCTCCAGGTGGCCGTGAAGCTCGCAGAAGGTGTTCAGCGGCACGCCGGCAACCTGGGCGCTGGACCAAGCGACGAACTCGGAGTCGCCGTGCTCACCCATGACATAGGCCTGAACGTCGCGCGGGTCAACCTCGACGTGGGCGCCAAGCATCTGCTGCAGACGGCCGGTGTCGAGCACGGTACCGGAACCGATGACGTGGCCCTCGGGCAGGCCGGACATCTTGATGGCGGCATAAGTCAGAACATCGACCGGGTTGGAGACGATGAGCAGAATACCGTCAAAGCCAGACTTCTTAATCTCGGGGATAATGGACTTAAAGATGTTGACGTTCTTGTTGACCAGGTCCAGGCGAGTCTCACCGGGCTTCTGGGCAGCGCCAGCGGTGACAACAATCATGGCGGCGTCGGCGACATCGGAATAATCGCCGGCGTAGATCTTCATCGGCTCGGCAAACGTCATGCCGTGCGCGATATCCAGGGCCTCACCCTCGGCGCGGTTCTTGTCCACGTCGATGAGGACCATCTCGGAGAACAGACCGCTCTGCATCAGCGCAAACGCCGAAGACGAACCGACGAAACCGCAGCCGACAATAGCGACCTTCTTCTCGTTAACCATTAGAAACTCCCATCTCACTCCACAAACAAGCCGCCCGGGAACGACCCGAGCGGCTTGTCGTAATCCCAATACATCCAATCGGGACTTTGATTATGCTCCTATTCGCAGCCAAAAATCGACCGTTTACCGAAATTGTTTGCAGGATTCGTAAAATAACTGCACGAAATCGGTTTCGATATATTGACGAGGCGAAATAGCTTTCTAATACAGGCCCGCCTCGCGAATGGCCTCGACAGCCAAAGCGATCTGGTCGGGCGGCAAGACCAGTGCCATGCGCACGTGCCCCTCGCCCGAAGGACCAAAGCTCGCGCCCGGCGTCACCACAACGCCGGCCTTCTCCATGAGTTCCTCGCAAAACGCCATGGAATCGGTGCGGCCACCGGGAAGCTTGGCCCACACAAACATAGAGCCATGCGCGTTGGGTCGCTCCCAGCCCAAGCCCTCAAGACCGTCGCACAGGGCATCGCGGCGCTCCTGGTACTTCAGACGCTGCGCCTCGACTTCATCGCGCGGACCTTTCAGGCAGGCGATGGCGGCCTTCTGGATCGGGAAGAACATGCCAAAGTCAATCTGGCTGCGCAGCTTGGCAAAGGCAGAGACCACGTCCTCTCGGCCGACCAAAAAGCCGATACGGGCACCGGTGACGTTAAACGACTTGGAAAGCGAGAAGAACTCGACGCCCACCTCGAGCGCACCGGGATACTGCAAGAAGCTGCCGCCGGGCTCGCCGTCAAACACGATGTCGGAGTATGCGTTGTCGTGAACGATGAGCAGGTCGTGCTCGCGTGCAAAAGCGATGATCTCCTCGTAGATCTCGGGCGTGCCCACCGAGCCCACCGGGTTCGCGGGCAGCGACACGATCATATACTTGGCACGATCGGCAACCTCGGGATCGATGCCCGCCACATAGGGCAGGTAATTGTGCTCGGCAACCAACGGATAGTACTCGAGTTTGGCATCGGCGATCTTGGCACCCGCCTCAAAGACCGGGTAGCACGGATCGGGAACCAAAATGGTGTCACCCGGATCGAGCAGGGCCAGGCCCAAATGGCCCACGCCCTCCTGCGTGCCGTTGCACGACTGCACCATGGACGGCGTAATGCCCGAAACGCCAAAGCGACGCTCATAGTAATCGCACACGGCTTGCTTGAGCTCGGGCAGGTCGCGCAGGGCATACTTCCACATCTCGGGATCTTGGGCTGCTTGCGTGAGCGCCTCGACCACATGGTCGTACGGCTTAAAGTCGGGCGTGCCCACGCTCATGTTGTAAATGGTCTTGCCCTGAGCCTTCAGCGCGAGAAGCTTGTTGTTGAGCGAGGCGAAGACCTCCGCGCCAAAGCGGTCGAGACGCTGCGATGCCTGCATGGTGCCACCTTTCGATATAAAAAACGCGGCGCTCCGACAAGAGCGCCGCGCGATACGGGCCATCAGATTTTAAAAGTGTAACGCTTACAACCCCCGTATTGGTTCAATTTGGCCAACCTTAGTCAATTGCATTGAGCGCGTCGATCTGCGCAAGCCACAAACGTGAGCTGGCGTCACTTGGCATACGCCAATCGCCGCGCGGGCTGAGCGTCACTGAGCCCACCTTGGGACCATCGGGCAGGCAGCTGCGCTTAAACTGCTGGGCAAAGAAGCGACGATAGAACGTACGCAACCACGTGTGGACGGTCTTGGCGTCGTAGACGCCCTCGAAGCTCTTGAGCGCCATGCGGTAGATCTTGCCCGGCTCAAAGCCAAAACGCAGCAGGTAATAGAGGAAGTAATCGTGCAGCTCGTACGGGCCCACCAAATCCTCGGTCTTCTGTGCAATCTCGCCATCGCCCGTGGGCGGCAGAAGCTCGGGGGACACCGGCGTATCGAGGATGTCGAGCAAGACCTCGGCAATACGCCCGCCAAAGACATCGGCAGCATAGCGCACCAAGTGACGCACGAGCGTCTTGGGCACGCTCGCGTTGACGGCGTACATGCTCATGTGGTCGCCGTTATAGGTAGCCCAGCCGAGCGCCAGCTCCGACAGGTCGCCCGTGCCGATGACAAAACCGCCAGCCTGGTTGGCCAAGTCCATCAAAATCTGCGTGCGCTCGCGGGCCTGGCTGTTCTCGTAGGTCACGTCCTGAACTGCCGGGTCGTGCTCAATGTCCTTAAAGTGCTGCTCCACAGCCGCGTGGATCGAAACCTCGCGGAAGCTCACACCCAGGTCGCGGGCAAGCGACTCGGCATTGGACTTGGTGCGGTGCGTGGTGCCAAAGCCGGGCATGGACACGGCCGTGATACCGGTGCGCGGCAGCCCCAGTGCATCGAAGGCGCGCACGGTCACAAGCAGTGCCAGCGTGGAGTCCAAGCCACCCGAAAGGCCGATGACCGCAGCCTTGGTGCCCGTGTGGGCAAGGCGGGTCTTGAGACCGGCGGTCTGCAGGTCGAGGATGGTCTCGCAACGCTCGGCCAGGTCACCATGGTCGGCCGGCACAAAGGGCGCACGGGGGAAGACACGGTCGATGCCGAGTGCATCGCGCAGGACAGGTTCGTCCGTCAGCACGCCCTCAAACGAAAATTCAACGGTCGTGGCCTCCGGCGCATCGTCCGCGCGCGTCCACGTCGTCGAGCGGCGGCGCTCGGCAACCAGACGGTCAAGATCGACATCGGCCACCGCCATATCGCAGGTAAGAAGCTTCGTGGCGGCGAGCTTAGATCCGTTTTCGTAGACGAGGTTCTCGCCCGCAAAGACCATGTCGGTCGTGGACTCGCCCTCGCTCGCATCTGCATAGGCATAGGCACAGTACAGGCGCGCGCTCTGGTTGGATATGAGGCTGCGTCGGTAATCTGCCTTGCCGATAATCTCGTCCGAGGCCGACGGGTTGAGGATCACCGTCGCACCGGCAAGCGCCATCTCGGTCGAAGGGGGCGCCGGCACCCACAGGTCCTCGCAGACCTCAACGCCCAGCACCATATCCTCGGCACCCTCGTCACAGCAGCGGTAGACAAGCTCCGAACCCAGCGGAACCGGACCCTGACCGGCAAACTCGACCCACACGGGATCTGCGGGCGCCGGAGCAAACCAGCGGCGCTCGTAGAACTCGCCATAGTTGGGCAGATACTTCTTGGCCGTGAGGCCCAAAAGCTCGCCCGCGCAGCACACGGCGGCGCAGTTGTAGATATTCTCGGCAACTGCAACGGGAAGACCGATGGTAAAGACAATCGGAAGCTCACGAGTCTCATCGAGGATATGCACCAAAGCAGCCTCGCAGGCATGCAGCAGCGTGCGGTTATGGAACAGATCGGCCGCGGTATAGCCAGTCAGATTAAGCTCGGGCAGCACCAGCGCGCGAACGCCGCGCTCAACAGCCGCGCGAACAGCCGCTAACGCAACCTCGGCATTGCCCTCGACATCGACCACGCGAATCTGCGGCGACGCCGCCGCCACACGCAAAAAGCCATCAGACTGAGAAAGGTGAAGATTCATAAGAATGCTCCCGTGCGTAGACGCCATTCACAACAATTAGCAAGCCCTATTGTAGTTCAACCGCCGGGTGTAACCGCATCCCACCAACTTGGTGAGCTATTGATGAGTTGATGGTATCTGTTAAACGTCACGCACGATTCACATCTGGTGGGTACCCTGAGGGCTACACGAAACGAAGCAGATTTACACCGGGAGGACCCCGTATGACAACCAAGTACACCGACGCGCCGCGCACGCGCGTCATGACGCCGGCATCGCTCAACAACGGCGTGCACGAGAACCATTCCATCGGACAGACCATGGCCATCGCGCCCAAAAAGGGCCTGTTCGACGACATTTCCATTCCCCAGATCATCGCCGGCGCCGCAGCTGCCGCCACGAGCGTCGCGCTTGCCTCCAAGATTGGTATCGCTGGTTCAGTAATTGGTGCCGCCGTGAGCTCGGTTATCACCGTTGTGTCCTCGCAGGTCTACCGCCACTTTATCTCTGCCAGCGCCGAAGCCCTCAAAGGTACGCACGCCGCCGTCGACTACCCCGCCGGCGCCTATGAGCCCGTTGAATTTAATGCCGAGGAGCACCTGGGCGGCGCCGCGACTACGCAGGAGATGCGCCAGATTGCGGGGCGCGCGACCACGGCGCGCGTCGCTCCCGACAGCTTGCGCGCCAAGGCGGCGGCAGAGCGCAGCCAGACGCAAAAGAAGGTCATCGTCTTCTCGATCGCCATCGCCATCGTCGCGGTCATCGCCTGCGCCGGCGCCATCCTTATCACCACCGCCGGCGAGGGTCTGGGCGAGCGCCCCGAGCCAATTCTGTCGTCGCGCACGACGGAGAGTGACGCAAATGGCAACACCCATTCGCAAGACCAGCAGGCACAGACGGACGGCACGCAAGACAGTTCTACCTCTGCCGACTCGTCATCGAACACCCAAAATCAATCGCAGGGTGCCAATTCCTCTACGGCCAACAGTGGCGCGCCGTCCGGCACGACCGACTCAAGCCAAACGACTGACGGTTCACAGCCGAACACGGGAGGCCAGACGAGCGACACCACGTCGGGAACGGGCACGGCAGACAGTAACAACACCAACAGCTCGAGCGGAACCGCTTCCGGCACGGCATCTGACAACTCGAGCCAAGGCACGGCATCGGGCAACTAAGCACGTTTGCCTCTCATAGATAACCGACCTGTACAACGGGCGCGAATCGAAAGCGGTTCGCGCCCGTTTGCCTTGGGCGCCGCCATGGCGAACGCCATGCGATGGTAAGATGCTTTACATGTGTAAAGAGGAGATTTGCCATGAGCAAGACAATAGTTAGGCCCACGCTATCGCTGGGCAACCACATCTATCTGTATCGCCTGCTGCGCGATGCGATTGGGTGCGGCAAGCAAACGTTTATGACGCAGGTCGAGGAGGCACTCGCCACTGGTGACATGGCCGCTTATGACCTGGGCTTTGAGTCCACGCGCGAGTTGCTCGAGGAGCTCGACGACTGCATTAAGCTGACCGTCTTTAAGGGCGGTCGCCTGTATGCCACCGTCATCGCCAACGATGCCTGGGATACCGCCCTTGCCAAGGGCGAGGATAAGCCCAAGGCAGCCAAGGGAGCCAAGCAGTCCTACAAAAAGAAAAAGCGCGGCGAGAAGGACCTCAAGGCCGTGCGCCCTAAGCACGTTAAGCGTCCCGAGCCCGAGCCCGTGGCCGAAGTCGCTCCGGAGCCCGAGCCCGAGGCAGAGATCGAAGTCGCTATTGAGGTAACGGCAGAAGCCGAAACCGAAATCGCCGCCACGACCGATCCCAAAGTCATATCCGAGCAGGAAGCCACTACGGAGCTCAACGAGGCTCCCAAGTCGACACCCGAAGAAGCCGCTAGCCAACCTGAGGCGCCTGCGCTCCAAAACAGCGATGTCTTTGGCGACGAGGCCGAGGACGATCAGCCCGAAGAGCCCGCAGAACAGGACGCTGCCGAGGCGGCATCGGAGCCCGAGGCACCGCAGCCTGCCATCTCACTCACGGTCGTCTATGACCCCGAGAACGCAAACGCCGGCATCACCACCATGGCATCCACGCCCATCGAGGCAAAGTCGAGCGTCGAGAACGAGAACGCGACGCAGGTTGAGGTTGAAACCGCAGTTGCAGACGCGCCCGTCACCGTGAAGCCCGCAGATTCCACAACCAAGCCGAAGACGACGCTGGAGCCCGCAGATTCCACGATCAAGCCGGAAGCGACGCCGGAGCCCGCACCCGTCATCGAATCCGTGCCCGCCTCTGCTTGCGACCGAATTCCCGCACCGGCACCGGCTTCGGTACCCGCTGCGGCCCCAACCCCCGCGCCCGCAGCGCCGACCATCCCCGAGGACTTCCCTATCGATTTCGCAACCGAGGTCTTCTGCCCCGGCCCGCTTCTGCACCAGTTGTCGACCTATCTCCCCTACGGCGCCGACACGCTCGGCATCGTCGGCGAGTACTACTGGATCGCCCGCGAGCGCGGTACCATCGAGGCCGCGCGAAACCGCGCAAGCTTCCCCCTGCACTACACGCAGGCCGGCGAGCGCCACGAAGTCACCGTGCGCATCCGCCGCAACACCACCGGCGGCCTCGGAGCCACCTGGGCTATCGACAAAGTCGAGCCTTCCACCAAGTAACAAAAAGGGACGATAACCCTCAAGGTTATCGTCCCTTTCTCATTAGGTCACCTGAGCTCGACTAATCGCGCGTCAGCTTGCGGTGGATACGATGCGGTTGGGCTGCGTCCTCGCCCAGGCGCTCGATGCGGTTGGCCTGATAGGCCTCGAAGTTGCCCTCGAACCAATACCAGTTGCCCGGGTTCTCGTCGGTGCCCTCCCACGCCAGGATGTGCGTGGCGACGCGGTCCAGGAACATACGGTCGTGGCTAATGACCACCGAGCAGCCCGGGAACTCGAGCAGTGCCGCCTCGAGAGAGGACAGCGTCTCGACGTCGAGATCGTTCGTGGGCTCGTCGAGAAGCAGCAGGTTGCCGCCCTGCTTGAGCGTAAGCGCCAGGTTCAGACGGTTGCGCTCGCCACCGGAAAGTACGCCGGCGCGCTTCTGCTGGTCCTGGCCTTTAAAGCCAAAGCTCGCCACATAAGCGCGGCTCGGAACCTCGGTCTCGCCGACCATCATGTGGTCCAGGCCATCCGAGACGACCTCCCACAGGTTCTTGTCGGGGTCGATGCCGGAACGGTTCTGATCGACATAGGAGATCTTGACGGTCTCGCCCACCTCGAGCTCGCCCGAAGTCAGCGGCTCCAGACCCACAATCGTCTTGAACAGCGTGGTCTTACCGACGCCGTTGGGGCCGATGACGCCCACGATGCCGTTGCGCGGCAGGGTGAACGAAAGGTCGTCGATAAGCACGCGGCCATCGAACTCTTTGTGCAGGTGATGGGCCTCGAGCACCTTGTTGCCCAAACGCGGGCCCACAGGAATGCGAATGTCGGTCCAGTCGAGCTTCTGGCTTGCGCGGGCCTCGGCCTCCATCTCCTCGTAGCGAGCCAGACGGGCCTTGTTCTTGGCCTGGCGAGCCTTGGGCGAGCTGCGTACCCACTCGAGTTCGGCCTCCATGCGCTTGGCGAGCTTGGCATCGCGGTTGCCCTGCGCCTCGATACGGGCAGCCTTGGTCTCCAGATACGTGGAGTAGTTGCCCTTGTAGGGATAAAGGTGGCCGCGGTCGACCTCGCAGATCCACTCGGCAACGTTATCCAGGAAGTAGCGATCGTGCGTGACGGCAAGCACCGCGCCCTGGTAGTTGTGCAGGAAGTGCTCGAGCCACAGGATCGACTCGGCGTCCAGGTGGTTCGTGGGCTCGTCGAGCAGCAGCAGGTCGGGAGCCTCGAGCAGCAGCTTGCACAGGGCCACACGGCGGCGCTCGCCGCCGGAAAGCACGTTGACCGGCATGTCGGAATCGGGCAGCTGCAGGGCGTCCATGGCCTGGCCGAGCTTGGAATCGATATCCCAGCCGTCGGCGGCGTCGATCTCGTCCTGGAGCTTTCCCATCTCGGCCATGAGGGCGTCCATGTCACAGTCCGGGTCGCACATCTCCTCGCCGATCTTGTTGAAGCGATCGACCTTGGCGATCATGTCGCCAAATGCCATGCGCACGTTCTCGATGACGGTCTTGTCGTCGTCGAGCGGCGGCTCCTGCTGCAGGATACCCACGGTGTAGCCGGGGGTGAGCCTGGCATCACCGTTGGAGACCTCCTCGATGCCGGCCATGATCTTGAGCAGGGTCGACTTGCCCATACCGTTGGGGCCCACGACGCCGATCTTGGCACCGGGGTAGAAGCTCAGGGTCACGTCGTCAAGGATTACCTTGTCGCCATGGGCCTTGCGAGCCTGATACATCTGGTAGATAAACTCCGCCATTTGCCTGTTTTATCCTTTCTACCTGCTGTTTCCCTATTCTTGTTTCGCTTTAGTGGAAACGAAATGAGGAAATCAGCTCTGAAACGTAACGAAAAAGGGGCATGGTTGCCCACGCCCCCCTAATACTACCTGGGAAAAGTCCCCCGGAACACACCATGAACTGCGTACGCTAGTTTTCCGCAACCTTAGCGAACGGCTCGCTGCGATTTGCGCCACAGCAGATACGAGTAGACGTAGACGGCTCCGACCGAACCAAACGCCAGAACCGCAATCACCGCGGCGACGACTTCACTCGAAAGCACGCTGCCTGCCACGCCCATCACAATCAGGCCAATACCCAGCACCATAAAGCAGGCGCCGCCAAAACGCTGCGTACGGCGCCAGTTCTCGGGATCGGCAAGCGCCCAAGGCGTCTTGATACCGAGCGTATAGTTCTGCTTCACACGCGGCAAGTAGTTGCCTACGCCGATGAACAGCAAACCGACAACACCGGAAATCAGCACGTTAACCGAACCGACCGCCGGCACCACGCCCCACACCGTAAGCTCTCCCAGCCAGCTTATGGCGCACATGAACAAGGTGAAGGCGATTACGAAGCCCTGGTAGAACTTGCCCGAGGTTCGATATGCCTCACCTTTGGGGTCGATGCGCGGCACCACGCAGAACATTGCGAGAAGCGCCAGAGGCAGCACGCCGAGCGCGGAGGCCATCCAGCTAGGACCCCAACCGTCGACGGCGCCGTTCGCGCCCCAGTGCGTGGGAATCTGCGCAGGCAAGCTCGGCATCACCATGAGGTGCGCTACGACATTGGCGACGCACAGAGCGACCAGCGCAATCCACACGCGCGACGATACCCCCGTGGGGTGAATGCCCTTGTTTTCGTTATTCATCCTTATCACCTTCAGTGTTTGTAAAGCCCATAAACCAGCCAATTAAATCCTGCATGACGGTGGTGTTTAAGCTGTATACGATGTTTTGGCCATGGCGCTCGTCGGTCACCAACCCGGCGTTTTTGAGCGTCGCCAAGTGATGGCTCAGCGACGGCTTACTGATATCGAAATGCTCGGCAAGCTCCCCCGCCGTGCAATTGCCCTCGCGCAGCAACTCCAAAATGCGCCGTCGCGTTGGATCAGCAAGCGCCTTAAAACCCTCTCCCGGCATAAGACCTCCTCTCATCATCTCTCATGACGCGCACACTATACTCGATATTTAGATGTTTGTCTAATTATCTAATCTAACACTCAAAAAAAATAGCCGCCATCGCGTAATGCGAAGACGGCCACTTCTCACGCTACAAACGTGTTTCGGAGTTGGCTAACCCGCGGCAACGGGCGCCATCTACTTCAATCTTATGCGAATCCCGATCCCATTTCAACAAACCCCAAGGGTTCAAATGGAATCGCAATAATACCTATAATGGCGATAGCTAAAACACGACCGACTCCCCATCGGAGGATATCTATGACCGAAACCGCAGCCGCAGCCCCCATCGAGACACGCGACACCAAGCTCGAGATCATCATGGGCCGCGAGGCACTCGATAAGCTCGCCGATGCTACGGTGCTAGTGCTCGGCTGCGGAGGCGTGGGCTCCAACTGCTGCGAGGCACTCGCCCGCGGCGGCATCGGTCATTTCGTCATTCTGGACAAGGACATCATCGCGCCCAGCAATATCAATCGCCAGGCAATCGCCTTTCACAGCACCATCGGAAAGCGCAAAGTCGACGTCATGGAGGCTATGATTCACGACATCAACCCTACCGCTACCGTCATCAAACGCACCGAATACCTGCTGAGCGACAACATCGATGATTTCTTCGCGAGCGTTTTGGAGCAGACGGAGGGCAAGATCGACTACGTCGTCGACGCCATCGACACCATCTCGGCCAAGCTCACCATTGCCAAATATGCTCAGGACCACGACATTCGTTTGGTTAGCTCCATGGGCGGGGCCAACAAGCTCCATCCCGAGTGCCTCCGCTTTGCCGACATCTTCGATACGGTACGTGACCCCATGAGCCGCATCATGCGCAAAGAATGTAAGAAGCGCGGCATCAAGAGCCTGCATGTACTGTTTAGCTGCGAGGAATCGGTTAAGACACAGCCCCGCGACCCTTCCAATATCCACGAGCGCACCGAGTTGGGCACCGCCAGTTTTATGCCGCCCATCATGGGCCAGATGATTGCCGGCGAGGTTATCCGCCAGATCAGCGGGCGCGGCACCGAGCGCGTACGCGCCGACGGCCAACGCCTGGACTAGCAGGATGTCCTGCGATGGAACCGCAATTCTTTGACACGCATTGTCATCTTGATTTGATGCTCGGCCCCGATGCTGCAGCCAGTGAGTCGGCGGCGTTGGGTCTGGGGCTCTTTGACTGCGGGGTCGACCCACGCGACTTTTCGGCCGCAAACGAGCGCGCCCGTCGCCTACCAGGCATCATCGCTGGCGTTGGGCTCCACCCCTGGTGGCTCGCCGACGGCCGCTGCGGTCCTGCCGAAGTCGATCTGCTTTGCGAAGTTGCTGCCCAAGAGCGCTACATCGGCGAGGTGGGACTCGACTTTTCCGCACGCTTTGCCGGAAGTGAGCCGCTACAAATACAGGCATTTGACCGGCTCTGCGATACGCTCGTGCAGCATCCTCTTACCGGGCGCGTGATATCAATTCACGCCGTTCGTTCGGCAGGAGCCGTACTGGACGTCCTCGAATCGCATGGACTACTCATCCCAAACCCCGACTCCCCCGTTATCATCTTCCACTGGTTTAGCGGCACTTCGGACGAACTCGTCCGCGCGCGTGATGCGGGCTGTTATTTTTCCGTCAACGAACGCATGCTCGCGTCTAAACGAGGACGCGAATACGCACGACAGATTCCACTCGATCGTTTACTGCTCGAGACCGATGCACCAGCGGAGGCAAACACAGAAACAAGCGCGCAGTCGCTCATCAAATCGCTCACAAGGACCTCAGAACGCATCGCCTCGCTCAAAAATTGTGACGCAAAGCGCATCGAGTCGGCAGTTTTAACAAATGCGCACTCTGTTTTTGACCTTCGCTAACCCCTGTGGGCAAAAATGCCAAGGGGCATACAAATCGCACAACGCAGTCCCTATTTTGGAAGACAGTACAATTCGGCAGCATTACACCAATTCGTGCATGAGATCACGGTTGCGTGCATACAATTCGTCAAAGATATGACGGCGCGACGCATATAACTCGTGGGCAGTCATATCAGGCACGATTGTTTGCGCAACGCCAAGGACTTGGGCGAGCTCATCCCATGATGCATAGGCGCCACCTGCGAGAGCTGCCATGATGGCATCACCGAAGCATGCGCCCACCGTAACCTTGGCAACCGAGACCTCGCGCCCACATACGTCGGCGATAGCCTGCATCCAAACTGGATTCTTGGTTCCACCTCCGACAAGCATAATGCGCCCAATTGGCAGTTCATGCTCTCGCTCGATAATGTCGACATGGGATGCAACGGTATACGCGACGCCTTCCAAGGCGGCGCGAACCATATGGGCTCGTGTATGCCTTCCGGTCAGGCCAAAGAAGACGCCACGCGCCTCGGGATCGTTGAGCGGAGTGCGCTCCCCCGCAAAGTACGGCAGACACAGGAGCCCATCGGCACCCGGCGCCACACCGGCGGCATCATGCGCCATAACCGAATATGCATCGGGGCCACCGTGGCCCTCGGCCTCCACGGCGTCGCGATACAGCTCTTGGCGCAGCCACGATGTGAGCGCACCCGCCGTATTGGTCCCCGCGCAGATCCCGTAAGTTCCGGGAATGATAAACGTCCCTGGCCACAGGCGGGCATCATCGACCATATGATCAGCTAGATAGATGAAATACGCCGTACTCCCCAACTGAACCATCATATCGCCGGGACGAAATACACCCGTCGAAATGGCCTCGGCACCAGAGTCGCCCGTTCCCACTAAGACAGGTGTCCCTGCCGCGAGCCCCGTCGCCTCAGCCGCACGCTGAGTAATCACCCCGGCAATATCGGTAGCCGACATTACCTCCGCCATCTGGTCAGGCCGGCAGAAACGAGCACATTCCCGAGCATCAACCTTCCAAGTGAAGCGGTCGTATAGGGGAAGAAAATCCTCCGCCAAATAACGGTCCACCGTAAAACGCCCCGTCATCTTTGCGCACAGAAACGATGACGCCGTCAGGAACTTCGCGGCACGTTCGTGCACCTCGGGCATATTCTCCTTAAACCACAAGATCTTGGGAGCAATATCTGACGAACAGGGATCGTGCCCGAAAAGCTCGCGTGCGCGATCTGACCCATATTCGGAAAGAAGCTCGTCAATCTGCGGTTTCGAACGTGCATCGACTCCATACAAAATCGCGGGCGCCAGCGCGTTGCACTCGGTATCGACCGGCACACAGTCGCAGCCCAATGCGGAAAGGCCCACGCATCCGATCTGTGCCGCGTTAACCCCCGATCGCGCCACCAGCTCGCGCGACAAGCGGCAAAAATCGCCCCACCAAACGGCCTCGGCATCATGCTGGTACCATCCGTCACACGGGTTGTCCGTCTCATGTCCACAAGAGGCTTGGCAAACGATGTTGCATCGATCATCGATTAAAACGCCTTTAGAGGCGCTTGTCCCAATATCAATACCCAGATAGAGCGCCATAGGTGCCTACTCCCCTCGCGCCGTACGGGCGGCAGCCATAAAACGAGCTACCCGCTCAACATCAACCGGGGCATCCAGCTTTCCGTCGCGCTTTAAGCAGGTGCCGACAAACGCGCCATCGTAGTGAGCAAATACGTCAGCCACGGTATTTTCGCGACAACCGGTGCCACATACCACGGGCACTTCGCCAACACGCTCACGGACCTCATCGGCAAGCTCGCCCGAAGCGCCACGACCGGCAGCCGAACCGCCGATGACCATCGCATCCGGTAGGCAATTAAAGAGAAGCGAATCGGCAATGTCCGCAGTCGTGCGGTCGTTGAGATAAACCTCTCCCTCGCTCGTGATGAAGTGAAAAAGCTTGAGGTCGTCCAAGCGCAGCGCCGCCTTGCGACGCATGGTGTGCGCGAAATCTCGGTTAATCAGCCCGAGATCACCGGCCCAGGCACCGCAAAAATTACAGCGCGTGAACTGCGCATCGACGGCAGCGCACAGCTCGATTGTGGCATCACCATCGTAAATAGCCTCAGCTCCCCAAGGAGTCGACAGATCATGGGACAGAGCCCCGATTACATAGCCCATCGATGCAAGGGTTGAGGGAGAAACGTGCTGCTCATAGGGCATCGAGAGCTCATTGGTAATCAAAATGCCATCGACACCGCCCTGCTGCAACGCCTCGAGATCGCGCTTGGCGGCTTCCACGACCTGTGACACGCTTCCGCCCGGGTAGTACAGTGGATCGCCCGGCAGAGGACGCAGGTGCAGCATTCCGATAACCGGCTTTTCGGTCTTGAACATCGAAGTTAGAAACGACATAATGTGCTCCTTCATAGGGTTATTGCAGGGACGTTACTCCCCCAGCACCTCGATGTACACTTTTCGCTTCTGCGGACCGTCAAACTCCGCAAGATAGATGTTCTGGGCACCTCCGCACACGATGTGGCCATCTTGAACGGGAAAGAAGCAACTGTTTCCACAAATCATGCTCTTGATATGCCCACAGGAGTTGTTGCCGGTGGCTCCATAGCTCGGCAGGAAGTGTGCATGCGCATAGGGGGCATCGAGTGGGGCGATGCGATCAAGCGTCTCCATAAGATCCGTCTCCACGCAGGGCAGCCCCTCGTTTACCACGATTCCACAGGTCGTATGCGACAAAATAATCGCTGCCAAGCCATTGGTCACCGAGCTGCGTTCGATGGCAGCGTGCACGTCCTCGGTAATATCGATGAACTGGTCCGGAGCAGTCGATAGATAGCTCAATATCTCGAGCGTCACCATGTTTACTCATCCCCTTCAAGAAAACGCAGGGCATTACCCCAGTAGAGCCTTTCTCGCGCATCATCGCGCATGAGCACGGTATCGAGCGCCCGCTTGAGTTTGAATGCACGGAAACGCGGCGTATTGCTGGCGAACATCACTTGATGCGATAGCGCGCGCTCATACCACAGCGGCCCCATATCGACCGTGAAAAGGCGCTGCATCATCTCCTCGGGCGAATCGATGTAAGTGATAGAGGTGTCCGTGTAGCAGTTGGGATACTTGAGCAGCATCGCCACGGTCTCGCGCACCCAGGGCCAGCCAAAGTGGGTCAAACTAAAGCGCACATTTGGATACGTTGCGATTGTGTGCTCAAATGCAAGCGGGTTACTGCGCGAGAGCTCTGCGCCCGGCTCCCAAGACATACCGGCATGGAAAACCACCGGCTTGTTATAGCGCTCGCACAGCTCGTAAAGCGGCTCGGCCACAGCATCATCGGGGGCAAAACCCTGCTTTGCCGGATGCAGGCAAAGCCCCTTTGCCCCCAACTCGGTAAAGGCGCGCTCCAATTCGTCTGCGGCACCGCTCACCTGCGGATCTACGCTCGCAAATCCCCACAGACGATCGGGGTGCGCGGCAACCAGCATGGCAATCTGGTCATTGGTGCCAAAGTGTCCTCCGCATGCCGTGGTTACATCGAGCGGCATGAGCACGCTCTTCCGCACGTCGCAGACGTCCATCTCGACTTGAAGCTCATCCCAATCCATGGGGCCCATATGCCCCATACCAAATTCTCGTGACCAAAAACCGAATCCATCAGGCTCATCACCCGGCGTACAGATCTCGCTGTAGAGCATGGGCTGAACCAACATGTCGATAACCATTTCGTACTCCTTTCCAGGCATTTGACCCTAGTACGGCTCAAACGAACCAATCACTCGGGACGACAGCTCAGCACCCGCCTTCATACACGCCGGAATATCAAGGCCATCGATCACGCCCTTGGTAAACCCGGCAATATACGAGTCGCCGGCGCCCACGGTGTTAACGACCTTCTCCGCCGGTACGATCCCGCACTCATAGAAGCGCTCACCGTCATAGGCAATGCTTCCCTTCTCGCCAAGCGTGGCAACCGCAACGCGCGGTCCCAATTCCTGCACGTGGCGTACCCAGTCTCGCAGCTCCGGAGTGTCCTCTTCAAACGACATAAATGCGTAGTCAACGTAGGGAAAATGATTCTCGCAGGCATATTCGGGATCCTGGCTGAACACCGAGAAGTCCATAACCACCGTCTTGCCCGCATCATGCCATTCGGGCAGGAGGTCCAAACAATTGCCAAACAGGTCGGTATGAATGATGTCGTGCTCTAGGATAAACGCCTGGTCGTCTTCATTCGGACGATATGTCTCCATTACGCCATCGATCGCCTCGAGATGCACGCGATCGACGCCGTCTTTCAATGCCATGAGCATTACCGAGGTGTCGCCATCCTCCACCCGCAGATGAGAGATATCGAACCCCTCAGCGGCCAGCGCCTCCCTCATCTTGTCGCCGTACTCGTCCTTGCCGACAACCGACACGGCGGATACCGAAACGCCCATTCGTGCAAGATGGATACCCCAGTCAATGCCATTACCGGTCGGATAGAACACGCCGATGTTTTGATAGACGTCCGCACAGCAAAAACCAGCCGCGCACGCTTTAATACCCATGGTCTTCTCCAATGTACAAAAGGGGACCCACCACATGGCGAGCCCCCTTTTCGCGTTTCGCTTATTGTTTTGCATCGGCCGTCCAGAGTCTCATAGCCAGACCGCCGCACGCTTTCTTAAACTATTCGACGATTGGTGCTCCGTGGCCCCAAGAACCTTCCATGCCGCACACGGTCGAGGCAAACCCGGCAGCAAAGTCGAGCGCGCGCTCGATGGCCTCGGCGCCGTCCTCGCCACGCTTGGCGGAATCGAGATAGCACATCAAAAACGAGGTGAGGAACGAGTCGCCCGCCCCCATGGTGTCCTTCATGTCCGTTACCGGTTTAGCCAGCTGGCGGTAATAACGCTCGCCGTCGTAAGCAATGCAGCCCTCGGCGCCCGCCGTAGCTGACACAAAACGCGGACCCAGGCCCTTCACCCATGCCAGACGCTCGCGAATCTCGTCCTCACTCGCGGCATCCGCCGCACTAAAGAAAGCAAAATCGACGTAGGGCGCAATCTGCTCGTAGTACTCGTCGGTGGAGTCATCCGAAAAGTCAAATGAAACCGTGACGCCCGCGGCCTTCAACTTGGGCAGTTCGCGCTCGGTAAAGCAATAGTTGCCAGAATGAACCACATCGAACTGCTTCATATACGCCAGATCAAAGCGATCGAGGACATAGCGCGCATCGCCACGGATACCGCCCTCGTTGGAGCCGAGGAAGACACGGTCACCGTCAACGACGGTCACGCGAGCCGCTCCGTTCTCGCCAATCATCTGCTCGCACTTGTCAAGCTCGATACCCTCATCCTCGAGGCTTGCAATGACATGCTCGGCAGCGGCGTCATTGCCAAAAATGCCCATGTATGCAGAGCGTGCGGCACCGCATTTCTTGGCATAAACGGCGAAGTTCACCGCATTGCCGCCAGGATACATGGTGTGGATATGCTCGTAGCGATCGACGACGTTGTCGCCAAATCCGAGCGCGTTAACGTTAAATGCCATGGTATTTACCCTTCTAGTACTCGACGACGCCCATGTAGCGACGGAAATCGGGATCATGGTCAAACACCTTGCCGCGTGCGGCACGCAGCTCGCAGTTCATGGCGTAGAACAGCACCGGGTCCAGATAGGCACGGACGCTCGCCGGCACGGCTTCCATACCGTACTCCTTGGCATCGAGCACCATCAGCGTATCGGTATGCGTCTTAAGGAACGCCAGGGCGCGCTCGTCCATAGCACGGCACTCGCTGGAGCCCATCTGCAGGAAGTAAAAAACGCCATCCTGAGTAGCCTCGAAGGGGCCATGGAAGTACTCGGCAGAGTGAATGTAGCTGCAGTGCTGCCACTGCATCTCCATAAGAGAGCAGATAGCGAAACCGTAGGTCTGGCTAAAGTTGGGACCGCTGCCCAGAATATAGAAGAACTCGTGCTCCTGGCAAAGCTTGGCAAAGCGATCGCCCAGCTCGGCATTTACCTTCTCGCGTGCCGGGGGAAGAATCTTATCCATCTCGGCGATACCGGCATACATATCGGCAAGATCGGCGTAGCCCTCCTGCTGATCGAGCAGCTCTGCCGCAAGCGACAGCGAAATGCCAGCGGGGACCTCGGCCTGCGGCACGCCCTCGCCCCATGGGTAGACCCACGTGGTCCACTTGCCGGAGTCAATCTTGGATCCAGCGTTGTCGGTCTGGGCGATCACCGTAGCGCCAGCAGCAAGGGCAATCTCGCAGCCCTCGACGACCTCGGGGGTATTGCCGCTGTGGCTGCAAGCGATGACCAGGGACTTCTCGCCCAGACGACGTGGACGCATAATGTCGAATTCACGCGCGGTATAGATATACGAAGTGAAGGTGGTAGCCTCGCGCTGCAGAAGCTCATGAGCCGGGATCAAATCGATCATGGAGCCACCGCAAGCAATCCAGTAGACGCTGTCGAACTTGCCCTTCTCGGCAATTGCCTCTTTAATCAGATCGTGTGCGTTCATATCCAGTTCCTTTCTTGTTTGGCCCGCAATCAATGACGTTGGTTGCGTGGCCGATGGTTGTTTTAGTCAATCAGATATTTCTCGAATGCGGCCATGTTCTTGGCATCTGCGGCCGCCGGGTCATCGTAGTAACGACCGTCCGTGATTTCCTGGCCCAGCATGCCGTCGAAACCATGGGCGTTGAGCGTGGCGACGAAGGCGTCCATATCGTGCTTGCCATCGCCCCACACCAGATGGCCATACGGGTCACCGTCGATAAAGTGCATCTCGTGAATTGCCCCATCGCCAAAGGCGGCAAACCAGTCCTCGAGCGTCTCGCCTGCGACGCCCATCGCGGTTGTATCAACCATGGGCTGTAAGTACGGGCTCGCGACCTCGTCAATCATGCGCTTCGCATCGGAAACCGTCGTCACAAGGTTGCTCTCCTCGGGACGCAGGCTTTCCATCGTAAGCACCAGACCGTGCTCGCCGGCATACTCCGCCAGAATGGACAAGTGCTCGCGGCTGCGCTTCCAGGCTTCCTCGCGGTCCTCGTCCCAGTCGCCCCAGCCCGAGTTGATGGACATACGGTCGCACCCAAGTACCTCGGCAAGTTCAATGCCGTGTTTAAAGTACGCCAGGCTGCGCTGTTCATGCAGCGGCTTGCGTGCGCAGTACTGCCAAGGATAGACAACATTCTCGGGGCACAGAGTACGATACCTAAGCCCACGGTCTGCAGCCTTTTTCGCCAGGACCTCAGCCTCAAAGTAGCCCGTATGGTCGAGCGTCACATGCGGCTCTGCACACCACAGCTCAATGGACTCAAAGCCCAAGTGCTGCTGCACATCAAGGAAGTAATCGAGCGACCACATGATGTAGTGGATATTCATGCCCGCAATCTGCTCGCGACGCAGCGTCGGTTTGGATTCAGACATCTTATGCCTCCTTATTTCGATCGAACACGATTTGTCCGTCCGACATCGTCATATCAACCGCAAGATCGCGTGCGTCGCGATAATCGAGGTCAAACACATCCCGATCGAGCACGCAGATATCGGCAAGCTTGCCGACCTCGAGCGTACCCAGCTCGTCTTCGCGCATCAGATCGTACGCGCCCCCGGCAGTCCAAGCGCGCAAGAGCTCGACAAGCGTCAGCGTGTTGACCTCATTCACAGGCAGTCCGTCGGCGAAGAATCCGCCGCACGCGCTGTAGATTGACTCGCCCAGGCTCGGAATCAGCAGCGGCAAATCCGTTCCACAGCACACTGTGCATCCGGAATCTTCCATGCCGCGGCGATTCCAGCTGTGCAAAAGTCGCGTCTCGCCAATTTGTCGACGCATCATCGATAGGCAATCCTCGCGCCGGTCCAGCGTTAGAATCTGCGGATAGACCTCGCAAATTCCACCTAACTTGCCAAACTCGACAAGATCGGTCGGGTCAGAGTTCTCGAGATCGGTAATCGCATGGCGGCGAAGCATCCGTCCATGCTCGTCTCGAGGCAGCGAGGCATAGAGCGCCACGGTGCGACGAACGGCGCCATCGCCCTGGCAATGCAAGGAATATCGGAAGCCGTCAGCATCAATTGCACGCAGCTCGCTCTCAATCAGATCCCACTCTGGTTCCTCGACGACCGTCTTGCCGGCAGCGCCCGCATCGGCCGTGTCCTCATAGGGGTCAATCATCTCGGCAAGCCCCGCCCATACGCCGCGATCGGTCATACGGTTGAAGCCAGAAAAACGAACGAACGGTCCCCGGAAGCGCTCTCGCGCCTCGCGGGCATATGCCAGATTTGCACCGGCGCCCACCGGCTGCGACATCATAGAGACGCGAACCGTCAGCTCACCAGATTCCTCACGGCGAGCCATTTCGTCGGCAAAGCCGTAGTAGTCATCAAACGTCATTTCCTTGATGGCGGTAACGCCGCGCTCGTTAAGCATGCTCATGTAGTCCGAATACCCGGCACGCACCTCGGGCAGCGCAAGGAAATCGCTCATCATGCGCCAGATCTTCTCGGCATAGCACGCCTGGGGTGTAAAGCCATATCGCGCACTGGCGGCAGCATTGAGAACGCAGGTCTCCGCGCCCGGCGTAAAGCAGACGACAGGGATATCACCAAAACACTCGTCAAACACAGCTGCTGTATTTGCGTTCTCGGCATCCGATGCCAACGTTTCGGGTAGGTTGTGGCCAAAAGCCGCCGCGCAATCCGGATGATCTTCTTTCCATGCACGCAAGAGCGACACGGCCTCTTTGGCATCAGCGATGCCGGACAGATCAGACCCCAACGTCCGCAGCGCCCAACCTGTATAGAAGGTATGCACATCGATCAGGCCAGGCATGACAGTGCGGTCGCCCAGGTCAACTACCTCGTCCGCCTGGGTCAAATACGAAGCTACCTCACACTTGGTGCCAACAGCCTCAATTCGATTGCCACGGACCGCTACGAAACCTTCAAACGGCAGGTCCCCCGTACCGGTAAAGACGCTCTTAGACGTCAGGACCGTCAAACGATCGGACATCACAACCACCTACGCCGGAAGCATGCCGGAAATGGCAGTAATGACCAAGCCAAACACGACCATGAAGATGAAGAACTTCCAAATGGTCTTCCACCATTGGCCAAACGAAATCTTAGCCACGGCAAGGCCGGCGACCGTCATACCCGCCACGGGGCTGATGGTGTTGATGGTCTGGTTGGCAAACTGGAGCGCGGTGACGGCCGCCTCGGGATTGAGGCCCATGAGCTCGGTCAGGGGGCCCATAACGGGCATGGTGAGCGCTGCCAGGCCAGAACTCGAGGGAACCAGCAAAGAGAGCAGGCCAAGGACGACATACATAAACGTGGTGTAGACGGCGGCGGGTGCACCGGCGAGCGCGGTAGCGAGCGCCTGGAGGATGGTGTCGATGATCATGCCGCCCTCGGCGATGACCAGAATACCGCGAGCGATACCGATAACGACGGCAGCGTACGCAAAGTCGGCGAGACCCTTAACGAACTCCTCTGCGATCGTCTGCTGGTCAAGGCCGCCCAGGATACCGGCAAGCAAGCCCATGCCAAGGAACACGGCGGAAATCTGATTCATGTACCAGCCCTGGGTAACAAGACCCCAGACGATAATGCCCATACCGCAAGCAAAATCGATAAGCACGAGCTTCTGACGGATCGTGAACTCTTCCTCGATGGAGGCATCGGTCACGGAAAACTCAATACGCTTGAGCTTATCGTCCTCGTACACAATGGACGACTCGGGGTTTTTCTTGACGCGCATGGCGTAGCGCATGGCCCATGCGATACCGACGGCAGTGAAGATGACCCAAGAAACGGCGCGCAGCCACAGTTGCGGATTACCCTCGATGCCAATGATGCCTTGGGCGATCAAAACATTAAACGGGTCGATGGTCGAAGCACAATATCCCAGGTTAGGACCAAGGAAGCAGATGATGAATGCCGTCATCGAGTCATAACCGATACCCATCATGATGGGAATGAAGATGGCATAGAACGGCAGGGCTTCCTCAGACATACCAAACGTAGTGCCGCAAATGGACAGCAACGTCATCGTGATGGGAATGATGAGGATGTCCTTGTTCTTGAGCTTTTTAATCACACGGCTCATGCCGGCATTCAAAGCGTTGGTCTTGGTGATGATCGCGAACGATCCGCCAATCAATAAGACGAACGCAACGACGTCGGCAGCCTCTTGGATGCCCTTGGTGGGCGCTTGCAGAACCGCGAAGATATCCTGGCCCAGATTGATGGTCTCGCCGGTCTCGGAATCGGTGTAGTTCTTATCGACCTGTTCATAGGTTCCAGCAACGGCGACTTCACGCTCGCCCGCCGCCGTCGAAATCGTCTTGCGTTGATACTGACCAGAGGGAACGATCCAAGTCAGGACCGCAAAGACAACGATCAGCAAGAACATGATCGTATAGACATGCGGTAATTTGAACTTAAAACGTCTGTTTGTCTTCTTCGCCTTCGTATCTGACATAGATACCTCCAAAGAACTCGAGACTGCATCGCATCTCGCTTCAACGTTTGCACAATGCAAACGTTCTATGACGTCCCATAGATTACCAGTAGCTTTTTCCTTCATCAAGATAATTTCAAACTGATTGCCGCAACGCGGTTGAACGGTCGCGTTTGCGCCGTGAACGGTATGGAAACGCCCGGTGAGATGATCCACCGGGCGTTTCCATTCGCAATGTCCTAGATGTCAAAAACGTAGCGAGACCCAACGATCCGCTGACGACCGATGATAAACGGCCGCCGCTGCTCATCGAAAAAGAAGGCTTCCATATAAAACAAGGGTTCGCCAACGGGAACTGCCAACAGTCGAGCGACCTCGGGCGACGCGCACGCGATCTCGAGCGTGCACGGGTCGGTAAACGCGGGCGTGCGGCCCGTCCGGTTGCGCACGAACTCAAAAATGGATTGGTTAGATAGAGGTGCCGTTGATAGATAGGCGTTGTCCTCGTAAACATATATGTTGTTCTCGAGCATGACAGGGACGCCATCGGCAGTGCGCACGCGCTCAACGCAAATCAAGTCAGTTCCAACGGGAACACCAAAGAACTGCGCTTCGGTGGAATCCGCCGGCAGTATCTTTCTCGAAATGACACACGCCCCCGGTTCCATTCCGTTAACGCGGCATGCGTCCGAAAAACTCTGGACGTCATCCTTCTGGCGAATCTTGCGCTTGAGCTTGGGGGCATTGACAAACGTGCCTTTCCCCTGTCGCTTCGTTAGATAGCCCTGCTGGACGAGCTCCTCAATAGCGCGTCGCACGGTAACGCGGCCAACTTTATAGCTCTCAGCCAATTCGAATTCGTTGGGTATCCGCGCGCCTGCCTTGTAGGCGCCGGAGTTGATTTCGTTTTTAATGATATCAATGACCTGTTGGTACAGCGGTATCGCTGCTTTACCGTCAGTTGGCCCTTCAGTCGGTGGCATATACCCTCTCCCAGCACAATTAATTCTAAAACAGGCTTAAGGGCATTCAACAAGTCCTTAAGCCCGCATTAGCTTAAAGTATGCTAGGTGTCGCACCAAAATGTCGGGTATTTACTCATCAACCCGAAAAACGCGCAACTACCGCGCTCCTAAGAAAGCGTGAGCAGCTCCGGCAACTGGTCGATAATCTTGTCCGCGGCATCCTGGCTAAAGCCAAAGCGCTCCTCGCGCTTGGCAATGACTGTCAGACCGGCTCGCTTGCCGGCAGTGATGCCAGGCACCGAGTCCTCAACGCAGCAGCAGCGATTCGCGGGCAGCCCCAGCAGATCCAGCGCATGCAGGTAGATGTCGGGCTCGGGCTTGCTCTCCTTAAACTGCTCGCCGCTCACCACATACTCAAAGGCATCCGACAGCCCGCATGCGTTGAGCACTTCCTCGATGCTAACCATGGGAGACGAGCTGGCAAGCGCCACACGAACGCCACGGCGCGGCAGCTCTCGAATCGTATCCACGGCGCCTGGGTTAATCAAAGCCTGATAGTCGCGCGGACGTTTATGCGCCCACTCGTCCCAACGGGCCAACGCTTCCTCGCCAGTGAAATGCCCCTTGCCGGCGCGCTCAAACCAATCGACCAGCATATGCAGGAAGAACTGATGGGAGGTACCGACCTGCCCATTCAACTCCTCTTGAGTCAGATTAAGCCCCAGCTCCTTGGCAAACGCGGCAGTCTCGCCCAAGTAGTAATACTCGGTATCGACAATGACGCCGTCCATGTCAAAGATAACGGCGTCGAACGGAAATGCGGACACGGCACCCTCCCTAACAAAAGGACGCCCGCGAGCAGGCGCCCGAATCATGCATTAATCGGCGATTCTAGCCCAGCAGCTTATCCAGCGCCACCGCAATACCATCTTCGTTGTTATTGGTGGTCACCATCTGGGCCACAGCCTTAACCTCATCGACGGCGTTTCCCATGGCAACACCGGTGCCGGCCCACTCGATCATGGACTTGTCGTTCTGGCCGTCGCCAAACGATACGACCTCGCTGGCATCGATGCCGAGCTTGGGCAGGGCACCCTCGAGCGCGCAGGCCTTGTCGATACCGGGCGCCGTGTACTCAAAGTACCAGTCGGCCGTAAACATGCCCGAAAGCGTCTGCTTAAAGGGCGCATACATCTCCTCGTAATGCGCCTGCAGGTATGCCGGGTCGCCCGCAGTGAGTAGCTTGTCCACGGGATAAGCATCAGCGACCTCATGCAGGCTCTCCACCTCGCGAATCTTAAGATCGCACGCGTCGCGCTCATACTTGACGATATTCTTCTGCGAGCCGTCAGGCAGCGTGATCATGCAACGGTACGAGTCCTCGACATGCAAATCACGACCGAGCGAAATCATAGGGATCACGTCAAAATTACGCAGGTGATCAATCAGGCGATGCAATTCGTCGGCAGGCATAGCCTGATCGAACAGCACCTCGTCGGTCTGAGCGTCGACCACATGCGCGCCGTTAAAGGCCACCAGCAGACCGTCATGGTTTTGAAGGTCGAGCTCCTGCGCCAAGGCGTGCAGCCCCCATGCGGGACGGCCCGAAGCCAAGATGAGCTTAATGCCCGATTCCTGCGCCGCGAGCAGCTTCTTGCGCGTACGCGAGCTAATCACTTTCTGGTCGTTGGTGAGCGTACCGTCGATATCCATCGCGATGGCTTTGATTGCCATATGTGCCTCCTTGCATCGTTTTTATCGCGCACTATCTTATCCGAGCCGGGGCACGTTCGCACAGCGCGCGTATGACGGTTGCAAAACCACCCCATTTGAAACAAAGGCAAAAAAGTACTTGCAAAGACGCGTTCCGACATATAAGTTGATATAAGACCGCCGTTGCGGTTTTAAGTAGATCGAGCATATGAAGTTTCAGTTTTTAGCGTGTAAGAAAAGGAAGATCGGCAAAGTACAACCCCAAACGCAATGACAACTTAATGAGGTAACTGCCACATGTGAGGCGCCCCGGGCATTGCTGTCTCGATTTTGAGCACGATGCCTTCCGCCTTGCATGGGCCGTTCCATCCAGCCCCTGCAGCAACTGCCTCACGGGCTCATTGAAAACCGCATAGCACCCCAACGTCAGCACATCACCCACGGCAAGCACATCACTCACGACAACCAACACATCAACAAACAGCACGAACATCAACCGATTGGAGAAGCTATGACAAACCACCACGCTGAAGACGGCGATAAGAAAAGCATTCTGGATGCCCGCATTGAGCGAGCATATGCAAACGAATATGACGCCGCCTTTGCCGCCGCGACCATCAAGAGCTACGCGTCGCTACCGCTCGCGACGATCTTGGCCGACCACCCTCAACTGCTGAAGCGCTGCACAAAGATCATGGGCGACCCCGACATTCGCAAGCTGACAGACCCCTATGCCCCAAAACGCGACAACGATTCGTACGTTCTTACCGTAGGCTGCCTAGCCCATATGCTTACGGCGCTCGACACGAAACTCAAGCTCGAATGGGAGCCCGACGAGCGTCATGAACTCGAAAGCAAACGGAACACCCTGCGCACCGCACTGTTCCTTCCGTTGGACGGCCTCAAGCGCTGCAACGTCGAGCTCAATACACAGGCGCGGCAAAAGCCCGGGACCACGGGGCAGAAAACTCCAAGACCCCATGCGGCCATCGTCGACCGCAACCGATATAACCGCATGACCGCGCACTTTTCCGCCGAGGGAGCAGCCATAAGGACGCTGATCGACCTGCTGTGCCTCCTGAGCATCAACGAGCTATTTGAGGGCTATCTCGCCCTTGTTCCCGCGACGGCACCCAAGTCGGTAGCAAAGATCATCGAGACCTGCAGACGCCAGTTTGAGCGCCATCGCAATGGCAGCGAGATGAACGCCAGCATCGCGCAGTACTACGCGGCTCATTACAAAAATGACGGATGTGCCCCTGTCGAGCATCAGCTGCGGCTCGCCTACACCACGCCCGTCGCAACGCTCCATCGCTTTGGAGCCCTTGGCGCTTGCGAGCCGCACGAACAGGCAGCCTGCCCCACAACCGAGCTCGATCTCAGGCTCGGACGAGCCCTGTAGCCCGCCAGCCCCTCCGCGGGCAACAATCCTATTCCACAACACAACCAACAGAAAGGAGTCCTCATGGACACCAATCATTCCCCCATCATCAGCCCCCTCACCATGCGTGAATCCGCCCGAGGTATCACGCTCACCAGCATTTACGATGAGATGCTCGCCCGTCGCGAGCTCTCCGTCATGGGAAACATCGAAACCCCGATGGCCCATGACCTATGCCAGCAGATTCGCCTGCTCGATGCCACCGACCCCAGCCGCCCCATCACCATATTTGTCGCCAGCGCCGGCGGAAGCGTGCGATCGGGTCTTGCGATCTATGACGCCATGCGCCTCGCATCGTGCCCCATCCGCACCGTCTGCCTGGAATTCGCCGCGTCCATGGGCGCCGTGATCTTTATGGGCGGCGACGATCGCCGTATGGCGCCCCATGCAGAGCTCATGATTCACGACCCGCTGATCCCCCAGGGGGCAGGCGGCTCGGCACTTGCGCTGCAGGAAACCAGCCGGCGTCTCATGCAGACCCGCAAGACCCTCACGCAAATCCTCTCGGACCGCAGCGGCCTCACGCCCAAGCGCATCCAGTCCCTCACTGCAAAAGACACCTACCTTTCGGCCAAGCGCGCCGTCGAGCTCGGCTTTGCCCACGAAATCCTCTCGACCACCAAGGAGGTCGCCCATGTCTAACCTCGCCAGCCGCCTCGCCGCATCTGAGTCCGCATCGTCCACCATCCTCGCCAAGGATCGAACGCTTTCCTGCGACACCCGCCAAACGGGACTCAACAACAACGCACTTGTGATCGGCCCCTCGGGAGCCGGCAAGACCCGAAACGTCCTCAAGCCCAACCTGCTGCAAATGAACGCAAGCTACATCGTGCTCGACACCAAAGGCACGCTCTGTCGCGAAGTGGGACCCGTGCTGGCAGCCCACGGTTACCGCGTGCAATGTCTCAACTTCGCCGACCTCAACACCGTCCCGGCCCTTGCGCCCGGCATCGAGCGCTGCGGCTACAACCCCCTGAGGCACATTCGCCGCAAGGCGGACGGCAGGCCCAACCAGCAGGACATCCTCTCGGTGGCAAAGGCCATCTGCCCCATCGAGGACAACAACCAGCCTTTTTGGGATCATGCGGCGGCAAACCTGCTGTCGTGTCTTATCGCCTACGTCACCGAACAGCTACCCGCCGACGAGCAGACGATCAGCTCGGTCATCAAGCTGATCGAGCACCTGCAGGACGGTGCCACGGGTCGATTGTTTGACGACCTGATCACGACCGACCCCCAAAGCTATGCCCTCTCGCTATGGCGGCGCTACGCCATTACGCAAAATGCCGAGCGCATGCACGCGAGCATCGTCGGCATCCTTGCCGAAAAGGTCATGTGTCTGGGATTCGACGGTGCGGCACAGCTCTATCGTGAGTGCCATCAGGTGGACTTCGCTTCCATGGGACACACCCCCTGCGCCCTGTTTGTAACCGTGAGCGATATTGACCGCAATCTCGATCCGCTGACCGGCCTCTTTATTTCGCAGGCGTTTATGGGCCTCATTCGTGAGGCCGATAGGCAGCCCGACGGCAGCCTGCCCGTGCCCGTGCGCTTTATGCTCGATGACTTCGCAAATCTGCAGATCCCCCAGATCGACAACGTGCTCTCGATTATCCGAAGCCGCAACATCTGGGCAACGCTGCTGCTGCAGTCGACCAACCAGCTCGATGCGCTCTATGGCGAGGCACGCGCACGCTCCATCATGGGCAACTGCGACACGCATCTGGTGTTGGCGTTCCAGGATCCCGAGAGTGCCCGGGTGTTTTCCGACCGCGCCGACGCGCTGCCCAGCACGCTCATGGCGACGCCGATCGATCGCTCGTGGCTCTTTGTACGCGGTCGCACTCCCGAACAGATCGAGCGCTTTAGGCTCGAAGACCATCCGCTCTACGGGGAGCTGCCCGAGGCGCAGCGAGGCCATGCGGAGGCCGAGATCTAGGCGCAGGGTTCTCGCAGCGCGCGGCGCCCCGACGATGTTCCACAAAGGCCGTGCGCCCCGGGACCACGGCAAAGCAAAGGGGCCCGCATCCGATAGGATACGGGCCCCTGACTATAAGGCGCGATGCGTTAACAGCAGCGACTACTTGCGATGCGCGCGATAGAACTCGATGAGCGCCTGAGTCGAAGCGTCCTGCTCGGCCTTGGCAGCATCGTCGTGGAAGGCCGGGGTGATCTGCTTGGCAAGCTGCTTGCCCAGCTCAACGCCCCACTGGTCGTAGGAGTCGATACCCCAGACCGTGCCCTCAACAAACGTGATGTGCTCGTACAGGGCGATGAGCTCGCCGAGTGCAAACGGGGTCAGCGTGTCACCGAAGATCGAGGTCGTCGGGCGGTTGCCCTCAAAGCAGCGGGCCGGGACGATCTGCTCGGGCGTGCCCTCGGCACGAACCTCGTCGGCAGTCTTACCAAAGGCGAGAGCCTTGGTCTGGGCCAGGAAGTTGCCCAGGAACAGCTCGTGGACATCCTGGCCGCTGTCGGTTGCGGGGTTGGCAGTGTTGGCGAAAGCGATAAAGTCGGCCGGAACCACCACAGTGCCCTGGTGCAGCAGCTGGTAGAAGGCGTGCTGGCCGTTGGTGCCGGGCTCGCCCCAGAAGATCTCACCGGTATCGGAGGTCACAGCGCTGCCGTCCCAGCGGACGTGCTTGCCGTTGGACTCCATGGTGAGCTGCTGCAGGTAAGCCGGGAAGCGGTGCAGATACTGGCAGTACGGAAGCACGGCGTGGCTCTTGGAGCCGAAGAAGTTGACGTACCAGACGTTGAGCAGGCCCATCAGCGCGACGGCGTTGTTCTCGAGCGGCGTGTTGCAGAAGTACTCGTCGATGGCATGGAAGCCCTCGAGGAACTGCTGGAAACGCTCGGGGCCGAGCACGACGATCAGCGACAGGCCCACGGCGGAGTCAACGGAATAGCGGCCGCCGACCCAGTTCCAGAAACCAAAGGCGTTGGCGGGGTCGATGCCGAAGGCCTCAACCTTCTCGAGTGCGGTGGAAACGGCGACGAAGTGCTTTGCCACGGCCTCGGCGTTCTGCTCCTCGGAGCCATCGATGGCGCCCTGAGCCTTGAGCTGCTCGAGCATCCAGGTCTTGACTTCGCGAGCGTTGGTGAGGGTCTCGAGCGTGGTGAAAGTCTTGGAGACGATGATCACGAGCGTGGTCTCGGGATCGAGGCCCTTGAGCTTCTCGGCCTGATCGTTGGGGTCGATGTTGGAGATGTAGCGGCAGTCGATACCGGCGTCGGCGTAGGGACGCAGGGCCTCGTAGGCCATGACCGGGCCCAGATCGGAGCCACCGATGCCGATGGACACCAGGTGCTCGATCTTCTTGCCGGTAACGCCCTTCCACTCACCGGAGCGCACGCGCTCGGCGAAGGCATACATGCGGTCGAGGACCTCGTGCACGTCGGCGACGACATCCTGGCCGTCAACGATGAGCTGGCCCTTCTCGCTTGCCGGACGGCGAAGCGCGGTGTGCAGAACAGCGCGGTCCTCGGTGGTGTTGATGTGCTCGCCGGAGAACATGGCGTCGCGGCGCTCCTCGAGCTTCACCTCGCGGGCAAGATCGCACAGCAGCTTGACGGTCTCATCGGTCACCAGGTTCTTGGACAGATCGAAGTGCAGGTCACCAGCGTTAAAGCTCAGCTTGTTCACACGCTCGGGATCGGCAGCGAACCAGGCCTTGAGGTCGATGCCCTCGGCCTCGAGCTTCTCCTGATGGGCCTCGAGCGCCTTCCAAGCGGCGGTCGACGTAGCGTCGATAGGTGCGGCAACAGTTGCCATAAAGTCCTCCTCAGCATACGGGCGCACGCCTCCATGCGCCCGGACATTCAGATGCCACTATTCTAGCGCAGGTCAAGACTATAATCAGCGAGCGTTGCCAATCGGCCCCCAAACGGCAACCGACCAAAAAGGGACAGGTTTTGACGATGTCCGCGCAAGCGGGTATTATCGAACATGTATTCGATAAGAACATGTGTTTGATGGGAGGACGCGTGGGGCACGAGCGTCACACCTATGTCTGCATCGACCTTAAGACGTTTTACGCCAGCGTCGAGTGCGTCGACCGCGGACTCGACCCACTCACTACGTGCCTGGTCGTTGCCGACGAATCGCGCGGGCGCACGACCATCTGTCTCGCCATCACACAGGCCATGAAGGACCTGGGGATACACAATCGCTGCCGTCTGTTCGAAATTCCCGACGGCATCGACTACATCAAGGCCATACCGCGCATGCAGCACTACATGGAGGTGTCGGCGCAAATTTACGGTATCTATCTGGAATACGTGAGTCCGCAAGACGTGCACGTCTACTCCATCGACGAATGCTTTATCGACGTGACACCCTATCTGGACCTCTATCACACCGACGCTGAAGGCTTCGCCTGCATGTTGCGCGACGAGGTCCTGGCGCGCACCGGCATCACGGCAACGGTTGGCATCGGCCCCAACCTATTCCAGGCCAAGGTGGCACTCGACATTACCGCCAAGCACGTACCCAGCCGCATCGGCAAACTCGACGACGAGACCTTTCGCAAGGAGATCTGGCCCCATCGCCCCATCACCGACATCTGGGGCATCGGGCCCGGCGTGGCAGCACGACTCGAAAAGTACGGGGTATACGACCTGATGGGCGTCGCCGCACTCGACGAGAACCTGCTCTACGACGAACTCGGCGTCAATGCCGAATATCTCATCGACCACGCCTTCGGACGCGAGCCGACAACCATCGCCGATATCCAAGCCTATCGCCCGCAAGCAACTTCGACCACCACAGGACAGGTGCTCTCGAAGGGTTATGCCTACGAGCAGGCCTACACCGTCTTGCGCGAGATGGTCGACAACGCTGTGCTGGACTTGGTCGATAAGCACGTGGTCTGCAACAGCATCTCGCTCTTTGTAGGCTACGCGAGCGAGCGCGCCGACATACGCCGCCTCGACGCCAGCGGCACAGCGCAATATGTAGACGGATGCGGGCATTTGCGTTCGAGCACGTCGAGCATCGAACCCGCCGCAACCGACGGCCCCGAGCTCGCGCCCCGCGCGCCCAAGCCCATCCAACGCGACGACGAACGCCGACGTTTGGTGCGAGAGGCACAGGCGATTGACGGCATCTTTGTGGGCGAACACGGCGGCAAGCCGCGTGGTGGCTATGCCGCGCTCTTTGCGCACTCCAACGCCTCGCGCAAGCTGCCCGAGCGCACCAATTCGTTTAAGAAGATCATGGGCTATTTCGATGAGCTCTGGGCGCAGACTGTCGATCCCAAACGACCGATCAAGCGCATCAACCTGGGATTTGGCAACCTCATGCCCGAGGAATTTGCCACTATCGACCTGTTCAGCGATGTTAAGGCCGATGAGCGCGAGCGCGACCTGGCGCGCGCCGTCCTGGCCGTGAAGGGCAAGTACGGCAAGAACGCCCTGGTCAAGGGATTAAGCTTTACCGCCGGCGCCACCGCACGCGAACGCAACGATCAGGTAGGAGGACACCGTGCCTAAGTCCCAACAACAGCCGATGCGGCCACCGACACCTTTTGAACGCCTAGCGGACCCCGAGGGCAGACGCCGCGCCGCCGACCCCAACCTCACTGCCAACGGTGCCGTGCGCGCCGGCCGTGCCGCGCAGTTTATGCCCTTTGCCGCCCTCACGGGATACTACGAGCTCGTGCGCAAACAAGAGATCACTGTTGAGCCCAAATGCGAACTCACGGAAGAAAAAGCCCTCGAGCTTTCGAAAAAGCTCGAGGGCCTCAAACGAGGCGACCTGGTGCGCGTCACCTATTACGATACGTACGGCTATCGTAGCCGCACGGGCATTCTCGACGAAGTGTTACCCGCATTCAAGCTGCTCAAACTCAGGGATATCGCCATCAACTTCGACGATATCCAAGGCATCGAGCTGCGTGGTCGAGTCTAACGACGAGAACGCTTGCGCAAGACGAGAGCAATGCCAAGCACTGCGGCAGCTGCAACCAGCAATCCCAAGACCAGCGTGAGGGTCGAGTCACCAGCGTGAGGCAGCGAGCCGTCCTTCGGAGTCTTCTTAGCGGTCGTCGTGACAGTGGTCGTGGTGCTGCTCGACTGGTCGTTACCGCCCGTCTGGCTGCCACCAGGCTGATCGCCACCACCCGGCTGCGAGGGATCCGTGGGCTCCGTCGGATCCGGAGTACCGGGTTCGACCGGATTCTCCGAATTCTCCTTGCGCTGGATCCAGACCTGGCAGCCATAGAACGGGTTGGCGGTACCAAGGCACAGACCCTGGTTGGTCACCGCAAAGGTGCGCAGACCATGGTTATACGGATCGTTAAAGCCGTTGGTCGTCAGCGTTGTAAAGTTCACGCCGTCCTCGGTCACATACATATCAAAGCCACGCTCGGCATCGTGCAGGTAGTACATGCAAGTAAGGACACTCTGCAGCTTCTTGAGGTTCTCCTCGCTCAGCAGCTTATCGAATGCATCCTGAATATCGCCCGGCAGCTCGGTGCCATAGGCATCCTCGTACTGCTGCTTCAGGCTCTCATAGCTATCGAGCATGCCCTGATACTGATCGGCAAAGGACTTGAAGTACGCAATCTCGCTATCGATCTTCTGGACATAAGCGGCGTCGTCCTCAACGTCCGCGGACATCGTCGCGGCCTGATCGCAAAGATCGCCCGTGGCATCCTCCAGCGCATCGCTCAGATCGCCAAAGCCCTTAGCAACCTCGGTCTTCTCGTCGTCGACCTCGACGGCCTCAGCCTTCTCGTCATCGACCTCGGCGGCCTCGTTTGAATCATCGTCCGCAAGCGTATTCACGGGAACGATGGGGTCGTCAGGCGATTTCTTGTCGAGCAGGTGATTGAGCAGGTCCCTAAGGCGCTGAACCTGAGAGGACCACTCCTCGGGCGTCATATCGATAATGTCGCCATTAGAGAACTGCCCGATCGGCTCAAGCAGGCTCGCGGTATCAAAGGTACCGATATACAGTTTGCCGTCGAACTTCTGCATGCGCCAAATGTACTGGTTCTCGTTTCGGCCAAAGCCCGAAGTCAGGCCGGAAATACCGCCCTCGGGGAACATGTCGGTGCGATCGCCAACGACGAGCTCCATGTTCTCGTCCTTGTCCATGCGATAGATGTTGACCGACTGCTCAAGATTGGCATTCACAAACGAGCAGTCAACGCCGCCCATGCTGCTCTTGCCGCCCTCTTCGGTGCTGGACTTGTTGAACAGGATGCGCTCGAGAGCAATCTCCTCGTCGTTGTATTCACCGATATAGAGGTAGTCGTTGTAGACGATGAGGTTGGCAGCACCAGAACGGGTGCGGGCAGGATCAATGCCAAAGCAGTACTTTGCACCGTCCGTCTTCTGATCGCCAACAATGGGAGTCCACGAATAGCTGCCGTCGACATTCTTGTCGCCACGAACCATGGCAAACGACTGCATGGAGTTATCATCGGGAGCGTTCTCGGGTGTACCGGTGCAAATGGTCGCATAGAGATGGCCATTGTACGAGACCATATCCCAAATGGCGCCGCCGTAGATGCTGTCCTGATAGCGAATCGCCGGATAGTTAAACAACGTGTCCGAGTTAGCAATCTCGATGAAGCTGTCCTGGCCCTTCGACGGGTCAGGCGACGTCAGGATTGTCGACACAAACTTACCGGCCGCGTCTTTACCCACATTACTGATGACGAGCTGGCCATCATGGACGCACATGCCGCGGATACCGGTAGAAATGCCCTGTTTGTAGGCAGCACCGTAATCCTGCATGCTCGAAAGGCCCTGATAGACAACTTTGTACTCATCCGTCTTAGGATCAATCTCATATACAGCAGGCAGGCCGCCTTTGCCGCCATTGGTCCTGACGCTGCCGCAGAAATAGAGCTTACCCTTATAGCTCACGGCATTGCGGAACAAAGGAGCGACGCCGTTGAGCGATTCAGAGAGTAGCAGCTTGGTCTCACCGGTCTTGGTATTGATCTTGACCAAGATGCCGCCGCTGTCCTTGTCGGCCGTGCCGTCCTCCTTCTGCTGTCCATAGAAGAAGGTACCGTTAAACATGGCCTCCAGCGTCAGGCGCATGGTTTCGACATCAAAGGAATCGCCCAGCGTGCTGTTCATGAGCGTCAGCGTGTTGCCCATCGCCGCATAGCAGGTGCCCACATAAAGCCAGTCACCATAGCTCGCAGCCGCCCAAGTGTAGCTCTGGCCGCGATCGCCTTCGTTGTTGGCCGTATTACCATCGGCGCCCGGAACGGCAACGGCACCGTTACCCTGGTAGTCGACGATGCCATCCGGCTGCGACGTTCCTACCGTAGGATGCGAGAGCTTCTCAAAGGAATACCCATTTCCCGCATTGTAGGTAACGGCACCCGATGCGTCTTCGGCGTGCGCCGGCAGCGGCGATACCAAGATAGCGGCAAGCGCTGCCACCAAGCCAAGTGTTCCCACTCGTCTCATAAGGTTATAGCCTCCCCTGTCCTAAAGCCCAGTTTTAGCATTCTTCATTTCTGTCCACGGTTAATTGCAATCTGAGCACAGCAATAATCAGTGTATAAATATACACCTGTAATTTTTTGGACGGGTTCATAGATGCTCGATTGCTAGCGAATTCCGCGCGAACCGTCACCAAACTCCACTTTTGCCGCATCTAAAGGTTATTTTTGCGCAAATTTTTGGATGCCGATAGTCACAATGGGCAGGAGGCTGGTACCCATCGGAGAGGGCAACGCCTACATTTTCATAACGTAATAGCCCGCACCCCTCACCGCCGTCTCGAGTGTGTCGCGATCAACCGGGCGCTTCGAGCGTACGCGTGCCGTGTGGTCCGTATACGTCACCGTTGCCCACACGTCATCCAGCGCATTCAGGGCATTGGCCACGTTCTGAGCGCAGCCGTCGCAACTCATGCCGCCGATAAGCAGCTCATCGCTATAGGGGTAGTGGGACGGATCAGTATCCGCAACCACTACCTTCTTGGCCTTCTTGCCGCTCGCGCCATCGCTGCAACAACTCTTCCCGTGTGTCGAAGCGACAATGCGCCGCAGGCCAAAGAACATGCCAACGACAATCACGGCAAGCACAATGAGATTCGCAGGGTTGAGCAAGTCACTCATGCGTTCCCCTTTCAAGTAGCCCTATCTAGATACCCCCATGGGGTGTCCCCATCTTAACCCAAAAACATGTCCGTTCGGTCAATTAGTTTCCCTGTTCAAACTTTTTAGTTGACCAGGGCTTACTTTCGTGTATAAGTTTTCCTAGGCTAACAGTGAGGACCAGAAGGAGCGCCGTGACTCGAACCATAGACATTCCAACGTTTCAGGCAGCGGTCGTGCGCAACTGCTCCCCCACGCTCGCGAGCATCAAGCCGGCATCGCTCTTTACCTATCCCGGCGTTTACGCCAACCAAAACGGAAAACCCGGCGCCGCCCATATCGAAGGGCGACGCTCTCGCCTGCTCGCCGTCATAGCCCAATGCAACCGCGAGCTCCAGCCACTCGGGATCCATATGAGCGTTTTGGTCTGGCGCCCCTGCGGAGCGCTCATCTATGTGTACCGCCCTGCGGACCTCATGCGATACCTCTCCGACCCCCGCGCCACGACGGCGCTTGCCGCCGAAGGTTACGATGTCCACAACCTGCCCGCATCGCTGGTGCATCTCGCCGCGCGCATCACACTGGCAAGCAGCAATGCCGCAGAAAGCGCCTATGACGGCAGCGTCTGCGCACTCGCGCGAAATAGGCACTGCGATACGGGGTGCATGTGCGAGTTCCCCCACGAAATTGGCTATTTTTTGGGCTATCCCTACGAAGATGTCCATCAGTTTATCGTCCAGCACGGCGAAAACTATAAGGTCTTTGGCGCATGGAAGGTATACACAAACGTTGAGCAGGCGCTCACGACCTTCGATTCCTATCGCGCATGCACGCAATACCTTACCTACATCTATCAACAGGGCTGCAGCCTGGCGCAACTTGCCCAGGCAACCCGATAGAGCATACAAAACGCGGCCGCACGCCGCACAACCGAAAGGACTCAACATGAGCAAAATCGCCGTCGTCTATTGGAGCGGCACGGGCAACACCGAGGCCATGGCAAACTTTGTCGCCGAAGGCGCAAGCGGTGCCGGCGCCGAGGCAGAGGTCATCTCCTGCGCCGACTTCTCCGCAGACAAGGCCGCTGGCTATGACGCTATCGCCTTCGGCTGCCCCGCCATGGGTTCCGAGGAGCTTGAATATGATGAGTTCCAGCCCATGTGGGATGAGGTCAAGGAGACCCTCGGCGACAAGAAGGTCGTCCTCTTTGGCTCTTATTCGTGGGCCGAGGGCGAATGGATGGACAACTGGAAGGCGGACGCCGACGAGGAGGGCGTCAACGTCGTCGATTCCGTCATCTGCTACGACGCCCCCGATGATGAGAGCGAAGCGGCCTGCCGCGCCCTTGGAGCCGAGCTCGCCTAGCGGCAATGAGCTCCGCCCGCAACGCGCATTGCAACAAAACACATTCGCGTCCCAACAAAAACGGGAGCCGGATCACATCCGGCTCCCGTTTTCTGCTATGTCAGTCATATAAAGCGGCTACGAGATGTTGCCCAAGAACGCCTTGGTGCGCTCGCTCTTGGGGTGGTCGAAGACCTCGCTCGGCGTACCCTCTTCCACGATAACGCCGCCGTCCATAAAGACAACGCGGTCGGCAACGTCGCGGGCAAAGCCCATCTCGTGCGTCACGACGATCATGGTCATGCCGTCGCGTGCCAGGTCGCGCATGACCCCCAACACGTCGCGGACAAGCTCGGGATCGAGCGCCGACGTGGCCTCGTCAAAGAGCATGACGTGCGGGTTCATCGACAGGGCGCGGGCGATGGCGACGCGCTGCTGCTGGCCGCCCGAAAGCTGACTCGGCATAAAGTCGATGCGCTCGGCCAGGCCGACCTTGGTCAGCTCCTCGATGGCAATCTTCTCGGCCTCTTCCTTGCTGCGCTTGAGCACCTTTTGCTGCGCAAGCATGACGTTCTTTTTGACCGACAGGTGCGGGAACAGGTTGAACTGCTGAAACACCATGCCCAGGTGCGTGCGCACTTTGTTGAGGTCGACACCCTTGGCGCACACATCCACGCCCTCAACGATAATCGAGCCGCTCGTGGGATTCTCCAGACGATTGATGCAGCGAAGCATCGTCGACTTGCCCGAGCCCGAAGGACCCAGAACTACGACGACCTCGCCCTTATGCACATCCAGATCGATATCGCGCAGGACCACGTTATCGCCAAAGGCCTTCTGGAGGTTCTTGATGCTGACGACGACCTCGTTCGAGTTATTGGTTTCGCTCATGATAGGACCTCCTTACAGACCGGCGATGTGATCGGCGGGCGTCGCGACAACCTGTCCGGCGCTCTTGGCGGGACGCTTCTTCTTGGTCTCGGTCGTGCCCAAAAGCCTCGCCTCAAGACCGCTCACCAAGCGAGCGAGCGGCAGGGTGATGACCAGATAGAACAGGGCGGCAACCACGTACGGTGTAATGGAGCCCGTCGTGGCCACGATGGTACGGGCGTTCATGACGATCTCGACCACACCCACGGCGGCAAGCAGCGACGTATCCTTGTAAAGCAAGATAAACTCGCTGGTCAGCGTAGGCAAAACATTGCGGAACGTCTGCGGAATCATAACGTAGAGCAGCGTCTGGAAGGCATTCATGCCCAGAGAGCGAGCAGCCTCGTTTTGGCCCTTGGGGATCGATTGAATACCGGCGCGGAAGATCTCACACAGATAGGCAGACGAATTCATGGCCATGACGATGACGCCGAGCACGTAGTCATCAACCTTGACGCCGGCCAACGGCAGACCGAAGAACGCGATATAGATCTGCAGGAACGCCGGCGTACCGCGAATGATATTCACGTAGATGCCGGCGAGGCAGCGCAGGATGCGCGACTTGGAGATGCGCATGAGCGACAGGGCGAAACCGAAGGGAATTGCCAGCGGAAACGCCACAAGCACGATCGAAAGCGACATGAGGAAGCCCTTGAAGACGATCGGCAGGCTCTGGACCAAAATGACCGGGTTCAGGAACAGGCGCAGGAACATATTGGAGTTCCACGCCTCGACCCACGGCTGCTCCTTAAGGTCGGCCAGGAAGTTATCGGATGCCGTCACGCCCTTAATCTCGACGGAAGGAATCTTGGAGATCTTCCTGGTCGAGCCATCGGCCAAAGTGCAGGTGCCGCTAAAGGCCTCATCGCCGCCCTCGACGGGGAAGGTCACGCCGTAAACCTCGACGCGGAAATAGCCGCCGGCAGGCGCCGTCTCACCAAAGTCAATCTTGAGCGTCTGGCCGTCAGCCTTGCACGTGGGCTTCATGGGCGTACGATCCATGAGGTCCTCGCCCGAGAGCATCGTCAATCGAGTGTCATCGGTACCAAACGTCGTACCGTCGACAAACGTCAGCGAAAGACCGCTCAGCTCCTCGTCGGCATCGGCCTGAACTTCCCAAGTGATGCGCGTCTCGGTGCCGCCGACCACATCGCTACCCGAACCGGTATTGGGTCGGGCGGTAATCTTTGCGGTCTCAAGCGCCTGGGCGGTCGTGGGCACGCAGGCCCCCGCGCATACCAGGGCGAGCGCCACAGCCAGGGCACAGGCCAGCTTTTGGAGCATCGAGGGCAGTGGAAAACGCTGCTCCGCGGCCCCTTTGTTCAGTCGAGACAAGGTGGCTCCTATCGTAGAAGTTGCCGGCAAAACGAGACGGAAACGCTCTCCGTCAAGAGAAGCGCAAAGGCCCTTTCCGCCAAAACGGAAAGGGCCCGCGCGCAATCAAGTAGTTATTTTACTTGATATTGTACTTAGCCATGAGGGCGTCGACGGTACCGTCGTCGGTCAGGTCCTTGATAGCCTGGTTGATGTCGTCCTTGAGCTTGGTGTTGCCCTGGTTGATGGCGATGGCGTACTCCTCGCCGGTGCTGATCTGCTTGATGGTCTGGCAGGTGTTGAACTGCTCGGCGGTCAGCTGGCTCGCAACGGAGCGGTTGGTGACTACGGCGTCGCCCTTATCGGACTGCAGGGCGCTGAAGCACTCGGTGGCGTCCTTGTAGGGGACGATCTTGGCCTTGGGGAAGTTCTCCTGGGCAAAGGCCTCGGCGGTCGAGCCAGACTGGACGATGATGGTAGCGTCGGCGTTGTTGAGCTTCTCGCTGTAGTTGTCGGCCGTGATGTCGGTGTTATCGACCTTGGTCACGATAGCCTGATCGTCCATGTAGTAGGAATCAGAGAAAGTGACTTCCTTCTCACGCTCGGGCGTGTCGGTGATAGCCGCGATGGAGACGTCGTACTTGGCGCCCGAAGCGACGCCCGGAACCAGCGTGTCAAAGTCATTGTTGACGTACTCGACATCCAGACCCAGCTTGTCACCGATAGCCTTGATGAGCTCAAGGTCAAAGCCCTGGTAGTCGCCGTTGTCATCCTTGTACTCAAACGGCGCGTACTCGGCAGAGGTGCCGACGGTCAGCGTGCCGTCCTTGACGAGCGCGTACTCCTTGGAGCCGTCGACCTTCTCGACCTTAGCGTCGTCAGAGCTGCTGGAACCGGCATCAGAACCAGAGGTGGCGTTGGACGAACCGCAGCCCGTCAGAGCAAGGGCGAGTGCCATAGCACCCGTGGCGGCAAATGCGCCAAGCTTCTTCAGCTTCATAATCAGTCTCCTTCCGGTGACCTCGTTTGATTCAGAGGTCTGCAAAAACTGTTGGCTATTATGCACCCGGAATTACGAATCTGCAATGAGAAAACTGATTGAAACAAACCCATAACGTGAATGGAATACTCTACTTTGTGACAGTCATTACTGCTGCAATGACCTTAATAGTCTAATTTCAGCTGCATAACCTGCAAGTTCGTTCGGAGTCTCCAAAATAAACGGCAGCGAACGCAAGTGGCCATTCGATACAATATTCTGCATAGCCTGCATACCGCCACCAAATTCCTCGCTGCCAAGGTATCCCTTGCCGATGCACTCGTGACGATCTTTATGGGCGCCACAAGGGTTCTTCGAATCGTTGATGTGTACGGCATGCAAGCGATCGATACCCACCACGCGGTCGAACTCGTCGAGTACGCCGTCCAGATCATGGATGATGTCGTAGCCGGCATCGCTCACATGGCAGGTGTCCAAACAAACGCCCAGCTTATCGGACAGCTCTGGGCACTTGGCGGCAACGCCCTCGATAATGCACGCCAGCTCCTCAAAGCTGCGGCCCACCTCGGTACCCTTGCCGGCCATGGTCTCGAGCAGCACCGTCGTCTGCTGGCCCTCAAACATCACCTGGCACAGGGTGTCGACAATCATCTGAATGCCGGCGTCGGAGCCCTGCCCCACATGCGCACCGGGATGGAAGTTGTAGTAGTTGCCGGGCAGCGCCTCCATGCGCCGCAGGTCCTCTGCCATGGCCTCCAGGGCAAACTCGCGCGCCCGCTCTTTGGCTGAGCAGGGGTTATAGGTATACGGGGCATGAGCCACGAGCGGGCCAAAGTCGTTTTGCTCCATAAGCTCGCGCAGGGCCGCCACGTCATCCATGTCAAGGTCTTTCGCCTTGCCGCCGCGCGGGTTGCGCGTAAAGAATGCAAAGGTATTGGCGCCAATGGACAACGCTGTCTCCCCCATTGCCCGATAGCCCTTCGTCGTCGAAAGATGGCACCCGATCGTCAGCATCTCCAGCTCCCTCCTCATCAGTTGCGGTGAAATACGGTCTATTGGTGCCTTATTTTGGCGCAAACAGACCGTATTCCACCGCAAGTTATAAAAGGGGCATCAGGGACAAAGGCCTCCAGGCATTCCAAGCGCTGGTGCCATGCCCCCACGCCCTAAAGTTTCAAACGAATCGCATCGATGATGTGCGCGCAGCGCTGCGTGGCGGCAAGGGGCATGACGGGACTCTCGAGTTTCCCCGCCTGAATGAGCTGCGTCGCATGCTGGATTTCGCCGTAGAAATCATCGACCTCAAACGGGGCATTTATTTCTAGCGTTCGACCGTCGGAATACTTCACATGAGCGCGCTCGGGGCGATGGAGACGCTCGATTTCCAACGAGCCCCGCTCACAGGCAATCGTTAAGCGGCTTTCATATGTTGCTTTGCCGTCGCACGCCATATGAATGGGTATACCGCCGACGCTCATATGGATCTCGTCGGCCCAATCGACGCGGCCGCCTGATACGTCACGCCAGCGAACTTCACGGGACGAAACCTCGCACGCGCCCGCGAGCAAATCCTCAAACCAACCGACCGCATAGCAGCCCATGTCATATAGACAGCCGCCCTGCAACGGATCAAGCAGATAGCCCGAAGGAGACTCGCCGTAATCGAGCTTTTGCACGCTTTCAATCGAGACAATACAGCCAAGCTCACCCGACGCAAGCAAGTCTTTCACGCGAGTGCGCATCGGGCAAAACCGATTCTTCATCGCCTCCATAAACAGCACGCCGCGCTCGCGAGAGGTGGAGGCAATCGAGAGAGCCTCTTCCTCACTCAAAACGGCCGGCTTTTCGCACAACACGGCCTTTCCGGCGCACAGCGCGCGACAGGCCCAACGCGTATGCATGCCATGCGGAAGAGCCAAGTAGATTGCGTCGACATCGGGGTCGGCAATCAGCGCGTCATAAGCCGCATCGCCGTTATCGTCGACCGAGACATGGCCATGCGCAGCATCGATCGAAAACGCTCGGCAAAATTCCTCGACATGTGCAGGAGTGCGGCCGGCCGCAGCCACCAGCCGTGCCCCATCGACCTTCTTGAGAGACGATGCAAATCGATGAGAAATGTGCCCAGCGCCCAAAATGCCCCAACGAACCTCACGCGAATCATTACGTAAACCTCGGTCACCCACGATAGCCTCCCATCAGTTGCGGCGAAATAGTTCCTGCTACCGCCCTATTCTGCCGCAAACAGGAACTATTCCATCACAAGATATAAAAGGGTCATGAGGAGCGTGTTTTGCCGAAGACTTTAAGCATGGCCGTTACGGGGCCCGGCTGGAAGCGTCGGCGCACGTCATCGAGACGCTCGGGGATATCGATATGCTGCGGGCAGTGACGCGCGCATTTGCCGCACTTGACGCAATTGCTCACCAGCTTGGGCTCGCTCGTGCGCACCGCACTCGCCGTAAAGTATTGCGACAGCCCCGTAAACCAGCTGTGCGCATAGCTCGCGTTGTAGGCGGCAAAGCAGCCGGGAATGTTGATACCCTTGGGACATGGCATGCAGTAGCTGCATCCCGTGCAGGGCACGCGATTCGATTTTTCAAACTCATCCAGCACGTGCGCGATCGTGTCGAGTTGGTTGGCAGTCATCGAATTCGGCAATGCGAGGTCTGCCAGTGACGAATTCTCATCCACCTGCGCGGTATCGGTCATACCCGAAAGCAGCATCGTCACCTGAGGATGATTCCACACCCACGAAAGACCCCAGGCGGCAGGAGTGAGCAAATGCGGGTCACGGGCACTATCGAGCACAGCGCGAGCCCGTGGCGGCAGTTTGCCCGCTAAACGCCCGCCCAGCAGCGGCTCCATCACAAACACCGCGAGGCCTCGCTCGGCGGCGGCCATGAGCCCCGCCGTTCCCGCCTGATAGCGCTCTCCAGCGTAATTGTACTGGATCTGGCAAAAGTCCCACTCATACGCATCGAGCATCGTGAGGAAGTCCGCCGCGCTGCCGTGGTATGAAAAACCGATCTGGCGAATGCGTCCCGCCGCCTTTTGACGCGCGACCCAGTCCTCGATGCCCAACGCCACCACGCGCTCCCACTGTGCAGGCGAGGTGATGTTGTGCATAAGGTAATAGTCGATATGGTCGGTCTGCAGGCGGCGCAGCTGCTCGTCGAAGAACCGATCGAAATCCTCCGTGCATTTGCACGAAGCATGTGGCAGCTTGGTCGCGAGCAACACCTGGTCGCGTAGGCCTAGGCGCTCAAGCGAAGCGCCCACACAAGCTTCGTTGCCGGGATAGAGATAGGCCGTATCCAGGTAGTTAATCCCCTGCTCCACGGCACGGGAAATGATGGCATCGGCTGTCTTCGCATCGGGGTGCCCCGGTGCACCGGGAAACCTCATGCAGCCCAGCCCCAACGCCGAGATACGGTTGCCGCTTTTGGGGTCAACGCGGTATTGCACGGCCCCTCCCTTCGCCATCAGCGCCCCGACAAGGCGAAACACAATGGTCACGCAGCCGAAACATCGTGGAATCGCAATCGAGAACGTATCGTAACGCAGCAGAAATCGAGCTGTCACGGCACCGCTTTAACATCAGCAAAAAGCCCGATGAAAGGAGGCGAGCGTGACCACGCGCGAGGATGCCTACCCCTACCCCGGCGAGCAGTACATCCTCTCGGTCGACCGCTATCAGATCGAGGCCATGGACCATCTGGACGAGCTTCCCGCCACAGGCGCCGTCATCTTCTGCACCTTCCCTAAGGTCCGTGATGGTGTTGGATATCCCGCACGCGTTTTTGCCATCTGCCCCGCGGCATAAGTTCCCATGCGTTTGTTCTTCTAAATTCCGCCTCCGGTGCACGCTACATGCTCCAGCGGCATACAATCCACCAGGCGCCCCGCACGCGGGCGCCTTTTTGTGAGGAGATGATTCACATGCAGATCAACAAGGTCGCCTTTATCGGCAAGGGCGGCGTCGGCTTGCTCTACGGCAGCATGATTGCCAAGGCCCTCGGCAATGACGCCGTCGAATACGTTATGGATGACACCCGTTTTGAGCGTCACGCGGGCGATGCGCTCACTGTCAACGGCAAGCCCTGCGATCTCACGTCCGTCCGCGCCAGCGAGGCGACGCCCGCCGATCTGGTCATCCTGACAGTCAAGACCACCGGTCTCGACCAAGCACTCAAGACTATGGAGCGCGTCGTGGGACCCAACACGCTCATCGCCTCGCTGTGCAACGGCATCACGAGCGAGCAAAAGATTGCCGAGCGCTTTGGCTGGGAGCACACCGTCCTGGGTATCTGCCAAGGCATGGACGCCGTGTTCCTCAACGGAGAGCTCACCTTTACCAATGCGGGCGAGATTCGCTTTGGCGCGGCAGCGGGCACCAAGCCCGCAACCGTTACCGTCATCGACGAGTTCTATACGCGCTGCGGCATCGCCCATACCGTCGAGAGCGACATTGCGCACCGCATGTGGGCCAAACTCATGCTCAACGACGGCATCAACCAGACCTGCATGGCCTACGGCGGGACCTACGGAAGCGCCACGGAGCCGGGCTCCGAGCAGCGCCGCTGTTTTGTCTCCGCCATGCGCGAGACGCTTGCGGTTGCCAACGCCGAGGGCGTTGAGCTGACCGAGGCAGACCTGACGCAAATGGTGCACCTCATCGAGGGAATCGACCCCGCCGGTATGCCCTCGATGGCGCAGGACCGCATCGCACAACGAAAAACCGAAGTCGAGGAGTTCGCGGGCACCATTTGCCGCCTCGCAGCCAAACACGATATCCAGGCACCGCAAAACGAATGGCTCTATCGACGCATTCGCGATATCGAGAAAAGCTGGTAGCGCCGACGCGCCGCATTCAACAGCCTTAACAGCAAAACCGCCGCAAGGGAACCCCCCCCCTGCGGCGGCCTTCATCTTCGTCTATGACCGGCGGCCGATCTCACAACAGTTAGCGTTGCGACCCCGACACCTCGTCCTCATCGTCGCGACAAAGGACAACACCGGTGCTTCCCAGCAGCGTGGCCGCGATCAGCGCGCCGGCCACGATAGGAGCAGCCCCGCATATCCCCAGCATGCCCGCGACGAGCGCGGCCGTGGGACCAAGGCAGCCAAGCATCAACGCGACGGCGGCAACGGCAATATCTCGAGCATTCACAAGACCACTTCCTCCAAGAGAAAGACCTTATTTCTCAAGAACCAGTGTGCCCCGCATCCATACGCCCAGCGTACCGCCACGGTAAGGGCTCTGTTAACTCAAACGCATACATAGAACGGACGTCCTTACGTTGCCCTAAAGCTCGGTAAAGACGCCCGTCCGCCAAATATCCGTGATGCAGAAAAATTACCAACCGGTGTAGTAGTCGGTGGTTCCGGCAGCGCAGCCAGAGTCATAGACCTTGCAATCACCCTTGGAGCCCGTAAAGGTCGAGCCCTGGGCCATATCGCCCGCGGCAACAACGTAATAGCCGTCGGAATCGCGCCAGAAGCCCTCAGAATCCTGAGTCCATTCGCCCGTGCGATAGTGATAAAGCACATTGCTGCTGTAATAGGTCTCGCGGCGCCCGTTGTAGTTATTGACACCCGCAGAGCGCGTCAGGCCCGATCCGTTCGCGTAGGACGCGGCAGACGCGTAGGACGGAGTGTAACCGGCGTTGTAGTACGAAGCCTGGGCGACCTCGGCAGCCTCCGCCTCGGCGGCAGCCTCGAGCGCTTCGCGCTTGGCATCCTCAAGCGCAGTGCGCAGCTCATCGAGCTCGGTCGACTTGGCGTCGACCTCCCCCATCGTCAACAGGCTACCCGCACCGTCGATGCAACCCTGCAGCACAGCGCGCTCGTCATCGGTGGCATAGTCGCCATACATATTCATGATGATCTGAGCGCGCATCTCCAGGGAATCGCGCTTGGCCTCCATCGAGGCGTTCCACTCCTGCATGGAACCATAACCATCGCCGCGATAGTCAACGGGCTGTACCAGCGTCGTCTCGGACGGCGTAGATCCAACCGTATCGGATAGTGTTGCCGCGTGGGCATCGGTTGCACCGGCGCCCGCCAAAAGTGCCACGGTCAAAGCGGCGGAAAGGGCGGCGGCTTTCGGTTTTCGTGAATCGATCCTCATGTAGCTAGAAACCTCCGTAGTGCGTTTTTGCTGCGTTTGAGCTGCGTGTGATTCGATCGCGCTGCATAGTACCCCGAGCAAATCGCGACCTGCGGTTTTACTCAAAAGGCGCACGTCAATTGCGTAAAACTCACATCCTCTTAACAGGAGTTTTCCACATCTCGATTGCATAAAGCATGCCAAAAACCCTGTTTTTGCACCAGCTCTATGCAAAAAAGGCGCCTGTGCAACCATTGTTCGCACAGGCGCCTTGAGCAGGCATTTTATGCAGTTATACCTATCGAGTCGCAAGGGGTCCTTGCACAAGTCGCCTTACTCGTCCAGCGCGGCGAAGGCCTGCTTCAGATCCCAAATGATATCCTCGGCGTTCTCGGTACCGATGGAAAGACGGATCGTGGAGGGCGTGATGTTCTGCTCGGCGAGCTCCTCGGCAGAGAGCTGGGAGTGCGTAGTGGTAGCCGGGTGCACGACGAGCGACTTGACGTCGGCCACGTTGGCGAGCAGCGAGAAGACCTGCAGATGGTCGATGAACTTCCAAGCTGCCTCCTGGCCACCCTTAATCTCAAAGGTAAAGATCGAGGCACCGCCGTTGGGGAAGTACTTCTGATAGAGCTCGTGATCGGGGTGCTCAGACAGGCTCGGGTGGTTCACCTTGGCGACATGGCTATCACCAGCCAGGAACTCAACGACCTTCTTGGTGTTCTCGACATGACGGTCAACGCGCAGCGACAGAGTCTCGGTGCCCTGGAGCAGGATCCAAGCGTTGAACGGGCTGATGCAGGCGCCCTCGTCACGCAGCAGGATGGCGCGGACATAGGTTGCGAAGGCGGCGGGACCGGCAGCCTCGGCAAACGAGACGCCATGGTAGGAGGGGTTGGGCTCAGCGATCTGCTCATACTTGCCGCTCGCCTTCCAATCGAAGTTACCGCCGTCGACGATCACACCGCCCAGCGAGGTGCCGTGGCCGCCGATAAACTTGGTTGCGGAGTGGACGACGATGTTGGCACCATGCTCCAGCGGACGGAACAGATACGGGGTGCCGAAGGTGTTGTCGACGACAACCGGTAAACCGTGCTTCTTGGCGATCTCGGAGATGGCGTCGATGTTGGGGATGTCGGAGTTGGGGTTGCCGAGCGTCTCGAGGTAGATGACCGTGGTGTTGTCCTTGATGGCGCCCTCGACCTCGTCCAGGTTGTGGGCATCGACGAAGGTGGTCTCGACGCCAAACTGGGAGAGCGTGTGCTCCAGCAGGTTGTAGGAACCGCCGTAGATGGTCTTCTGGGCCACCACATGGTCGCCGGCCTGAGCGAGCGCCTGCAGGGTATAGGTGATGGCGGCGGCACCAGAGGCGACGGCGAGGCCAGCAACGCCACCCTCGAGTGCGGCGATACGGTCCTCGAAGACGCCCTGGGTGGAGTTGGTCAGACGGCCGTAGATGTTACCGGCGTCGGCAAGACCAAAGCGGTCGGCGGCGTGCTGGGAGTTGCGGAACACATAGCTCGTGGTCTGGTAGATAGGCACGGCGCGGGAGTCGGATGCGGGATCGGCGCTCTCCTGGCCAACGTGAAGCTGCAGGGTATCGAAACCAAAGGTGTGCTCGGGGTTGTTGATGAACTGGCTCATGATGATCTCCTTGATCGAACAAAAGTTAATTAATTAGAGAGAAGTAAGTCGCTGTCTCCTGATCACGCCGACGGGCGCAAACAGGAGCCCGGCATTCGTCTTAGTAAGCAATTCATATGCGGGCCTCCTTTCGCATCCCGGTTCCGTGGTTGGCTTAATTACCTACCGCCTTTGTGTGTTTTGAATAGTACGAGCATTGTTTCCCTCGGTCAATCACTTAAAAGCGCTAACCTGTTATCGGTTTTATAGATAACACTCGAAAGGATGGCGCCGATGACCCTCCAGCAGCTTCGTTTCCTGATCGCCGTAGCAGAGTCCGGCTCAATCAATGCCGCAGCTCAGCGCCTCTATACCGCTCAGTCCAACATCTCAAACGCCGTCAAAAGCCTGGAACAGGAGCTCCACCTGGAGATCTTTACGCGCTCCAGCCGCGGCGTCACGCTCACCAACGACGGCACCGAGCTTTTGGGCTATGCGCGCCAGGTCGTAGAGCAGGCCGACATGCTCGAGGCGCGCTACGAGGACGGCGGTACCCCGCAAGCCCGCCTCGCCATTTCCGCCCAGCACTACGCCTTTTCGGTCGAGGCCTTTGTCAACGTAGTCGAGCGCTGCCGCGACAGCAAGTTCGAGTTCATCATGCGCGAGACCACCACATCGCAGATCATCGATGACGTCCGCGCGTTTCGCAGCGACATCGGCATCCTCTATCTGGACGACTTTAACGTCCGCGTTCTGCAGAAGGCTTTTGCCGATGCGCGCGCGAGCTTCCATCCCCTCTTCGACGCGACGGTCCACGTCTTCGTTAGCGAGCGCCACCCGCTTGCCCGCCGCCCGCAGCTGTCCCTTACCGACCTCACACCATATACGCGCTACAGCTTTGAGCAAGGTACCTCGAACTCCTTCTATTACGCCGAGGAACCTTTTAGCTATATCCCTTGCGACCGCAACATACGAATCTCGGACCGCGGAACACTTACCAACCTGCTGATCACCTCGAACGGCTACACGCTCTCCACCGGCGTGCTCTCAAACGAAATGCAATGGGGCATGGCATCGATTCCACTGGCAGATGCCCCGACGATGCACGTAGGCTATATCATGCACGATGAACGCAAGCCCTCTCCCCTGTTGCAGCAATACCTCGACGAGCTCGACCGCATCATCCAAGAAAACCAGCCATCTGAGGACAGGGTAGATATGGTAGATTGCTAGCCCTCGGCGAACGCGGCGCTACAATGGTCACTCACACGAAACGTACCCAACGAAAGGAACCATGTGAAGGTCATCATCTACACCGACGGCTCGGCCCGATCAAATCCGGGACGCGGCGGCTACGGCGCCGTACTCAAATACACCAACCCCGCCGGCAAGACCTTCACCTCCGAGCTTTCACGCGGCTACGCCAAGACCACCAACAACCGTATGGAACTCATGGCGGTCATCGTGGCGCTCGAGGCGCTCAACCGCCCCTGCGAGGTCGAAGTCCATTCCGATTCGCAGTACGTCGTCAACGCCTTCAACAAGCACTGGATCGACGGCTGGAAAAAGCGCGGATGGAAAACCGCCAACAAGCAGCCCGTCAAGAACCGCGACCTGTGGGAGCGCCTACTCACCGCCAAAAGTAAGCACAAGGTTGAGTTCATCTGGGTTAAGGGTCACGCCGGCCACGAGCTCAACGAGCGCTGCGATGAGCTCGCAACCACGGCGGCCGACGGCAGCAACCTCGATATCGACACCGGCTTTAACGAGAGCGACCTGTAATAGCGTTTTCGCGCAGCTTTATATCCCCACGCGCTACACTCATCCTGTAGACCAAACAACGCAAGGGGGACGTATGCTGCGCATCGCGACCATCGGCACATCCATGATCACCGACGACTTTATCCAAGTCGTCAACGCCAACGACCAAGCCGCGTTTGTGGGCACGCTTTCACGCGACGCCAATCGCGGTACTGCCTTTACCGCCGAGCGCGGTGGCGAGCGAAACTTTACATCACTCGACGAGCTTGCGGCAGCCGTCGACGTCGACGCCGTCTATATCGGCAGCCCTAACGCACTTCACTACGAGCAGGCCCTTGCCTGCATCGCCGGCGGCAAGCACGTCATCGTCGAGAAACCCTTCTGCGCCACCGAAGCGCAGGCGCTGGAAGTCTTCCGCGCTGCCGAGGCAGCAGGTGTCGTGGCCCTCGAGGCCATGCGTCCCCTCCACGATCCCGCCTTCCACGCCATCGAGGACGCCCTGGGCGAGATCGCCCCCATCCGCCGCGCCTCATTGCGCTTTGGCAAGTATTCCTCGCGCTACAACGAGATTCTCGCGGGACGCGCCACCAATATCTTCGACTGCAATATGGCATCGGGTTCCCTCATGGACATTGGCGTCTACGCCGTCGAGCCCATGGTCGAGATTTTCGGCATGCCCTCCGGCCTTACGAGCATGACTACCCTGCTCGATCCCACCACGCGACAGCTCACGCACGGCCCCATCGACGGCTGCGGTTCCATCCTCGCCAGCTATGGCGGAGGCCGCATCTCCGTCGAGCTCGCGCACTCCAAAATTACGAATGACCTGCTGCCCTCGCAGATCGAAGGCGAGCGTGGCACTATCCAGATCGACCATCTGTCCACGCCCCGCAACGTCCGCATCGACTATCGCGGCGATGTCGTACGCGGCTCGGCGACCGAGGCACCGCGCGAACAGGGCGACAACGGCCGCGTGCTCGACCTGCCCAAATCGAGCAACACTATGGAATACGAACTCACAGACTTTATCACCGCCATCGGCGGCATCGATAACGTTAAGGAAGAGATTTGGGAGACCCCAGCGGGACGCCACGAGCTTGGCCACTACCGCGATGTCACGCTCGTCTCACTGCGCATCATGGATGCCGTGCGCCAGCAGGCCGGCATTACTTTCCCGGCCGACGCAGGCAAGCAGGCATAGCGATGGGCCTCTTCGATACGTTCTTCTCCAGCGTCACCGGCGGCAGTCGAGAGCCTCAAAAACCATCAAACGTCGAGCTCGAGCTGCGCCGCAGGCTTACCGTACTCGCAAGCGACGAGGCCACTCAAGACACTCCCCTGCGCTATTTCCTGCACTGGACGGGGCAAGTCCAAGGCGTTGGTTTTCGCTTTACCAACACCAACCTCGCGCAGGCACGCTCCCTCACCGGCTGGGTGCGTAACATGGAAGACGGCTCAGTCGAGATGGAGATACAGGGAGCTCCGGCAAACATCCTATCTCATCTCGAGGCGCTTCATGCCTCCTACGAGTGCATGGGAACGCGTTTTCGCCTCGTAGACGCCCAGGCCCGAGCCCCACTTGCCAATGAAGACGGTTTCAGTCCTCATTATTAGTATTGTGTGCTAAATACGGTATCATTTACCTACGACCGTTAATAGAAAAGAGGCGAGGCGCATGGCGGTGCAAAGAAGGAATACCAGGCAGCGAAAGCTGGTTCTTGACGCCGTGCGCCAAAGTTATAACCATCCCACCGCCGACGAAATCTACAACGCCGTGCGCGAACAGGATGACAAGATCAGCCGCGGCACGGTCTACCGCAACCTCAATCTCTTGGCAGATGCCGGAGAAATCCTCTCGATCAAGACGCCGGGCGGGAGTCGCTTTGATCGCACCATCGAGCCGCACGCACATATCATCTGCACCTCGTGCAGCCGCGTCATCGACGTGCCGCTCCCCTTCGATGCCCAGCTCGACGCCGAGGCGTCCAAGCAAATCGGTTGGCACGTCACGTCGCACTACACCATCTTCGAGGGTCTCTGCCCCGACTGCCGGTAGATGTTTGGGGCATGCCTACTCGGCAAGTAGACGACGCAGTTCTTCTTCGACCGTGCGCACGTAGCGGACGCGGTCGTTGATGCCACGCATAGAGGGGTTGCAGCTCTCCATCAGATAGGGATGGCCCACGACGTTGAGCATGTCGCGGTCGTTTTCGTTATCGCCAAACGCCATCATCTCATCGGGCGAAATACCCAGGGCACGACCGTAGTCGGCAAGCGCGGAGCCCTTGCCCGAACCGAAACCGATAAAGTCCGTCCATTCGGTTCCCGACGTCATCACGTCAACACGGTCGCTAAAGAGGCGCTCGAAATACTCCAGGGCCGCCGGCTGATCCACCTCGGGCGTCTGGAAGGCGATCTTAATGACGTCCTCGTCGATGTCCTCGGGGCGGTCGACCACCGCCACATCGCAGTGGACCTCATAGCGCAAATGGTCGACGAACGCATCGTTGCCGCTCATGGTGTAGAGGTGTCCCTCACACGAAAGGGTCACGTCGGCATGGGGATACGCAACCACGGCATTCGCGATATCCGTAGCAAGACTACGCTCCATGGAGCGCTTGACAACGGCACGCCCCTCGCTCATCACCAGGGCTCCGTTCTCGCATACATAGGCGAGCTCATCGGCCACCGGGGTAAACAGATAGCGCAAGCTCGCATATTGACGACCGCTCGCCGGCATAAACACGATACCGCGACGATGCAGTTCATCGATGAGCTCAAAGGCCTCGGAACGCGGCTCGCGCTCCCCCCGATGCAGCAACGTGCCGTCCAAATCGCATGCAATCAGCTTGATTCCCTCAAGACCCATATGCTTTCCCCCCAAAGCACCTCATCAACAGTAAGACGGACTTTGAATAGCTGCCTCTCAAAGTCCGTCTTACTCATACGCACGTTAACCGCGCGCCTTTTTTACGATCGTAAAGTCGGGAGCCATACTCACAACGGCATCCGCCGCACTCGACGCAAAGCGCCGGTCCGCATCGAGTTCACGGGTAACCACCGAGAGCCAAACGCCCTCGACGCCCCGGAGCATGCGGCCCAAAACAGGCTGCACCGGCGTATACATGCGCACGGTATACTCGTCCGAATCGCCTCGGAAAAGCGGCGCATGCATATTGCCGATCTCCCAGCACGCATGCGCGAGCGCAATCGGATCCATGCGGTCGACTTCGACCAAATAAACCTCGGCGCTGCGCAGGCGCACGACAACCGCCACGGGCACCACGCCCGAACGGTCAATGGCGAGCACGTCGCCGTCGGCAAGACGACCACCGTCGGTAGCATCCGGCCGAACATCGATCGTGCGCCCCAGCTCCGTCACGCCCGCAAACGCGCATACATCAGCCTGGTCCCAATCGAGCAGTAGCTCGTCAACTTCAAAGACGCCGCCCAAATTCCGGCGGAGCAGGAGTTCATAGGACGGATCGTTGAGATTTCCCAAGCATGTCGTCGAAACCAAGCGCTCGGGCATACTCTAACCCTCGACCTCGACGAGCTCGATATCAAAGTTGAGGTCCTTGCCGGCCAGCTCGTGGTTGGCGTCGAGCGTCACGGCCTCGGGCGTTACATCGATGACCACAGCAGGGACGGGCATACCGCTCGGCGTGGACAGGAAAAGCTTCATGCCCTTCTCGATCTGCTCGATGTTGGGAACCTGTTCGGCCGGGAAGGTAATAACCATCTCGGGATTGTGCTCGCCGTAGGCATCGGCAGCCGGGATGTGCACGGTCTTCTTCTCGCCCACCTGCATGTCGACAACAGCGGCGTCGAAGCCCTTGATCATCTGACCGGCGCCGCAGGTGAACTCCAGCGGCTCGCCGCGATCGTAGGAGCTATCGAACTGCGTGCCGTCATCGAGCGTGCCGCGATAATGGGTCTTGACCTTCTTGCCCTGGTTGGACATGGTAACCTCCGTGATAAGGGCGGCGCACAACGCGGGCCGCCGTGAACATATGGCGCTAACTATACCCTAGTCATACAATTCAATGACAGTTTGCAAAGAAACGCTGCAACCGGAGGAACCATGGCATATCCCGTATTTGACCTACACTGCGACACCGCCGACCGAATCGGCTGGGCCACGCTCGATCTCGACCTGCGCTTTACCGCCGGCACCGACGGTTATTTCCCCGGCGACGAAACGCATCCGCAAGATTTCGACCTCATCGAGGGCAACGCCTGCGCCATCTCGCTCGCAAAGATCGGCAACACGCCGTGGGCACAGTGCTTCGCCACGTTTGTCCCCGATGAGATTCCCACCGCCCACGCCGCGCGCTTCCAGGCGCAGATCATGGCGCATATGAGCGGCCAGGCAATGCTCAACCACGACCGCATGGTCAACGTACGCAGCGCGGCAGACATTCGCCCCGCGCTCAAAGACGGCAAGGTCGCCTGCATCCACACCATCGAAAACGCCACGTTCTTTGCCGAGGACCCCGCGCTGATCGAGGTGCTCAAGAGCTTGGGCGTACTCATGTCATCACTCAGCTGGAACGCGCAGGGACCGCTCGCGAGCGGCCACGACACCCACGCCGGCCTCACCGCCGCCGGCATCGAGGCGCTTACGCAGATGGAGCACGCTGGCATGGTGCTCGACGTCTCCCACCTCAACGATGAGTGCTTTGACGAGGTCGCCGCCCGCGCCACGCGTCCCTTCGTCGCCAGCCACTCCAACTCCCGTGCGGTTTGCGGCGCCAAACGCAACCTTACCGACGACCAGTTCCGCACCATCCGCGACATGGGTGGCATCGTCGGCCTCAACTACTGCAGCGAGTTCCTTTCCAACGACGCAACCGACAAGACCGCCGCAGACGTCACCTTCGACCAGCTGGCGGCACATATCGAGCACTGGCTCGACCTGGGCGGCGAGGACGTCATCGCGCTCGGCGGCGACTGGGACGGCGCCACGGTGCCCGCTTTCCTCTCCGATGCCAGCAAGATGCCCGAGTTCCAGAACATGCTTTCCAAGCATTTTGGCAAGACCGTGATGCAAAAGCTCTGCAGCGACAACGCGCTTGCCTTCTTTGAGCGTTATTAATTTCACATCCCTTGAGCGGGCCGGCATGCCGAACGGTCGACATGCCGGCCCGTCCCCAATCCAAAGGACCGCTTTTGACGCAGCAATTTACGATTACCGTATCCCGACCGGATGGCACATCCATCCCCGTCGTCGTTACCAAAAAGCGCGTCAAGAACTTCAACCTACGCGTCACATCGAGCGGTGAGGTCCACGCCAGTGCACCGCTCGGCGCCAGCCGCGAGCGTATCGAAGCGTTTGTGAAGCGCAACAGCGCCTGGATTATCAGCCGGCTTGCCCAGCGCGAGCAACGTCAGGCGACGGCGCGAGAGCCGCTCAGCCCCTCGTCCATCATTGCACTTTGGGGCAAGCCCATCACGGTACAAGATGCGCTCGATCACAACTTTAAGTCACCCGCACCGCGGCCCAAGCAGGCCACCTTCGCAAGTTTTATAGGTGCCGACAAATCGAACGAACGCCCACAGGCCAAGCGGCGCGCAATCCTCGACGGCCTAACGTCCGACGAGCTCCAAGCCCACATCAGCCAGCTTTATACGACCGAGGTCACCGCAGCGCTACGCGACATCGTGCACGCATACGAAATCACAATGAGTGTCGCCGTTTCCCGCGTCTCCGTGCGCAGCATGAAAACGCGCTGGGGATCATGCACGCCCAAGACCGGAGCCATTCGCATCGCACGCGAACTTGCCGCTTATCCCATCGAGTGTCTCGACATGGTTGTCGCCCACGAGCTCGTCCACTTGCTCGAGCCAAGCCACAATCAGCGGTTTCACGCCCTGCTCGACAGGTACTGCCCCAACAATAGAGCGCTGTCGCAGCGGCTCAAGCAGCCACCCATAGAGACGTATTAGAACCGGTTAGCGCACGCGCTCGATCTCGACGCCGCAGCTTGCCAGGGGAAGACCGACGGGCGCCCAAGGCTTATCGAGCTTAACACGCACGCCAAGCAGCAAGGGGTAACGACGCAGCAGCATCTGGGCCACACCCTCGGCTGCCGCCTCGATGAGTTTAAACGTATGCTCGCGCAGATAGCCATCGACATCGTGGCACACCGAGCCGTAGTCAATCGAGGCGTCCAGGTTATCGTGCTCCCCCGCTGCACGCAGGTCGGCATAGAGCACCAAGGACACGATGAACTTCTGGCCCAGCGCGTTCTCTTCGGGATACACGCCGTGGTTGGCAAAGACCTCGAGACCGTCGATAGTAATGCGATCGGCATGGCGCAGATCGTCATAGCTCACGTGGGGCACCGCCGTTGCGGTGGATATTTCGCCCCTTCCACGGCGTGCGAGCTCGGCACCTTCAGTCTTGGTTGCATTCTCGGGCAGTTTTTTGTTACTCATCGCGATCGTCTCCTTCGTTTAGAACCCCGACCGCGCAAACTAACTACACGCGAATCGACAGGTTCTTTTTATCATCGCTCCAGTTGCAAGCATTGCGCGCGGGGCATGCAAAGCAGGCGCGCGACGCTTTGTCGGCTGCATAGAGCAGGCGCTCGAGCGGTTGGCTGTTCACGCGCAGCTTTCGATGGCCCAGAATGGCCGTCTTAATGGCTGCGGCATCGGCCGGCTCAAACGCCACGCCATCGGGCATGCCGCCGAGAATTGCATCAGCGACGCGTTCGCTTGCAACATCATGGGATATACCCGATTCATACTGTTCATCTTTGCCGATATCGTGAAGAAGTGCCGTGGCGTAGATGACCTCGCGGTCAAACTCGAGATCTTCCTCGAGATTCTTAATCCACATAATGCGAGCGACATCGAGCAGATGGTCGATACCGTGGCGGCAGAAGATGCGCCCCGATTCCAGCTGAGCAATGTTGCCCAGGTGGCGCCGGAACAGGCCGTTGGCACAGATGTAATCGATACGAGGCATGACGCCAAAAGGCGCCAGGCCCGAAGCCATAAAACCGCGACGCGGCGTTCCCTCGTCAGTATTCGATGTAAAGTCGTTGACGACTCTCATAGTTAGCGTCCCAGCATCCTAAAGAAACGCTCTTCGAGCGCGGGGTCGGTCTCAAAGACGCCGCGGCGAGCGAGCGTCACGGTCTTGGTGCCGGGCTTTTGCACGCCGCGCATGGTCATGCACATATGCTCAGCTTCCATGAGCACAATCGCTCCCTGGGGAGCGAGATAATCCATGAGGGCGTCGGCAACCTGCGCACACAGCTGCTCCTGCAGCTGCAGACGGCGGGCATAAACCTCAACCGTGCGAGCAAGCTTAGAGAGCCCTGCGACACGGCCGTTGGGGATATAGCCAATGGTAGCCTTGCCATAAAACGGCAGCAGATGATGTTCGCACAGCGAGTAGAACGTGATGTCGCGCTCGATAACCAAATCGTTCGAAGCGACGGCAAACGTTTTGGACAGGTGCTCCTCGGCACTCTGGTCCATACCGCCGGCGATTTCGCCATACATACGGGCAACGCGCGCCGGGGTCTCCAGCAGGCCCTCCCGAGTTGGGTCCTCGCCTATGCCCTCAAGCAACAGCTTAATGGCGGCCTCGACTTTTTCCTGATCGACCATCTGGGCCTCACTTTTCCGATTTTGCGTTCGCGCTATGGTACCACGCCCTCCGGCATCGGCCACAAGCTACATAGTATGGGTCGAATAGACCGGATCATCACGCCAAAGTTCAACCGCATCACAAAGCGCAACACCCTCGCGCTCAGCACGGTCGCGCGTAGCGTTCATATCGATCACACGCTGGTTACTCGAGCCCCTAAAACGCAATGAGATATCGTACAGCTCCTGAACAAACGGGCCATCCACCAACATATCGAGGCAGGCAAGGATACGGTCCGTCGCCTCGGTATGGTGACGACCACCCGGCATAAGCTCCTCGAGCACGTCGCCGGTAAAACACCAAATGGTCTTTCCTGACCCCGCGGGATAGGCCGCACGCACGCGTTCGATAAAGTCAACGAGCCCCGTCTGATTCTCGGGCTCCATAGGCTCGCCACCCAGAATCGTCAGGCCATCGATAAAGGGATGATCGAGACTCTCGATAATCTTGTCCTCGACGGCACGATCGAACGGCTCACCCGCAGCAAAGTCCCACGCGACAGAGTTAAAGCAATTCTTGCACCCACGACGGCACCCGCTCACAAACAGAGAAGTACGAACGCCTTCCCCATCAGCAATGTCGAAATACTTAATGTTCGCGTAGTTCATAGGTAACTCTCCCGGGAGGCCGGGACATATCATCCCGTCCTCAAACATTCTCGGCCTTCGGCCTGCGAAACTGCGGGCGGGACGATATGTCCCGGCCTCATGCAAAGGGTAACTCAATGAACGAAGCGAACATCGAGTATAGGGTTCGAGGTCCAATAAAAACTTTGTTGCAGCTCAACCGCCATCGCAAGTAAATCGCAGCTGCAGCTCGAATTATTTCCGCTAAGAACTTCGAGGAGTGAGCAGGCCTCATGCTGCATCTCAGCTACGTCAACTTGGCCGCCCCGTAGCGAGGCCCCGGACCTTTGCTCGATATGAGTTCCGCACGAACAGGAGGCGCCAGTGGCGCCTCCGTCGTGAGCCAGGACTGTCCGAAATAGCGAGTAAAGGTCCGGGGCCTCGCTACGGGGCGGCCTGGGATGGTTATTAGAGATGCAGCACGCGGTCGCGGATCTCCTCGGTTCGACCCTGGTTCCAGAACTGGGTACCGATGTAGCCGCACGTACGACGGGCGACGTTCATCTTCTCCTGGTCGCGGTTGCCGCAGTTGGGGCACTCCCATACCAGCTTGCCATCGTCCTCGACAATCTTGATCTCGCCATCGTAGCCGCACACCTGGCAGTAGTCGCTCTTGGTGTTGAGCTCGGCGTACATGATGTTGTCGTAGATGTACTGCATCACGCGAATGACAGCCTTGAGGTTGTCCTGCATGTTGGGAACCTCAACGTAGGAGATGGCGCCGCCCGGCGAAAGCTGCTGGAACATGCCCTCGAACTTGAGCTTATCGAAAGCATCAATCTCCTCGGACACATGAACGTGATAGCTGTTAGTAATGTAGCCCTTGTCCGTCACGCCCGGGATAATGCCAAAACGGCGCTGCAGGCACTTGGCGAACTTGTAGGTCGTCGACTCCAACGGCGTGCCGTACAGCGAGAAGTCGATATCGCTTTCGGCCTTCCACTCGGCGCACTTGTCGTTCATGCGCTGCATGACGGCCATGGCAAACGGCGTGCCTTCCTTCTCGGTGTGGCTGTGGCCCGTCATGTACTTGACGCATTCATACAGGCCGGCATAGCCCAGGCTGATGGTGGAGTATCCGCCCACGAGCAGCTTGTCGATCGTCTCGCCCTTCTTCAGACGAGCGAGGGCGCCGTACTGCCACAGAATCGGTGCGGCGTCAGAAAGCGTACCCATCAGGCGCTCATGACGGCACAGCAGGGCACGATGGCAAAGCTCAAGGCGCTCGTCGAAGATCTTCCAGAACTTATCCATGTCCTGATGCGAGCTCAGCGCGACATCAGGCAGGTTGATGGTCACAACGCCCTGGTTAAAGCGACCATAGTACTTGGGCTTGTTCGGGTCGTAGTTCAGCGCGTTGGCAACATTGTTAAAGCCGTTGCCCGAACGGTCGGGCGTCAGGAAGCTGCGGCAACCCATGCAGGTGTAGCAGTCGCCGTTGCCGGCGGTCTCGCCCTTCGACAGCTTGAGCTCGCGCATCTTCTTCTCGGAGATGTAATCGGGCACCATGCGCTTGGCGGTGCACTTGGCAGCCAGCTGGGTCAGGTAGAAGTACGGGGAATCCTCGTGAACGTTATCGTCCTCGAGTACATAGATAAGCTTGGGGAATGCCGGGGTAATCCAAACGCCGGCCTCGTTCTTAACGCCCTCGTAGCGCTGGCGAAGCGTCTCCTCCACGATCATGGCAAGGTCGTGCTTCTCCTGGGGCGTACGGGCCTCATTGAGATACATAAAGACCGTCACGAACGGCGCCTGGCCATTCGTGGTCATAAGGGTCACGACCTGATACTGAATCGTCTGGACGCCGCGACGGATCTCGTCACGCAGACGGTCCTCAACGACTTCGCGAACCTTCTCGGCAGACGCAGAGACGCCAAGCTCATCGAGCTCGCGGGCAACCTCGCCGCGAATCTTCTGACGGCTCACCTCAACAAAGGGGGCAAGATGGGTCAGCGAGATAGACTGGCCGCCGTACTGGGAGGAAGCAACCTGGGCGATAATCTGCGTCGCGATGTTGCAGGCAGTCGAGAAGCTGTGCGGCTTCTCGATCAGCGTGCCCGAGATAACAGTACCGTTCTGGAGCATATCCTCCAGGTTCACCAGGTCGCAGTTATGCATGTGCTGGGCAAAGTAGTCCGAATCATGGAAGTGAATCAGGCCCTCATTGTGAGCATCCACAATCTCCTGGGGCAGCAGCACGCGCTGGGTCAGGTCCTTGGAGATCTCGCCGGCCATATAGTCGCGCTGAACGGAGTTGACGGTCGGGTTCTTGTTGGAGTTCTCCTGCTTGACCTCTTCGTTGTTGCACTCGATCAGCGACAGAATCTTGTCGTCGGTCGTGTTCTTCTGGCGCTTCAGGCTCTGAACATAGCGATAGATGATGTAATGGCGAGCGACCTCGTAGCAGTCGAGACGCATGATCTCGTCCTCGACCAGATCCTGGATCTCCTCGACCGACACGGTGTGACCCGCGTTCTCGCATGCCTCGGCGACGTTTTGTGCCGCGTAAACCACCTGGCGGTCGGTTAGACGAGAGCTCTCCTCGACCTCCAAGTTGGCGGCGCGAATCGCATTGACGATCTTATCGATGTCAAAGACAACCTCGGTGCCGCTGCGCTTGATGATCTTCATCCTCTTGCCTCTTTCGCGTCGTAGCCTCATTGCGCTTCAGAGCCAAACGATGCCCGGCAGGGCTTGCCCCTGTCTTGCGGCGCCGTCGCGCAATCTGTGTTCTCGATAAACCATAGGTCCTCATGCGGACATTCCTCGCGGCCGATCAAGCGGCTCAAAGGCGTGTCCAAATGGGGTGAATAAGGTCCTCGTTCTCTGTCCGCCATCTATCATACGACAAAGACGCATCTATATCCTGTATTCTTTTTTTAGGTCAAACACAACATATAGTGTTTCAGCAGGTCAAAGCAATTGGTCATTTTGCAGACGCATTATAAATGAGGGGTTCTTGGCGAGTCGGTAAAACGTTACCAACACGGCTACCTGCATGGCAGTTATAAAACCCCCTTAGTCAAGCCGCTGACAAATCCTACTAAAACCAAGCCACTCACGCCAAAAGAATCCAAAAGATTATGCTTGACCAACATGTTGCGGTCGCGATCGGCCAGAACGTATGCAATCTGCCGGCACCCCTACGGGGATGCGAAGACCATCGCGTACAAACCTTGGATCAATATTTGGTGGCTTATTTGGCGGCGTACTTGGTGACAAAAAAACAGCCCAGAGGACATAGCCTCTGAGCTGTGAACATTTGGTGGGCGTTAGAAGATTTGAACTTCTGACCTCTTCCGTGTCAGGGAAGCGCT